>JAJTYH010000001.1 GCA_021463465.1 bacterium
CGAGGCGACTAATTCAATTTGGTGGTGTCTATTGGACGAAATCCGAACTTTCTTTGAGCAGAACCCCGACTGACCACGCGCCGAGCGCGTGGTGGCTCTGAACCAAATCGTACGCTCTCGCCCCGCCGCCGCTCGCTTTGCTCGCGTGTCCAGCAGAGAAGTTTTCTTTACAATTTTTTCTTTCGCGCGCCCCCTAAAATTTTTTTCAATTAAGGAAAAGAAAACTTCTCTGCTGGTCTCTGTTCTGACGAACAGGCGGCGGGGCTTTGACGCTCGGACGGCTCGGCATTCCTCCCCCCAACCCCCTCCTGCCGAGCCGTCCTCGCTTTCGGGCTGGCGGACTTTTTCGGCGGGCTTACTTATCAGAACCAGAAAAACTTTCTGCTAGTTTCCTTGATACAAATTTAACAGAAATGTCCCCAGTTGTCTTGCGGCTTGTCCAATACTCGCCTTTTAAAACTTTTTCTGGTTCTGTTATCACCTTCAAAATTGCCGCTCCATCATGTATGGCGCTTCTATCGCGGACATTTGCCCTTGAACGATTAGTGTAATTATAACTTAACCGAAAAATCCCGCTCTCGTCATCTTCGTTAATCTGAGCAGTATTGCTAAAGCTATCCGATTCATCGGTATACATTACACAGCTTATGCTCGAAAAATTTTGTTTTATTACTAACATTACATCTTTCGGCGGGATTTTTTGGTTTGTAGCAGGATCAATCCACGTGCTTTCTAGTGTTCCTTTCCATGTGCCTTGCAAGTCAGGGAGCGGCACTAACCATTTTCTAAAAATAGACAACCTCCATGCCCAGTTTGTAAATATCAGAGCAAGCAAAACATAAATCGTTACAACATTTGGTAATTTTTTGATTGCTTCCCAACCTATTTCCAATGTGGTTCCGGAAAATAAAAGTACCGCCGCCCAAATTATCACAAAAGCGACAAGTTGTATCCAAACAAAAATTTCTTTACGAATATTTTTCATAATTATTCAAAGCCCACATGGTCCCACGCGGCATCAAAAAAACTGTGAGCTTGTTCCCGTGTCCATGGTTGAGATGAATGGAAGAGGTATTTTATATCGTTTACCTCGCACATACCCTTACAGTCCTCATCTTTTATGGTTTTGTTAAAACAGTTTGCAACAACAGATTTTACATCGTCATAATAATCATCATGGTTAAAACTAGCGTTGGGAACATTCCAAACCATACTTTCAATCAAAAACGAGGGAACATTTTGTACAAGAAGCCGTGATCACGCACAGGTAAGCACATTTCGTTGACCTAACTCGACTAACTGTTAAGATAAAAACGCAGGGCACAACTATGAAACAGATAGAAAAAGTGGTAAAGATAGGAAAGATTTTGCCGTTTACTACTCTTGTGGTGGCCTCATTACTACTACCACCACTTCTTATTCGCTACCCATCAACTGCTTCGGCTGACCTCTTAAGTGGTCAGCACCTGTCACTAACAAGTAACTCCGGAGATTACACTATCGAGAACGACTACTATATTGCCGTTGTTCACCGCGCCGTCTCCGGTAACGCGACCGGCATTATCAAACACTTATACATTCGGAAAAGCGACCAGACGCTCTCCGACGACTTAGTCTATCAAGGTAGCACTTACTACGGTCTCGGTTACTTGGAGGGGGCTAACCCGGCCTCGAGTGGCCAGAACTCCTCGTTTGGGCTGCAAAACTCCGTCGCCACAACCGTCAGCTTGACAGAAAGCACCGCCACCAGAATTAAAATTACTGCCACCTACAACAACGGCGCCGGCGGTTCGTTCTCGGAGGTTTGGACTTTTTGGGCCGGCAAGCCGTACTTCCAAAGCGAGGCCTCGATTACCGGCACTACCACCTACCAAACCAACCAGTTTCAGTTCTGCTGGATGGTCAACAGCGCCCTGCCGATCTCGTGGTACGGTACCGACGAAAACGGCGATATCGACCACTACACAACTCGAGAGATGCAGCAGATTCACAGCCCGAACCTCGACACCTACCCGTGGATTAACTGGCAGTTTACCGGTGAGACGGTGAGCCTGGGGCTGGTTTTCACCGATATCAACACTAAATACACCACCGTTGGCGAAACGGGTGATATGCCTTTTGAGTATCAGCTCGACTTTCAGCTGGGCGGCGGCTCAGCCGGCAATCCCGTTAAATCAGGTACCCAACGGGCCGCCACGACGCTTTACTACACCGCCGACAGCGCCACTAACAGTGCCATACAAGATTTTGCTACGAATTACTATCAAAACGCCGCTACAACCTCCACCACCGAACCGAGCTTGCTCGCCGCCGCCTCAGCCACGGACGCGTATGGCCAAAACAGCGGCAAGTCGTCGACGCTATTGAATAGCCCCTACTTTTTAGTCCGGCAGAACGCTCAGAACCGGCCGACAGGGATCGAGTGGCCGCAGTATGCTACCTCCATTTTCGCCCCGTTGTATAAATACCAGTCGGTTATTCATAGCGGTAGCGTCGACTTTATCGACCAACTTAAATACACCCTTAACTACGATAACGACAGTACCACCTACACCTACGGTACCATCAACACTGTCAACGTCAGCAATTCCAGCACTGATGCCTCTATCGAGCACGTCGCGGCC
The DNA here is from genome assembly GCA_021463465.1 of bacterium. Lineage (GTDB taxonomy): Bacteria > Patescibacteriota > Dojkabacteria > SC72 > SC72 > JAJTYH01. Next base: position 2,625 of record JAJTYH010000001.1, read on the forward strand.
AGTAGCGACGGAAAATTGGCGTACAACAGCCTTTTTCAGGCCTGGTCCGATAGCGACAAACTGCAAATCACCGGCACCACCGCCAACGGCGACTCATCGGCCGATGTCAAAGATATTTACATGTCGCTGACCCCGTCCAACGGCTACTCGTACGAAGCGGAAACCGCCACCCCCAGCGCTTCGATTACGTCCAATTTAGTCACAAACGATAATTTATGGACCAACTACACCGGCTACAGTTTCGACTCTGGCACCACGCTCATTTATCGCGATAACGCCGAGAACGTGCCCACCGTCGATATCCCAATCGACGTTATTGACGGTACCTATGCCGTTACCGCCTACGTCAACCAGCGAATCGAGGGAAGTATTACCTATCAGTACTCCACCGATAACTCCAACTGGGACAGTTTTATAGTGCCGATCGGCGACGCCAACGGCAGCTATAGCGTGAGCTTGGGGTTGATGAACCTGAATGGCAACTTTTATATCAATGACGACGATAATGCTAGCACCGGCATTGCTGGCTACGCTGGCTGGGACCGGATCGTCATCACTCCCGCGTTTACGGACTTAGGCTCGAATGTCTATGATCTTCGACTTAGTGATCCGATTTACGGAACGGTCGGCGTGGCTGTCAAGGTCAACTTCCCAACCGACAATATCGTGAATGGCACCGATTTACGGATTCACATGTATAAACAAGCTAGCGCGCAAACGCTAACAACATTTAGTTATCCGTTCGATGTCGAGATTTACCCACACTCCGGCTCACTCGATGCAGCCGATGACTTTACCGATTTGCACAGCCAGAGCGTCATCAGTTATCTAAAACATAACTTTTACCTCCCACTCGGCCTTCACTCCGGACGCACTAACACCGTTTACCCGGACGGCACCATCACCTATTCGACCGATCCGTATAACGACTCCGACGCGATCGATATGACCGTCACACCGAGCGGGGGCGATGTGGATATTTCGATCACGAATTGGGAGACTAGCGGTAACTACACCCGAGAGTGGACCGAATCGTCTGTCACGCATAGCACCACTACCGACCACGTCGTTGGCAACCTCGTCGCTAATACCAGCTACGACGTCCTGGTTGACGACGTAAAACAAGTCAGCACCACGTCGGACTCTTCTGGCTACATTTCATTCACTTACAGTGGAGGCTATTCAGCTAAAACTTTCAAAATCGTAAAAACACCTGCCGAAGCTCCTCCAGCAGGTAGTGGTGGCGATGACTCTGGCAGTACTAAGACAATAGAGACCGTTTCTTCAGCTAAGACGTCTGTAAGCACTACTCCGTCAACGACCGACACTACTTCTACGACCGCCCCCCCTGCCACACCTGAGCCAACTCCAATCACTAACACCACCGAGCAAATGCCGTCGCCTACCATCAAAACAAAACGCTCCCTACTTCTGCCTTGGTTGATTATTATTGCTAGCGCAAGTGCAGGCCTATTGATCATCGCCTACCGTCTCTTGGCCCTGAGACACCGAAAAGAATCCGGAAACTATCCGTCAGAGTAAACAGCAACTAGATCAGAGCAAGCTAATTGGTGGGAAATCCTGAACGTTGCGCGAAAGTATTTTTAAAAAAACTGACCAAAAGACGGCAAAGGTTTCCAAGTGTATTCTAGAACTTGATGTTCTGAAGTTTCTTATCTCTATCGGTTGGAAAGCGAAGATACTAAGCAATGGACAATATGAGGAGCTAGCCTTGAAGCTAGACGAAGCTGGCAAAATGATCGGCGGCTGGCGCAATCCAAACTTCGTTTAGGAACCGCCGAATTTCGGCGGGAATTCTTTTGACGGAATTCAAAACCCCTTGGAATTTTTTGGCGGAAACCACTGCTGAGGGGCGAAGCCCCGAGCGAGGCGGCTAATTCAATATGGTGGTGTCTGCTGGAAAAAGTTAGAACTCATTTTGAGCAGAACCCCGAATGATTGCCGCCCTGAGGGCGGCAATCCCGCCTCGCG
>JAJTYH010000002.1 GCA_021463465.1 bacterium
CTTTTAAAAATTGAGCAATTCGTTGCTTGGTTGCATCTGATACTTGCAATGAGGTATTCTTAAGCTTCCGATTTACCTGCTGGGAGAGATAAGTCCCTTCCAAAGCTAAATCTAACCTTTCTTTAAGATAAATCTCTGAGTGGTTTGCTTTCAATTCATTATAACGTTTAGCCACCGCATCACTTTCAGAAAACGGCAGATTCTTTAAAAGTTGGCTTTCGTATTCGGCAAAAAATTTTTTTAAATTTTCTATAAATTGTTCTGAACCTTTGGTTAACTTCACACTTAGGTCATTAGGAAGGCTTGATAAATTAAATTTATCTCCCCAGCCAAGTATTCTCTTGGCCCAAAAGATATATGTGTTGGCTTGCACGTTCCTAATTCCGAGACTGGGAAGTACGTCAGAGATATAATCTAAAAAAAGTTGGTTTGGAACGATTATCAAAGACCTCTCGGGTTGTATTTCCTTTGGGAAGGTGTAGAAGAGATAAGCTAAGCGATGCAGCACAATTGTGGTCTTACCGCTTCCTGCCACCCCTTGCATAATAATTGGTTGATTTATATTGGCTCGAATTATCTCGTTCTGTTGATTCTGGATTGTGGCTACAATCTCGCTTAATTTCTTTCCCATCTTCTTATTAAGTTGAGAAAGCAAGAATTCGTCTGCAGAAACATTACCCGACTTCGCATCGTATATGTGATGAATTCGACCGATTGAAATATCAAACTGTCTTTTCTGGTTTAAGTCTCCTGATAAAATTCCAATCGGAGATTTAAATTCTACACCTTTGGTAGGTCCTGAGTTCATGTAATACACATTAGCTATTGGCGCTCGCCAATCTGTCACTAAAACCTTTTGTGAGTTTTTGTCAAAGTATGCAAATTTACCAATGTAAGCGGTCATCTCGCCAGCGGGTAATTTGCTGGTGTGGTGGCGTGAGATTTGGATCTTACCAAAGTAGGGGTCATTTACTCGCTCCAGGTCTAAATTGATCCGATCAACCTGTTGCTCAATTTTTTTAAGTATTTGATTGTAAATCTTGATGGCATCCTTTTTGTCATCGCCGGTCTGCTCTTCAACTATAGCTGTTTGTTCATTCAATTCACGATTTAACTGCTCAAGTTTATTTCTCAATTGTTTGATTTCTTTAATACTAATGTCTTCTACGTTAACAAAGTATGGAAATTCCTCAGATTCAATGTCATTACTAGGTTTGAAGTCGCTAAAATCAGCGATTTTGTCCAAACTTGAGTAAAGAGGGCTTAAATATTTGAGGAAGGAAAGCATAGGGCAACAATAAAATAGTTATAATATTATATCCATTGTGAAAAAGCTTAGTCAATGACGCTTTTAATTATTCCGCCACCAAGGCACTGATTACCATGGTAAACTACAAGGCTTTGTCCTGGTGCAACAGCCCAAGCTGGATCAAAAAAAGACACTCTATAAGAGCCATTTCTCTCTAACATCTCTAGCTGAATGCTGTAAAGAGACCCTCTATGTCTGACCTGCCCTGAGAGTTGGATTTTATTTGGAATAGGAGAGATTTGGTTAAAGTTTTCAATTAGAGCTGTATTTGCATACAGTTTGGGGTTATGAGATCCTTTGGCTACATATATAATATTTTGCCCAACATCCTTTCTGCAAACAAAATATGGTTGATCGCTACCGCCAAGTTTTAACCCGTGTCGTTGTCCAATTGTAGTAAACCATACCCCATTATGTTCCCCAACTACCTTTTGGGTGTCAATGTCTATAATCTCACCTTTTTTCTCCTTTAACTCTTTTTTCAAAAAGTCCTTGATATCAATTTTGCCAACAAAGCAGATCCCCTGACTGTCTTTGCGTTTAGCATTAGGTAGTCCGACTTGATTTGCAATCTCTCTGACCTCATTTTTGAGTAAATTAGACAAAGGAAAAATTGAAGCCTCAAGTTGAGATTTGTTTAATTGACTGAGAAAGTATGTTTGGTCTTTATTTTGGTCTTTGGCTCGGAATAGTTGTCCTCCAACTGTTTTACTGTAGTGGCCAGTCGCAATCAATTCCGCACCTTCAGAAGCTGCTCTATTTAAGAACTTGCTAAACTTGATGTATTTATTGCATAGAATATCGGGATTAGGAGTGTTGCCAATAGAGTATTGGTAAAAGAAATCCTCAATCACTGCTTCACGATATTCTTTTTCAAAGTTATAGACCTTGAGTGGAATTCCAAGGTGAGTCGCTACCATATTTGCCCATTCCAAATCTTCTTTCCAAGGGCACAAATCTTCTACCCCATACTCTTCGCCTGACCAATTCTTCATAAAAACTCCAGTAACATTGTATCCACCTTCAAGTAACAAATGGGCTGCAACGGCACTGTCTACACCTCCAGATAATCCTACAAATACTTTCTTTTTCATATCACTGAGTATATCATGGTCGAGAGATGAGCAAAGCTCTGAAATACATATTAATAGTTGTTTTTGTTTTAATTCCAGCTGTCTTTTGGGTAGTTTTGATAAATCCCTTCAAAACCACTGAAACACAGCTTTATGAGATTAAGGTAGGGGATCAAAAATTGATGGTAAACCTGGCCGAAACGGAGCAGGAACGTTCTAAAGGGCTTTCAGGTAGGGAACGTTTGGATGGCGAGGAAGGGTTACTGTTTGTTTTCAGCCGGGATGTTCAGTCGCCTTTTTGGATGCGTGATATGAAATTTGCAATTGACATCATCTTCATTGATCAGAACTTTTTTGTAACTGGAATTAAAAACGATGCTCAACCGTGCGAGAGCATTTTAAAGTGTCCGTTAATAATTCCTAACGACAAGTACAGGTATGTACTAGAAGTAAACTCGGGATACGCTAACTTGCATGGTATTAAAAAGGGTACTCAGCTTGATCTTACATCTGTGACATTACGAAAGTAACTTTACGAGACCATTCTTTTGGAGTATGTGGATTGTATCTGGGAGCAATCTCAGCGGGTGTGTTTGCACCACCAGCATAATAGCCTGCCAAACCTCGTGATACTGTCATGATTGCCTCTTCCCAGCTTCGAAATGTAAAGGCGGCTTCAGCTCCTCCCCATCCCCAGGCGTTGTACGGCCTGTAAGTATTCCTACCTCCGCTTGATTCAATAATCGAAATTGCTGCTACTAAACGGTAATCAATTCGGTAATATTTGGCTGATTGTACAAGGAATTTAGCTTTGGAAGCTAAAGGTGCCCCACGATTTTTTAAATAGTTCTGAACCCGCTTCACTTTCCATTCATCAACCTCAAGTGAACCAATTCTTTCAATTAAGGTTAAAGGGACACTTTCAAACTTAGCTAAATTTAAATTCAGGTTAAAGTTTTCAGTTTTTAGATTGCTATACGCATAAACTTCTCCAGTATAGAAGTATTGTGGTAGTAAAGTCAGGTAGCGTTCAAAGTAACCTGCAAGCAGCAGTAGTGGAATAATTGCTAAAAGAATCTTACTTATATATGATGACTTATGCATAGTGGGGAATTATACCAACTAACCTATAATATATGAAGCAGTGGTAGAGAATATTGTGCTTTGGCTAACACATTTGATTGAACAGGCTGGTTATTTAGGTGTCGCCCTTTCAATGTTTATTGAGAGCTTCTTTGTACCAATACCTTCAGAACTGATAATGCCTTTTGCCGGATTTGTAGCAAGTGAAGGGCGACTTAATCTTGGATTACTTATTATTGTAGGTGGACTCTCAAGCTATTTAGGTTCATTGCCTTTTTATTTCATAGGTTATTGGGGAAACAAGTTGATTGTTGATAAGTTTTTAAAGCAGTATGGTAAATATCTGTTTTTAACTGAGAAAGATGTGCAAAAGGGCTTTGAGGTCTTTGAATCCAAAGGTAGTATAATTGTATTACTTGGGAGGATAATTCCGGTCATTCGTAGTGTGATATCTTTTCCAGCAGGAGTTGCAAAGATGCCGTTTATCTCGTTTTCAATCTTTACCATCGTTGGCTCACTACTTTGGACCGCAATATTAGCTATTTTAGGATATATACTTGGAGCGAATTGGGAAGTAGTAGGAGATTATGTCGCTAGATACGAGCATTTGGTCATTTATGCCCTGATTGCAATAGGAGTATTTTATATGGTCTCAAGACTCATACGAACTAAGCAGTGAGTGTCCAGTCATTTCAGAAGGCGAGGGAATTCCCATTATATCAAGGATTGTAGGTGAGATATCTTTTAGGGCACCATAGGGTAATGTCCGACCAGTTAAGTTGGGATCCACAATCAATAGTGGCACAGGGTTGATTGAGTGCTCGGTATCAACCTTTCCTGTTGTTAAGTTCAATAACTCCTCTATGTTGCCGTGATCGGCTGTCAATATTACTGTTCCCCCTCGAGCAACAAATCTCTTGGTCAGTTCAGCTACACAGTAATCAACGACATTAACAGCCTTGATGCATGCTTCGAGATTTCCAGTATGACCAACCATATCTGTGTTAGCAAAATTTACAAGTACAAAATCGTAGATATCGGCATTAATACGATCTATAAGTAGTTTGGTCACCTCCATGGCGCTCATCTCTGGCTTTAAGTCGTAGGTAGCAACTGCTGGGGATGGGACTTCAATACGGTCCTCTCCTTGATATTTGATGTTAGTACCACCATTGAAAAAATATGTAACATGTGGAAACTTCTCAGATTCAGCAATTCTTAACTGTCTTAAGTTTTGCTCAGCAACTACCTTTCCAAACGGTAGGCTAATATATTCTTTAGGAAAGATAACTTTGCTTGGTACACCTTTTCGATACTCCACCATACTGGCAAAAAATAAGTTCTGAAATTTAATTGTTTTAAAGTGTGAAAAGTCAGGATTTACAAATGCATTGGTAAGTTGGAGGGCACGATCTGCTCTAAAGTTCATAAAAAGTACGACATCATTCTCTTTAATACTTGGATTGAGATTATTGTTCATAACTAGTGAGGGCAGGATGAACTCATCGGTCTTTCCAGAAGCATATGAAGCAGTCAGAGCATCACTCCAACCTGAATAAGTGATGCCCTCACCTTTGGTAAGTAAGTCGTATGCCTGCTTAGTTCTATCCCAAGACTGGTTTCGATCCATAGCAAAATATCTTCCTACTATTGCTCCAAACCGACCTAAACCACCAAGTTTTACAAATTCAGCCTCAATCTCTTTGAAAAATATGCCTGCCTTATCCCGCGGTGTATCACGGCCATCAGTGAAGGCGTGAACAATAAGATCGCCGGCAAAGTTTTGTTGAGCAAAAAACTCTAAGGTAGCTTTGAAGTGATTGATGTGAGCATGAACAGAACCGTCGCTAAAGCATCCCATTAGATGAACTTTGGATTTAAACTTGATAGCGTGTTTTAGTGCTTCCCACAACGTATTATTTGACCGATAATTTCCTTTTTCAATAGCACGGTCAATACGAGGAAGATTCTGACTGACAACACGACCTGCTCCAATATTAAGATGGCCTACTTCACTATTACCTTTAACGCCTTTAGGAAGCCCAACAGCTTCTGAAGACGCTAGTAAGTAGGTGTGAGGATAAGTATTCCAGTAGAGGCTTAGGTTCTTAGGGGAAGCAATTGATACGGCATTGCCCTCCGAATCTGGAGCCGCACCAAGTCCGTCCATTATGATTAACATGACCTTTTTTTTCATAGGCAGTTAAAAAATATCATACATGATGGATTATTTTTTTCATATACTATATAATCTCCAAGTCTTGTGTAAAGTTTTCCTTTTAATGTAAAATACACTCCCAGAGATGGACAGACAGATTAAAGATAAAATCCAATTGAGCTTGCTGAAGAAAAGACCTGAAGTAAAGGTTGGAGATACTGTTAAACTTTCAATGAAGATTAAAGAAGGTGATAAATCTCGAACTCAAATGTTTGAAGGTGTGGTTATTCAGAAGCGTGGTTCGGGTATTGATAGTACGATTACAGTTCGTAAAATTTCTTACGGAGTAGGGGTTGAAAAAATTGTACCAATGCACTCTCCGGCTTTAGGTAAGATCGAAGTAGTAAAGAGAGGTAAGGTACGAAAAAGTAAGTTATACTTTATGAAATCAAGAATAGGTAAGCGAGCTTTGAAGATTGAAGGTATTGAAGATGTTTATTTGACTGATGAGGCTGAGGAGGTAGTTCCTGCAGCGCAAACTGATTCTACGGAACATGCAACCGAGGCCGAAACTGAAGCTAAGACCGAAGAGAGTAAATAAGCGGGAGTAGTTCAATTGGCTAGAATGTCTCCCTTCCAAGGAGAAGGTTGCGGGTTCGACCCCCGTCTCCCGCTGTTGTATTCATTATCCCAACGTATTGATTAAATGCCTGAATAATAATAAAATTACATAGATGCCAACTATCAATTTAGGTGATGACAATCAGAAAACTCTTCCCCAGCCCCCGCCAGTACAAGATGACTGGGTTGATCCATGGAGTGGAAGCTTCGGTCCAAGCACACCACCGTCTGAATCAAAAAGCAAAAGAATGACTCCACAGGAGCGAGTGGGAATGATAGAAACCCTTTATACTGAAATTCTTGGACGAAAACCCGATACTCGTGATATTAACTACTACAAATACAGCACCCTTACAGAAGAAGAGATTCGTAAGCAGTTAATCGCTGGCAATGAGCATAAACAGTTACTACTTGATGGCCGTGATTACAAAAAAATGAAGGAAAGAGCTCTTCAATCAGAAACAAGGGTAAGAGTATTAGAAGGTCAGATTAGGGATCAAGTTGAAGAGTTTAAGCAGTTAACAACCCTTTTAAAAGAAAAAAACCGCTATATCCAAGAGATTAGAGAGAAACTTAACGAACGTTTTGACACACATCCATTCAAACAGATTGACGAACAAACTTTTATTAGTGAATCGTCACAGCCAAACTCTACACATTTTGTTGAATCAGCTAAGCCCGAAGTTGAAAAAAGCGAGAGTTTATTAGATAAGATTCGTAAGGCTATTGAGGCTTTATCTTAAAATAGGATTTGAGAATGCAAGTAGTAATTGGAGAGAGATTGAGAAAGGTCAGGCAAGAAAGAGGGATTTCCCAAAAGAAACTGGGTCTGATGTTGGGTCTTTCTGATAAAGCCGTAAGTGCATATGAGAGTGGGCGCACATTTCCTCCTTTAGGCACTCTTTTTCGGATAGCTAAAGAACTTGGGTGCGATATAACGTACTTTTTTACTGCAGATCAAAGCGAAGCTAATGTGAATGATCAATTACTTAGAATTGAAACATTATTACAAACAGTGAACGGCGAAGTACAAAAATTGAAAAAGAGCATTTCTAAATAGGGGCGTTTATCTGTCTTTCTAATTCATCTACAGCCTTATTATGTAGATTTATCAACTCATTTAAACGTCTTACTTTTTCGGAACTTGTGAGTTCGAAATAGTTGTTTAAAAAGTAGTTTAACTTCTTAGGGTATTGCGAGTCGTTTATAAATAAAATGATGCCTTCCACATTAAAACTTTGACAATCGTTGAGAGTTTTATTGTTAGAAATCTGTTTTATACAAGTGGTAAGATTCTTTACTTGGTAATAATAGTCAATTATTTTAATCCTACCATTTATTTTCAACGCATACTCTTTGATATGTGCTTGTTTGAGGTTGTCTTCTTCTAAGTAACTCTGTACCAACATCGATTTTGAACGATATTTAGCTAATTGTGAAAGAAGTTCATCATGAGCTATTAATTCTTCAGTGATATTTAAAGCCTGTGAGGTATATCCATCGGCTTTTACTAAATTGCCTCTAAAGTCTGAGATATCTTTGTGTCTGCGATTAACAAATGATATAGCCAGCTCTTCATTTTGATTGAACTCATTAATTAGAGCAGAACGCTCCTGTTCCATCTGAAGAAATGAAGTATTCAATTTGGACAGAAGAGGCTTTAAATATACAACAAGAAAAATCGTGCTAACCACAAGAATAATAAAGAGTGGAAGAAGAGGGGGAAATTTGGGATTTAATCTGGAAGGTTGAACCATTTGTCAAATCTTTTCTTGGACTTAACGGCGTAAATATATCCTACATAACCAGCAAGAGCAAGAAACCCAGTCACTACTACCCATTTCAATATCATTCCTGTTTTATAATTTTGCGAAACTGGATCAGTAAGCAAGTCGTCAGTAAAGTTGATTAGAACTGAGCCAGAGGAGGTGTAGTTAGTATTAAATTGCCAGGCTATCACATTGGCGGCAATATTGTATGAACCCGAAGCTTGAGGTTTGATTAATGCTTTATACGTATAAGTCTGCCCTGCAATTACTCCAAAAAAACGAGGGTATTTAGGTATAATCTCAACTCCACTCGGAGCATCCCAATCTATCTCTACCTTGTTTGAATCTATTGTTGCTGTAAATTCAACAAAGACAGGTACATTCTTATTCCAAGCAGACTGCGACTCTGTATAAACTCGGACTGTAAAATACTCAAAAGAGGGGTTCGTAGTTGCCCCTGGAACGACAGGAGTCTCCTGCGCAAAAGTTCTAAACGGTAATAGAGTGACTAAAAACAATAGCAATAAGAGTAAAATTTTCTTCATAATCATTTATTTTAACAATTTTAAGATGACATCAGAATAGGTTTGAAAAGCATCCACAGCGTCATCGTTATTAATCTCAATGTTCTCGTGTACGATTTGGTTTCTTAATTTGTGATAAAACCAGATGTCATTATAGGATTTCTTAGATAAAAAGGGTTTTGATTTCTTAAGATTCTCACCGCATCCTAAACTATTTTTGTGCCTAAGTTGAAGGGCTTTAGACAAAATTGCATCAAGCCTAACAATACCGTCTCTATTTGTATAAGGATTACTCAAAGTCATTGTGTATTTAATATCATCAAGCTGTTTGAGTAATTCACTTTTTTCTTTGAAGGGAATATCGCGTGTTTTAGCTAGTGCAAGCAAAAAAATAATTAGAAGACCTATGACTAGACCTATTGTTAGCATTAACGCATAATCCTGAACCATTTCTTGTTAATTCTAACATAAAATATGTTAAGCAAAAAAAGCAGAGCCAAGAAACCTAAAAAGAGTAATAGCTCCGAAAGTACTTGTGTTTTATCGCTTATTCCTGCAATTTGATTTTCAAAGTTCAGTACTTTCTTATCACCTAAAAGCGTAAATACCTCTAAAGAAGTTTGAGATGGAAAACTTCGTGTTTGCCCTGGGAGTATAAGTTCGTTGACAGTCCCCGCTTTAACAATGACAGGTACATTGCCGCGGTTTTCCATGGATCTGTCAAAAGACACTACATCAAAATTAGCATCTACTGTCGTAGCTACCGGTGTAATAACTAAATCATTTTTAGATAAAAAGGGTAGCTTAGGATGGGTAGGGTTACTGCTTCTGATCAAAAGCTTGAGATAGTTAGGTGAATTCGGTTCAACCGCACCCTTGCTATGCATGTCTTCAAGTGAGGGATCTAGCAGAGTCCATTGTTTGGTGTCAAAGTTGTAATACTCAACCCATGAATGGTAGAAACCTTCTTGAGTATAAACTGAGGCTTTGGGAATATAACCGACCACCATACGTGCAGGTATTGAGGCATTTCTTAAAAGTGCAATCAGTAAATCTACATAATCTTCAGGTACTGCAAAAACCTTCCGGCCTATCGCAACATCTGCGCCCCCACGGAGAGCGCTTTCAAAAGATGTATCTGCTGTGAGAGTACTCTTTGGGGCAAGAGAAAGCTTTTCTACCACATATGTATTTAAATCCTCAGGTTTAAACTCGGGCTTATTTTCTAGAAAACCCTTTACCCTGATAAGCTCAAATTCATTAGTTAAATTCCAGTAACCTTGCGTTAGTAAATCGCTTTCTTGATAAGTCTCGTCATTTGAAAGATCTTTCTTGATTATGTAGCCAGAAATATTCACAGCTTCCTGTCCCTTTGGATTAACAATAAACCCAAGTACAATGTTTTCATCATTGTCTAAACGTTGAGTAATAGGTTGGGGAGAAATTGAGCTAATTACGAACTGCTGTTCACTGTCGGTAAATGGTAGTGTCAGTTCATGAATTACAGGTTCCTCGCTTTCATTTAGATAAATCTTGTTGAACTCGTACTTGTATGTAGGAGGAGTTCCAAATAAGATTGAGATCTCTTGACCAGTAATTCGAGTGAATTCGTAAGAATTGTACGAGTAGTTAGTTCTTTTGGTCTGTGCTCCCTCGCTCCAGGATACCGCAGGATCATCTGAAGGGTAGATTAATGTGACTTTTGTGACATCCAACCCTGGTATTTTGCCGATTACTTTTGCAAACCCTCCGCTCTTATCAAAGCCTGAAAGCGATTCAAAGGTGATGTCGAATTCAAAGTTATCTCTTGGAGGAATGACCTTAGTTCCGAAATTGATTATGAGTTCAGTACCATTACGTTGGAGATGACTTGTCAACTTTGCAGAAGTCGGTTGATTTTTGAGTTTGAGATTCTGAATACCTTGATAAGGAAGCAGTATCGTGTAGTAGTTAAGTACCGCTGGTTCTCTACTCTTATTCTTTAAATCTATTGTTAAAACCGTATTGAAACGTCCTTTCTCGTAAGCATACTCAATTCTACCCGTGGAAGTGAGTTGTTCGGCGGCCAAAGCTCTATCAGAAAAAGCGAGAGGGAGATTAAATAGTAATAGGGTCAGAAGAAAAAAGCCAAGTAAATTTTTCATACTTTCTTAGAATCTGTTTAATTAGAGGGGTTTTGCTGGTAATACCCTTCTGTGTAAGCGTTTTGTCCCAACTAATTTTCTTAGGTGTGTTCGCCAGCCTATATTCGGGGTTTCGAACAATCTCTTGCTTGGCGTTCTTACGAATAACATAATATGACATACCCCTCATGTCATCAAGTGAATCATGAATTTTGATCCCACTAAAAGAGTATTCGGCAATGATTAATGGTGTCGCTTTAGTATTTGCTAAGCACATTTCAAAATTTGGCAAAACAATTGCCTTCTGACCCTTTTCAAGTTAGTGTAGTAAATATCACCCTCGAATTTCTGTCCGAAATCTTGCATCATAAGTACACCTCCACCGTATACAACCTCAATCAATCGGGGGTAGCTTTCAACCATATTGGCACGAGTTTTGACGAATTCTATCCCTGCAAGGTTTGGCATAATTACATAGAAATTAATCTCTAAATTCTTACTCTTATATATTCCATCTTGATCAAGGCATGTGTATTTGTCATAAAAAGTTTCCGGACATGTGACTTCGTTGTTTAGCAGTTGTTTACGGATATCATCAAGGCCGATTCTTTGAATTTGCTGAAATTGTAAGCCTGAGGCCATTAACGTTTCATTTTCAAAATGAATAGGAAAACCAGAGGATTTTCTCAAATCGATCTTCGTCATGGAGAAATTATACCACAGGGGTTTAATCGGTCGAAAAAGCCTTTACCATCTCAATTACTACATAACCAATGATGAGATAGAAGAAAAGTGCTACTACCGAAACAAGTTCTAGACGGAAGACATTTATCTGTAAGACTTCAAAATCGAGCACGCCTTTAAACGGCGAAACAAAGTATCCGCTCCACCTCAATATAGAATTGACAATACTGCCACCATCAGGAATATTGAAGAAAATAAGGCTAATTCTCAGGACAATTAATGCCTGTACAGAGACAGTTGCAACGTAAAGTAATCTAGCAACAAGTTTAAACATATCTCCAAATTATAATAGCAATTTAGATCTTTTCAAGATTCTCCAAATAGAAGTCTAATTCAAGCATGAATTTAGTTACGCCGTTAGCCCATGCATGAGCGGGATTGGCATAGCATGGTGGACAGTAGACTGGTTCAATCTGGAAAGGTGTGAGGCTAGTTCCGTAACCGATTGCCAAACGCTGAGTTACAGTCTGGATACCTTCTTTCCAAGTAACAAACTCGCTGTAAGCCCCCCCTGGACCACCTCGCCACCCCCAGGCGTTGTGGGTACCGCTATGAGGAATAAGATTTCCAAAGGCTGACTCTACACCGGAAATTGATGCGACAAGCCTCCAATCTAATCCTGTGTCTTCTGCTTCAGTTACAAGCACATCTGAGTATGGGTACATTGGAGAGTTATAATCAAGTAAAAACTTTCGCATAGCTAAAATTCTTGGGTTACTTGTTTTGATTCCAGTCCCACCATTAAGAAGAAGGGTTGAGGAGTCACCTATCAGATTTGAGCGAAGATCTAGTGATGAACCGTTTTTTCCGATTACTATTTCACTTAGATTTACCCCATTCCGATAGGTTGATAATGTCATAGTTTCCACCCTGGAATTAATACCAGCAAATACAGGTTTCAATACGGTGAATCGTAAGAGGCCATATATGGAAAGTACAACCAGGATAGAGAGCATAATCCTAGAAAGTTTAGAAAAAAGTGTCTCTTTGCTAACATTTGTCATGATTGTTCAGTATAGCAGATTTACAAGTTTAACCTCTAACATTAAAATGGGATAAATGTTTACCCACTTACATGTTCATACAGAGTACTCACTACTTGATGGCGTTAATCGCATACCTAACCTGGTAGCTAAAGTTAAGGAGTTGGGTATGAAAGGCTGTGCCATAACGGATCATGGCAATCTGTATGGCGCTTTTAAATTTTATTCTGAGATGAAAGATAATGGTCTTAAACCTATTATCGGTTGTGAATTGTACATTGCCCCTCGCTCAATGCATGAGAAAGAAATGGGTATTGATAACAAGTATTTCCATTTGACTGTGCTTGCTCAGAATTTAGTTGGGTACAAAAACCTTCTTAAGCTTGTTTCCCTGGGACATACCGAAGGATTTTATTTCAAACCCAGGGTCGATTGGGAAGCACTGAAGCAGCATTCGGAGGGACTCATTGTACTTTCGGGGTGTCTTTCAGGAGTGCTTAGCAAGCGTATTGTTAACGCTCAGATTGACCAAGCTAAAGCTGAGGCCGCTAAATACAAAGAGGTTTTCAAAGACCGTTTCTTTATTGAGATTCAGAAGCTAAAGATTGAGGAGCAAAATCCTGTAAACGAAAAACTAATGGAAATTGCTAAAGAATTCAACATACAGACTGTTGCTACATACGATGTTCATTTTTTGGAAAAAGGTGACGAAACCGTGCAAGAAGTATTGTGGGCAATTGCTGATGGTAAGAGTTTAGATGACCCAACTCGTAGAGTTGTGAATACAAACCAATGTTATTTTAAAACTGACGAGGAGATATCAGAAGATTTTAAGGGATACGAGGGGGCAGTTGCTAACACACAGAAAGTTTTTGATATGGTAGAAGAGTTTGATATCACTTTTGGGCGCGTTGAGCTGAGCTTTGGCGACCTTCCAAAAGGAATGTCGACCAAGGAGTTTGTAAGGCAGTTGGTGTATGAGGGAGCAGCAAGGAAATATCCAAAGGTTACGAATGAAGTCAAGCAGCGTATTGACTATGAATTGGATATAATTAGTGACAAAGGCTACGACACATATTTTTTGGTGGTTGCAGATTTCATCAAGTTTTGCACGGATAATGACATTATGGTTAGTGCGAGAGGCTCCGCAGTGGGGTCAGTAGTGGCGTATTGCTTGGATATAGCAAGTATCGATCCTATTAAATGGGGACTATACTTTGAGAGGTTCTTAAACCCTGGGAGACCCAGTCCACCTGATATTGATTTGGACTTGTCTGATGTTAGGCGGTTTGAAGTTATACAGTATGCTCAGCGCAAATACGGCAAGGATTGTGTTAAACAGATTATTACCTTCTCAAAATTGCAGACACGATTAGCCATCAGGGATGTGGCAAGGGTTCTTGGAATTGACCTACTTACCGCCGACAAGCTTTCCAAGATGGTAAAGGTGGAATTTGGTAAGACTAAATCCTTTGATTACATGATGGATAATAATTCTGAGTTTGCAGAATTGATTAACAGTACTGAGAAAACACAAGAGTTAGGGAAGATAGTTCGTAAAATTGCAGGAATGGCCCGAGGGGTGTCGATGCATGCTAGCGGTATAGTCATAACCCCAACTGCAGTTGATAATTATGTGCCTGTACAGCCAGATTCAAAGACTGACGAGGTGGGAATGACTCAGTATGAAATGACTGACCTTGAAACCATTGGGATTTTAAAACTAGACTTTTTAGGACTTAGAAACCTAAGCATTATAGACAATGCTCTAAAAAAAATTGAAAGAAGCGAAGGGAAAAGAATCGACTTAGCCAAAGTTGATACCGAAGATGAACGGGTCTATAAATCATTAAAAGAAGGTAATACCACTGGTCTGTTCCAACTTGAAGGTGAGGGTATGACAAGAGCGCTTATTCAGATTGAACCTCGTACAGCCGAGGATATATGTTACCTGCTTGCGGCATATCGTCCAGGACCTATTCAATTTATTCCAGAATATGTAGCTGTTCAGAGAGGTCAAAAAAAACCTAGATACATCCTTCCTGAATTGGAACCAATTCTAGGTGTTACCAACGGCGTTATTTCCTATCAGGAACAAGTCATGAGAATTGCTGTTGATATTGCAGGGTATTCTCTAAGTGAAGCAGATAACATGCGTAAGGCGATGGGTAAGAAGAAAATGGACATCATGTTGGAAGAAGTCGATAAGTTTGTTGAAGGAGGGAAACGTAAGGGGTTTCCAGTGGATAAGCTAAAAGAATTAGGAGACTTGCTTTTGAAGTTCGCTAACTACGGTTTTAATAAGTCTCATTCAGCAATGTACGCAATGGTAGCCTACTACACCGCCTATCTCAAAGTTCACTATCCTTTAGAATATATGGCAGCATTGCTTGAGGCTGATTTAGGTAGATTTGATGATATGATTAAAGATACACTGGAGTGTGAACGAATGGGTATTAAGATTTTACCGCCTAACGTCAATAAATCAGGCTTTTATTTCTCAGTCGAGCAGAGTGACCAACAAAGTATTCGTTTTGGACTTGGTTCGATTAAAAATGTCGGCCAGGATGTGGTGAAAAACATTGTAGAAAAGAGAAACGATGGAGGAAACTTTCTTTCGTTAGATGATTTTGTATTTCGTTTGATTGATCGTAAATTGCAACTTAGAACGGTTGAGTACCTAATAATGGCAGGGGGTATGGATGAGTTTGGTGATAGGCAAGCCATGATAGATGTACTCCCCAGCATTATTGAAAAAGCTAAGAAGTACAATCAGATAGCTAACTTAGGACAAATTGATCTTTTTAATGCTTCTCAAAGTGGAGATGTAAAAGTTAGTTTCCCTCAGACACCTTTATCGGCTTCCACAACCACAGCAATTCATCAGTTACTTCGTTGGGAGAAAGAATTACTTGGCCTATACTTTAGCAGCCACCCACTGGATAATCTGAAGGAGTTTTTTGTAGGTAAGAATGTCATGAGTATAAGAGAGGTTCGTGGTGGAAAACCTAACAGCTTAGTTATTTTAGGCTGTTTAATTTCCAATGTTCGCAGAATTACGACAAAAAACAATGAACGGATGGCTGTCCTTACAGTTGAAGATAAGACAGGAAGCATTGATGTCGTTGTATTCCCTCGTGCTTACGAAGAAGTGAAAGATATGTTTGAACCTAATAAACCTGTGTTAATTGCTGGTAAACTTAATTTCCGGGACGATACACCCTCAATCATTTTTGAAAAAGCCAAGTATATAGATGAAGGAAAGTTCAGCACTGATTTTAAGGGTGTCATTTTTAAAATCACAAATAAACATAAAAAAGCCGATATCGCGAAACTTAAGAAGTACATAGTTGATAATCCAGGTGATATGCCTGTTAAGGTCGTTATGCATGAGAACGGCAGTCCCAAAAAAATCGATTTGAGAAAAGGCATTGCCTTAACTGACGAAGGTAAGCAACTTCTTCAGATTTTCTCGTGATAGAATATCTTGTGAATACACAACTCCAAGACAAGATCACCTTACTCCCTAGGTCGAGTGGCATTTATAAGTTTTTGAACCGTGAAGGTAAGGTTTTATATATTGGAAAAGCACATAACTTAAAGTCACGAGTTTCAAGCTATTTTTCAGATACCCATCTAGATCGTCCGCGAATTGTTGGGATGATTCCTCTTATAGCAGATATCAACTATGTTGAAACAGATAATGATATTGAGGCACTAGTATTGGAGTCTGCGTTAATAAAACGGGAGCAGCCTAAATATAATACTGATGCAAAAGATGATAAATCGTACTCATACCTTTATATTAATATTAAACACGACTATCCGACGGTAAGGATTGTAAGACAGGTTTCCAAAGCTGAACTTAAAGAAGGGAAACTTTTTGGCCCGTACCCAAGCGGTGGTTCGGTTCGTAGAGTTTTTCATTATCTCCGAAGGATATTTCCTTTCTGTACAAGTAAAGATCCAACTAAACCTTGTTTTGATATGCATATCGGACTCTGTCCAGGTCCAATTCCCTCTCAGGAGTATCGTAAGAATATTAATGGAATAATTGAGTTCCTTAAGGGCAAAAGCAACCATCTTATTAAAAATGTGGTCGATGAAATGGAGTTAGCTTCAGATAATCAAGAATACGAAAGTGCGGCCATATTACGTGACAAGGTTAATGACTTGCGTTACCTGACCTCAAAAATAAGAGTAGATAATATGGAAAATGAGCTTGAATATGTTCAAATCCGGAGACAGCGAGCTAAGAAAAGACTGCAAAGCTTAGCCAAAGAATTGAACATAAATCAGATTCATCGAGTTGAATGCTACGATATTTCCAATCTTCAAGGCAAGTTTGCTTATGGATCAATGGCTGTTGCTATTGATGGTATTAATGATAACAGTCAGTATCGAATATTTAAGATTAGGGGTGTCGATATACCTAATGACCTAGCAATGTTATCAGAAGTCTTGAGGAGGAGGATTAAATATTTAAGAAACGAACTAGATGTAAGCCTAGGGCAAATTCCGACTATTATTCTGATTGATGGGGGTGGAAATCAACTACAAGCCGTAAATGACCTTGTTCCGAAAGATATCGTACTACTTGGCATTACTAAAGGTAGGAAATATCGGAGAAAAGGAGGTAGATTGCTTGATGAGTTCTGGAAGATAGAGAATAATGAGATAGTACAGTTGAAATTAAGAAATACACAGTCCTTATCACTACTGAGAGATGAAGCCCATCGATTTGCACTACTTCATCACCGCAAAGCCAAAGCTAAAGGTAACATCAAATCCTATCTGGATGAAATCCCACTTGTCGGACCAAAAACCAAAAAGCTTTTGAAGCAAGCATTTAGTTCTAAAGAACTGCTGCGTAGTACAAGCAGGGAAAAGCTTGTGGGGATTGTTAAAAACTCTAAAATTGCTGATGCAATTATTGAATACTTTAAGGCTGAACTGTCTCAACCTGGGTAAGGTTTTGCAGCATATAATTGAAGAAAGGTTCATTTTCTTCAAACGCAGCTATCACATAGATCAAAGTGTTAGAGTTGTTTTTTACTGCTACTATGGAGCCAAAATCTGAGCCTTTGTTAACTGTTGCACGGACCGCGTATTCTCCTCTAAACTCAGTTTCTACCGAATTAACTACCTGCCACTTACTTTTATGTTTTTTGTTGAAACTCGCAATGAAATTATCTATATAACCGTCATAAGTATTCCCGCCGTTATATCCGACTGGTTCTAAATAAATAATGCTATTATCACCAAGCCTTTGAAATGAAACCCCTTGAAAAGATTTAATGCCAGTTGCGTAATACTTCGCGGTGTACTCTGTTGGGAAATTTAAACGCCAAGGAAAATCAGGAAGTAGATCTGCTTTTTCGGTGGTTAATAATAAAAGTTTCCTAGCAATTTCCTTTTTTACCTCATCCTCCAGTCCTGTTTGAGCTTGTTTTACAGTAACTGTTTGATACCACACATCGTTTAATCTAGAATATATTCTCAGCCCTTTGTCACCTTTAACCCAATACTCCCCAAAAAGTCGATCTTCTGAAGTAATTGAAACTGAAAGCACATGCTGCCATTCTTTAGGCGGTAGTTGCTCAACATAAAATGAAAAAACATCGGCTATCTCAGCATCTTTGGGTAATCTGTAAACACTATTTCCCAATGAAATGAAGTGCTTAACCGTTTCGTCATCTGTGTCATTACTAAAAATGAACTCGGAACCAGGGTAGGCGGGGATATCAAAACCGTAAACTTGTTCTGTCGATAAAACTGCTTCTTTTTCTGATCGCAAAGCGACAATATAGCGATAGGTCCAGAGTCCTAATAAAACAAGTAAGGCGATTGATAAAAG
The DNA here is from genome assembly GCA_021463465.1 of bacterium. Lineage (GTDB taxonomy): Bacteria > Patescibacteriota > Dojkabacteria > SC72 > SC72 > JAJTYH01. The sequence goes on from JAJTYH010000002.1 coordinate 18,245, forward strand.
AAAAATTGCAAAAAGTAGAACTGTACCAACAAACTGTCGTTGAATTTGCTGTAAAACTCGTTTTTGCTGTTTGGATTTGGTCTTCAGAACTACGCCAATTCGGTTAACTTTTTTGATTCGTCCTTTTCGTACTTTAAAGATCACATTGTTTGGATGTTTTGGCATATTATTAATTTATACCAATGTTTTGTAATCTTCAAATGCATAGTATAATCATTAGCTCTAATGCGGGATCGTCTAATGGTAGGACAACGGCCTTTGAAGCCGTGTATCTTAGTTCGAATCTAAGTCCCGCAATTTCCTATTTGTGTGTTATATTTTAATGTTATGCGTATACCTTTGCCCAAGCATTACTACAAAATCGTTGATCTCAAATTTGAGAGCAAAAGAATCAGAACATATAGGTTTGGAATCGGACCCAAAAAGATACTCTCACTACCTGGCTTTCCTCACTCCGGGCTGACTTACCTCTATTTTCTTCTTAAATATGACCTTAAAAAGGTTCAGTTCATTACTTTTGACTTACCAGGCTGGGTAGGCAATTCAGAGAATATTTTTGAAGAATTAGGATATAACGAGGAACAGTTGATCATTCTAGTAGAATTGATTATTAACAAGTATGAACTTAATCATTTTAGTGTAATTGGATACTCGTTTGGTTCAAGTTTAGCAGCAAGACTTGTTGGCTTAAATAAATATCGAATCGAAAAACTCGCTTTAATATCTCCTGTACTTGATGGTGATCAAATTACATATCGCAGATGGCTGTTAAATACGCTCCGACAATTTAAGATATACGACTATCTTAAACTGCATATCTATAGGAAAATGAACATTTATAAAGCCCAGCTTATTAAACTTGGTTTAGACCCTTCACTGCTGGATGAATATCAGAAAATGTTCAAGAATTCAGACAGTAAAGTACTGCTTGAAAGCATAGATAAACTATTCACAAGTAACTACTCATCCTACCTAGACAATTTTGATGCCGACAAGATCTTAATTGCCTCATCTAAGGATGAGTCGCCATATATTAAGGAGCAATCTACTCTGTTGCGTCGTAAATTAAAAGGGGAGAAAACCCTTTATTTGGAAGGTAATCATGAAGATTTTATTCTTCATCCAGAAACAGAAATGGTGGTGAAAGTCATTGACTTCCTAATCAAATAATTCAGTTGAGTCGTAGTTTAAGCTCTTTGATTTCATCCCGTAATTTAGCGGCTTTCTCAAATTGTAAGTTATGTGCATAGAGATGCATTTGGTCCTCAAGGTTTTGAATTACTCTTTTAAGCTCTTTCCTGTTCGGTTTGTCAGTCTTGACCCACTGAGAGTAGCTGATTTGTGGCTGCTCATCATCTTGCACTAAACGCTCTCTAATAGCCTTAATTATACTTTTTGGAGTTATATTATACTTCTTATTATACTCTGACTGATATTTCCTGCGTCGATTAGTTTCGTCAATTGCGTATTTCATACTATCCGTTACTTTGTCTGCATACATAATAACCCTACCTTCAACGTGTCGTGCAGCGCGTCCAATTGTTTGAACCAAGCTGGTTTTGGACCTAAGAAACCCTTCTTTGTCAGCATCAAGTATCAAAACCAACGAAACCTCAGGTAGATCAATACCCTCTCTCAAGAGGTTAATACCTACCAATACATCGTATTCTCCCAATCTAAGGTCTCTTAATATATCAACACGCTCTACAGTATCTACATCAGAATGAAGATACTGAACCTTCAGTCCTGTGTCTTTAAGGTAGGTGGCAAGGTCCTCAGCCATCCGCTTGGTCAGTGTTGTAATGAGAACGCGATGACCTTTATCGACAGCTCCTTGGGCTTCCCTAATCACATCGTCAATCTGGTTTTGTGTAGGTCGCACTGAAACCTCAGGATCTAATAAGCCAGTAGGTCTCACCAAAAGCTCAGCTACTTCGCCGTGGCTATCTTTAATCTCCCATTCACCCGGGGTAGCTGAAATATAAACAGTTGAGCCCATTTTGTCGTAGAATTCGTTAAAAGTAAGTGGACGGTTATCTCTAGCGGTTGGCAACCTAAACCCATATTCAATCAAATTATCCTTTCTAGCTTTATCACCATTAGACATTCCGCCTACCTGTGGGATTGTAATGTGTGATTCATCAACCAAAAGTAAATAATCATCGGAGAAATAATCAAGGAGCGTAAATGGAGGTTGCCCTTCTTTGCGACCGTCAAAATAGATTGAGTAGTTCTCCATACTCTTGCAAAAACCTACCTCTTTAATCATCTCGACGTCGTACATTGTTTTCTGGTACAAACGATTCGCCTCAAGCTCTTTACCGAGATTCTTTAAGAAATCAGTTCGCTTCTTAAGATCTTCCTCAATTCTATGAATCGCACCTGCAAGTACTTCGGGTTCATAAACCATTGAGGTAGCTGGGAAGACCTCAACTTCTTCTTTGACTTGAAGTTTGTGTCCAGTGATACTGTCAATATAAGAAAGCCTTTCAATTTCATCTCCGAAAAACTCAATCCGCAAAGGAAAATCATCGTACGTCATGAAAATATCTACCACATCACCCTTAATTCTAAATTTGCCTGAAACAAAGTCCTCACCTTGTCGAGTATATCTCATTAAAGTTAGCTTCCTGGAAAGGGTGGCAATACTTAACTTTTCTCCTACCTTAAGAGTTAGGGCTTGATTAGCGTAGTTTTTAGGACTTCCGATATTATATATACATGAGACTGATGCAACAATTATAGTATCACTTCTGGTTACTGCGGCATTCATAGCTGAAAACCTTAAACGCTCAATCTGTTGGTTAGTTTCAGATTCTTTTTCTATATAAAGATCACGGTTAGGAAGGTAAGCTTCAGGCTGGTAGTAGTCATAATATGAAACAAAATATCGTACAGCATTATCTGGAAAGAACTCTTTAAATTCTTCAAACAGTTGTGCCGCCAGAGTTTTGTTGTGTGAAAGCACTAATGCTGGTCTATTGGTTCTGTTAATCAAGTTTGCCATAGCAAACGTCTTACCTGAACCTGTTACTCCTAGAAGCACCTGCTTGTTTTTACCCCTATTAATGTTATCAACTAGCTTATCAACAACCTTAGACTGCTCAACTGAGGCATCAAAGGTTGATTTTAATTGAAAAGGTTTATGAATCACTTTGACTCGTATATAATGCTAACTGGTTATTATACAATTAATTAAGAAACTATGCCTGAACTTAAAAGGTTATCGGATGAGTTGATTAGTCAGATCGCGGCTGGAGAAGTGGTTGAACGACCTGCTTCTGTACTTAAAGAATTAATAGATAATTCAATAGACGCTGGCGCTACTCAGATAAAGGTAAAGCTCAAAGATGGTGGTCTGAAATTGGTTGAGGTTTCTGACAACGGTAGCGGAATGCCCAAAGAAAATCTTTTGAAAGCTTTTGAACCGCATACGACAAGTAAGATTTCTAATCTGAAGGATCTTAGTGACATAAGGACGATGGGATTTAGAGGAGAAGCCTTAGCAACAATACTTTCGGTAGCTCAGGTAGAAGTCACATCAGGGCATGACAAGAGTGCGTATTCAATCGTGTTTTCTCAGGAACGCACACCGAAAAAGGCGGCTCGGAATATAGGTACGACAGTTTCTGTGGCTAACCTTTTCTTCAATACCCCAGCTAGACTAAAGTTTATGAAGACTGCAGAGACGGAATATCGTAAGATTTTGGAGGTATTTAATAGCTATGCCTTAGCTTATCCTAAAATTCACTTTATTCTTGAAAAGGATCAGAAAGAAGTCTTTAATCTTCCCTCCAGAAATGAGGTGAATTTGGACAAAAACAGGGTATTTGAGGTTCTGAAAAAAGCTTTTGTGGAGCGAATGATTCCGATTAAGTCTGAAGGGGCAGGTATTAAAATTATCGGACTGATAGGACATCCTTCGGATAGTGCTGTAAAGCAGAATGAACAGTATGTTTTTGTGAATAACCGTCCAATTTGGGATAACGGTATATCAAGAGCTATACACCAAGGTCTTTCCCGCTTTATTCCACATATGTTTAAGGTGCCGTTTATTATAAAGCTTTTTGTTAAAGCCGATTTAGTTGATGTAAATGTCCATCCACGTAAGGAGGAAGTGAAATTTATCAATCCTTTCAGGGTTTATATAGCTATTGAGCAGGCGGTCAAACAAACCGTAGAGCAAGCGACCCAAATGGCATACACGCCACCATCTTCATTTAAGCAAAGTCAACCTACCAAAGGTTACTTATTTGACAACACTGAGATAACTTATACGAAACAAAACGACGTGAAGGAGGTGAGATTTGGTAAAAAAACTTCTGATTTTAATATTTCCAGAAGCATTGACTTTACCAAGCATATATTGAGAGCTGAAGATACTCAAACCTTTAAGTCTGAACCTTTTAAAGCGGTTTACCAACTGTTTAATAAGTATATTGTCATAGAATTTGAAAGTGGGATTTGGCTGATTGATCAGCATGCGGCAGCAGAGAGAATTACCTTTGAAAGGTTAGAGAAACAGTATCAAAGTAAGAAGAAAGAGATTCAAAAGCTTTTGGTTCCAACCACAATTGAGATTAGCGATGCTGAAAGTTCCTATTTAAAGGAAAATCAGCAATTTTATGAGGATTTAGGCTTTGAACTTAAAATCAATGAGAATGTTTTAGAGATATATTCCATTCCTTCTTTCTTGATGGTAGGTGGAGTAGAAGAAGTTTTTAAATCGTTATTTGACATCAAAGACGGAGTTACCGATCTCAAGGATAATTACGAAAAAAAATGGGAGATATTTTTGCTGCTATTGCCTGCCACAGTAGTGTTAGAGCTGGTCAGGGGCTTTCTACACCTGAACTTATCAACATTTATCAAGAACTAGGTCAATGCCGAAATCCTTTTTCTTGTCCTCACGGCCGTCCTGCAGTGTGGAAGCTGCCATTGACTGAAATCGACAGTCATTTTTTACGGACATACTGATGAGATATCTAAAGCTACCTATCAAAGGTAATCTAAACATAACAGAGGGTTGGATTTATACTCAGGAAGAGCGCAAAATTCATCACAACTACTTTCATAAAGGGGTCGATTTCCAGACTTCGTATCACCAGCCTATCTTTGCTAGTGCAGATGGGTTTGCAGTAGCCTCATACCATAGATTTCCACTTAACGATCCCTTAGGTATGCCTTTACTTTATATGAACAAACCACTCTCTAACGGTTTAGGATTATTTGTACAGATTTATCACCCACCAAAAGTTTACGGAGCGAATGAATGGAGAATTACGCAGTACGGGCATTTATCAGAGTTGAAAAACCATAAGTTACTTCGAAACACAGGCCCAATTGATTATGACTTGGAAGGCAAAATCATTAGAAGAAACAAGCGAAAACGAAAATACAAACTCAGCGAAATAGAGCTTAACAAATTAATCTCAAAATTTAGAGTATTAAAAAAGAAGTTTTCTTGGATTAGTAACATTTATGGTTATAACTTTTTTGGCGATATTTATACTAAGGAGTCATATATCTTAACCCCAGATGAGATATTGGTATTAGTAAAAGAGAATCATCCGAGTGTTTGTAAGGTAAAACAAGGTGAGCAGATTGGATATAGTGGTCAGTCGGCTGTATTTTATGGCAATCTTCCTTATAACGAAGATAATATTAAAAGTATTAATGAATTTGAAAATACATGGGACGAAATTCATCTGCACTTCGAAGAAGCTACACGTAACTGGAAAAGTGGTGCAAAGATTGACCAGAAAGATGCATTTGGGATATATAAGAGCAAGAAATGGTACCAAGGAAAAGGTTTGATGCATTCAATGTTTGCTGACCTATAGATACGATTGATATACTCAGTCGTGATCAAGGTTAGAAATCTTCGGAAAATCTACAAGCCGAGTAAGAAAGTTCAAGTACATGCTGTGAATGATGTCTCTTTTGAGATTGATCATGGCAGTACTGTTACAATTGTTGGGCCTTCTGGTTCTGGTAAATCTACAATCCTTAATATTTTAGGAGGACTAGACTCACAATACATGGGCGAGGTGATGGTGAATGATAAAGAAGTTCGTAAATACAATCCAAATTATTATCGAAGACATGTTCTTGGTACTATATTTCAACAGTTTTACCTAATTCCTTCATTAACTGTTGCTGAAAACATTCTTTTACCCATCAAATTTGGGAAACAGTTAAACAAGGCTCAAACAATGGAGAGGTTAATGTATCTTTTAGAACGCGTAGATCTGAAGAATCGAGCCAATCACTTACCCAGCGAACTCTCTGGAGGCCAAGCACAAAGAGTGGCAATAGCAAGAGCATTAATGGGAAAGCCTCAGATTTTGCTTGCTGATGAACCAACAGGGAATTTGGATTCTAAAACAGGGAGAGAGATTTCCAAATTACTTTTTGACTTGAATAAGGAAGAACAAACTACCCTTGTAATAGTAACACATGACAAGAAACTCTTTAAACAAGCGTCGGAGAGCATTTATTTAAGAGATGGTAAAACTGTAAAGTCACTTTAATGTTTAAATACGCTTTACAAATCATATTCAGACGTAAACTCAGAACTTTTCTGACCAGTTTGGGAATTACAATAGCCATCGTGCTTCTAGGTTTCATTATATTTGGAATGGGGGATTTACAGAAGCTTTTTGTGAACGAATTTAACTCACAGTTTCAGCCAAATCAGGTTATAGTATCCCGTTTTGGATTAAACTCGATTCTTCCATCAGCTGATGACTCAGAAAAAAATGAAGAAATAAAGAAGGCAATTTTCAATACTAAAGTAATTAACGAGATTAGGGCTCGTGATGACGTAAAAAGCCTGGAACCACAAGTTCTAGTATCTGGTATGCAGATGAGATTAAAAGGTAGCAAAAAGGTCTATGGTCAACCGTTCATTTCGGGCTGGGATGCAACCAGAGATAATCCGTACTTTGTAAGCGTAACTTCTGAGCAAGATAAGCCTGGCAAGGGTGAAGTTTTTGTTTCGACTTTCTTTTTAGATTTTTATAACAAATCTGTCGAAGAAGTTATAGGGAAGACAGTTTTTATTGAGTCTTCAAATGCGTCAATTTTTACAACTAGGTCAAAGAGTAATTTTAATAAAAGCTTTAAATACAAAATTACTGGTGTCTTCAATCCGGGACAGGATCGTAACGACGCAATGTTAAATACTAAAGAAGCCTTAAATCTATTGGTAGATATTGGTGGCTATAAGAATAGTAGTGAGTATTTAAATGAAATAGGTTACGATCAGTTAATGATTACTGTAAATCAAGATGAAATAGAAAACTTTAAGACTGATTTTGAAAATAGGTACGGTTATAAACCGATTTCCTCTGATGAAATTCTAGGTTTTTTGGGTAATATTACTCAAGGTTTGACTGTTGCACTCGCGATGTTTGGGTTAGTTTCTGCTATTGTTGCTTCAATTGGAATTATCAATACTATGATTATGAGTATTTATGAACAGACAAAAGAGATTGGAATTATCAAGGCCATTGGAGCATCAAACTTTCAGGTTTTAGTAATCTTCCTGATTCAATCAGCTTCAATCGGTTTAATTGGTGGTCTACTCGGACTAGGTATTGTATACATTGGAATGAAAGTTGCAGATCCTTATATTGTTGCCGAGCTTGGCAAAGCTGGCTTTACTCTTACTCGATACTTCACTTTTGACCCTAAGATTGCATCAGTGATTATAGGATGTAGTATTTTTGTAGGTGTAGTTGCTGGCATATATCCTGCATCAAGAGCGGCAAGACTTGACCCTGTCAAAGCACTTAGGTACGAGTAAAGTTACAAAGCTAGCCTCTTCTCAACTACATCCCAGTTAACTAACTGCCACCAATTTTCAACATAAGCACCTCTGTCGTTTTTGTAGTCTAGGTAATAGGCATGCTCCCAAACATCAATTGCCAGCAACACATTGTAAGTGTTGAGTCCTAGCAAATTGTGCTTCTCTAATTGGCCAATTAATAGATTTCCATTATTATCAGAGTATAAAATCGCCCAACCAGAACCTTCAACAGTCTTTGCGGCTTCAGAAAACTCATTTTTAAAGGCATCATAAGAACCAAAGCTTGACTCTATTTTTTTCTTCAGAGAGTCTGAGGGTGCGTTACTTTCCTTTACAGCCCGCATATTCTCCCAAAATAACTCGTGCATTACATGGCCATTAACATTAAAGCTAAGATCTCTCATAATCGCCTTAACATTTACGAGGTCTCCTTTTCGACCTTTTTCAAGTAGTTCGAGCGCAGCATTAGCGCCATTTACATATGCCATATGATGTTTATCGTAATGAAGTTGTACTATCTCTTTTGAAATAACAGGGGAAAGTGCGTCATATGCGTAAGGCAATGGCTTTAATTCGTATTTCATATTTAAAAGCAATTAACTTAACATTTTGATTTTAACGTTTTCTTTTCATACAATCTAGTTTAAAATTCAATAAGTAATTTGAGCAGGTTTAATTATTATGAAAATGAACTATTCTCTGGCGAGCAGATATTCACGAATTTTTAAACTGATGGGCAACCCTTATACATTAATAATCTTAGACCATCTATTTGAGAATCGTAAACCTATGACACTGGAAGAGCTTGTCGTCGTGTCTAAAACTACTAAAGGAACAGTTCAATCAATCTGTGAGGAGCTTTATGACCTTACTATTGTCGATCGTGATTATGCTGGCGAAACGACCACTTATACTGCACTAGATACAAGTTATGCCAACTACATTGAAAAGATGATTGAATATATCGATTAAGCTTCTTGTAGGTATTTTTCTACCTCTAGTACAGCACTTACAGCCATCCCTGATGCCGTTGCGGCTTGCCTATACGTGTAATCCACACAATCTCCTGCAGCAAATACCCCTTTGATATTTGTAGAGAATCTATAGGGAAGGGTGTAACCTGACTTTATCTGCTCTATGTTTTCATACATCACACGTTCCTTTGTATAGATATATCCTTTCTCATCAAGCTGTACTCCTGAATCCGCAAGAAAAGTAGTGGCTGGTATATGCCCAATGGCTAAAAACAGACCTTGAGTGCTTACCGTTTGTTCTTGGCCATTCGCTATAACTTTCACGGCTTCAACCCTATCTTCTCCTATAACTTCTTTAACTGTAGTATTCCACAACACCTTAATTTGTGGATGATTTAAAACTCTTTCTTGCATGATTTTTGAAGCTCTAAAAGTATCTCTGCGATGGACAACTATTACATTCTTAGCAAATTTAGTTAGATATAGAGCTTCTTCCATTGCGCTATCTCCGCCTCCTACAACCACAACATCCTTATCTTTAAAGAAAAAACCATCGCATGTTGCACATGCTGAGACTCCGTGGCCTCGTAGACGTTGTTCAGATTGTAAACCAAGCCATTTAGGCTCTGCTCCAGTCGCTATTAACAATGCCTCGGTCTCGTATTCCTCATCAGTTTCTGTCATTACTTTTATCACTGAGCTAGTTTTTACCTCTTTTATTTTCTGCGATACTATTCTGGTACCAAACCTTAAAGCTTGATTACGAAATTGCTGCATCAATATAGGTCCCAATATTGGATTCTCAAATCCTGGGTAATTTTCAACATCGGAGGTTAAACCTAGCTGTCCACCAGGAATACCTTCAAAAAGTATCGGATTAAGAAGTGCTCGTGAAGCATAAATAGCTCCTGCTAAACCAGCAGATCCACCTCCAATAATAATCAGTTTCTCCATAACTCTTAAGTATACTAGTGTTTTATATATTTTTGAAATAGTGACTGGTACCTTTTAAAGGTATACAGAAAGCCTGAATGTAATGGTTTGGGTAATTTGTCTAATGAAAACCATGAAAAAGTTTCAAACTTATTTGGCTCGTTGTTTCTAACTTCTTTAGGGTCAACTAAAACAAAAAAGGGGATAGCAACCCAATGTGTTTTTTTCCCGTTCAACAAGCGAAAAATAGTATGTACTGGCACAGCCTCCTGAATAGTTATATTCTTGCACCCATACTCTTCTTTTATTTCCCTGACAACATTTTGTTCAGGAGTTAGTCCTAATTCAAGTAGACCAGAGCCAGGATCCCACCTACCTTGTTCATCCCGAGCATTACGACTACGTTTACTTAACAGGAAAAGGCCATTGCCATCATTACAGTAAAATGGAGTACATATTCCGACGTAGTCTATACCTGGTTTCATATCGTTATATCGGGGAGACAGGACTTGAACCTGCGACCTCTGCGTCCCAAACGCAGCATTCTAGCCAACTGAACTACTCCCCGAAAAGTACTCTTCCGAGTACTTAATTAAAACTTAGTATTTGTTTACTAAATCCAAGGCAAATTTTGAAACGTTGGGGATATCCCATCGCTCTCCCTTGTATGCCTTCAGGGCAGCCATAATGGTTAAAATCAAACCAATAAGGTTAACAAAAGGCGCAATACAAACTACTAGGGACAACACTAAGAGCACAAGAGTGATTACTGAGAATTGCGCTGCATAGTATCTCACAAAAAGATCCTTCTTTTCAACTAAAAACACTACCACTGCTATCATAGGAATACACGCTACAACAGCCAGAAGCGCATTATCTTTGTTAAATTTAATATCATCTAACGTTACGACTCGTTTAGCCTCTGTTGCCATAAAAATATGTATAAAATTTAAAAACTGCAGTTAAGTATATTAATTCTCTTATTAATAATCAAGGTATCAGTATTTAATTATATAAGCTGTTGTAAACTTAATTAGAGCCAGGTATACTACGTATACGTTAAGTTAATTATGAAAGTTTATGAACCCTTACGTAACCGAAAAGCAGGTGAAGGTCTTGACTATAATTAGGGATTTTTACCTAGAAAAAGGCTATGCACCATCGCTTTCAGAACTCCAACAGCTTTTAAAGATTAGCACTAAAAGGGGGGTTGTGAACCATCTAATTGCACTTGAAAAAAAGGGTTTTATTATACGAACGAGTGAAGCCAGGGGGATTCAGCTAGTAGAGGAAGGTGAGTATGAATATATGGTTGGAGTCCCTATATTAGGTTATGCAAACGCAGGTACTCCTCTTGCAATGGCTGAAGAAGCACGTTTGGGCGTTCTACATATAGATAAGGCTCTTCTTAAACACAAAAACGACCTTTTTGCCCTTATCATTAAAGGTGACTCTATGAATCAAAGAGTAATTAACGGCAAAAAACTTGAGGATGGTAGTTTTATTGTTGTATCAAAACAGAGCGAGATTCGATCCGGCGATGCAGTTGTAGCAATCTTGGACAATTCAGCTACAGTTAAATCGATTAAATACGATGAAAATATGATTGTACTTTATCCTCAATCAGATAATGAAAGACATATGCCAATCTACTTAGATAAATATAGCAACTCACTAATCAATGGCAAGGTTGTGATGGTATTGGATAATCCCAAGTATTAGTTTTCTTGATAAAACCCTTTTCCCAGTGTAGGATATATCTTATCCTAACTTGATTTTTCTTTTATGAGTAAGACAAAAGTTGCCGTCATCGGATTAGGTTATGTAGGCTTTCCATTGCTTTGCGCTATTGCTAAATCCGGTAAATATGAACCAATCGGTTTTGACCTTTCTAAGGAGAAGATAGATTTAATTAAAGAGTATAAGTCGCCTATCAAAGATGAGTTGGCAGAGAAATTAGTTAAAGAAATAAAATATGAAGCGAGTAACGAACCAGTAATTCTTAAGAACACCCAAATCTTTATTATTTGTGTTCCGACTCCAGTGGATGAGCAATTCGACCCAGATTATGGACCCATTATTTCAGCTGTTCAGACAGTCGCTCAATATATTATTAAAGGTTCCTACGTTGTCATTGAATCAACAGTTAACCCAGGTACTTGTGAAGAAATAGTTCTTCCATTATTAGAAAAGCTAACAAAACTTAAAGCAGGGATTGATTTTGAGTTAGCCCATTGTCCTGAGCGTATCAATCCTGGAGATCCAAAGTGGAATGTACTCAATATCCCTAGAAATATAGGTGCTTTGACAAGTAAAGGCACTAAATACCTGGCTGATTTTTATCGTTCATTTATTGATGCACCGATCAATGAAATGGAAACAATTAAAGAAGCTGAGGCGACCAAAATCATCGAAAATACCTTTAGAGATATAAATATTGCCTATGTAAACGAACTGGCAAAGTCTTTTGATGTATTAGGTATTGATTTAGTAAATGTTATAAAAGGTGCAAGTAATAAACCCTTTGCTTTTATGGCACATTATCCTAGTTGTGGTGTAGGAGGGCACTGTATTCCAGTTGACCCATACTATCTGATTGAACGTGCCAAGAAGTCCGGATTTGACCATAAGTTTTTAAGATCGGCAAGGACAGTAAATAATAGTATGCCAGAGTATACCGTCAACAAACTTCTTATGGCGTTAAATGAGAGATCAAAAGCTATGAAAGGCTCTACAATTGCCTTACTCGGTCTTTCATACAAACGCGATATTGGTGATTTGCGTGAAAGTCCAGCTCTAATTATTAGGAAAATATTACAGAAGGATTATTTAGCTGACTTAAGAGTTTATGACCCATATAACCCAGAACAAAGTACTCATAAAACATTGGACGAAGTATTGAAAAATGTTGATGCAGTATTAATTGCAACTGATCACACTGAATTCAGAGAATATCCTAACGAAAAGTGGGCTAATGTGCCAATAATCATTGATGGTAAAAATTGTTTAGATAAGAAGAAACTCCTATCATTAGGGCTAACTTACAGGGGGATTGGGCGATAAAGACCGTTTCTGCAATGAAACTATTTGATCGGCAATCATACTTTTCAAATCATTAGAGGCTAAATTCTCCGGTTCAATTGGATTTCCAAAATATATCCTTGAAGTATCTAGGTTTTCCCATTTTTCAGAACAGTCTATGAATACAGGTAAAATACTGACTTGAGCATGTTTAGCAATAAGACCTGTACTGGATTTAATTGAAATCTCTTTGCTGTAATCGTGCTCTCTTGATCTCCACACGCCTTCACCGAAAGTAAGTATGACGTTATTTGCACTGAGAACTTCCGAAGCGCTTGCTATCAACGAAGAGTTGTCTCTTCGCCCGCTCATTTTATTTGCAGAAATAGCATGAATGGATGAGAGTAAGCCTTGAGAAAACGAAGTAAACACATCACGAAAATGTTTAAATGCTGGTGATTGACCAAGTAATTCATCGTTTATACCTGCAATAATGAAAGGGCTTTTCTTACCTATCATCTCAATTGTCTTTGCAAGAAGAACCACATCAGGTGTTAACCCTGACTCAATATCGAATTTACCCAAAGATTCTATTGGTCCGATGTGGTTTGAAACAACAATAAAGGGTCTGTCCTTCATACTTTCTAATTGTTCAGCATTTTTAACGATAATTGATTGACCTTTGAGCTGAAATTCGCGAAAACGAAGCATTGGCTTTAAACTAACCTCCCCAAATGCTTTACCAAAATGCTTAAACATTGTAGTATCAAAATATAGCTAATATTTTGATTATACCACATTTTGTATTCGTATTCGGTAGTCATTCCAACCTTAAATGAAGAAGACAAAATAGCAAAGCTAATTGAAACTTTAAAGTCTCAAACATATCAGCCTAAAGAGATAATTTTGGCTGACATTTCTACCGATAAAACCCCGGAAATAGCTAAAAGAATGGGAGCCTTGGTTACGGAAGGAGCTGGGGATTTCTTTGTAGGAAGAGCACGTAATAACGGAGCCAAACTAGCGACTGGCGATGTGATTTTTTTCTTTGATGCCGACAATCTACTTAATGACACCAAATATATTGAAACCTTTCTAAATGAGTTCGAAGAATTGAAATTAGATGCAGGTCATTCGATACTTGTTTCTCCTGTCAAGTCATTTTTAACTGCTCTTTTATTTTCCTTTTATAACCTAGTACGTATGGTCGGTCCTACGTTACGAACTATATTTTCAGATGTCGGGTCGGGAATAGCTGTTAAACGGTCGGTATTTGAAGCTATTGGAGGCTTCCGAAATGACATTCGTAATTCAGAAGACATTATTTTCTTGGGCTCACTTATTAAGTCTGGATATAAATACCGAATTCTTAGAACTAAATTGGAAACTAGTGATCGTAGAATTAGAAACAAATCGCCATTTTTACTTTTGATTTTATTTTTTCTCCTTCCAATTGACACTTTCCTGAAGAAACGCGGATACAACAGTAGTAATAAGATAGTTCACATAATAGAAAAGCTCTATCAAATGAAGAAACTAAACCTCAGCGATTTGAAAAAAAAGTATTCCTATGAAAACAATTAATTAAGGTTTACGCTTTACACCTTTTTTAAAGTTCAACCAAGCGAAAGTTACTATAGATGTAACTAGCCCTGCTACAGCTATCGCCCCTATAACTGGTTTTTTCACTTTTGACTTATAAAGCAACTTATACAAAGGTTCAATCCTATCCTCAACAATACTCTCCACTTGTAAATAGAAACCTTTGATTTTGGAATACCTATACATTTGTAAAAACATTTTGTAGTAGGTCTTTAATGCCTCGGTTAAATGCTTTTTCTCAAACTGGGTAGTAATAAAAAGCTCTGGACAATATATAGTCCTAACCCTTAGCTCATTGCTCACATAATGCATATTCATGACTTGTTCTAAAAGATAACCTTCATTTTTTTCAAAAGGAATTCTTTGAAACTCTTTCTTCCAAAATGCCCGTTCACCTCCATTAAAGCGCGAAGTCCATGATTGAGCCCATCCAATAGGAGAAGCCCTATCACCAGCACGGTCAAGTATTGTCATATCAAAGTCTTTGTTAAGTATGTAGTAGAGCATTTTATAAAGATACTCATACTTAAGTCCTACCAAGTCAGCATCAATCAAGCAGATAATCTCACCTTTGCTAATTTGAATTCCAGAAATTACTGCGTTACTTTTACCTTTATTGTTTTTTATATCAACAACCTTTACCTTATTATTGCGCTGAGAATAGTAGTTCATCACAGACAATGTATTGTCTGATGAACCATCATTAATTAAAACAATTTCTGAAAAACTTGGGAAGCTAACAACCACATCAAGTACCTTACTTATCCTTTTACCTTCATTAAAAGCTGGGATAACACATGAAATACCTACATGTTTACGGTTTAAAATCCTATTGACTTCAAAAGAATAATCTATCGATTTGGACATGTTTTTAATTGTCTTTACTAAACTTCTTTCGCCTGAGATTTAACCATAAAAAAGTGCCGATGGAAACCACTAACCCCGTAGCTACAATTGCTCCAACAACAGGTTTCTTAACCTTACTATGCTTCAGAATCTTGTACAAAGGTTCGATTCGGTCTTCTACAATACTACCTACCTGGTAATAAAAATTTTGGGTGTGTGAATGTTTGTAGATTTCACGAGTAATCTTGGCATAGGATTCCAAGGCAGGTAACAAACCTTTCTTGTTCCACTGATATTCACCCTTTAAATCAGGGCAATAAATAGTACGGACACTTAAATCGTTCTCCATATAGTACAAATTAATTTCCTGTTCAATTGCATACCTTGATCCTTTCGCGAACTTAACTTTTTCAAAATCCTTTCGCCAAAAAGCCCGTTCACCACCAATAAATCGAACTACCCACGATGCAGCAATACCAAGCGGAGCCATCCTGTCCCCACCACGATCTAGGATTGTCATATCAAATTCACCAGAAAGAACAAAATAAAGCATTTTGTAAAGGTAATCGTGGGATAACCCCTGAAGATCAGCATCCACAAGACTGATAAGTTCAGACTTTGATGACTCAATCCCTTTCTTTACAGCGTTAGTTTTACCTTGGTTAGGTTGGATATCAACAACCTTGATCTTGGAGTAAGTCCTTGCATAATAGTTCATAACATCCAAAGTATTGTCGGATGATCCATCATTAACAACTATAATCTCTGACAGAACAGGGAAGTTTACCAACACGTTTAATACTGTTGAAATTCTTTTACCTTCATTAAATGCAGGAATAATAAAAGCAATGCTTGTGCGTTTACGATTAAGTAACCGATGCACTTCAAACGAATAATCCAAATCCAAGGTTAATAAATTTAGATCGTCTGTTGGATAAGATACTATGGATTTTAAATCAAATCCAGTTAGTGCTCAAACATAAATGAAAAGAAGTAATGGATTTGCAATACTGGGATATTTCATTAAAATGGAACAAAGAGCTAAACTCAGATTTAAACAAATGGAATTCTTTTTTAGAAAATTTTCACAGAGGATCGCAGGTTTTGTAGGTAATCCAATAGCCTTTTTTATGGCAGTTGTAGTTATTGTTGCTTGGGCTATAACTGGACCTATGTTTGGGTTTTCGGATACATGGCAGTTAGTCATTAATACTGGTACAACAATCATAACCTTTTTGATGGTTTTCTTGATTCAAAACACTCAGAATCGTGATAGTAAAGCGATTAACCTTAAGCTTGATGAGCTTATTGTTGCAGTAAAATCAGCTCACAACAACCTTGTTGAAGTAAATGAATTATCAGACATCCAGCTCGAGAAACTTGAGGAAAAATTTAAAAAAATGGCTCACAAACGGAGCTAAGGTTACCAGCTTCTTGAGCTACCACCGCCGCCACTTGAACCACCACCAAAGCTAAATCCTCCACCACTACGACCAGAACCAGACCCTGGATGAAAGATTCCTCGTGAAGAGTACAAAGCTTTACCTATAGCAGTACGAGAAAGAATATAGTCAATTAGAAGGCCCAATAGTCCAGCTAGAATCGGCAAATAGAATAAGTTGTGTGCGTAACCGTAAACGCCCCCTAGAACAGCCCCTACAACCCCACCAAGCCACCAACTACGTGTTCCAGCTAGTACGTATCCAAAGAATATCAAGGCGAAAATCAAAATTTCAAATAAATCATCATCAACTCCCTTCTTCGCATTAACCTGTGATACTACTGTAGGATCTTCTTTAATTAAACCTATTAATGCGTTAATTCCATCCTGCATACCTTTATCATAATTACCTTCAATGAAACGTGGCACCATAAATTCGTCTTGTACTCTTCCAGTAAGTGCGTCAGGCAAGACACCTTCCAATCCATACCCAACTTCAATCTTAGACTGTCGTTGTGCTGCTGAAACCGAAATCAAAAGTCCATTGTCGACATCTTCCTTTCCAATTTTCCACTGCTCAAAAAGCTTTACTGCATAATCTTCTATGGTAGTACCCTGAAAATCGGCAACAGTTACAATCGCAATCTCAACCGTGCTTTCCTTTTCAAACTCTCCAAGTTGCTGCTCGAGCGTTTGATCATCACTTAAAATATTCTCAAAGTCACTGACAAATCCTTGATAATCAGGAAAAGCTAATGTGGGTTGAGCAAAAACCGGCTGATTGTAAAAATACAGACCAAAAAGACTGCATAAAAACAGGCACAGAAGTAAAACTTTTTGCAACATTTAGTTTTCTAAATCAACCACAGGAGCACTATCAGCACCTTGAGTAGCCTCAAATAATGGCTTAGCTTCAAAACCTAGCATTCCAGCTAAGATATTTGTAGGAAACAGCTTCACTCTCGTATTAAAGATTGTGACGCTGTCATTATATCTTTGTCTTTCAACAGCAATACGATTCTCTGATCCCGCAAGCTCTGTCATCAAATCCTTCACAGTTTGATCACTTTTCAGCTGAGGATAATTTTCTACAACAACTAAAAGTCTGCTCAAAGCAGATTCAAGCTCGTTAGCTGCATTGACCTTATCATTTGAACCAGCAGAAGCGTTTCCGTACTTAGTTCGTGCATTTGCAATGTCAGAGAACACTTTCTGTTCTTGTGCTAACACTCCTTTAGTTGAATTCACAAGGTTTGGGATTAAATCAAAACGTCTCTGAAGCACTACTTCGACTTGAGACTGCTTATTTGCAACATCCTGTTCAAGTGTGACCAAGCTGTTATACATCCCAACCAGATAAAGCACTGCAAGTACGAGTACCCCACCTAAGATTAACAATATTTTGTTCATATTTGATTCACTTATATTATTTCGAATAGATTGTAGCATATTTACTATTATGATTTATAATATGCATGTGAATTGGGAGAAAACATATACAATCTTTACGCGACTTTCTTTTTTCATTATTTACTTTTGGTTTGGATTATTAAAGGTTATAGACAAAAGTAGCGCTACCCCATTGGTAGAGGATCTTTTTGTTAAACTTTTTTCAACTGAACCTTCGTCCCTTTTCTTTGTTCTATTTGGTACTTTTGAAATGTATATTGGGATTCTTTTCCTTATACCTAAGCTGACCGTTACAGCATTAGTACTGGTCTCGTTACACTTGTTAGCAACCTTTCTACCATTGTTTCTGCTTCCAAATCATACATGGACAGATTTTGGGGCATTAGGGGTAGAAGGGCAATATATTTTAAAGAATATGTTCATCATATCTTCAGTAATCGGGCTTTGGATATCTTATACTAAAAAAGTAGATTCCAACAAAGACAGTATAATGTAGATAAATGAATCAGAGCGAAGCTACATTCAAATATTTAAACAACCTACTTCAATATTACCGCTTCAAGTATAATCACTAAGGTTAAAGAGCTGAAAAGTATCTATTGCATTTGATTTTCTTGCCAACTTTACCAACAAAACAGACTATCAAATGTTGTTGGGATATGAAAAAGAGTACTTGGTAATCTCAAGCTGATTTACGCACAATAGCATTACGGAGTTACACTCAGTTCGTTTAACCAGTTTTTCCATTTCTCACTTGCAGGCTTTTCGCTGCCATCATTGTATCTTATTCCTAAAGAATCAAACAAAGGCTGTTCTTTTGCACTTATTTGCTTATAATTCCTCAAGTCATTGAGATAAATAGTGTTAATAAACTCAATGTCTCTAAGCATTCCAGCTTTTTCTCTTAATAGTTCGTAATAACCAACCTGCTGAGATTCATTCCAGGCATACCCAGCATCGCTTAAGGCTTTGTTTTTTGCCGAGAACTTGGACTGTGTTGGCCATGCAGTTTCAGTTATAACGATGGGCTTGGAGATATATTTTGAAAGTTCAGTCAGATACCCTTCAGGGATGTCATCAGGTGTTTTATATTCCATAAAAGGAAAGACAGTAAACCCAATTACATCTACATATGGTTCAATTTTATCAATAAGGTCCATCTGTGCCTTATTATCGCTTGCCTTACTCATTAAAAAGGCTTTACCCCTAAGTGAATCATAGTGAAATGTCACAAAAAACTTCACATCAGGATAAGTTTTTTTAATATACAAAGAGATATCCTTCAGCATAAAGATAAAGTACTGGAACTCATTTGGATACTTAGTTTTAAGTAGATTAATCTCATTCCCTATTGCTAAATATTTAATATGCTTGTGCTTATTCAAAATTTGAGCAATGTTAACCTTTAATGCATCAATCTCACTGACCCATTCTTCAGGCCTTTGAAACCCTAGCACCAATTCCACCGGAAGTGAGGTCTGAGATGCAAGAGCGTCAATAGTGTCGATGCTTTTCCAGTCCACATGAATACCGTAGATTTGAGCGTATTCATCAAGCTCTTGCCAGTAATTAAAGGTTTCAGTAGGGGAGGGAGTCGGAAAGTGTGGCGGAACATATCCAGAAACTCCTAACAGATACGGCTGTATCACGTCGGTTGATTGGTTATTCAAAGTGGAATCTCTATTTTCAAGCTCCGACTTATTTTTAAACAAACCCACAACAACCAGGATAGTAAGTGCAATTAAGCTCCAAAAAATCAATCGCTTCATGATATACTTATGACACTATTACCTTCACTTTACAACCACCTACAAGACTTGGAAGAACAAATAGGTTTTACAACTGGAGTCCTCTTCAAATTTCCCCAATTTACTTTGAAGGAAAAGGTAAATCTTTTCTATGAGTGTGGTAGTACAGCAATTGAGGTGATGTATCATAATACTGAAGTAGGGGATAGATCTTTTGAAAATGAAGTAAGGGAGTTGGATTTAAATAAATTTCAATATAGATCCCTTCATTTACCCAAATTCCCTTTTGATATTAACGAACGTACTCGAGAAGTAATTAGTAATATTAAGGAATTTGATAGACATAATAATTTCCACGCTTTCATTATTCACCCTGATGAAGTTAGAAACTGGGATTCACTATCAGATATAAAAGATAAGCTGTTAGTGGAAAACATGGATCGCCGGAAACTTGATGGTAGAAGTGTAGAAGAAGTCAAGAAATATCTTGAAATTGGAGACTTCAATATGGTTTTAGATATCAATCACACATATTCTCATGACCCAAGTATGAATCTATTTAAAAAGTTTATTGAAAACTTTAAACCCAAAATCAAACAACTTCATATTAGCGGGTTTGACTCATACTTTGACCATGAGCTAATGTATAAAGTAAAACAGGATGTTATGAATGAACCGTTGAAACAATTTAAAGGCATCCCAAAAATAATTGAGAGCGTTGTCTGGGATAATATCGACTCAAAAGTAGCTTTAAAAAAAGAGCTCGCTTACTTCAAAGCATTCCTTTAACTCACACATGCTGTGACTAAGCCAGCCATTGCAATGTCTAAAACCTAATCCATAATATCAATAATTTAAAGTTCAGTTATTGGACTTGTCCCAGGATTCACCGTCAGATTAAGGCTTTTATAATAATCTGCATAATCGGCATCTAACAGAATATCCCGATGGATATTATTACTCCCATTTACTGTGACTACATAGGTACAATCTCCATTATTAAATGAAATTGTTCCACTACCTGTGTAAGTAGTATTCTGAGCTATTTTCCGAAAAGCCTCTTCCTTACAAGAGTAGAGCTGCTGTTCTAAGAAAGTACTGGCAATAAAACCTATTGTGGAAATCTTGTAATTAACGCTTAAAATCGAAAGTGCAATTCCTCCAGCCAATGAAATGGCCGTCATAGCAACTACTGTTATTAAGGCTATATTACCCTTATATTGTTTCATTTGTCTTGTACTAAGAATTCAAAGGACTCTGTATATCCAACAACATTGCTATGACCTAAGGTAATTGATATCGTAACACCCACGGTGTTACTGTCGGTGTCCACATGTTTGGTTGCCCTAAACTTCTGAACTACTACCCCATCAGGAGTAAGAGTTATATCAGTTCCACGATTATAAATAATATCGCCACCACTCCGAGTGTATGAAACATCTCCATTTGAAGTCGTGAATACTACTCTTCCCGAATCACTATCATAGACTGACGAGCCATCATTAAACCCAGTTATACTTCGTTCAACCTGCGTAAAGTGTTCCCGTACAAATATTACATTGCGGCTCAACTCAATTCTATTTCGCGCATCCACATTCTTATTCGAAACAAAGACAAAAAACTGTACCATTGAAAGAATAATAACTGAAAACAAAGCAAGATATAAAATCAGCTCAACCAAAGTCATTGCCTGATAACGATTATTTCCCATAATTTAGCGTCACTGATTTTAGTGTAGGCGTACTTATGCTGTCAGAAGTATAAAAAGCGCGATACTGAAAATACCTATTGTTACTAATTACACTTGGTAAAGCGCTACCACCTCCACTGGTAAAATATGTTCCCGGAGTGCCATCACTACCTACAAAGGTTCCAGTAAGGTTTGAAGTAGCACCGCTTCTAACTTGAAATCTTAATGTAGTATTGGCCGGCACTGTACTATCCCAAGAAAGCATATAAAAGTCTGTTAGCGCCGAGTTCGAATCAAAAACAGAAGATGTATAGTTTCCAGATACCAAATACCCATATCCTGTTTCTCCTCCTCCTTCACCTGGACCACCACGCAAAATCTGAAAATCGTTGGTATTGTCATTAGTAACAATATACGAAAAAGAGTTCATATCAACATCTGTCACAGCATCTATATCATTAATCCCTGCATTATATTGCATACCACCACAGCGAGTAGGAGAGGCTTCATTAGTAATATTAAGTACTTGATACTCTTCTCCACCTGAACCTACTAAAATTGCTCGGTCATCTGCCTCAACAATTGCAATGCCTTTAATGCTCGTACCGTTTGCTTCGTAACTGCCAATAATCGGTCTGGCACCCGATTTGCTCGAAGTGTTTATAATGAAAAACTCCCGTTCACTTGAGGAGCTTTCAGTACCAAAGTAAACGCGATTAGTGTCATCACTCACATAAAGGTCGTGTGTCTGCTGATTATTAACGGAGGTTTGGGAAGTTATAATCATATCAGCAGGATTGCCAATATTGGTAATTACAAGCTCATACCAATCATCATCAAGCGACGCATACATATAGTCACCCTTTATAACGATTTGACTAACACTTGCTGTTTGAAATAGGTTTTGGTTCAAAGAAATCTGCTCAATCCCAAGTTGCGCCCTTGAACCTGTTTTGGTGGTTAAATTAAAAGTAAAAACATAACGTCCTGCTGCTACATAACCTATATCTCCAACTACATAAACTGAATTAGCATCTTCAGTCCTTGAAGTGTTAAAATATCCAACCTCAGTATAAGGGGTACTCGAGATATCTAGTATCACAACCTCTTTATTGTTTTGTGTCGTTGCTAAATATGCATAGTTACCACTAACAAAGATATTATTAGTAAGGTAGCCGTTGAAGGTACCATCGACGTTAATTGTAGGAGTCTCAACCCCTGAAATACTAAGTTTTGTAAAAGCTACACCAGAAGAGTTGCCGCCCGTCCCAAGATAGGTATTACCTGGGAAAGAAAAGAGCGTCTTAGCGGTTGCACTTCCTGGAATATTGTACTGATTGATTGCCAACTCAGGCTCACACCAGTCAGGATAAAAGACTTGTTTTAAAACCACTTCACCTCCTGCAGTGTTAGTAGCAATAGTTTGAGCATAAGTTCCGGTATCAAATTCTGCTTGGCTTGTTTGTACCCAGGTCTTGGTACTCCAGTCATTCAGGAAAAGACTTGAAGAGTAAGTTTTTTCACGACCTAATTTGTCTTCCCAAACAAAAGAAATCACTACCTCTTTAGTGTGTGGATCAACTGTCCCTGTAGGTACAATGTTGCCACTCCCATCACGTTGAACGTTTGAGATAGTAAAGGAGTATGAAATGTCGCCAAAAGAATAGGTGCCGTCTTCAATTGTCACTGTACTACCACTCTGCTCAATGTACATAGGAGTGTTGGAAGTATTCTGGTCAATCTCCCCCCATGATCTCTCCTTAATTAGCTGTATTTCTTTAAAAATCTTCTCGCGGTATATATCTGCACTTACACGTCTCTGATAATCATAAGATGAACTGAACAAATCAATTGAGATTAAAACAATGGGGGAGGCAATAAGTCCAAAAATCCCAATAGCGATAAGCATCTCGACTAAACTGTATGCTTTGTATTTGAGTTTAGCGTTGAACAAAGACTAAGCCCTCTGAATTTAGTTGAACCACTGAAGTAGAACTTCCAAACACGGCTGTAACTGAACCGCTGACATTAGGCCTCAAATCATTTTTTTCAAAGTGAATCTCAATCCCACCTCCTAGTGATGCACCTAAAACTACACCTTCGGTCAAAATCTGTTTAGTGGAAATGTTTTGTGCATAAGAGTTACCTGTATACATGATGACACGGTCAGATTGGATCAAAAGACCGTATTCTGCATTTTCGTAGCCGTTAAAGGCATTCTGCTGCTGATTATAGATTGAGGACGCGACTATACTTGCCATTGCCTCTGCTTTTGAAGAGTAGATTTGCGAAATAGTAATCGGAATCAAAAAAGAACCCAACAAAGTGATAATTGCCACTACGACTATAATTTCAAGCAAAGTAAAGGCACTGTAGCGCATGGTTAGTTAATGCTTCCTATCAACTGATAAATCGGTCCTACAATTGTTATTGCCAAAACCCCAATCATCACGGCAACTAGAATCAACATAACTGGTTCAAGTAGTGTTGCTAGATTTTCGGTCAAGTCAGTAACCTCCTCAGTATAGTAATCAGCTAAGAAAGCAAGGTTCTCTTCCAGAGTGCCAGTACCTTCAGAAATCTCCAGAATTTTGGTATATGTCTCAGGAAATAATTTGGGGTGCAGTGCTAATGCCGTAGCCAGGTTTTTACCACCTTTTACATCTTTTCTAACCTCTTCCAAGGCATTTATATACTCCGTGTTATTGACACTTTCTGCTGCAACTTTAAGCGATTGCGAGAACGAGGTACCGCTTTCTAGCAAAATTCCCAACGTTCGAGAGAAGTTTGCTAAAAAACGAAAGCGATTTACCTTTCCAAGTACAGGAAAGCGAAGTGAAATATAGTCAGAGATACGCCTTCCAATTTTGGTCTTAAGAAAGATATACCCAATCAGTCCAAGTGCCACTACTCCTAGCAAGATATATAAACCATTAGTTCTCATGAATGCCGTAGCATCGAGAATCGCCTTAGTAAATGGTGGAATGTTCTTAAATGAGCTAAAAAGTGCTTCCATTCTGGGCAGAATGAAAAACACCATTCCCAACATTTCAACTCCTGTCAAAGAAAAAATGATAATAGGGTAGGTCATAGCTCCTTTAATCCGCTTATCAAATTCATACTTCTTTTTCAGATACTCCGCCAAAAAAAGCAGGTTCTTCTCTAATACCGCTGCCTCTTCACCCACAGTAACAAGTGAGACTACCATCTCAGAAAAAATCTTAGGATATTTAGACATAGATGAAGATAAGTTATTTCCTGCGGCCAAACTCGAATAAATCTCTTCGAAAGCTTTTCGTAAGCGTGCGTCCTCAGACTGTTTACCAAGAACTTTAATACTCTCAGAAAGTGATAAACCGGATTTAAGCATCAGTGCAAGATGGCGAATTGCTAGTGCAACATGTAAATCAGACACTTTGCTTAAGTAGACTTCTGACGTAATACCAGGTTTTTTAACTTCTCTGGGTTTATTCATGCAAAGAGGTAACCTTAACTAATTCGTCTAAAGTAATCATTCCAGTTCTAAGTTTAATCATTCCGTCTTCCATAAGTAGTACTAGACCGTTTTTACGGGCAACAGATAGTAGCTGGTCAGCTGTAACATTCTTTGCAATAACCTCTCGTACATCTTTTGTAACTTCAAGTAATTCATACAAGCCAATTCGGCCTTTATAACCTAAGTTGTTACATGCATTGCAACCTACAGAATCGTAGACTGAATCACCTACTTTAAGTAATTTAACAATATCTGCCCTAATTTTAGACAGCTCGTCTAAGTCAGCTTTATTAACTTTCCTAGCTTTCTTACA
The DNA here is from genome assembly GCA_021463465.1 of bacterium. GTDB lineage: Bacteria > Patescibacteriota > Dojkabacteria > SC72 > SC72 > JAJTYH01. The sequence continues at coordinate 43,532 of JAJTYH010000002.1, forward strand.
TTCCTGGCAAAGTCTTCTGGCAAGTCGCTGCGCAATCACTAAAGTCAGAGTAGAGGCAGCCAGATAACTCTCAATTCCCATGTCTGTTAAACGAGGAATAGTGGTAACCGCATCGTTCGTGTGTATTGTCGAAAGCACTAGATGGCCTGTCAAAGCAGCATTAATGGCAATACGTGCTGTCTCAGCATCACGAATCTCACCAATCATCATAATATTTGGGTCTTGTCGTAAAAGAGCTCTAAGCCCAGTTGCAAAGGTCAAATCAGTTTTGGTATTCACCTGCACATGATTAACACCCTCAATGTCATACTCCACTGGGTCTTCTACCGTAACAATATTCTTCTCACGGGTATTTATCCCCTTAAGTAATGTATAAAGAGTTGTAGTTTTGCCTGACCCAGTTGGACCTGCAGCAATAATCATACCGAAAGGTTTCTTCTGATTCTTCTCTACAATCTCCAGGTCTTTGGCTGAAAACCCAAGGTCTGTAAGGGTAAAGTCGCGTCCAGTATCGGTTAAGAGTCTAAATACGACTTTTTCTCCCTTGGTAACGGGCAAAATGGAGATACGGACATTGAGCTTTGCACCATCAATCTTAAACTCCACACGGCCATCCTGGGGAATGAAGTGCTCATCTGTTTGCAGTCTCGAGATAACTTTAATCTTAAAAATCAACAGATGTTCCATCTCTTTAGGAATCTCTAACATATCGTGAAGGGAGCCGTCTATTCTGAAACGAATAATCATTGAAAGCTCACGAGGTTCCATATGAATATCGGAAGCACGATTAAGCAATGCCTCTTTCACTATACCTTCAAGCAATACCCCTACATCTTCGGAAATGTCATTTTTGAGGCAGAAGTCCACTTCAGGACTGGTTACAAAGCCTTCAGCCAATCGGCGAATATGTTTTAATTCTTCTTTAGAGTCAACAGGTAGTGTAGCTTCAGTCTTCGACTCCTCTTTCGAAACCTTCTCCTCTTTTTCCTCCTTTAAATCTATCTTTTTCATTATGGGCAGTATAAACGAGTAATGCTAAAATATATCAGAAAAAAGAAGGGGTGTCATAGGACACCCCTTTCAACTGCAATGAAGTTACTAACTTTACTGAGTTACTGAAATCACCTTACCGTTTTCTGCGTTAGGTGCATTTACTTGGACACGGTTTGTAGCCGTAGTACAAATTGTATATCCAGTTACAGCATCAGTACCACCAGTTGGATCAGCAGGAATAGCAGGAATATAATCAGGAACCAAAGTAGTCCCGAGATTCAATCCAGCTGTACCAATAGAAGTTGGAGTCGCAGTACATGCTGCAATCGTACCAAGACTGGCAACAGTGTTGTTACCTGCAACATACTGGGATACTGCACTAAGTATTGCACTCACTTCAGATGCTCTCTCTGCATTTCGAGTATCTGCAAAGTTCTTATTTGGGTTAATAGCAACAATCGTTACAGTTGCCAAAATAGCAATCAATGCTACTACTACAAGGATTTCAATAAGGGTAAATCCTTGGAATTTACTTGCTCGCTTCATAAATTAGACAGTTTATTTTAAATCTTAACCATTCAGTATTGCATAGGCTAAATGTGTAGTCAAGCACAGTACAATAGTCTAAAGACTGCCATCTTTGCCGTTAGTAATCAATCGATAAGCGAGCCTGTAGAAAGCAAAAAAGGTACAAGAAAAGAATCAGACAGGCATTCCGAAACCCCTTGATGTTTACACTGATGAAACTATTGATTAGTTATTGAACGTTGTCGACTTGGAAAATATAACTACAGCGAACCTTTGTCAACATTTAGCCTTGCTCATGCCTGAATTGAAAGATTGGTTTAAACTAGCTAACCGATAAATTGCCATTACTCAGATTCAAAATCTTATCAATATTCAAATGTTCAACCGAATATACATCGTGGGATATTAACAGTACAGCACCCTTAAACTCATTTAAACACCGTTCAACAACTTCTTTCGTTTCTATATCTAGATGCTGAGCTGGCTCGTCTAAAATAAGGAACTGGTACTGATCCCTCTCACTTCTTTCAGAAAAAAGCGAAAATTTAAGTCGTGCCTGTTGCCCTGGTGAGAGTATTTTAACTGGTTTAAGTAAATCGTCTTGGGTAAACATATACTTTTCTAAAATTTTGGGTAACTGATAATACGAATAATTAGTGTGTTTTTGATAATAATCAATCAGTTTTTCTGTTTCATTCATAGGTTTTTGCTTTTGCTCAAAATATCCTACATTTACATTCTCTCCTAAATGAATCTGACCACTGTCAAAAGCTTCTAATCCTAATATACACTTAATTAAAGTAGTCTTGCCTTGACCATTGGCACCTAACAACCAAAGTTTTTCATTACCACGTATCTCCAAACTAATATCATCCAACACTACCTTTTCACCAAACGACTTCGACAGGTTGCTGACCCTTACCACTAGTTTAGAAGAGTGAACTTCACCTTGAATTGTTAATTGTGCATACTCTTTCTTCACATACTGCTTTACTTCACGGTCAGAAACTTCACGTTCAATTCGCTTTTTCGCTGCTTCAGTTGCACTACCACTACGACTACGGATAATCCCAGCCTGTGCTTTAGCCAACAAAACTTCTAATCTTTTCTTATGTTCAATAAACCGATTGAATTCTAATTCCTTACGCTCTACCCACCTACTTTTATGTGACAGATAGTCAGTATAATTACCTGGAAATTGAAGTAATGAAGCTTGATCAAGCTCCCATATTTGGTCGACAGTGCTATTTAACAAATCACGATCATGCGATATAACTAAGATTGCCCCTTTAAAAGATTTAAAGAAGGTTTTCAACCATGAGATACCTAAAATATCTAAATGGTTGGTAGGTTCATCCATTAGTAGTAGGGTAGGGTTTTCATAAAGTATCGCTGCCAATTTAAGTCGCATCTTTTCTCCACCTGATAGCGTATTAATTTCCTGATACTGATCTACTAAAAAGCCAAGCTGTCCTAGCACTTTCTCAACCGTCCAAATATCCCCATTCTTCTTACAGATATCTTCAATATACTCCCCAACCAACATTCCTTCGTTAAAATCAAACTCCTGGTCTAAATAACCGATACGTTCACCATCTAGCAAGAGTTTTCCCGAAGTAGGACTATGCTGTCCCATAATGATTTTGAATAGTGTGGACTTCCCTGTACCGTTACGACCAATCAAGCCTATCTTTTCGCCATTTTTGATAGCAAAGTTCACCTCTTTAAACAAGGTGTGATTGTTAAAAGTTTGTGTCAAACCAATACCCTTAATCATAAGGTTGATTTTAACATGTTACACTAGTGGAGTAGAGGACTAACGCTTTTTGGAAGCATTTCTTTCGAGTTCTTCTTCGTATCTGTCTTTCACTTTTAAGTACAAACCTAGAGAAAGTAGTAAGTAACAGAGAATCATAATCTGAAACCAGAGAAAACTTCCATAATCCACTTTTTGGAATGCGACTATATAAAGAGGTGAGGCGATAACATTTATCAATAAAGCAAAGGAATTAATTCTTAGAAACCTCTTTATTGCTTCAAACCCTAACACTCTTCTTATTACTGGCTCAGGCTTGGTATGCAAAATTACATCGTATGCCTTACTCTCTTTATTTCCCCCAATTCCAATTTTTTTGAAAGCACTATTTGCTGACCAATCGAGGAAAAGGCCCGTAAAATAAAGAAAAGGAACAACCAATATAAACAACAGGGGCGATCGAATCAAAAGCAAGTTATAAAACTTGTGGCCTTCGCAATAAAAAATCAGTGTTACAAGTGGGATACTCCATGCGCTCAGTCCTCCAATTATATATTCAATCATCATTGTAATCACAAAGTTCATATCCTTAAATAAGGTATTTATTACTGCTCAAAAACAACTGATTCTACTTTTGCACCTAGTTTTTTCACAATATCAATCAACTCGTGCTTCATTGCTTTGGGACCACAAATATAAAAGTTTGTATTAAAGTCACCTACATTCTTCATCAAGAAACTTTCATTAATCCTCCCATATTCTAAAGTGTTTTTTTGTTCACGTGTCAATGTAAAAATAAGATCTTGTGGATTACGATCAAATATCTCAATTAGTTCTTCCCTAATTATTATGTCTTCCTCGGTTTTGTTAGAGTAAAAAAGCTTATTACCTTCAATTTCGTTCTTGCTTTTTAATTCTCTTAAGATAGCTATAAACGGTGTTATTCCAGCGCCTCCAGCGATAAAAATACCTTTTCCTTGATAATTGATTGTCCCCCAAGGTTCACCAATTAGAAGTTCGTCACCCTCATTTAGCGTATATAGCTTTTCAGTCATTCCAGAATGATTAGGAAATTCAGAAACATTATAGCTTTTGATTGTAAATTCAAGATGATTGTCAGAGTTCAGGCATGTGAATGTAAATGGGTGTAGGTTTTCAACCCATCCTGACTGGTTTATTGCAACATCTGTAGCTTGACCTGGCGTGAATTTATACCCGTTTGGTTTTTCCGTGATATATCTACGTACATCGTGTGTAATATTCTCAATTTTTATAATTTTAACTTTATCCATCTAAACTTTTATCAATTTATTTGCCTCTAACTATATCACTTACTTCTTTTACAATCTTTGATGCACTATCAAAGTTGCCTTCTGATATTTTACCTTTGTGGAAGATTTCAAAAAAGAATTCATCTAACTTCTTAAGCGTAATTGAATCTAAATTTGGATTGTATCTTCCAACTTTTCTCAAACTATCAGATCTATACATTGGGATTTTTGCAGTCTTATCTAATTCCTTTGATGAATGAGGAGACACACCAGTGAAAGAGTAGTAAACAGTGGCAGCAAAGCTATACAAATCATCAAATTTAGTAGGAGAATTACCTAGTAGAATACTAGGTGACATATATTCAAACGAAGAAACCGCGGCGGCTTCTTCAGGAGTTGTACTCTTAACTAGATCGACTGACTTAACAGATTCCATATCAATCATCTTTACTAAAGGTCTTGTATGTACATCTTTTACATATTCTAACTGCCAATTACCTTTGCCACTGCTTGGAACAACAAATTGGCCGGGCTTAATATCTCTATGAACGGCATTGTTTGCGTGGATATGATCAACAGCATTTGCACAATCACTTAACATCACTAAACGTGGTTCACTTTCTAAAAGAGTAACATCGATTCCTTCAAGAGAAGGTCCAGAAACATATTCCATGACTAAAACTGGATGAAAAGCATCCCGAGAATTCGTTCCGTTACTCTCTTCTTTTCGAAGGAAAGTAGAATCATATATTTTAACAATGTTTGGATGGTCAGGTACAGTATTAAAACCGAGCATTTCTTGCGTACTTTTAACAAATGCAGCATCAATCCCTTCAAAACTTGAATCAAATACTTTTATAGCAACTGGCCTTTCTAAACGTTCATCTTCTGCTAGCCAAACCTCTCCATAGCCTCCGTACTTACCTCCGCTTAAAAATCCAACGACATGGTATCTGCCGTCATTTTGTACTTCAAACGCTCGAAAGCTTCCAGTTGAACCCATCTTTACTATCGCAAAATCATGCTGTAAAACTTTAATCACATCATCGATATGCGGAAGCTTATCTTGTTCTAAGACTAACTGTTCACCAATTGTTGATACTTTGTCTCCCTCTTTAACTCCAATGGATGAGAATGAATCCGGTGCATTTATTTGAATATTCGGAGATAGAACAACCTTACCATCTGAGAGTGGAGGACCAAGATTTGCCTTAAATTCTTTAACAGGAAACTCCATAACTATTGGCTCAAGGTTATCTGTTTTTGGATTTCTTATTTGTCCGATTGTAGTTTTAAAGGTACCATCACCCATACATGAGTATATTCATATCTTTAGAAGTAAATCAAACGAGATGGCTATAATTGGGATTCAGCAAGCAAACGATAAGTAACAGCCTGTACAAACAAATATAAGTCATATTTAGAGGCTTTGGAAAGGTTTTCTAGAAATCGATTCAAATCAGGATGTGCTTGAGTCATAGTCGCAATAGCCTGCATATAACCTTTTTGTGACTTTATACTAGCAAGTAACCTGCGAGCGTAAGTAAGGTTTTCCTCTAAATTTGGAATCGTTTCCCAATGATTGATATTGCCATTACTAAGATCTAATACGAAGTCTATTTTTTTCAATGGCTTCGAATCATTTGTTTTTGACCTATAAGAAACAATAAACTGAGTTTTCTGATCACTAAAAGATGAGAAGCCTGTGAGATTAAAAGGGGTTTTACGTCTTAATTCAACTGAATCAGGAATATCAGTAGAAGGTGGTAAATCCAGAGCTTTTATATTGGTGATTCGTACTACAAAATCATTAGGTGAACGTGAATAGTCTTGGTTAGGAATGTTTATGATAATTTGAATATTGCCATCTGCACTTACGAATTTCTTAATTAAACACGCTTTCCCCATTAAATTGTCTGGTGAATCAGCTATTTCAACCTCAAAATCACCTAGATTTACGGTCCCACTTTCATACCATTCACCATTAAGCAGTTTAAGTACATCTTCATTATCCGAGACGCTTTCTAGTGATTCAACTCCTACGATGTTTAACTGAGAACTAAAAAGTAAACTAAGATATTTCGCAATTTCATTTTTAGTTTGGTCAGGGATGAACTTGGCATTTTTTTCACTTTCATAAAATATTCTTTTTAATGGTTTTTTATCTGTTTTCACGACTGCTTGAGGGATGAGTTTAATCGGTTTAACTAAGCCACTAAACTCAGCAATAAGGTCGGGAAGGGGAGTAGGGTGCTCTGGTGCAGGCTGACGGGTAATTGTATAGTTGATTGCAGATTGGTCTGAAAGCTCTTGGCTTAAATAATCAGTCAGGGTAGAAACAAATGCAATATTACATTGTGATAAATCTTTTTTTCTTAAATCTCGATGTTCCTTAAGAAATTTCACCAAATCTAACTGTTTTAAGTCAAAGTCTAAATTATATTTTTCAGCTAAAATAATACCATCAAGGATTCTATTTAATATATGGATTTCCGGACTTTGTTCATTCAGAGCTTTGGTTCTAGCTGTAATCTTTTCAATCAAATCATACACTGATACATCATCATCTTGGCTCCGATCACTCTCGGTTAATATATTTACCACATCATCCGAGATTTCAATTTCATCAATTAATCCAGGAGTTAATCCTTTAGAGCCGTTATTCTTAATGAGTGTATCTTTACTACTAATTTGGAGGCTCTCCAAATATTCTCGTTCAAAAGTATCCCTTACATGCCTATACGCAACAATTTCATCTGCTGTTAAAGGTATGCTCTCAAAATCATTTAACTCGTAGTTAAAGTCAGTCAAAGTGTTATCTAACTCAGTACCTTTCAATGGAACCTGACCTGCCTCAATCTTTTTCTTTTTAACATCTTCCTTCATTGTTCCTATAAGTTGGAGATACGATGCAAGTGCAGAACCCCTTTGGTCCTGATTTAAATTTTCTGAGCTATAAATCAGTTCCGAGTTTAAATCCTTTAGCTCAGGGTAAAAAGATACACATTGAGACCTCAGGGCAAGAAGTGTTTCCTTTTCAAACGGGTGTAATTCAAATCGAACAGGTTGCGTTTTGACATCCTCAGTTGCAGCGATTTCGACTGAAATTTGTTTCCCATCTCTTAACATTTCTTAAAGTTTGACAGGTTATTAATTAGTTTAAAGCCATTTATTTAAATTTAGGGTGCTTTGGCCACTTTCATCTGTAACCATAGGCTGTTCTTTAGCCCAGTTTAAGAGATTCACTCTTTTGACTAAATTTGTCCATTGACCATTTTCTCCAATAATCATTGAGTAGTCATCCGTTCCAAGGTTCTTAGCTAACACTTTAGATTTCATATTGGGATTTTTTGACTGCAACAACATCAATGCTATATACGCCATTTTTTTGTCAAAAGGATCGGAACTATCTGTGTAATCTCTATAAAGACATACTGTTATTTGACCATAGCCAGGTTCCATATCAAAACCACTTAAATCAGCCAAAATTACTTCACAAATATGTGGGTCAGTTAGTGGTTTAGAATCAGGCCCTCTTTTGTTATCAATTACACGTGCAAAAGAGTTAGAAATACCATCTGAAATCAACTCAACATTGTAAGGTGAATTTGAAAGTTCAAAGTCGGCCATAAAATATCCCACATCTGGCCCAATTGTTGGACATGCCATTGTCTGAAATTGATATTGCCGTTGATTAACTGCTTCGTCTATGCCAATACCGGATAAATATTGCTCACTTTTTCCTCTAATGTATTTCACTTTTGCCTCACCCACAGTCATAGGAAGCTTATCCCTTACTGCTGTTTGTCTAGTAAACATATTTATAAGTATTGACTTAATAGAAAATTAAATCATAACTCCATATGTTTTACAATTATGATTAAGAGCGAACCGAAGTATTGTCAAGGATAATTGAATCAAAAAGGTTGATGCTATTCTTCTTTTTTCTCTTTTATATACTTGTATGTCCCAGCAATGAGTAATAAGAAAAGAATAATAAGCCACCAAAACTCAAATACATTTGCTCTTATTTGCTTTTCAAGCTCTTTATCCTGTTGTGTATTCTCAGTTTGAGAGGGTGTAGAAGGCGCAGTTGGAGTTGAGATAGGGGATTCAACCTCATTTTCATCGCCATCATCACTTTTTTCTTCGGTATTGTTTATATCATTTGAAGCAGTGTAAACAACATCTGGTTCAGATTCACTATTACTATTACTATTACTATTACCATTTCCCTCATTTTCTTCTTCGTTTTCATCGTCTACAGGCGGTTCTTGAACTGTTGTTACTCCAAGCACACCCTCCGCAGATGTATCTGAAACTTTGTAATAATCGGTACCGGAAATATTAACAACACTTAAACCGAAATCTCCTTCGTTCAATGGGATGTTTCCAGTACAGTCACTAGTAATTTCCGATAAGGAATCAACCTCAGGACATATAACCACCCCAGTATTACCAGTCTTTTTTACAACATAAAGATCGTATACTTCAGATACACCTGGTGCATCAGAAGGGTTGAGACCTTGAATCATTGTTTTTGATTCTGAAGGTAAGGAAATGGGGTTAACTTCACTCCAATCTCTGTCATCTGATAAATCTACATCAAAATCAGCTACAAGATAGTCACCAAAACTCATCTTAGATTGAATCGAATCAAGACCAGGAGTAGAAGGATCATAAAATTTAGTGACTAAACTTTCCTCTGTATCAACATTTACGACATCTGAACTAGGTGTTAGATTAAGTATTCTCACGCCCTCAGCAATCATATGCACTCTACTACTATTATCATCAGCAACAAGTAAGAAATTTCCAATTGGGTGATATGTAATACCAGAGGGGTTATTAAACTGTGTAATTCCAGTTCCAAAATCTCCGAATGATTCTATAAAATTCCCTGTACTATCATATTTATGAACTTTATTGCCAAACATATCGACGACAAAAAAGTTGCCGTCAATATCTTGCGTTATACCACCTAATCTTACTGAACGATTTGTACTACCAGAATCAAAATCTTCAATATATACACCTGTTGAACTAAACTTTTGAATTCTTCCAGTTTCTGCTCCATCAACTCCTTCATAGTTATCAACCACATAAATATTATCAGCTCCATCTACATATATACTCTCAGGAATCATGAACTCACCATTTCCAGTTCCTAGTTGACCAAATTGTGAAATATAATTACCGCTTGAATCAAATATCTGCACTCGAGCATTAAAATAATCTGATACAACGATGTTACCATTAGATAATATTCCTAGCCCTCGAGCTTCGGCAAACTCTCCATTACCTGTACCACTTGCCCCAAATGAAAAATCTAACGTACCGTCGGAATTAAAAACTTTAACACCACTTATGTGACTGATGTAAATCTTATCGGCGTCATCAACTTTCATATGGTAAGCCGCGATTTCTCCAATATCAGAAAAATCTAGAAGTGTGCTTACATAAACTCCACTTGAGTTATACTTGTTAACTTCGGGTGCAAAAGGTCCATTATAAAGGACTAGGATATCTCCGTTGCTATCTACAGCAACACTAGTAGGAATTGTTAACAACCCGTTCTCTGTTCCACTATTTCGATACCCCCATTGAAAGATGCCTAGTGAGTTGAATTTCAAAATTGAATTTAGATTCCAATCAGAAACGTAAATATTGTCATCATCGTCAACAGTTAAATACTGTGGAGCCATAAATTCATCTTCACCTGTACCATTTGTACCAAACGAAGAAATCCAAGTTCCATCACTTTCAAATCTATGAATTTTAGGGTCATTTTGATCAGTAACTAATAGCTGGCCATTACTAAGTATGGCAATATCTTTTACAGCATTAAAATTACTACCAGAAGCAGTAGCATCAAAATTAAACATGAAAACCCCGTTTGAATCAAAAACCACAACTCTATGGTTCGAACCATCAGTAACGTAAACATTTCCAGTAGAATCAGTTGTCAAACCTCCAGGCTCATTTAATTCTCCATTTCCACTTCCAAATGTCCCAAAAGAAGAGATATAAGTACCATCTTTTTCGAAATGTTGAACATTATGCTTGTTATAATTCGAGATAAAAATTGTATCACTAAACGAGTCCCATACAATCCCTTTTGGGGTGGTAAACTTTTCCTCTTCGGCTCCACAATCACCCCAAGATGATAGGTAACCACCGTTTGAGTCTAATATATATACTTTGCAGTCTGATAACACATACAACTTTCCACTACTATCAACTGTCAGACCGATAATTTGACTAGCAAATTCGCCTTCATTACTCCCACTTCTTCCAACTGTCCTTAGAATCTCTTTAGATTGGTTGATTTTAACCAATCTATTACCAGCATAATCCACATACCAAATATTTCCATCGGGAAGAACCGTCAAATCAAAAGGAACCCCAATATTTGTATAAGAGTTGGGAATATTTTGATACGTGTTATAACCAGCGAATGACGTTGAAACAAGTGTTAGGAATAAAAAGATTGTCCAAAATGTTATTTTTTTAATCACTCCTGATACTACCAAAATTATTTAAAAACATCTAATGGCTAGAGTTATTTTTTATAGGGACAAAGCTTTCGCAGCTTTGCTTAAAAAAGTAAGTCAATCCTATATCTTGTGATATAATAGCCATTTGTAATTTCACACTATGTCTAATCTTAAAAAGCATGGATGGACCATTTGACAGTATTTTAATAGGAGACTCAATCTATATTGTTGGCCATAAACATCCAGACGTTGATTCAATCGTCTCTGCATTTGCATATCAAATATATAGGCACTCAAAAGGAGATTTTAACTATAAAGCAATTAGGTGCGATGAAACAAATGACCTAACCAAATGGCTTTTTAAAAAGTTTAATACAGAAATCCCTCCATTGATTACTAATATTTCGAATCAACAAGTTGTACTTGTTGATCATACGGATCCGCAACAACGGGCAGATGGTTGGGAATCAGCAGATATAATTGAAGTCTTAGATCATCACAAACTTAATCTTGAAACTAGTATCCCACCTAAAATCACTATACGTCCTTATGGTTCAACTTCAACATTAATTGCACAAAAGTTTCTCGAAACAAGTACAAATATCAAAATGGAGTTGGCTGGACTTATGCTCGGTGCAATTCTTGATGACACCCTCGCACTTAGATCTCCGATTACTACCGAGACCGATAAAGTATGCGCAGGGAAACTAAGTTCAATTTCAGGTCTAAATGATGTATCAAGCTTTGCAAGAGAGCTATTTTCGGAAAAAGATAAATGGAAGAAAATGAAGGCCGAGGATATTATTGATTCGGATACAAAATCTTATCTTATTAATGGCGTTTCAGTACAAATTTCACAGGTTGAGACAATGGATAATCAACTTTTAGCCAATTCAAAAGGCGAGAAAATTCACGAGATTCTTGAACTTCAAAACAATAAAGATAAAAAGGATTTACGCATTGTGATGCTAACAGACTTAATACGCAATGATTGCATACTCTATGCAGTAGGGGAAAAGAAGGAATTAATCGAAAAGATTTTCAATGTTAAGCCCAGTAATGAAATGTATTTTATTCTTCCTGGTGTTTTATCAAGAAAAAGGCAAGTCGAGGCTCCACTTATACAATATTTATCAAAGTAACTTCTGTTTCCCTGTCTAACAACTTATTATTGTAATATTTCCCGCAGAATACTTTCACGATTACGAACATAATCATAAAACCCTCCAACGAAGTTATACTTACTTTTAATAAATATCATCCACTTTTTAATAAAAAGTTTCTTTGCTGTTTCATACAAAAAAGAATCATACATATTTACGCTTGTTAACAGTCTTAAGTTGTTAGTGCTAAGCTCAATACTTTCAGAGTTTTGACCAATTACCATTTGTCTCTCCTCTTGAATTGGCAGGCTTACTCCAATAATATTCCCGAGAAGAATCAATGATTCTTCATGTAATTCGCATATTCCAAAGAAATTAAGTGTCAAAAGTTTTATTAGTATGCCTATATGTATCAACGATGAACTTCCACTTGTAACTTTTGTCAAAGATAAATCTTGACCACAATAGTAGGATTCACTACTAGCAAGGTTTAAAATGTATTTTGATGGTTCAAACTTTGAGAGTAAGTATCTGGTTTGCACGTTGTAAAATCTATGTGCAATCTCTGGTTTTAAAAGATTCTGGACTAAATTTGAATCCAAATGAAAACTTGTATCAAACCATCCATTATCAATTGGATACTTATGTGTATGTTTTAACTGCGAAATTGTTCTGTATAAAGGGTTTCGGAACATAGAAAAAACGAACCGACCTTTCGTTATTTTAGGATTATTCCCAAAATGCCCAACTATAAAACGAAATTTGCTATTGTAAAGATCATTGATTGCCCTTTCTTTGTCATTACTCAAACTGATTTGTTGCCAATTAAGATATGGATTATATTCACTTTCCTTAAATATACTCCTTATAGAAGTATACGTTGATGTACCAGATGTTTTTGGGATATGTAAAAAATAAATCTTTTGCATTTTACATAGTTCTAATTAAAAGTTAGTCCTAACGAATTTTACAATACAATAACTTGTTTTAAAAAAGCTATTCATTTTTCACGGAACTACATTCTCAAATAATAACTAAACTCATAATTAATAATTCAGATTGAAAGAATCCTTTTGAAAAGTATGATAAAAGAAGCCTAATTGTTCATTTAAGTGTTTCTTAAAGTTGCAGTTAGCTTCTGTCTGGAAAAGGAGTTAAAACTCGTAAACCATTGTTATCACAAAATTCTTTTGCAAACGGTAGTATTTGTTCTGATGCAGGTTCATGATGCAGATAACTAAAGGTATAGGTAAATCCAGATTGTGTGTAAAGATTTAAGCTTGTTACCTTAACATCAGCTATCTGCGACTGAAGGCAACATGGGTGTGAGCTAAAACCAACTATACCTAAAGGAATATGTCATTGCATTGATGTTCTTAACTCAGATACAGATGTGAAGGCTCCTAGATACTCATGACCTCCATACATGTTTAGTTTATCGCCTACTAACTTTTCGTAGTATTCAAGATTGTGGATATTCGTTTCAATAGTCATAGAGGGCCATTTTATCACAAACACTTATTTGAAAACCATTTATCTCAAATGATTTTTACGTATTTTCAATACATCATTACTGCTTAATTTAGCCTAATTATCAAACGTTCATTTTTTAAAAATTAAATTTGATTTTTAATGATGTATTGCATAAATTGAACGAATACAGGAACCAATTAGTTTTAAATTACGCTATTTGAAATGACAGATAAAACTCAAAAAGCACTAAATATTTGTATTGATAGTCTTAGAAAATGTTACGAACATAAAGGAATTTTAGCAGGAAGGCATCATTTTACTGATTTTTGGGCCAGAGATGCTTTTTTTGCTGCAATGGGTTCACTTAGTATTGGTGATTTTGAAATTGTTAGCAATCAAGTTGAAATGTTTTTTTCTTTCCAACGAAATGATGGAATGATTCCATATCGTATTATGCGCAGTCAGTTCTCAGTGAGTAAATATTTAGGGATGAGTCACAAACTATTTACAAACCCAAAACCGACATACCGTCTAAGATCGATTGGTCCTTATGTGTTGGATGGAACAACTTTAAGCATTTTATTTTGGGCGCTTTTAATACAGAAAAACCGTATTAATCTAAATTTAGAGAAAAAAGTAAAGAAAGCATTGGAGTTTCTTAAAACTCGAGAACGATATGGGTTACTCTGGGAAGGCGTTATGACTGAATGGAACGATACTGCTTGGAAACACGGCAACCTACTATATTCCAACATTATTTATTGGAAAATGTATAAAGAGCTTTACAGTGCTTCAGAGAAGTTCAAACTTCTTAAAGTTGAAGATCTCAAGAACAAAAAAGAATCAATTGAACGGGCTTTAAGAGCTAGATTGTGGAATGGGCAGTATTTTAACGACTGGAACGGTTACTTCAAGCATGATTACTTTTATTCCTTTGGTAATTCATTAGCAATTGCCTGGGGCTTAACAACTGATAGCGAAACAGACTCAATTTTAAGCAAGGCAAAGTCAGCAGTATTTGATTTCACATTGGAATCTAACACCCCGAAATACCCCTGGTGGAGAATTGATATTATTAACCATCTAACTGGAACATCAGACTATCAGAATCAAGGCATACTCTGGATGGCCCCTGCCGCCGCTTATATTATGGCTTTAACAAAGGCAAAGAAGTTCAGGAATCTTTCAATGTTTATTGAAAGATTATCAAACAAAATTATTAAGGATGGAACAATTTTTGAAGTGTATGAGAGAAACGGTTTACCTGTTAACAGACTTTTTTACAAATCTGAAAATCCTTTTGCTTGGGCCTCCGGGCTTTTAACTGCAGCATTTAATGGTTTTAAACGTCTTGAAGAAGAATCTTAGTTATCCTATTGTGAGTAAGCATTTAATTTATTAAATTTAACATTATGAGTAGGTTAATTACTTGTCTCTGGTTTATAAATAATAATGGAGAGGAAGCAGTCAATTACTATGTTGAAGCTTTTAATTCTGCACCTGGCAATCATGTCGCAAAACTAGGAGACATTACAATGGCCCCGAAGGCGTCTGAAGAGGTATCTGGCATTGCCGAAGGGTCTATTATGACAGCTGAATGCGAACTTGATGGAACAAACTTTATGTTCCTTAACGGAGGTCAAGTTGAACAGTTCAAATTGAATGGTTCAACATCCTTTATTATTGAATGTGAGACACAAGATGAAATCGATTTTTTCTGGGAGAAGCTTTCTGCTGCTCCCGAGGCTGAGCAATGTGGTTGGTGTACAGATAAATTCGGCGTAACGTGGCAAATTGTTCCAAGAATTCTGGACGAAATGATGAGAGACCCTAAAAAAGCTGATGCTGTAACTGCAGCATTTATGCCTATGAAGAAAATCGACCTCGAGACGATTAGGGTTGCGGGTAAGACGTAAGGAAGGACTCCATAAAGTCTTCTTCATACTCACCTGAACATTAATTAATTGATTAAAATGCACCTGATTGCATAGTTGGTTATGGATGTAGTTTTACTCTTGCTAAAGATCTTCCACATTAAAAGACGCAAGTGCAACTCTTTGATTTATCTGCTTAAGTGAAAACATAAACAAATAATCGTTTTTTGGTATCATCCTTGTAGTGATAAGTTCAATATCGGCTCTATTTTATTATGACAGCAGAAACAACATTTGAAGTAAGTGGCCAGCAATTTGAATTAGGACTTCTTGAATTAAAGGATGTAGAAGATTTAGTTGAAGTCGCCAGACAGTGGGTAAGAAATAGACATACAGGACAAGTAGAAGAAGTGGAACTTGCCGAAATTAAAAGCAGAATGCTATCAAGTTTACAATCTCAAGAATACAGATACTTTGTAATACGAGATAATGAAAGCAAAGCAATAGGTTGTTGTGCAATAAGAGAACCAGAAGAAGCAATGCAACAATACAAATCATCGCCTGATAGAAAAACCTCTGAATTTGTAAATGTGTTTCTAGACAGCAAACACAGAGGTTTAGGACTAGGGTATAGACTTATGAACTATATGTTTGAAAAAGCGAAAGAGTTGGGTCAAGAAGAAGTTATATGGAATAGTGGACCAAGATACAAAAATAGTGCTTGGGACTTTTATAACAAATTAGCTGGTGAACCTATTTTTGTTGCAAAAGAATTTTACGGTAAAGATGGGGATGCTCCAATTTGGAAAAAAGTAATTTCTTAAAATAGCGCTACTATTACAGATTTTTCAACAAAGACAGACGAATATCAATTAAGTGCATTTTCCTTTCCAGAAGTATCAGAGATTAGAAGTTTTGCTATTGAGTTAGCACTAAAGTCGGGTCTTTTTAACCCAAAAACTGATGTATGGTTAGAAAGAATACAAACAAGGTATTTAGATACTGGCCAAAGATTGGGAGAGACAACTGGAGGTGATGCTCTTTTATCACTTATTAAGAGAGCAACCTTTCTACGGAATAGGAGAGTTGTGTGTTTAGTAACAAGTTTATCTGCAGTAATTGATACTGAGAAACTACTTACGTTTTACCTTAAGAATGGATTTAGCCTCAGTGAAATAGAAGGTGTTACTTTCGCATATTTAGATATTCAATAGCTAAATGATTGGTTTTGTTATACTTGTAGGATATTTTACATTAAACTTCATGACAAACTTCAGTTTCAAAAAAAATATGTTGATTGATTTCGTTATACAAGTGATAGATGAATAACTGAGCTGGAATTATAATTATTTATCGTTTTGAAAAAGAAAGTAGAACACAACAGAGAATGTATTGGCAAACTAAGCGAATAATTCAAATATGAAAACTGTTTTAACAAAATCCGGAAAAGAGCTCTCTCCGATAGGAATAGGCACATATGGGATTGGCGGGAGAGGGCATCGTGATGTAAAGCTAAAAGATAAGAAGGACGAATCAATATATGTACCGGCAATAATCACTCAATTACAAACAGGCTATAACTTTTCGGAGATATCTCTGGGGTATGGCCACGGAAAATCTGCTGAATATTTTGCACGTGCAAGACGAGAGAGTGGAATTGAAAGGGACGAGCTTTTCCTTACCAATTCAATATACCCAAGAGATATTTTGGATTTAAAAGTGTTAAAAGAAGATGTAGAGAAAATGTATGAAATATTCGAAACAGACTACTTCGATTCAACACTTGTGACACAATCATTAATTGTTAAATTTGGGTATGAGCAGGTGATAAAGATGCTTTGGGATCTTCTAAAGAAGAACAGAACCAGATATGTTACTCTTTCAAACTCAAATAAGAAACTAATCAAACAATTCCACGATGAATTTAAGGGAAGTTTCTTTGCTCATGAAACTCACATCAGCTATGAAATTAGACTATGTCAAGATGAAGGTATCTTTGACCTCTCAAACAAACTCGGTCTACAAACCATTATTTGGAGACCCTTGCGACAAGGTTTGACAGCACAACACAACTGGGAGCTTCTACTTAAACTCTCTGAAAAGTATGGTAAAACTCAAAATCAAATTGTACTCAACTGGATGATGTCACTCGGTTTTAAGCCAGAAGTATTTTCAACATCGATTACTCATATAAAAGAGAATTGGGAAGCAATGCAATTTGAACTTACAAAAGATGATTATGACGCGATAACAAGGCACCGAATACCAAACTACTCTCCACCAAAGATTAACTGGGATAATATGGGAAATGGGGATAGTATCGTCCTGCCTGTTATGAATTTTGAAGAGGATTACAAGAAACCTACTCAGAATCAATAGGAAAAGCCTTAAATATCCGACGGATCTGTTTGATTAATCAAACTTTATAGTATAGAATCCAGCACTTTCACAAGGAGGTTGTGATGAAAACAAAGAAGAGAGAGCAAGAAAAGAAGACGGGAAAGGGAGGAGGAAGGCAGAAACAAACGAGAGAAAAGAAAAGGAGGAAAGGCTGGATAAATCGTAAGTAATCACGAAATCTAAAAAGAAAGGAGGTGAGGGAGTTGGCCCAAACCAAAAAAGAGAAGAAAAAAAAGGAAAAGGGGAAGCAGAAACCGACCGCTAAAACCAACGGCAAGAAAGGACACTAGTCCCATTCTGCCTCCAAAAGTGGGCTTATTCAGATTCAACATCACATGAGTAAGCCCACTTGCAACATTTTTCACACTCTCAACCGTTAAGAAAAATTTTGTTTTCGACCAAAATACTACTATAATACTGCCACTTCGAACATTTTTGTTGACTCAAATAATTGGAAATCTACTAACCAGATGAGAAATATCTTTAAAATTATAAAGCTAAGCAAACCACTACACGGTTTGATGCTCTTAATTATTGTAATTGTAATACTTGGAACCCTTTTTGAAATTGTCACACCACTTCTTTCTGGAAAAATCCTAGACGAGGTAATTAGGCAATCAACAAACCAAACGAAAGAATTTAGTAAACTCTTCACTCTTTTGGCACTTTCACTTTCATCAATTATCATCTACTTAGCGCTAAGGTCACTAGGGCAAAGATTAGGCGACCATCTATCTGGGAAAATAAGAAAATTCCTCACAGAAATATTCTATGATAAAGCATTGAAGATCTCACAATCGTATTATGATTCAGAAATTTCAGGAAAATTAGTCAACCAGTTAAATAGAGGAATTGCTTCAATACAAGAATTTGCGAATGCCTCAACCAACTTTATCATCCCAACCTTTCTACAATCTTTTATTGTTATAGGAATCCTAATGTACTTCAACCTATACTTAGGAATCTTAATGATTTCAATCCTTCCTATCTATCTATGGATTACATCTATCTCAACAAAAAGATGGGGGCTCAAGGAGGAAGGTAAAAATAAGATTGAAGATTTAACAAGAGGAAGGATTCAGGAGGTGATATCCAATATTAAACTTGTTAAAGGATTTACGTCTGAGAAGAGAGAATTTAAGCTGCTTTCAACAAACTTAGACCAAATAAACGCAATATATAAACAGCAAAGTACAGAATTTCACCTTTTTGATTTTTTAAGAGAGTTAATTCTTAATGTAATCCTTTTTGGAACCGCTTAGATTATCTACAACAATACTTTAAATGGTCTTATTACCGTTGGGTCAGTCATTGTTTTAATACAGCTTGTTGACAGAGCAAGATCATCCCTTTTTGGAATGTCATACATCTTAGGACAAATACAAGCAATCGATTCGGGCTCCAAAGAGTTTTTTGAAGTTTTAAATATTGAGACTACAGAAGATTACAACAAGAAACAAAAGTTTGAAAAAATTAAAAACCCAAAAATTGAGTTCCAAGATGTTACTTTCCAATATGACAGTAATAAAACTGTACTAGAAAATGTTTCTTTTGATTTAAGTAAAAATGAAATGGTAGCACTTGTTGGCCCAAGTGGAGCAGGGAAGTCTACAATAGTTAATCTGCTTCTCAAGTTCTATAACCCTACCTCAGGAGCCATTACATTTAATGGGAAAAAGTATTCAAAACTCTCACATAACCAAGTTAGGAATAATATAGCATTAGTATTTCAAGAGAATGAACTCTTCTCACTATCTATCAAAGAGAATGTTGCATATGGAAGCGATATTGATGATAAGAAAGTCATATCTTCGCTTAAAAAAGCTAATGCCTGGGAATTTGTAAGTAACTTAGAAAAAGGAATAGATACCTAAGTAGGGGAAAGAGGAATTAAGCTTTCTGGCGGTCAGCGGCAGAGGATTCAAATTGCTAGAGCCATATACAAAGATGCACCTATACTAGTACTTGATGAAGCAACATCAAGTTTGGATGCTAAATCCGAAAGTGATGTTTCAGAAGCTATTGAAAATCTTGTTAAAAATAGGCTAGTTATCGTCATTGCACACAGATTCTCAACAATTCAAAATGCGACAAAGATTATAGTTTTAAATAATAAAAAGGTAGAAGCAATTGGTGCACCACATATTTTAGCAAAAAAACCAGGTATTTACTCTGAACTTCTTAAGTATCAGATAAAGGGGAATAAGAAACTGCTCAAAAAGTTTGAGTTGTATTAACCTTTTGTAATGGATAAAAAAATTTTAAGGGAATTACTTTACGAGTCTGATTCCTCTATTTATGATATTTGTCAAAGTCCAGAAGAGCTAATTGAAGTACCTTGGGGTAAGATAATTCACGACCAAAGATTACTACCATTACTTGAGCTAATTCTCCCTCAGCTTGATTATGGTTTTAATCTTAAATTGGAACTCATAGATTGCTCAATTGCACTTGGAGTTATCGAGGCACAAAAACAGCATGGAAGTTATAAAAGGGAGGTGCCTTCAGAGAATCTAGTAGATCTCAACTTTACTCGAATTTATATCCCAATTTCTGGTTCAATGCTTTTTTCAATTAATAACGAAAATATAAGTATCGACCCAAAAGAGCTATTGATAGTATCAAATCATGTGACCTGCAATTTTATTTCTTTAGAACAAAGACAAACAAAGTTCTTAATTATTGATTTTCCGCCGTTTGAACCTGCGTTTGACACGTATTTATCGAGTAATAATTAGCAAGCAACTTCAAGCTGTAATTTCAAAGTTATATAGAGGTCGATACCGTCGGATTTCTACGGAAACATTGTGCTGTGTGTAAAAGCCCATTAAAAATGGTATCGTATCTTGGACAGACCCAATTTAAAAAGGTACAAAATGAAAAAACTCTTGGTAACTATGCTAACTCCTATCCTGATTAGCTTAATATACCTAGTGCAAACTCCCCAAAACATATCCGCTTCATTAAATACTTGGCTACAAACAGATTGGAGCGGAGGAAATGGACAAACTTCTTGGAGTGACGACACTAAGTACAACGTATCAAGCAATGTCGTGGCAAATGATTCAATCAGCCTAACAAATAGTAACAATTGGAACGACAGTAACTGGTTATATAGGAAAAAAATTACCTTTAATAATTCAGCGCAAGCAGAAAACCTTGATAATTTCATCGCAATGGTCAATTTGACCTCAGATAATTTTGATTTCACTAAGACAAAAGCAAATGGTGAAGATATTCGTTTTTTTGATGAAAACGGTTCAACTGCTTTAGAATATGATATTGAGGAATTTAATCAAAGCGCACAGGAGGCAATTATCTGGGTAAAAGTACCCAGAATTGATGCATCATCATCAACTGATAACATCATTATGTATTACGGAAATACATCTGCTAATGACTCACAAAACCCAACTTCAGTGTGGTCATCATACGAGCTCGTTTATCAAATGAATCAAGATCCATCAGGCTCAGCTCCACAAATTCTGGATAGCACAAACAATAATAGAGATGGAACTACTTTTGGCTCTATGGCAAGTAATCAGTTGTTAACTGGTAAAATCGGTTCGGGTATTAACTTTGATGGGGTCAATGACTATATTAATGTAGGAAATATGAACCCACATACATATGGAAGCGCAACCTTTTCGGCTTGGTATAAGTCATCTATCAATACATCAACTGATGATCAATATATCCTCCTTTATCTAGGTGGAGATAGACTTGTATTTGGTTTAACTGATGATTCAGGGAAAGTAGATCGAGCTAGGTTCTGTCTTAAGGAAAGCTGTTTCTTTGGTACTACCGATGTTGTAGACCAACAATGGCACCATATTGTTGTTGTTAGAGATTATAATTCTACCCACAAACTATTTGTTGATGGCAATCTACAATCAAGTACCGCAGCACCGTTTCTTGGACAGACAATGGGTATAAATCAGAATCCAATAATTGGTGATGAGCCAGGTGTAACCGAGCAAATAAATGGCGTCCTTGACCAGATACAGATTGAAGAAAATGCTAGAAGCGATGCGTGGATTTCAGCTGAGTATATAAACCAAAACAATACATTCACCAATATAGGTGGTGAGGAACAGTATGAATACGAAACGACAGGAAGTCTAGAATCTTCTATCTTTGACACAGGTTACCAATCTTCTTGGCTTACATTGGCTTACGATAAATCTACCCCTGCGGGGACAAGTATTTCTTTTAGAGTAAGAACGGGTAATGATCCGAACCTATCGGATGCACCCGATTTCTCAACTTGTAACCCTATACTTTCTTCAGACGAAGATATTTCTGGAAACAATTGCGTTGCAGATACAGATAGATATATTCAGTATCAACTCACATTCGCATCTGATGTTGAAAACCTTTATACTCCTCTATTTAACAGTTTTTCATTAGATTACGAAGAATATGACTCTATCGCCCCAACAATTAGCGATGTAACGATTTCACAAAGTCACATGGTGAGTTGGGAAACTAATGAAATTGCAACCTCTCAGGTAGAATACGGGACTTCAGAACTATACGGTTTAATAACCGCCGAAGGCGATATTAACCCACGTGTAACAGAGCATTTTCTTCAGCTAACTAACCTTTCACCCTGTCAAATCTATCACTACAGGGTCATTTCAAAAGACATAAATAGCAACACTTCTTTTAGCCCTAATGGAACTTTTCAGACACAGGATTGTCCAAATCCAGATGAAGACAACGATAATCAAAACAACAATTCCGGGAATGGAGGCAATTGGAGTAACACAGTAAAACCTCCTAAAAACACTAAACCTCCTCTGAATCCTACTAAAAATAAGATTGAACCAGAAAAGGAATATACATTGAAGGTTTTTATTACAGATGATAAAGGAAATCCTCTTGAGGGTATAAGAGTTGGGTTACAAACCTCTATAGGCGAAAAGGTTAATGTTACTGATGAGGGTGGAACTGCGATATTTATTGATGTAGAAAGTGGGAGCCACACTTTAATAGCAGAAATAGACGGGGAAAAGATAACAAAAACTGTGGATATTGAGGGTGATGAGTCTATATTTGGAATCGAGATTAAAAAACAGGCTAAAACAATTAGTGGGGAGAATCAGCAGACCCCGACAAACCTATGGAAATGGCTAGTCTTTGTAACATTTGTAGCTGTTTTATTATATGTATTCTTTATAAAATTGATAAGTGGCCAGAGAAACGAAATAGATTCTTAACCGACACTGAAAGCCGCCTTAGTGGCTTACCACCTTGATTGGACTACATAATTTTCGCTTGATTTGCGACCATTATACGACTATAATATGAATGTGTTCAAGCCTAAATATACAATAACAAATACACTTGCAACCAACATGCGAAAAGTTGGTGAGATTGTGGGAGAGCTTAATAGTAAAGCACTTTCAAGTACTGTGCTTATGAATATGGAGCGAGATGCTAGAGCCTTGTCTGCACACTCATCAACTCAAATTGAAGGTAACCCTCTGCCACTTACTGATGTAAAGAAGATTATTAAATCCCGACCCGAACATATCCGAGATACTGAACGCGAAGTCCTAAATTACAATAAAGCCATGGTTATGCTTGACGAGCAAATCAGAACAGGAAAAGTTAGCAAACTATCAAATCATTTTATCTGTCAGATTCAAAGCATAGTTATCGACGGCTTAATAAGTGACTCTTACAGGGGTAAATATCGAATCGAGCCAGTGTTTGTAAACGACCCTGTTAAAAGCGAGACTATTTACCTTCCGCCTGATGCAAAAGATGTTGAACCTTTGATGACTGAATTAGTTCAATTTATAAATGAAAAAGAAGGTGAGATTGACCCACTAATTATTGCAGGACTTTTCCACAAACAAGCTGTAATTATTCACCCGTTTATTGACGGTAATGGTAGGACTACAAGGTTGATAACAAAAACCTTACTAGCCGAACTAGGGATAAATACATTTCCACTTTTCAGTTTTGAAAACTATTACAATAATAATGTGACCAAGTACTTCCAGAATGTTGGAGTATTAGGAAATTACTACGATATTGCAGAAACAATTGATTTTACCCAGTGGCTAGAATATTTTACCGATGGAATTATTGATGAGTTGAGCCGAGTTAAGTCGCAATTCCCACAAAATCAAGTGAGGCTCGAACGGCATCATAGACAAATTCTTGAATACATTAAAGGACATGGCTCCATTACAATGCGAGAATATAAAGGGATTACAGATAGGTCGAAGGCTACAAGGATACTAGATTTTAAAAAGTTAGTTGATTTACGGCTAATTGAACCTGTTGGGGTTGGTAAAGCAACTTATTATATTTTGAAAACTCAATAAAATCTGGCTAAGAATGAAAAGCTCTTTGGTATTTTATGTAATTCTAACAAAAACCAGGTCGAGGTAAGTGGCACACTGAATTTATATGCTACCTTCAACCTTGAATTCCGATATAGTTGAGATAAACATCCCAAAGCAGACTCCCCAAATGAATTCTGTTGGTATAAAGAAGTTACTTAGAACAAAGATATCCTTATACAGTAAGAAATACTTTTCTAAATACTGAGCAGCAAAAGCCCTGAGTATTATTCCTTCCCCAATTACAAGGATTGTGCCACCTAACAACCCACTAATAATTTGTTTAACTATTAATCCTCGATTAAATATCAAAATTATCAATGAACATAACATGAATCCAAGACTACTCGCATAGATGCTATTTATACTTAATCGTTGGGCGATAATTATTAGTGTTATTTGTATTAATAGTGCAACAAAGTAAAAAGGAATTATACTACGCAGGTTTAGTACTCTTTTACTTCTGATTCCCAATATCAACTCGGGAAGAGTAGCGCCCATTGCACCTGCTGCAAATCCAAACATTAAATCTGCTATTCCTCCGAATCTACCAAATTGGAAAAGCAGTGGTGGGGTCCAATAATCCTGGAAAAAGAAATACTCCAGTATTACACCCATAAAGGAAACAGCCAAACCATTCACCAAGATCGTTTTCCTTAAACTTGGTTTGAGAACGTATATAAGGGCAGTGACTAAAATCCCAAAGAGTGAACCATAGAAATACGCGTAGGTTTCACCAATTAAAACATTCATAATATGAGAC
This sequence comes from bacterium, assembly GCA_021463465.1. Lineage (GTDB taxonomy): Bacteria > Patescibacteriota > Dojkabacteria > SC72 > SC72 > JAJTYH01. The sequence goes on from JAJTYH010000002.1 coordinate 68,549, forward strand.
TATCAAAAAAATACTTAAGTCGCGAGAAATTTAAAAATTTTGGGGTAGATTATGGGAAGAAATTAGAAACGAACTTTTTTCTTTCTATATTAAATAACTCGAACAAGTTTCCTTAATTCAATTACCTTTGTCCTAAATATCGGTCGAATTATTGACAATCCATATATTTAGGAATATAACTAACTAGTCCCCCGGTGGGGGATACAAAGTTAAGAATAAATAATATGCAAACACACAAAGAAAAAATAGCACATAGAATAAAAATCATTGAAGGTCACATAAAAGCGATTGCAAAAATGATTGAACATGATGAGTATTGTGTAGATATAGTACTTCAATCACTTGCAGTTCAGAAGGCTCTAAAGAACTTAGATATGGTCATTATTGAAAACCACATGAAGACATGTTTGATAGACCAAATTAGAAATGGAGAATCAGAAAAAGCAACTAAGGAGTTATTAGATATATACAAACTTAACTAAATATATTTATGTCAAAAAAAAGAAGAATAAAACAAAAAGAGCAACAGAAAGATATAAAATCATGCACATATTATATTGATGGTATGCATTGTCCATCATGCGAAATCCTCATTGAAAAGAAACTATTAAAGCAAAACAACATTGAATCTGCTGATGCAACATTAACGGAAGGGAGTGTTAAATTTACATATAAAGGAGAAAAGCCAGCTCCAGATTCATTATCCGATCTTTTTAGAGAAAATGGTTATACCTTTTCTGAAAAGAGGTACTTTAGAGAAAAAGATATTCCAATGATTGCATTCAATAATGGAAAGATTACTATTAACAAAAAGAAATTAAATAGTTTGTTTATGGTTATTCTTTCTGTAATTTTAATTTTAACTATTTTCCAGATGATTTCTGACTCAGGAATCGCAGGAAGAATAGTACTAAGCAATACATCCTCATATATATCTTTCTTTACCTTTGGAATAGTAGCAGGTCTTTCTAGTTGTGCCGCACTTGTTGGAGGTCTCTTATTATCAATGTCAAAACAATGGAATGAAATATATATTGATTCTGATTCAAAAGCGGAGAAATTGAAACCATTTGCGATGTTTAATGTCGGTAGGTTAATCTCATTTATTCTTCTAGGAGGTATATTAGGATCAATTGGTTCATCACTTGGAATATCTCTAAACAAAAGTCCAATAATAACGGCACTAGTCATTATGGTTGTTTCATTGGTTATGTTAATACTTGGACTACAGATGCTAGAAGTAGAGTGGGCATATAAAATAAAAATTGCACTACCTAAGTTCCTAACTAGAACAGTTTCAAATGAAGAAAAGTTTAAGGGTAAATATATGCCCTTTATAATTGGTGCACTTACTTTCTTCTTACCTTGTGGCTTCACCCTCATAGCTCAAGGATTAGCTTTAACATCAGGAAGTTTTCTTCGAGGAGCTTTAATGATGTTTTCATTTGCATTAGGAACGTTACCAGTTCTCGGAATGATAAGTCTGACAAGTGTAAATATAACGGCAAAACCAAAGTTAAATGCTATATTTTCTAAAATAACAGGATTTTTGGTTATTATATTTGCAATATACAATTTCAATGCACAGCTTAATCTATTAGGATATAAAAGCTTAAGTGATATCAAACTTCCAAGTATAAACTTCCAAAGTAACAATTCAACAAATAATAAGCAGAATAATCCAACAATAGAGGTCGATTCAAGTGGAGTACAAATAGTAAGAATAACAGCTCAAGGATTCTCATACCGCTTTGATGGAGGTTCTACAGTGAAATCAGGAGTACCAACAAAGTTGATAGTGCAAAATAAAGGCGTAGATGGTTGTGCAGTTGCCCTAACTGCAAGAGGGTTACTTTCCAACTATGTCTACCTAAACGAAGGTGAGAACATTATCGATTTAGGTTCACCAACAAAAGGTAGTTACAAGATCACATGCACAATGGGAATGGTATCGCCAATAACTTTGAAAGTAATTTAATCTATTTATCCTAAAATATTATGAAAAAAGAAATATATCCAGTTATAGGAATGCACTGTGCATCATGCAAATCACTTATTGAAAACAGTGTGTCAGAAGTTGATGGGGTTAAGAATATCTCGGTTAACTTTGCATCAGAAAAAATGAATGTTGAATATGATGAGACAAAAACATCGTTAGATAAAATTAAGGAAGCTGTAAGTAATGTTGGTAGTTACAAACTTGTAACGGAACAGAAGGACAACGAAATGAAAATGGACATGCCAGGACATGACCATATGGCAATGCTAAAAGAAGAGGAGTTTGGCAAAATTAAAGCTTCTGTCATTTGGAGCGGTATAGGCGCGATACCTTTTCTAATATTTATGATTTGGATGATACTTTTCAATAATAATTTGACAATGAATCCTATGGACCTTTTCGGTGAGATATCACTTTCCAACGGATATTCAATCTCACTATTCTTTTTAATCCAATTTGCATTAGCAACTCCAATATTATTCATAGCAGGAAAAGCAATTTTCCAAAGTGCACTAACGGCATTAAAAGTTCCAACTGCAAACATGGATACACTAATAGCAGTAGGAACATTCACAGCTTGGGCATTCTCAACGGTAGTAACATTTGCTCCTTCACTATTCTCAGGACTTAAAGAATCACCAGAGGTATTCTTTGAAGCCGCTGTATTTATTATTTTCTTCATACTTTTAGGAAGATTGCTTGAAGCTAATGCAAAAGGTAAGACAAATAGCGCAATCCAAAAACTTCTTCAACTTCAAGCCAAAGAAGCTATGATCCTAAGGGATGGAAAGTTTGTAAAAGTACAGATATCGGAAATCTTAGTTGGAGACACAATACTATTAAAACCAGGTGAAAAGGTTGCAGTTGATGGTGTTATCTCTGAGGGTCAGTCCACACTTGATGAATCTATGATAACTGGGGAATCCATGCCAGTCACCAAAGGCATTGGCGATACAGTGGTAGGAGGAACAATCAACAAATCAGGTTCAGTTCATTATACTGCTCAAAAAATCGGTAGTGACACTATGCTTTCTCAAATCATTAAAATAGTTGAAGAAGCCCAATCATCTCAAGCTCCAATACAAAAATTAGCAGATAAAGTATCTAGTGTATTTGTACCTGTTGTTATTGTAATCTCCCTTTTCTCTTTTCTTTTCTGGCTATTTATTGCTCCAAGACTTGGACTAATTGGTGTCGATACAAACCAATTCCAATTAGCGATATACATAGCAACAACTGTTCTCATAATTGCATGTCCATGTGCTCTTGGACTAGCAACCCCAACTGCAATAATGGTTGGGTCAGGTAACGGTGCGGGAAAAGGAATTCTTCTTAAAAACGCAGAAGCTCTAGAAATCGCTCACAAGATTGACACAGTAGTATTTGATAAAACAGGGACACTAACAATTGGAAGACCTGAAGTAACGGACTTTCTTAGTATCAGAGGATTAAGTATTCAAGAGCTTTCAATTATTAAAAGTCTTGAAGATATTTCAGAGCACCCGCTTTCAAGAGCGATAACTGGATATATAGAGACAAAGTATAAAGAGGTAGAGCCACTAAAAATTGAAAATTTCAAAAATAATGAAGGAATGGGGGTAGAAGGTAATTTCGAGAAAAATCAAGTTGTAGTAGGTAATAGCAAGCTAATAACACAAAGAGGTATAGCATTAAGTAATGATGTAAATGAAAAATACTTAAAACTTGGTAGTGAAGCAAAGAGTACTGTATTTATAGCAATAAATAATGAAATTGTAGCGATTATTGGAATTGCAGATATTGTGAAAGAAGAATCAAAAGAAGCTATTGGGAAACTACATAGTATGAGTATAAAAACAGTAATGTTAACTGGGGATAATAATCAAATAGCACAAAGCATAGCCAATCAGTTAGGAATTGATAAAGTAGTAGCAGATGTTCTTCCTACTCAAAAAGCACAAGCAATTGATGATATTAAGGCTGAAAATCCAAAAAGTATTATTGCAATGGTAGGGGATGGTGTTAATGATGCTCCAGCGCTTGCAAAAGCGGATATAGGAATAGCAATGGGTACTGGAACTGACATTGCAATTGAATCTGGAGACATTATTTTAATCAAAGGTGATTTGAATAAACTGATTGATGCAATTGAGCTTTCAAGAAATACTATGAAGGTTATAAAACAGAATCTCTTCTGGGCATTCGGTTACAATATCATTGGTATACCAATAGCAGCAGGTCTTCTATATCCAGTATTAGGAATATTACTTTCTCCGATTATAGCAGGAGGTGCAATGGCATTTAGTTCAGTATCAGTTGTACTAAATAGTTTAAGGTTGAAGAATATGTAAACCCATTGTGGGAAGACGTTAGAACTTTTGGGGTCGGTGGTGGAAGGAAGTAAAGCAGGAACTCTATAATCTTTAAGGGTATACCCACCTCTAGGGGATATATATTAATTATTTTACTCTTCTTAAAAAGACAGGACCAAGTGAGCGTGCACTGCCTACATTTTCGACCTTACTAAGGCCCAAGTGATTCGCGAACTTAACACTTGATGTGCTTCCTGGCTGATTAATACCAATTTCTGATATAGGAAAGGCTAGATCATCTTGAACATAAACACAACCAACTTCTAACTTTGTCACATCATATTTATATCTATTTCCATAGCTTTGTGCTACAGCTTCTATCCAGGTTCCCTCAGGAGCTAATTTAATAGTTGCATCTATAATATTCTTCATAAAGTGATATCCCTTAAGGGCCATAGTATTACGAATTTCAGGCTTGATAAATGTCCAACCAGGTACTATAAGAAAGTTTGGTAAATCATCAACTTCTACCATACCCTTGTAATCAAGTAGCCAAACTTCAGTGTTATCAGGGTTCACTTTAAAATATCTTTGTGATGCAACTATCTTCTTAGGGATAGTAACCAACGTCATTACTGCAACTGGCATTTCATCAATAACTGTAAATGATTGAGTACGTATATTGTCAGAATCGAAATCCAACCCCTCAAAGGTAGAAACATAACCAGGTTTAGAATCAAGTACTGCTCTGAAGTCCATATAACATTCATCTTGAACTCCTCTAAACATACCGTAGTTATCTATAGGTGTTAAACCTACCTGAACAGCAAGATTATCTAGCTCTGGCTTTAAATTTGACATGAATAATTATATACCATTTGAAGTGCATTCACACTATAAGGCTCCGAGGTGAGAGATTATGCAGCAAAATACCCCAGATGGAAATAAGTTCGAACAAATGGGGTCGGTGGTGGAAGGAAGTAAAGGAGGAACTCTACAACCTCTAAAGGTATACCCACCTCACTGAGATATATACTTATATATAGGTTTTACTTTGCTAATAAGGCATACAGTGGGATAATACAACAATGATATATTATATCTACAATCTGGAATTCCCACAGAATAGAGATGAAATACTAGTTGGAGGTTATAAAGTACAAAAACTTCCTAATTACAATGACCATAGGAAAAAGCTCATGTGGCTAACAAATGTTTCAGACATGGACGGAGAAGTGCATCGAAACACTGGTATCAATGAGCCTACAGCAATTGTTCATGGAATTGGATTGAAGTCCAAATACTTTAAAGGAAAAACACTACTCGAGGACATTTGTTTGCTTCTTACCATATTCACAGGACGAAATGTTTTTGCTCTAGATCAAAATACATATTTTAGGCAGCTTCCTATACTTGCCGATCCAAGGCTTCACCATTATGGGGGAGTATTGCATTGTTCACTAAGATACCAAGAAGAAGCTTATAACGAAGAGACCCTCGAAGCAATTACTGAAGCTGAACGAAACAACGATAATCTACTTTGGAATGTGCGCGAAATCGGATTCGAAACAGAAATCAACAAAATACTGCGTCTAATTTATTCAAAAAGGTGGAGAAAAAAATATAAAGGAGGGTATTTTATCTTATTAATGAGACAGGCACTTAAAAGGATGGATTTAGAACCAACATTTCAACTGTGTTGGACTATTTGGGAACATATATACGCCGTACTAAACCCAAAAGGACTAACACAAGATAAATTGGAGAAAGTAGCTGGGAAAGATAAAATATCATATCTACTTAAAGAATACTTTAATATCAATTTAAGAAGTGAATCACATAGAGAACTCACTCGAATAAATAAAGCGAGAAATTCACTTGTACATTTTGGAAGAATTACAAACAATACTAATTATAAGGAAATTGACTTATTTATACGGATGACAGAGTTTTTAGTTGCTAAAACATTAAAGTTGAATCCATCGAACGTATTTAACACGAATGAAAAAATGTATGACTTTCTAAGACTCAGAGTCCAAAGTAATTAAGGTATACCCATCTAAAAGATTTAGGAGGATTTTAGTAGATTACCCAGTACCACTAAACGCTTCTCAGCATTTGGCATATCTAAATCCAGTGATTCTACTTCTTGTAGTAATTTCCTGAAATAAAGAGATACAGAGAAAAGCTCTAACTCACTAAATTCTGAGGGTGTGTAAGCTAAGTTCATATCCTCGACTTTGATTTTTGAGAATGGAGTAACTCCATCTGTAGATATTGGCATCCAGTAAATAAGCAGTGGCAGAAGAGTGTATTCAGAGTATATCTTAGGTTTATTCATTTTCTCCAAAACCTTTTCAGCCTGATAGAATGAGCCTTTGATCTGGTTTTTAAGGTTTATCTCCACTACTGCACTAACCATACTATCTTCAGCTAAAGCGGGTAGTCTTATGCCATTCTTAGCTGTAGAAGACCAGTTCTTAATTTCAGTCTGGTAAATAATCTTATTATCGTTATCGACAATCCATCTATCAAGCCGATGTCCCCGCAATGTACCCTTGCTAACAGGCAAATCTAACACGATACAATTGGTATTTTTATTTTTTGAATTAATGTAATGTGCAAATGAAGAGGCACATAAATCCTCCCCAATTACTCCAATAATTGCCGAAGCGTGACCAACTTCAGTAGGATCATCAAAGAACTTTAAACTTTCTAATATATTTATCCTCATAAATATGCTTTGTTGTTAATGAATAATTAGATATACTATATCATGTATAACTCAGGGATTTGATCTTTACAATTTTATAGAGTAAAATAGAACCTGTGAAAACCATGAATAAAAATCAGATTAATATAATAGACTTGTTCGCTGGAGTAGGTGGCTTCAGAGTCGCTTTCCAAAAAGCCAACAAGAATCTCAAAGGAGAAATTTTCAAAGTAGTTTGGGGTAACCAGTGGGAGCCAGGAAAAAAAGTACAATATGCGGCTGAAATATATAAACGACAGTTTGGAGAAGCAGGATTTGTTAATGAAGATATCGCTAAAGTAAAAACAGAAGATATTCCAAATCACGATTTAATGGTAGGAGGTTTCCCATGCCAAGACTATTCAGTCGCAACAACAAAGAAACTTTCGGGAGGAATTGAAGGGAAAAAAGGAGTTCTCTGGTGGCAAATAGAAAGAATAATTAGAGAGAAGGGTAAAGATAGTCCAGAGTTTTTACTTTTCGAGAATGTAGATAGACTAATCAGCTCACCTGCCAAACAAAGAGGAAGAGATTTTGCAATAATGCTTGCGTGTCTTGATATGCTTGGATATATGGTTGAATGGAGAGTTATAGATGCAAGTGAATACGGATTTCCGCAAAGAAGAAAAAGAATATATTTTGTAGGATATAAAAAGAATTCCAAAATATATAAATCTTTTAAAGGTAATCATGAAGACTGGTTACTAAATACAGGAACTTTCGCGAAAGGATTCCCTTCAAAAAGGAAGGAAGGGACAGTAACGGTTATAGAGTTAATAAAAGATAGAACTAAGGAATACTCAAAAGTCATTAAAGACGTAAGTGACAATTTCAACAAAGGTGGCAAGACAACACCTTTCAGAAAAACAGGAGTGATTCTTGACGGTAAAATCTATACGATGGATGTAATACCAAACTACAAAGGAAAGAAAACCACGCTTGGCGATATACTTATAGACGAAAAAGATGTCCCTCAAGAATACTTCATACCAAAGGAAGATTTAGAGAAGTGGAAATATCTTAAGGGAGCCAAAAGAGAAAAGAGAATCCAGAAAGCAACAGGCTTTGAATATAATTACAGTGAAGGAGCTATAACCTATCCAGATGCATTAGAAAGGCCATCAAGGACAATTATTACGGGAGAGGGAGGCAAAGGCCCATCTAGGTTCAAACATGTAGTTAAAACACTTTCTGGAAGACTAAGACGACTTACACCAATGGAACTTGAAAGATTGGACATGTTCCCAGATAATCATACCGACGGTTATTCACCTCAAACTAGAGCATTCTTAATGGGAAATGCTTTAGTGGTTGGTGTAATTCAAAAAATTGCAGAATCACTTTATGAGAAAATGTAAATTTGGGGAGTATGACGAAAAGTCAAAAGAATCAATCTTTAAGTATGCGACTTTACTAAAAGATAAATCACTTCTAGATTTATATCCTGAAGAAATAAAAAAACTTCCAGAGAAATCAACGGACTATAAAGGGAAAGGGGATATTGGAACTATGGTCGAGTATCTACATTTCAATTACCAACCCAATAGCAATGCGGAACCAGATTTTAAAGATGCTAATCTTGAACTAAAAACAACTCCATTAAAAGTATCAAACTAAAAATATGTTTCGAAGGAAAGGCTTGTTTTAGGTATGATTGACTATTTCCAAATAACAAAAGAGCAGTTTGAAAAATCTTCATTCCTAAAAAAGAATGCTTCCTTACTATTACTTTTTTATCTTTATGAGAAAGGACAAGACCTAGCTCAAATCTTCAAACTTATTAAATTGTGGGATATACCACAGTCTGACCTTAAGATTATTAAACAGGATTGGACAACGATTTACACCAAGATAAAGAGCGGATTAGCACATGAACTATCTGGCGGTGATACATTATACCTTGAGGCAGCCAGAAAAGGAGCAGGAGGCGATAAAGATTTCACAAGACAGCCATATTCAAATGAAAAAGCAAAACGACGAGCATTTGCATTTAAGAGTAAGTATGTAAACCAAATTATTGACTCTGATAAGGACTTCATTTCTGCTATTGATGATACATTCGAACTGTCAAAACAAACTTTTGAAGAGTATGTCATTGAGAAATTTAAACCATTTGTCGGAATGTCTATAAATGAGATATCTGATAAATTTGGACTTAGTTACTCAGCAAAGAAAAAAGATATTGTTGCAGCAATTTCGAGAGCAATTTTGGGAGTTCCAGAACAAAGTAGAATAGCAGAGTTTGAAAAAGCGGATATTCTAATGAAGACAGTTACTCTTGAGAATAACGGAACACTAAAGGAGAGTATGTCATTCCAAAGGATTGATTACTATGAAATAGTGAATGAAGAAGAGTGGGAGGAATCTGCTTTCTACCAAAGAGTTATAAATAGAAAGTTCTTCCTTGTAGTATTTAAAAAGGACGAGAAAGGAACTAAGCGACTATTTAAAGTAATGTTCTGGAGCATGCCAGAGAGATTAAGACAGCTAGCAGAACAGTATTGGAACGATGTAAAAGAGAAAACCGAAGCAGGCGATATGGAAAACTTTTGGAAATTAAAAGACAAGAAAGGTTTTCATGTAAGACCAAAAGCACGAGATTCAAAGGATACGACAACATTAAGGGATGGTACTGCGGCTCCAAAGTTAGGTTACTGGATTAACTCGGAAGAGATTAAGAAAGTAATATTAGGCTAATGGGACAGTGGAGGAAGGAAGCAAAGGCGGGACTAAACAATTTTTAAGGGTATACCTACCTTACGGATACATATATTTATTTCTACGTACTTTAGAGGTAAAATCAGGAATTGACATAATAGTTTCTTTTAATGGTTAAAACAGAATTAATTAAGATAGTTTATTTTGATGAATCGTCTGCAATCGACTATTTGGAAATTTCAAACAAAGGGAGGCAAATAAGCGAAAAAACAACAGCATCAAGTAAACAGGGGAAAATAGGAGCGACGGCTGGCGCGAGTATTGGAACGAATAGTTTACTTACAAAGATAATCAGCCCACTCCTGAGTCTAGATGTAAGTGCGGAAAGTTCCACTAAACTGGCCATGATTGGAGAATCTGTAGTAAAAACATCAATATCTAATACCCTTCTATCCGATTATATCGAGAAAGCTGAAAAAGATCGCCGATTAACAATCCTCACTGATTATACAATTTCCACAACAACAGAATCTTTTTCCTACATTAAAATGGCTGCTCCTTATTTCAAATTATTTAATCTACCTGAAAGTAAGATTAATATTGATGCGCTAGATCAAATATTAGAAGCCGGGAAAGGATACTACGAGTTAGTGGCAAACAATATTTCTCAAAACGATACAAAAATACTTAGATTTAATATTCGGGCATTCAGAAATAACTATCATCTAGTTGACCTCACAAAGATGAAAATTAAGATATACGGTGTCAAAGTAGGGGAAGCGACTTTAGAATCAGTAAAAGCTGGTCAAGAGTTTAATGTTGCTCCAGCCGAAGTCCCAACATTAGCTGACATCGTAAATGGTGAGAATCAATCATCAAAAGCATTCGACCTAATAGATGTTGTACTTGTTGGTGTAAGCCATGGAGAAAATTAAAACAATAAAAATTTATATTGGCTCCAAGGGTGGATTTACTGAATTCGTAAAAAAACATCTTGGTGAAAGTCCATACAAAGATCTTACAGGGCTACTATACATTCATGACGCGTACTCTCGAACAATTACCGTTAAACAAGATAATAGCGATGATAAAACAGACATATCTCACCAAATTCCAACCTTTAATAACCTGGTAATAAATGCTGATGAATATAGTGGTGTTAATGAGCTGCTTTTGTTTAATATTGAGCGTTACATAGAGCTATTTCAAATCGAAACTCTCATAGTTCATAATCCCCCAAAGCTCTTAGAAAGCAATTTAAGGAGGGCCTATAAAGAGAAGATAGAGACTGAAACTCAAAAATATAAGGAATTTAGCAGTCGAGATTTAACTAAATTGTTATCTCGTTTGAAAGACGCTGTATTAGGTCAAGAAACCGCAATTCAAAAACTTGTTACTTCAATTTATACACTTACCAGAGATAAGGAAGCCACCAAACCAATAGTATTACTCCTTTACGGCCCTTCTGGAGTTGGGAAAACAGAATCCGCTAAAATAATTGCGGACTCATTGGGTGAAAACCTTTTCAGAAAGCAGCTTTCTATGTTTCAGAACAGCGAATTTATTACTTACTTATTTGGCGGGAAACATTATGAGAAAAGCCTTGCCAGAGATCTTGTTGAAAGAGAAAGCAACGTTATTCTTTTAGATGAATTCGACAAGGCTAACCTGGTAGCTCATTCTGCGTTCTATCAGCTATTTGACGAAGGTGTTTTTGAGGATAAGAATTATAACGTAAACTTAACACGATCGATAATACTATGTACATCAAACTTTACTAGTACAGAGACAATCCGAAAAGAGTTAGGTGAGCCAATTTTCTCTAGATTCGATGGTCACATTGAATACAAGCCACTTGATTCTGCATCAATGAAACTGATAATAGAAAAAATAATTGATGAGGAGTTACTAAAAATCAAAGATAATGATTATGAGAAAACGGAAATTTTAAGTATGTTTGAGCCCTATCTAACAAAACTGTCAAATGCAAGACTTGCTAAAAATTTAGTCAGAGAATACTTTTCGACCGAACTTTTCAAAAAAATAACTTCATAAAGAAAGTCCAAGCTATCTAAGAGGCAATGGGCAGGGATTCGCCTTCTTCATGAACATAAAGAGATCTTACAGAGAGGTATTCTAAGTAAATCTCATTATTTATCAGTGAGATATTTTTCTTAATTAATGAATCATAAAATGCTTTAATATCAGGATCATCACCAATACTATGAACCTGATCATTCTCAATATAAGCTTTCAATAAAGTATTTAATTGTGTGGATGTGAATTCTTCAATAGCTGAAAGCCTCGCGACGCATTCGTGGGTATATTTGAACATTCCCGAAAGTCTCAAATTTTCAATAAGAAAGTCTTTCTCAAGCTCAGCGGCTAGTTTTACATCAGGGTAATGAGCCCTGAAGAAATCAGATATTCTAGAATAAAAATGTATCTCCGATTTCTTATCACGATTCCATTCGTTTAACAGGTACTGTGAGAAGCCTACGGTCTTAACAGGAGATAGATAATCCCCATCTTCGGTAATAAAGTACAAATCCTGATTCGCAGGAACACCTTCCTTTAACGCTTCCCAGTTAACAGCATCACCATACGAGCCATTTTTACCGGGCGGATTGCCTAGTTTTACACGAATTTGAGCTCTATGATATATGTTATTATTTGTAGGAATTACCTTTGAGACTTTGAATAACTCCTTGATTATTGAATCTGCGTTGAAACCATTTGTCTTTACCTTCTCATATGTCTCGTTTAAAACTTCATTCTGGGCTTCCTCATACTGTTTAACGGAATCTTTTAACTTTTTGTAAAGCATTGGATTTTCACGACATATCTGGGGAAACCTTTTCGGTATTGGATTGCTTACCCAAGTTTTCAATGAATCTGCAATTTTCTCTTCACGATTACGATTGAACTCGTCAATAACCTGATTTGGAACAAATAGTGTCATCTTCCGATTCTTGATTGCAACTATTAGTTTTTTCAATTCCTCCAAATCTTCATCACTATAATGAAAGAATGTAAGATAAACGTTTGTATCTATAAATATATTCATTCCCTTAACAGTTACAGTTGGTTTACGCTATAATTATACCGCATTACCTAAACCTAGTAATAGGCATGGTGATAAAAATTGAATCCACGACGAATAACGCGGCTCTCCGGCCGGTCCATTCGTCGTGGTCTATATCTCGAAAGGGATATGGGGGTTCCGAAAGGAACTCGCTGGTTCGGAGGGCCACTTTTGTTATACCTCCAGAGATAAAATAAATCAGATAAACATGCAAAAGTATACAGTTACAACTCTAAAAGAGGAGCTAGTAAAAATAATAATTGAAACACCGTTACAAGAGGTGTATTGGGAAACAATCGGCTATTCAGAAAGACCTAAACCAGGATCGCTTATCTCAGATTTATTCAAGCTATTAGTAGGTAAAAAGTCTCTCAGGGAGCAGAAACTTTACAACTTCATTTTCCTTGAACTCATCATTTTAGCCATCTTTGATATCGCAGTCTGGTTTGAGAAAAGAAACCGTGACTATCTATTTAACGCAGTTTTTATAGCGATTCTAGTCACCGAAATATCATCGATCATGTCACAAGATCAATTAAGAGGTTCTTTCTTTAAAGGCATCCGTGAGGCTATTGAATACATATCATTAGGGTTTAACAGCTATAAGCACAACGATCCTATAAATGCGTTTAGCAAACGTCTAGAAAATATACAAAGCGAATCAGAAGCTTCAGATCAAAAGATAGAAAGTATTCGAAATGGCTTTAAAAACTTATTTCAAACACCCACAACACTTAGTGGAAAAAGTCTTTTGCTAAGCTACCCTGATTTGGATGCCCACTTCTTTAAATATTATGAGAAAGAACAGTTTGATTTATCAAATGACAGCCCTACAGAGAACCCGATAGGAAAGGGGTTCAATCGTGATGATCTGAAATTCGCTACAGAAATGCTATTTTATAAGAAGAAATAAATCGTATTACAAAAGGATGAAATCAAAAATAGTGGGTTCAATATTTGCTCACGCCAGTGGAGATTACCTTGGTATGCCCGTTGAATTTGCTTCTACACCCGCACAGGTACAGGATTTCTTCGGTAGTGAAGGCATAAGACCTATTGATACTAATAGCAGGGGAACGAAACCAGCTGGTTACTATACTGATGACACGGCTATGATGCTGTGTTTAGCCCAGAGTCTCATAGACAAAGGATTCGATACCTTAGATCAATTCCAGAAATATAAGAAGTGGGCTTTTGAAGGATATATGTCTGCTGATGGAAAGACTTCTTTTGGAATAGGACAGAATACATTAAGGAAACTAATGTGGCAGAAGCCGGAAGAAATACCTACAGCAATTCATAGCAACGATAAAGAAGGTGGAAACGGAGCATTAATGAGATGCCTTCCTATTGGACTCATATACCATAACAATACTGATGATGTAGTTGATAAGAGTATAAAATCAGCACTTGTTACGCACAACAATACCATTGCGGTTTGGACTACAGTTGTATTCAATACACTCATAACATACTGCCTGCATAATATTGAGAAAGAGGGGTTTGTATCAAAACTCGCAACAGAGCCCTACTATAAAAATATCCCCGCTGAAATAAAGAAAGTGCTGGATAGACTAGGTAATCTAAAAACGGAGGAGCTCAAGACCAGTGGATACTCACTTAATACCTTGGAGGTCGCTCTGCATTCATTTTTCAGCTCTGATAGTCTGGAAGCTGCTATCAAGGCATCAATTGGTTTTGGAGGCGATACAGATACTCAAGGGGCGGTCACAGGAGGTCTTGCTGGAGCATATTACGGTTATGAAGCAATTCCAAAAGAATGGACAGCTCACTTATTAAATAAAGAATTGATGCAAGAGATCTCAGATAAGATAGCCTCGATATCACTTAGCACACCTAATACATAGGTAACCTTCCAGTGATTCGATTAACTTTCCACATCTTCTGGAACACTTAGGACATTGAAACCAAAGTCTTTCTCCTCCACCATTTGTATTTGTTGTTGTCATCGGGACATTAACTCCATCAAGATCAAGCTTTGACTTGATTAAAGCTTCGATTACCTTACTCCGAACACTTCTAACCAGCTCATGAATTGTAATGCTCTTAGAATAACCCGTCATTGATTCTCGGGAATTATTTTATCCTTTTGCACAACATTCAACTGCTGATTAGTTCCAAATAGATTGTTTAGAGTACCAATCTTCACATTTATTGGACGTGCTCTGAGCTGGATAAGCAATTTCATATTGTCCTCGTAATGTTTATGCGCTCTATCCAGTTCTCGACCTATCATTGAACAGTATCTGTCTCTGCCAAATAACAAATCGGGATTATTTAAGAAGCTGTTAAACGATGTTGTTAGCTGAAGAATACGCACATACGAAACTGCTATATTATGAATGATTATTTTCTCCGAAGGTTTAACGACTTTCAGTTCATTCTCAAGGTCTCTCACAATCTGAACAATGTACGACTTATACTCCTCGTCTACAGCTTTAGAAAGTAGTGAAAGGTTATCCATGTTCAATGAATACATATACTTTTTTGCTAGAAGACACGTTTCAACAGATGCTTTCCCTTCATCTTTGTTGTATGACTTCACTAGCTCATCACCCAGAAATTCTGGGTCATCCTTGTTTAAATATATTTTCTTAACCTCTTTAATCCCTTTATTCATACTATTCATTTTACATCAAAATAATGATTAAGTAACATTACCGTACCGCCATCAAAGCTGTATAATTGACGTATCTAAATCAGATTAAATATATGGAACCATTAACAAGCCTTAACCTCAATATAATCCCTCCGGAAAAGCCTAAAAAAAGAGGAAAACTTAAATATAAAGAAGGATTTTTAGTTGAGAATAAATACGATGACCCGTATATAGAGGTCGAGTACACTGTAAGAATTAAGAATGCGATTTCAATGTCGAAATTACTTAATGTCTGTCCATGGTTTGTAGAAATTGTAAGTAAATTTAGAAAAACACATAAACTAGAGGGCAATGAATTCACTCTAGAAGATCTAAAAATACTTAATGAGGATCTATTCTCCGAATGGAATATTGAAACGCACCCATACAAAGTCAATTTATCTTTTATTGATAAACTTAGCCTCAATCGTGCAAGGGAGATATATAAAAGTGCGATACATATGTGTGAAGAGCTAGAAACAGCCAGTAATTTTAAAACTATTGAGAAGTACCTAAAAAGATTTGACACTCATTTAGTCAATATTCTCTTAACAAATTCAATTGATCTAAGTAGATACTCCGTATATGCAGGCATTGCTATTATTCCAGGAGAGTTCCTAATAAATGTTGATAGGAATGCTAAGTATATTGAACTTGATTCGGAAGTTACTATCCCAACCTTAGTTTCATATATCAAGAACTATAGCTTTGCAATAAGTTCCGGTCAGGAGATTGATGCTCTCAATATTGATGATAAAACAGTTGATCTTTTAAGATACGGTTTTGTAGATAGCTACGGTAAATATAATAAGTTGATGGTAAAGAGTAGCCATTATCCCCATCAAAAGTATTCTGCGATAAAACTTAAGGATATGTTTAAACGGAAGAAACAGTATCTTAAGGAAAAAGGGCTCATTTCATTATTTAGGGAAACTTCTACAGCCAGTTAAAATTACCGCCGACTTACTAAAAATTTAGCTGTAGGATTGGGTTGTTAAGATAAAACCCAATCAAATGAAGAATCATAAGATATCAGATACATTTTTAGCAGCCACATTGGTCGCATTAGGGATATCAATAGCAGACATTGATAGAACCAATCCTCAGAGGTGCATATTCCTTTTTGAAAGTTCCGAATTAGTAGATCAGTACATTCAGCAGTACTTGCTAAATCAACTGAAGGTAAATCCTGCAACACTCTTGCAGTCTTACAAATACGTTTTATCTCAGTTACACGACAACAGACCTGATGACTTCTTCAATAGATAAACTTAAAGCTCTAATTAGGAAATACTACGGAAAGGAGGTAACAGACTATGAAGCTGAAGAGATAAGGAAAAAGTTAATTAAGCTAGTCAGACTAGCATACTTAAAGAATGTTAAATAATTTTTAAATATTGATTATATGAATAACATCAAAGAATTACTGCAAAAGCACAACATCACAATCAAAAGAGAAGTCGGACATGAACTCATGGTTGATTGTCTCTTCAATAGCTGCGACGAAGATAGCAGACAGAATGAAGCACATCTTTATATAAATTCACAGACCGGTGCATTTGATTGTAAAAAATGCGGAACAAAAGGAGGTTTCAAAGAATTACTAGGAATACTTGGGGAAACTGAAAAAACCGAGCAGTCCAATCAGTACTCCCCATATAATTATAGTAAATACGAAGAAAAATTAACACAGGAAGACATTAACTACCTGATCAACAAAAGAGGATTAACAATTGAGACTATCAAGAACCATCATATCGGTGTTGCGAACTTCTATAAATCACGATGGCTAACAATCCCATACTTTGATGAGCAGGGTATATATAAAGAGGCATACAAGCTTCGCACTACTGTAGAAAATTATTCTCCCAAGTATAAAGTCTATCCGATTGGTGCACACATGACACTATACGGGCTTGATAAACTCAACAAAGATTTAGACTACGTAATTATATCTGAAGGGGAGTTTGATTGTATGCTTCTACATCAGGAAGGCATGAATGCAGTCAGTGTCGGAACGGGTGCAGCTACCTTCAAAGATGAATGGTTTGAAGCACTTACTCCATACAAGAAAGTATATATTTGCTTTGATAATGATGAGGCAGGTCGGAAAGGAACAGAACAGTTAAGGACAAAACTTAGTTTCAAATGTCCAGACAAACGAATATTCAGAATAAACTTTGATTCTAAATATAAAGATATAACTGAACTTCATGTAGCTGGAGGGTCAATTGAGGATGCGTTCGCAAATGCAGAAGAAATGGAAACATATGCAACGCCTAGAAATGAGATGTCCATCCAAGAACTACAAGGCATCCTTGATGCAACAATCAAAGAGGACGATGTAAACAAGGTCGTAACATTCCTCGCAATGCTAACGATGTATACCAAGGATTCCCAGCTGAATTTGATGTATTCAGCACCATCGTCAACAGGAAAAAGCTACATACCGATTGAAGTATCAAAGCTATTCCCAGAAGAAGATCTTATTCAATTGGCTTATGTTTCTCCGACTGCCTTTTTTCACGATCAAGGGGAGTATGATGAAAGTAAGAATCAAATAGTAATGGACTTTCATGGAAAGGCTATAATATTTCTTGATCAACCAAATTCTATACTCCTTGAGCGATTAAGACCGATTCTCTCTCATGATAAAGAGGAAGTACTAATCAAAATTACTGATAAGAACTTAAAAGGTGGGAATAAGACCAAGAATGTTTTGATGAAAGGATTTCCAGCAGTGATATTCTGTACAGCGAATACCAATACTAATGAACAAGAATTAACAAGAGTATTGCTCCTCAGTCCAGAAACGACACAAGAGAAAATCAAGTTTGGTATTAAAAACAGAATATTACTAGAAAGTGATAGGGAAGCCTACTACGATAAGATAGAAGCTAATATTGAAAGACAGGAGCTGAAAAAGCGAATCAAAGCTATCAAATATTCAAATATTAATCATGTGAAGGTGAACAACTGGCATGAGATATATGAAGAGTACATTGAGTCTGAACAGGTACTCAAACCAAGGCATCAACGAGATTCAGGAAAGCTTATTCAATTAATTGTTTCGTTGGCACTACTCAATCAATGGAACAGGAAGAGAATTGATGATAAGACAATTGAAGCCTCTGAACAGGATGTTAAACAGGCTCTAGTACTCTGGAAAGAGATATCGTTAGCTCAAGACCTTGAAATACCACCATATGTCTTAAGTTTCCTTTACCAAGTCGTTGGACCAACAGCAATTGAACATAGTAAAAATCCAATCGTAGATGATATCGTACTAGGCAAAAGACTACTTATAAAGCTCTATAGAGAAATTTACAAAGTGATCGTTAGCCCTAAGGAACTTCATAACAAATATATGGCTCCACTTGTAAATGCAGGAATTTTTGAAGAAATTCAGGGGTATTCGGATGGTCGTGAAAAAGATTATCTATTAACAGAGTTTGGGCTAGAAAAAATAAATATTAAGCAAGGGTAGGGTAACCAAAAAAGTTTACAAGAGTTTGTAGACAGGTTATTATGAAGTGCTTACCTAACAATACAATACTCGAGACGAAAAGGGAGTCCAGTTCCAATGCTACGTCTCGTAGTTGTTGGGTAAGCACTGGGCTCCCTTTTGTTATTTAAATTAACAATAACTAGCGATGGAACTAAAAAGAAAAGCTTCCAAATATATTCTTTATGCACGTAAATCAACTGAAGGAGAAGACCGACAACAGGCTTCTATAGAATCTCAAATTGCTGAAATGCAAAAGATCGCTTTGGAATACGGTTTGAATATTGTAGAAGTCCTTTCGGAAAGCCGATCCGGATATAAACTTGGAAGACCTGAATTTCAACGCATGATAGGTATGCTTGATAATGGAGAAGCAGATGGAATTCTTTGTTGGAAACTTTCAAGATTGTCTAGAAATGCCGATGATGGAGGGAGGATAATAGGAATGTTGCAGAGAGGAGAAATAAAGCATATCAAGACTTACGATGGTGGTTGGTATCCCGAAGATGACCACATGATGATATTCCTAGAGTTAGGTATAAACAACAAGTTCAGCAAGGATCTCGGAACGGATACTAAGCGTGGTTTAAGGGCAAAAGCTGAACGAGGATGGTACCCATGCGCAACGTTACCTTTAGGGTATAAACACCATCCAGAAGAGGTTTTAAAGAAACATTCTGACATGGAGATCATACCTGATGAGCCCATGTTCAGTATAATAAAGGCCATGCTCAAAGAATTAGCGGAGAAAAAATTTTCTCCGAAGCAAGTCTTTGATCATGCTATCGCTAACGGCTTCCGCACACGTAAAGGTGGCATACCTTCTTTCTCTGTGTTCTATCGTATAGCGGAACATCCTTTCTATTATGGAGAATACAAATTCACAATTGACGGAGAGGAGCAAGTGTTTCAAGGAAAGCATAAACCAATGATAACAAGGGCTGAATACGAGTCTATACAGAAGGTTAAAGGTCGCGGTCACATTGTAAAACAGCAAAAGTATTTCCACTCATTCACTGGACTAATGAAATGTGGAGAGTGTGGGTGTTTCATTACCGGAGATCCCACTAGACTGAAGACAAACAAGAAAGGGGAAGTTCGGAAGTTTACATACTATCATTGCACAAAAAAGAAAGGGCCATGTTCGCAACCTCATATCACACAAGAAGACCTGATAGAAACATTTGATAAAGTACTTAGCATGATTCATATCCCCGAGGAATTAGTTGATTATGCATTAGAGGAAATACAAAAAGAGCATCAGGAGAAGAAGCTTGCAAGAATGGGTGTACTAAAGAATAACCAAAAGGAGTATGAAGGACTAAGTAAAAAGCTAGATTTACTTACAGAGAAAAACTTAAACGGAGTGATAGATGATGAGGAATACAAAAGAAAAAGAGATCAGATTAAATCCCATATGTCACTAGTACAATCACTAATCAACACCAATGATAGTTCAAGAGATGAATGGCTGATGAGAGTAAAGAAGAGGTTATCGTTCGCAGAAAGGGCATGTAGAACATTCAGAACAGGGTCTCCGGAGCTAAAGAAGGACATCATGATGGAGTTACAGTCTCAAATCATCGTTAAGGATAAGAGTATAAAGCTAGATCTAGACCCATTACTAAGCCTCTTTTTCAAGAAGCCTAATCAACACGATCTTGAAAAAATATTGGTTCGAACCAAAACAAATGAAGTAGGGACAAACATATTCGAAATTTTCTTTTCCAACAATTCCATCTGGGGTGGAAGATGTTGAGTTTTACAAACATTCAACGCAAACTACTCTTAGTGAAATGATAAACCTTCAAAATTTACTTAACAAGGCGATTAAAGAATTCACAGAGATTGTAGATAGGCATAAAAACGATAATAATTCTTCTAATGCTATTAGTTACATTCTATGATATTAGGGGAGGTTATTACAAACAATTAAGAGACATCAGTAGTAATATCCTTGTCAGAATACCTTACTAACCGTCCTGGAGAAAATTGTGATACTCCTGTAGTAACAGTATCTCCAAAAAACAGCCTCTTATTCAACTCAGAAGGTATCGGTACCTGGCCAGTAAACATACCATCGGTAATTCCAAGTTTACGGTAATATGCTTCAACGGAAGAAGTTCCAGTATCTAGGTCTCTCACTAGTTCCGATAAATGAGACCTTTGTGGGTTATTGAGAATATCTTCTTTAATATCGCAATATACTTTATAAAAATCTTCGAATAAATTTTTGCAACTTATAAACAACTCTTTATTTCTAGTAAACTTCAAGTGCAAACCTGGATTATTAATATGAACTAAGATACCTTTTTTAGTCAAGAAGTAATGTGCAGTTCCATTCCTTATTGCAAGACGAATTGTTTTACCACATTCATCAGTGTATATCTCTTTATATTACTTTAAGTTCTGCCAAAATGCATAATAAGCATCATCACCTTCTTTGCCGGACATAATCATTCCGATTAATTCCATTCCAGAGACAATAGTTTGTAGACAAGGATATGCGACTCTACCGTATCTTTTCGCGGGAATCGAAAAAATTGATTTGATGTCTTCAATAAGATATTTGTCTACTTTATCAAAAAAAGCTGATAAATCTGAATTATCCATTTTTCTTCAGTGATTTTATAAATATTATTGTCTCAACCGTAAAGAATAAAACTAATCGTGCTTCATTAAGACTAAATTCTGTTTTTTCAGCATCACTTCCTTGGTGTTTGACACCCTTGTTATTATAAAAGACAAAATTAGTTGCGAATTCTTGAATCATGGCAATAAGTCTTTCTGAAACTTGATGTGAAGCAAGATAGTTTTCTAATCTTGATTTTGCACCATCTTGCTTTGCGACATTCTTTTCTAGACTTGAATCGTAAATAGTTTCTCTTAAAGCATTTTCAAAAGCTAGCCGAGAATCATCAATAACATTTCTTAAATATTTGCCTTCGGACAGTTTATCGTAAGCGGAAATAATTAGTTCTTCAACATTCTTCACATCTTTTAAAAGGGGGAGGGAAGTAGATAGTCTCTCCTTATCAATTGTTTGTTCGCTTTCCTCTTGGACTGCCTTTTTGAAACTTTCTAACCATCTACTAACCTGATAGAAACTCTGTTTTAAGTATTCAGGGTCAATATGGTCAGAGACCACATCACCCGGCCTTGGCACGTGATGCCATACTGTTGGCATACCTGGAATCCCATGCCCTTTTTCAAGGATAAGATTCAAAATTTCGTTATCGTCACCAATCAATACTTCTAGATTTGATACAAACTCTTGTGTTTCATCCTTTAATCTTTTCAAGTGTTCCTCTTTTACGACATTATTATTTATTAGCTTCTGATATCTAAGAAGCTTGCTATCGAATATATTAATTTCTTTACTTATATCTCCTATCACCATAAGTATAATTATTCGAAAATATCCATTATGTTAATTGTATCTTTCTCAAGCCTTTCAAATTTAATTACCCCAACAGTCCTCCTATTCTCATCATTAGTGTAATGTCCTTCAAGCAGGTTGGAGTTTATTACTTTCAAATAACTAAAACCTTCATGCATTCCACCGTTTGTACTATTTTGTAAAGTGCTATCTTTCGGCCTATTGATGTATTTGTACAAAAGATACCATCTACCATTTTGTTCTTGTTCCATTAAGCAAATAGTGCTATCTGAACACGAATTAGCAAACTCAGTTGAAACAAATAATTTTAAATAATTCTGCTTGATTTCAGCAACACCTTCATACTCATTGGCACGATTATCATAGGAAGATTTCACAGTAACTTTCCATTTTCCCGAAAGACAGGGTTTAAATCTCAGACCAAAAACATATGCAATCGTTGTAACAAACTTCGGGTAATCCAACTTCCAAAGAAAATTATTCCACAACGCAACCAGGAAGAGAATAATTACAACAACAGCCGAAGTAGGAATAACCTTATTGTCGAAAAATGAATTCACACCATGAATAATTAGGGTAATTGTAATCAAAACAGATATAGTTTTCTTATAATCATTCATCGAAGTTTACCTTTCAATATACTCTCCAGCTTTATTTAAATATGTTATAGCATCGTTTAAATCCCAGTTATTCGTAAATAGTGAATCTTGTTCATTTGCACACTGAAAACCACCAATACGATTAGACTTCACAGCATCAAACAAAAACTGCATTGTTACTATTGTAGAATTAAATAAATCTCCATCAAAACATGGGCTAGAACAATTGTAAATTAGATTCTCTATGAAGTATGACGGGGCTAATCCTTTCTGCAAGTCTCCAGTTTCTTCAAGTTCTCGTTTAATATTCTTGAATATCCTCACTACTTTTTTGAATACTCCATCTGTATCAATATTTTTTGACTCACAGTTTTTCAAGTGAAGTTTTGGATAATTAATTATTTGTGTATTCTCGTCTGTATCATAGAATTTGATACCAGGAACAAAGTCTTGGTCGCTTAGTGATAGAAACCTTTTGTAGAACCGGAAAGAAAAACAAGGAACAACATCAGCATTAACCTTTCCATAACTTTCGGGAATCCTCAAACATTTAGCATGAGGTTCAATGTTTTTAAATGTTTTTACCAAGGCTAATAACAAAGCCTCTTTATATTCTTTAAACGTAATCAAAGCATCCGAAAAAGATTGTTCATACTTAACCTTTTCCTCATCAGATAATTGCGTAATATCACGGCCAAAGACTGACTGAAGTTCAACCACAATATCAACATCACTATTATTAGAGATGTTTGTATGGTTTGCGTATGACCCTTGCAAGTATACGTCATATGTAAAATTTGATAGGCTGAATTTTTTCTTAAGTTCCTCAATATCTAAATTCGAATCTAATGCCTCAATTACTTTATCTTTTGTAGATATAATCTTCGCTGTTTCCTTTTCATCAGGTGGACTAGCAAATTGAGTGAGTTGGTTTAAAGAAATCCTGTTTATTTATACTTAAATTACCAGCTAATTTTACCACTTTTCGATTATTTTTTAAGTAGATATCTCTATAAATCGTTAATATTTAAAACTAATTATGAGTTAATTTTCAGACTTGAAATAAAAGTCTTTTTAGCAAATAATGTAAGTATATGAGACAAGAAGGCCAATTCAAATTTATAGACTTATTTGCTGGTATAGGAGGTATTAGGATTGCATTTGAAAACGCAGGTGGTGTGTGTGTGTTTTCCAGCGAAATCAATGAAGCTTGTCAAAAGACTTATTATGCAAATTTCGGAGAGACACCACAAGGTGACATTACACTTATTAATCCCAAAGATATTCCGGACCATGATATATTAACAGCCGGATTCCCTTGCCAGCCTTTCTCGATAAGCGGTAAAAGACTCGGTTTTGAAGATACTAGGGGAACATTGTTCTTTTATATCTTAAACATTGTTAAAACTAAAAAACCAAAAGTTGTTTTATTAGAGAACGTAAAGCATTTAGTACATCATGATAGAGGTAATACAATTAAGGTGATTCTTAGAAGCTTAGAGGAACTTGGTTACAATGTGTCATGGAAGGTTCTGAATGCGAAAGATTTTGGGCTTGCACAGAATAGAGAACGAATTGTTATTGTCGCCAGCAAAGCAAATAAGTTCAATTTCAATTTAATGCCGTCAAGAAACGAGAAAGTCTTTATTAAAGATATCTTGGAAAAAGATGGTGATTTTGAATATCTTAAACCGGAAGAATATACAATTCTTGATGAGAAGTACTGGAAACGTCAGATTAGCGGACTTATCTTTTGTGGATACAGAAACAAGAAAATAAGACAAAATGGAGTAAGAGAAAACACAATACACCTCTCCAGAGTTCATAAGCAACCAAATAGAATTTATTACATAGACGGGACACACCCGACAATTCCATCTCAAGAGACATCTGGTAGATTCTGGATATACGATGGGAAAGTAGTTCGTAAACTAACAATAACAGAGTGTTTCAGATTGATGGGGTTCCCTGACGAGTATAAGAAAGTTTCTGCAACAGGTGAATTATATAAACAAATAGGTAATTCAGTACCAATAAACTTGATAAATTCCGTAGCCAAAAGTATTGTGAATCAAGAGTTACTCAATGCAAATGATATAAACACAAAACATATTCCGGAACTGTCCAAACAATTGAATTTTACATCACTTAATTATGGAGAATAACGATATTAGAAACTATCTCGAGGAAATTTATGGTAAAGCTGAATCGAATTATAAAAATTCAATTCTAAAAAACTATGATTCAATTGACCCAAAGATTAGGGAGTATCTGGAGTTAATAGTTTCAAGTGTGGAAGATTTTCTAGGTGTATTAAATGTAACAGTTACAAGTTTAACCTACAAATCTTTAAACCCCAATCAAGATATTCGAAACCACCAAGCACAACTTGAAAAGGGTTACTCTGGCAGGAGTTTTGACACACGATATATTGCACCATTTCTGAAATCGAAAGGACTAAAATCTATGAAGGAGTCGGGTTGGCTTACCCGTTCCTTGGAACAGGCATCTCCTTATACCTTGGATTACAGGGGTAAAATCAGAGACTTAAACGTTAAAGAGGCCTTTTTAAAGACTCTGCATCATGTAGAAGAGGAAAATGGAAATTCTTTACTTATGCTTGAATATCTTTTACTTCTCCTTATCAAACAGCGTGAAGACAGCAAAGTAGAAATAGAACATATTAGCAACCCTGACCTGCAGATATCAAAAATACTAGAAATGCTTAGTATTCACTTTGAACAAGCAACTTCAAATGGGAGGGCAAGATTACCCGTACTTGCAATCCACTCTATTTATCAACTATTAGTTAATGAATTAGAAAGGTATGATGAGAAAGAGTTACAGGAACTAAGTTCGCATACATCTGCAGATTTAAGACACGGCGATATCGGAGATGTTCAAGTAAATTATGCTGATGGGACTCCCTTTGAGGCCGTTGAAGTAAAGTACGGCATAAAAATAACAGAATCACTCATAATCGATGCATACTCGAAAATTAAGCAAACAAAAGCAAAAAGATACTATATGTTATCAACGGTAGAAAGTTCCAAAAAAGAACTAGAGGAAATTATTGCAAAGATTAAAGATGAACACGGTTGCCAAATAATAGTGAATGGGCTACTAAAAACAATAGAATATTATCTTAGACTCATAAGTAATCCAGAACTTTTTGTGAACATTTACACTGACCTTGTAACAAGTGACAAGGTAATTAAAACCGAACACAAAGTTCTTTGGAAAAAACTTCTACAAAATTTGTAATTACGATTATTTAGAGAGATATTTTGCTTCAATTTTCAAAACATTTGCTGTATCCAAAAGCCCAGCAGTAATATTCAAAGTGCTATCACTAATCATTTCATTATATGTTTTAATGTTTTCCAATCTCCTTGATGGCGTATCTCCATCTAAAAAGGATTTAGCCTCTCTGGACCAGCCTCTCCAGTTACTGCAATAGCCTATGACTTCACTATTCAATTCATCAAACTTTATATAAGCGTTTTGAGGCCACTTGTCAGTGGAAAAAGCATATTTATTGAAGTCGCACTCCCTTGCATAATCCTCGATATCAAAGACTGTTGCATAAACACTTACACCAGATTTCCCACTCACTGACGCTTGATAATTTTTGTAATAGGTATCAAAGTTCTTAGTACCGGTTGTTACATTTTTGTAATATTTCAAGTAATCATTTTGAATTTGTTTCTGTTCTTCAACAGTTAGTTGTTCCCACTGGGGTCTATTTATCTTCTTTGCGGAGTCTGAATTCGTCCCGCTGAAACCTGAAATTAATCCTGAAATACCTGCAACTGCAAACATAATAACAAAGACTAAAGCGATAAGTGACATACATCCACTGTTCTTTTTAGGTTTTTCGTTATTTACCGTTGAAGGGGATGAGGAGAGAATACTTTTCTTCTCTTTATCAAACTCTTCCTGAGTAATCACTTTGTCTTTGAGGAGTTTTGAAAGCTTTTCAAGCTGTTCGGCCTTTTCCATAACTAGATTCTAATAATTTATCTAGCTTGGTCTAAAAGGCAAAGGTGGCCTCCCGAACCAAGCGATAAGTCCTTTCGAACCTATCCTGCACTCTTTCGAGTACAGACCCAAAGCACGAGTGCCGGTCAGGAGACCGCTTTTACGTGCTTTGGGTTTTATATCCATGCCTATTTCTAGGTTTAGGAGTTGTGGTCAATTATACAATTTTGAAATCGTATTGCATATATATTGGACGTATAAACATTGTACTCAAAACATGTTAATATTAGCTTATGAAATCAAGAGAATATGCCAATCTAGCAAAAAAGGCTTACAACGAATTTAAGAATATTAAAGGGACAAGAGGGAAAAGGCTAGACTACTCACAAATATCCTTTCTCAAAGAAGCTATAGATGCGGTATCCAGGTTAATCCTCTATGAAAAGACTAAAAAGCATTTTGTTCGTGCAAGTAGTACTTGGAAATTTGTCACCATAATAGCGAAGCATTCTCCTCAAAGTGCGATTCAGCGGATACATATCAATTATCTTTCAGATTCAGAAAAGTTTCTAAGAGAATCTTCAAGAGACACTAAAGTTGAAACTGGGAAATTTGAGACAACAATTTTATATTTAGAGGACCTTTACAAGAAACTCTGCGATATTGCAGATGACTTGGACGATATTATGCAAGACATTCCAGAGGATGAAATACCAGAAGACGATGATGATAACAATGGAAATATTACTGTTCAAGACGATGATGGAGAAGTGACAGTAGGTTTAAAGAAATAGTGCAACAATTATGCAACAGTTTAAGCCAAATGAACTACAACTTAAATTGCTAGAAACGATGCTTGACACAAGTGTTTCCTCGAATATCACGGAGATATGTAGTGTCGCAGGAATTGACAGAAGCACATATTACCGATGGATGAAAGACCCAAGCTTTGTATATTGGTTTAGTAAGGCCTGGAAAGAGTCTGTAATGCCCCTAGAACCTTTATTAGACAAAATAGCGATAAACAATGCCTCTAAGGATTTTAGATACTACAAACTGATTCAGGAGAAGTACTTTATTAAAGCAAAAGCATCTCCTTTTCTCATAAATGTAAATAGTGCAGATAGGTTACTAGATGCAGTTGATAAGTTAGAAGCGTTATATGCGAATGAAGAATAATATATCTCCACGGATGAGTGAATACATTGAATCCTACATTCGAACTCATCAAAGAGAATCAATTGATGTAACAAAAGAAGAGAAAAAGTATGTTTTATATTTAAGAAAGTCCTCGAAAGATAAAGACAAACAGGTGCAATCAATTAAGGACCAGCGAAAAGATTGTTACCAATACGCAAAAAGAGAAAAGATAAGGATTGAAAGAATATTTGAAGAAAGCCAATCAGCAATGATTTCTGAAGGGAGGGATGCTTTTAAAGAAATGATGGAAGAGATAAAGAAAGGAACATACAACTCAATTCTAGCTTGGCACCCTGATAGGCTGGCGAGGAATATGAAGGATGCTGGTGAGATTATAGATTTATTAGATAAAAAGATTCTCATGGATTTAAAATTCCCTTCGTACACTTTCGTAAATAACGGTAGTGGTAAGTTGGCATTAGGAGTGCAATTTGTCTTGGCAAAAAATTACTCTGACAATCTATCAGTCGTAACTAAAAGAGGTAATCATAAAAGGTTTGAAGATGGCGAGGGAATAAGAAGCAATAAATACGGATATAAATTAGTTCGAGTTGGTGACGCAAAAAAAATATAGACCAGATGGAAAGAACTTTGAACTTATTCAAAAAGGATTTCAAATGGCTTTAAACGGGCGACCTGTTGCGGAAATTGCCGACTTCATAAATCGAGAGGGGCTAACCTTAGAAGTAAACGTTAAAAAAGACAATGAAAAGAAAGGCCTAAAAAAGGGTAAACAGCACATTCATATTACATTACTTCCCCAATCTGTATCTAAATTACTTGCGAATCCCTTCTTTGCCGGAATCCATGTAGTAGGGGCTAAGGTCTACGATTATAGAGTACTTGATACAGGATTTTTGCCAATCATTTCCGAGGATGACTTTATAAAATTGAGAATTAAACTAGAGTCAAACTCTAACTTTGTGAAAAGAAGAACGGTAGACAATTCCAGGTTCCTTCCGTTAAAAGAGATGATTACTTGCAATTACTGCAAGGGTCCTATGTATGCTGGAGTAACAGGTAACGGCAAAGGCAATTATTACCTTCGATACAGATGTGAAACGGAGGACTGTCGGCGAAGAGATAAGGCTTATAAAAAGAAGTACAAACTAAGGGAAAGTGTACGTGGTGTTCTTATTATTGACTTCGTATTCGAATATTTTAAAAACCTTGATGTGCCAAGGGATTTATACGAGAACTGGGTAACTGAAATAAAGAAAATGCGAAAGAAATTCCTTAAAGGCTATTCAACTGAGATGCGAAAAATAGAGTGGCAAATAAAAAAATTAGAAGACGAGATAAGTGTATTGACGCTTACACTAGCTGATACAACAAAGAAAGCTGTAAGTAGAAGTCTAGAAGGAAAGATTAATGAAAATGCTGATTTAATCGAAGACTTAAGAGATAGAGAACAAGATTTAAAAAAACAGAGAGATAATTATGAAGTGATTTCTGATAAGACTTTATGGTCGTACGAGAGTTTTACAAACTTCCTGAAAAACGTTGCTAATATAGTAAAAAGGAAGAGAAGTATGGAACTCCTTGATAAAGTTGTTCGATTGGCCTTTACAAACATTGTGATAGGTAATGGGAAAGTGGTTTCATATAAACTAAAACCGGCATTCGAAGCTATCGAAAAACTGCGTCCAATAAACCATGGGGTGGAAGATGGGACTTGAACCCACAACCCCCTGTGCCACAGACAGGTGCTCTAACCGATTGAGCTACATCCACCACGACACTAGGATTATAATAACAAAAAGTCACATATACAACTTATACTGAGGCCTGTTTCTTTTCAAATTCCTTAGCATTAATAATCAGATATCGATCTCTTGGAATTACTTTAGCAAAAAAGCATCTTCTTTCACCTTTAGAAATTCGTAAATAAACTAATTGATCGTCCACAGCGGTTTTTTCAAGATTTACTCCCAAGAATTCGACACAATATCCTGTCTTACTTAACCTTACAGCAACATAATGCCTTGGTCTTTCATTAGAATATTTGATTGGTACTTGATTATCCTCAACTAAATTGCGAAAACTCCTCAAAGAAGATAATGTCTCATCTGTGAAATCAAACTCAGGGTGAATGTCAAAAAGCTTAATTGCTTCATTCAAAATAGTGGTGATGCGTTTATCTGGTTCAAGCTTCGGATTTAACTCAAAAGCATCAAGTAAATTTTGCGTCGGTTCAATCAAATCATCTTGATCTGATCTTCTAGTTTCAATCGGTAAATATTGAATTGTCATACACATATTATCTCATAGTATTTAAGATAATTAAAGATATGTTTGTCTTCATTATTTCCTAACAACATCTTCCACAAATAAATCAATTATCTCTTTAGTTGTCTTAAATTCTTTATATGATTTAAATGCTTTGGGAAAAAACTTATCAATTAGTTTTAGTTTTATTGGGCTATATCTTTTTTGCATCTCCTCATCGTTTGAAAGTCTTCTGCTTGCTTTGACTATCACCCAGTTACCACTTGACTCATCTCTTCTTAGAATGAATGGGCATTGATTAGAAATTAAAGTATAAAGTGTTGCAATAAAACTCCATCTATCATCAGAAAACGTCGCTTTATTGCCTTTTAAGATACTTTTAGAAGAGTAATTAGGAGTAAAAAGTCCAAAACTTTTTATACTTTTTCTATCTTTAGGATTAAAGGCAAATGTAAAGTCTCCAAGCTTGTACTGCACATCGAGATCAGTATCAGTTAAGTCAATATAACCCATTATGTTAGCGGGCTTTATATCTTTATGAATAACATTTAAACCATGAAGATAATCCACTGCTTTAGCAACTTCATACATGCAGTTTGTTGCATCATTTAAATCAAGTCCAGATAATTCCATTGCTAAATCTTTTAAATCCATTCCATGCAGATACTCCATCACTATAACGGAATGGTAGGTCGTATCATTTTTGGAACTCCTTACTAACGCATAATCGTATGTTTCTACCAGATTTGGATGTCTAAACTGCACGGCCTTTTGGGCTTCTCTCCTTAAACTTTCAACTTCGTTATCGTGATCAATACGAAATATACAAACTTTAAACGCGACATCTCTTTTCAACCGATTATCTCTACCTCTATAAACATCATTCACACTGGACTGAGTGCTTTTAATCAGTGCATTAACAACATATCTACTATCATCTGATACTATAAACTCAATCGGTTCCTCATTATAGTTTTCATGTATAACCGTTGGTAAATCTTGAGTACTTCCGGATTTAATTTCTAGCGAATTAATGATTGTTCCTGGTTCTAATTTCATTGTTACTTTTGAA
Source organism: bacterium (assembly GCA_021463465.1). Taxonomy (GTDB): domain Bacteria; phylum Patescibacteriota; class Dojkabacteria; order SC72; family SC72; genus JAJTYH01. Next base: position 99,979 of record JAJTYH010000002.1, read on the forward strand.
TATGCCTTTTTACAAGTATAATGCTTAAGTGGAAATTCTTAAAATCCTAACAACTGAAAATAGTGAAGCATTGCTAAGAAGCGAATCAAGAAAACTAGAAGACAAAGAGATTGTTTCAAAAAAAATCCAAGATTTCATTGACGAACTTCTTTATACTGCTGAAAATGCAAAAATGCAGTCAGGATGGGAGAGTGCTGGACTTGCTGCGATTCAAGTGGGTAGGCAAGTACAACTATTTATTGCCAAAGATCTCATGAAAAACGAATTTAATGTTTATATTAACCCTGAAATTGAATTCTTAGGTAGTGCCAAAGATATTAAACTTGAAGGGTGCTTAAGCATCCCTGAGATATCTGGAATGGTTGAACGACATAAAAGAATCAGAATCCGATATAAAAATAGAGAAGGAATAACACAGGTGGCAAAAGTTGATGGATTCAACGCAAGAATAATTCAACACGAATACGATCATTTACATGGAGTTCTATTCACAGACAAACTAATCTAGTTTCACTAAAACGTCTTCATTGTCTTTCTCTCTTTAATCTACGACTATTTGATTGAGGGGGGATATGCGAAACATCGTAACTTAAGATTTTACTTTTCGATTTGACTTCTAGCAGGTAGACATCTCCTGTTGAAACAATAACCATAACAGACATAGTATGAGGAGCACGTTGTTTTCCTGCATACTCTGCATTTACGATTACTCGAAACATACCGTGAGTATCGTTTCGTAAACGAAAATTAGAAGAGAATCTTAAGGGATCAAGAGGAAAAGTTTGACACAGTTCTATTGATTTCTCTCCTGCAACAGTTTTGAATAATGCTCTATTTTCATCATCGAAAACTCTTTTATTAAGCGGTATCAATTCATCAACAGCCATAATTCCATTCACCACTTCACCTACAAGTGTCTCGTCACCTAATTCTCTCCCAAAATCAAAAAGTTCGTGGATTTTACGACCTGCAGTTACTGCTGTGTCGGAAAAATAAACTTCATTTATATCTGACATAAGAAAACAAAATAATTTTATATACCTAGTCCAAAATCAAATCAGTGTTTAATCCTTTTCCCATATATTTTTCATCCTATTTTACTTATCGACTTCAAGTATTTCTATTTGATAAATATTAAACAGCATTATCCCATAGCGTTAAATACATGTAAACTACCTGATTGCACAAAAAAATGAATAACGGTAAACTTATTCCATGCCCGTAATTCATTACTTTTCTGACAAAGAAAGGAAAAAACTCAACTCCAGAATCATTGCTTTTATTCTTTTCTTTATCGGTGCTCTAGCTACTACCTATGCGGTAGCTTCACTTCAAGTTAAACCAGTAGCTACACCGATTGCTCCGATAAAGACTAAATACTTTTGTGCGAAGAACCTTCACAATGAAAAACTCACAGCTTATATCGAAACTTTGCTTGAGCAACAAAGTATCGATTTAGTACTTAGTTCTAACTCACAAGACTGTACAGTTACACTTCAACGTAATCCACTAGATATTAATACTCTCTTGCAACTTACACATCAGTTGTACATACCCGTTGTAAGCGCTATTAATCCTCTTGAAACCATAAATACGAAGGATTTGATTAGCTCACTTAACCAACAAAAATATAAAGGGTATAGCCTAATCTGGAATAGTAGTACTGATAGCTTCCTTAGATCACGATATAACTTTGGAGTAGGGCAAACGGTATATTCTGATAGCGAAATCGAGAGAAAGCTTGGCGAGAGAGGGAATTACTTAGCTATAATCCCTTTTGAACAACTTAATCCTAAATATAAAGTGGTACAGATTGAAGCATGGGACATATTTGAACCAGGTTTTACAATCTCTACATACCCTTTAACTGATTCCTACTGGTTAAATATTCCCCAAGAATATAAACCTAGCATTCAAGACTCACTCACTGAATACTTGCCTAAGCCCAACTATGAACCGGCTAAACTTACAAAAATTATTTTAACTGGGTCAAGTTACATTGGAGCTGATGCATACAACATTCAGATACTCTCAGGTAAGAATCCTAATTACATGCTTAAAAACCTCACAACTTTCATAGGTCAAGAGGATTTACTTCATATTAGTAATGAAGTAAGTATTAACACAAACTGTATTCAACAGGTACAATCAACATTTCTTTGTTCAAAAGAGAAAGACTTTACCCCTTTTAAAATACTTGGAGTTGATGTAGTAGGGGTGACAGGGAATCATATTATGGATTTTGGATACAATACCTATATCAACACCCTCAACTGGTATGATGACAACAAAATCAAATACTTTGGTGGTGGCAGAGATGCACATGATGCTCATACACCTAGAGTTATTACTCAAAATGGTATTAAATTCGCGTTTCTAGGGTATAACTTTATCCCTCCCTTTTCATACTATTCCACTAACAATAAAGGAGGGAGTGCTAATGTCAGTTTGAAATTCATGGAAACGGATATTACTAAGGCTAAACAGATGGCAGATGTGGTAATTGTTGATATGCACTGGGGAGACGAACTTCAGCAAAGAATTTCAAGAGATATGAGAGAGAATGCTAGATATGCCCATCAATACGGTGCGACAATCGTAAATGGTGTGAATTCGTACAGCACATTAGGCTTTGATGTATCCACTAATACATCCACTTTCTACGGTATGGGAGGATTCTTAAATCCCCAGGCGGAAAATGGGATGATTGTTAGTCACTATTTTTACAACAAGGAGTACATTGGAGCTAAAGTTTCACCTATCACTTATACCAAGGATAAAACTGTAGAGTTGGCAGAAGGTAAAATAAAGGATAGAATGATTTCCACGGTGTACAAACAGAGTAAGATTAGTTATGATTAACAATAGAATGAAGCATTTACTGCTCGCAATTTTAATAATCTTCCTATCTCCATACATATTCCTTATCACTCCCAAAACATATGCTCAAGAGTCGGAAGTCGCACAAGTTTTAAATAATATTGAAGACGAGCGCAACAAAAAACTGGAAGAACAGCTCGGTTTAACACTTCCGTTTGAGACTGATAATCCTAACCATATCATTACCTTCAAAGACCCATCAGGCAAAGGAATCAAGCTTGAGATTGACGGTCAAGGCTTTAAAACTGTCAAAAGCCCTTACACTTTACCGTCCCTTGGTATTGGTAGCCACATCTTAACATTCCGATTCACTGATAAGGAAGAAACCAGCCAGACTTTGGAAAAAGATTTAGTAGTAGTACCAAGACCACCAGTAATAAGTGCTCCAGAAAATATCACTAAATCAGAAATCACCATAAAAGGAACTGCATTGGCAGGCTCAACTGTCGAGATTTTCTTAGCTGGCGATACACTTAATTTTAAAACCGATGCCCAAGTAGGAGCTGACGGTACTTGGTCTCATAAATTCACTGAAGAATTCAAATACACAGTTTACACTTTAATTGCGAGAACAAAGAAAAACGGCTTCTCAAGCAATCTTTCAGAACCAGTGGTATTTGAAATTAGCCTAGGAGATAGCGGCCAAATTACCACAAAGACTCCACAACCTATCTACTTCAACTTCACTGACATTAATGCCAATAATGCTTTGTCAGTACTAAAGAATAACCCTCATCTCGTACTTTTAGCGGCACTCTCTGCCATTTTAGGTGGACTCCTTACCTGGATACTCGAGGGCGCATCAAGTCGCAAAATCAATAAGACCGCTGAGGGTAAATTCATTAAGCTTCTAAGTGAGAAAGATACTGAAAAAAAAGGTAAGAAAGTTGATACCAAACAAATCAAAACCGACAAGAAAATGACCCTTAAAGAAAAGTTTGAAAAGGCGGGCTTCAAGCTACCTCAAGAACACATATCAAAAACTGACTCGATTGATAAATCAATATCCAAAGAAGAGTTCATGGAGGAGTTTAAGAAAGAGGATCCAGATGATTCCCGAGGTAATGAAACCAAAGGTTCAAGTAAAGACAGAAAGAAAGTATCAGTAAGTCTGACCAGTAAAAAATCCTAAGTCAATTTTATCATAAGCGTTGCCGACCTTGGGTCATCATCCGTTGCGGCATATGGCCTGATTGATTCAGCCCTACTCATTTCATGTGAATTAAGAGTTGAAGTGACATCATCTTCTCTTACTATCACACCTCCTTTTGCCAAAAGATATAAAGCACTACTTACATTTCCTTTACCTTCTACAATGTTATTAAATATTTCTTTATCATTTACCAATTCATAGCCCTTTATTTTCAAGGTTTGTATCCTCGCATTAAGCGTATTCATTTGGGATTCCATCTCAAAAGTATGTACGGGTGGAGTTGTGTTTAGCATTACTTTAATTTAGTCTAGAATTATTTGATTCTGCCAGGAGAGGGAGTTGAACCCACACCTCTTTAAAGGAGACTACGTTCTGAACGTAGCGTGTCTGCCAATTTCACCATCCTGGCCTACCTTATTATCCAGTTCGTTACATTACTGAAGCGCTGTTGAGGAGACTGTACTGATGTACCATCGAATCCTTCAACATCTGTGCGTATTATATACGTAAATTTCGGTTCAAACAAAAAGATACCGGGAGCGTCATTTAATAATACCTTTTGAAAGTTTTCATAATTTTCCACTCGGGTATTCCTATTTAAAACCTGGCGACCACGCTCCAAGTACACATCTACTCGGGTAAACTTGTAACCTGAAATGTTTAGATTAGGATAGTCAATCTTTAATGAATGCCAAATATTGTATTGGTCTGGGTCAACTGAAATCTCCATTTCATAGAGAATTAGTTCAAAATCCCTAGAAGCTAAAACCTCCTTAGTTATCTGCTCATAAGTCTTAGGTACTGGATTGAGCAATACACCCTCTTTTTCATACTGTTCTGACATCCAATCAACTATCCTTTGATTAAACTCATTCTCTAAATATGTAATACTAACCGACAGAATCTTGCCATCACTGGAGGTATAGAAACCATTGGTAGCACTCTTGGTATATCCCACCAATTTTAGTTCAATCTCGGCATTCTTAGGGCTATACTTAATGTAATCTAAATTAGAAAGATACGCCCATGAGTTTGAAGGTAAGGGGCTATCAGAAACCTTAGCATCTAAACCAAGCTCTGAAATCATTCTCCCCTTATCCAAAAGATATCCTAGACCTCTCCTGATAGGTGCATTAGCAAATTTAGCATCTCGTGTATTAAAGAAGATGATTTTCTTGCGATATGGAAGATCAAAAGTATGTTGACTGAATTTCTCTTTATATTCATTAACAAAAGGAACATCATCCCGATCGTAAACGCCTACGCCATCCAACAGATTAGATCTGAAAGCAAACTCCAATTCCTCCAACGTTGGATAAAATCGAAATTCAAAGAATGACAAATTGACTTTTTCAGGATAGTACGGGCTTCGAGCCAACAGCAATCCTGTCGTATCGTTCTTTTGCACATAGAAAGGTCCGCTTCCCAAAGGGTTCTGGTTGAACTGTTCAAAGGCATAAGACTCCAACTTGGTATTATTAAGAACATGTTTAGGGACCACATATACAGCAATTGTCTCAAAAAAAGTAGCATTTACTTCACTTAACACAAACCTCACAGTGAAGTCATTAACCTTTTCAAAACTCACGGTCTCAATACTGCTACCAAATGTATCAACGGAATATTGATTGTAAAGCTCTTTTGCGAAATTAAAAGTGAATACAACATCGTCAGCCGTGACGCTCTTACCATCGTGCCATTTCATATCGTTACGCAGTTTGAAGGTATAAACTTTTGAATCCCCAGTCACATCCCAACTAGTGGCAAGTGAAGGCACAGGACTACCTTGCGCATCTATCTCAATAAATTTGGTAAAAATTAGTTCCTGAACATCTCGATCCACCTGATTACTACTCACATACAAAGGATTTAAGCGGTCGATTCCTCCTACAACCCCTTCGACAAAACGTGTGTTTTCAGAATTGACCAGATATTTAGCAAAGACTGAGGAGAATAAGAATGTAAAGACTCCTACAGAAATCAAGGTAAAAAGGAAGATATGGCTTAAAGGAATCAGTGAAATGTAGGTTTTCTTAAGGATTACAGGATAATCCCAGAGCAGATCCCTCAAGCTCATCCTTTTGTGTACTTAACTATGATTAAGGAGATCACCGCCATTAAAACGGCAAGAACTATCGTAAAGTAATAAAGAAATTTCTCAAGCCCTCGCTTGGTGCGGAAAACCTCACCTCCACCGCCAAAGAGTGAACCTAAACCTTCAGCGCGATTTTGCAAAATCACACAAACAACCAAAACGGTTGAGATTACCACCTCAACCACCATTAAGATATTTAAGACATTCTGATCCATACAAAGCTGTATCCAAATTATTCCTCACTGGGCTTTTTGAGTGTTTCCATTATAGCACTAATAAGGGAGGCTAGGGCTAAACTAGTTACCATTACAAGCATTGGGCTCATCTCAAATGACGCAACAGTAACGGCACCAAAATCCATACTCCTTACGACACTTTTAACAATTGAAAGTCCAGGTACAACTGTATTAAGAAGATAAAAGGTTCCAATTGCAAGTAAAGAAGCACTTAACCAGTACGTAAGTATATTTATATTTACAGTTAAAAATTTCAACATAGGTTTATGCATAATCATACTTACAGATAGCCCACCAAATATTAATGACTGATAAATCAAATCTGAAGGGAGTTTAATCCCATTAAAAAAACTGAATACAAAAGCTAAAATCAGTATGTTTAGCAAAAAAGAAAAAACTATCTTTTTCATTTTTTTTGTTTTATGATTAACTTCAGATTCAGTATACTAGTTTTAATTAATACATTTCAACAACTTATGAGACTTCCTACACTCGCCAAAATCGTCTGCACAATTGGACCTAGTAGCTGGGATGAAAAGAGTATTAATGCAATGGCCGTTGAAGGTATGAATGTGGCTCGCATCAATGCCTCTTTCGCCGATTTCGCTGAGTTAGACAGAGTCGCTTCATTAATTCGAAGAGTAGCCCCGAAAACAACAATAATGTTGGATAGTATGGGCCATAAGATTAGGGTTACTGGTTTTGAAGAAGATAGAAAGGTTAATGATGGGGACAAAGTAATACTAATGCCTGCTGGGGACGAGAAACTACTCAAAGGCTATATTGCTACCACTTACTCAAATCTATACAAGTTTGTAAAACCAGGAAACGATATTTTGATTGACGATGGGAACATAAGTTTGGAAGTAGTGGAAGTAAAAGGCAAAGAAGTAATTTGCAAGGTTAAAGCTGGTGGAGTAATCAAGCGACGCAAGACAGTCAATGTACCTAATGTCCACTTAGAATTCCCAGGTTTGAACGATAAAGATCGCGGCGATATCAAATTTGCTGTAGATAACCATTTTGACCTTGTTTCAGCTTCTTTCATCCGTAACCGTGAAGATGTGATGCTAGTAAAAGAAGTAGTGGGAGACAGTGGCCTGAAAATCTTTTCTAAAGTAGAAGATTGGGAAGGTGTAAAGAACTTTGATGAGATTTTAGAAGTTTCAGACGGAATTATGGTAGCAAGAGGGGACATGGGAGTAGAGCTTCCGATTGAGAAAATTCCTATGTTACAAAAGCAGTTTATCAAAAAGTGTAGAGAGGCTGGGAAACCTGTCATTGTAGCAACTCAGATGTTAGAAAGTATGAAAGATAACATTAGGCCAACTCGAGCAGAAGTTACTGACGTAGCTAATGCAGTTTTAGATGGTGCTGATATGCTCATGCTCTCAGCTGAGACATCAACAGGTAAGCACCCTATTGAATCAGTGCGAACCATGTGTACAGTCATCAAAGAATCACAGAAAATGCATGAGGTAGATATTTTGCACACACGTACAAGCGCGAGTGAAGAAGGAGATGCTCTATGCCGAACAGTAGCAGAGATAACCGAAGATATCGACATAAAGACAGTGATTGTACTTTCTCGAAGTGGTAGAACTTTAGCAAGTCTAGCCAGACATAGACTTAAAGTTCCAATTTGGGGAGCCACTAACAATCCCCTTCTTGCAAGACAATTTAACCTATACTTTGGTACCCACGGTCTTTTGATTCCTTCATTTGCTAGTGAGAAATCTGAAGTAACCAAACAAGTAGTTGGAGGAGTTTACAGCAAGGGTCATTTGGATTTAGATGACAAAATCGCTATAATCTCGGGCAATCCCGTATATGATAAGTCAAGCAATTCAATATTGGAGATTGTTACTGCCAAAGAAGCTTTAGGCTAAAGCATGGTGACGTAGCCAAGTTGGTTAAGGCAGCAGTCTGCAAAACTGCTATGCACGGGTTCGAATCCCGTCGTCACCTCCATGTTATCCTTTAGCATTTTCACCCTTCATGTTGAATGCAAAAACTTCTCCCTTTTGATTTTTGAACATTAATTGAAGTTGTAAAAAATCATCATCGACTTCAATATATCTAAATCTAGGCGGAACGTTTTGCTCAAAGAATTGAGTAACGGCGCTTACATCTTGTTTTTCAATCTCATAATTAATTCCTGCAATACTTATAAATCCACCGCTTACTAATTCAGATGTATTCACTCTATATGTCTCTATATCGATTCCAACTTGTGTTTCAACCTCAAACTCCAATAGCAAAGTTTGAAACACTTTGTCATCAAATTTATTTGTTATGGAAAGAGCAATGGGCCTACCATTCGTACCTTCAACAACACGCAAAGTATAACTAGGGTCATTAAGTATATCTGTAGGAGACGATTTAACTCTAAATTTATACTGTTGTCCATCAATATCTGTTGATATAAAGTACTGTGGTTGCCCATTACTACTATCTTTGACATCAATTCCAATTGCTTTATACTCGACATCGCCATTATAAAAGTCCTTTTTAACAGGAATTCCAATTGAATATATTGAATTCGATCGGATTGTACCACTATAATTTCCAATAAATCCGTATGCGGTTTTGGCAAATTCTCTGGATTGGGATATATCAGTTGTATAATTAAGGTTTTCTCTTGAATTAAAAACTAAGTAAATTGTTCCATCTTCATTTTTTTTAACAAGAGAAAAAGGGTCGGCATATCCAGTCTGTTTGTCATCCATAATACTCCACATTTTACCTTTATTTGTATATACACCGTATGATTGAGTATTAAATATCGAGAAAATATCTTCATTAGTTGTTTGTCCCAAAATCTTCTCACGAATCGCTTTAATAACTTCCGCTGGATTTTTTTTCATGCATCTATTACATACCTCTTTAAAAAGAGTAATTCTTGCCTGCTCCAAGGGATTTGAGAACTCTATATCCGTTAAAGCAACTGGGTCGCTTATCATATATTCACTTACTAACGTTTTAAAATGATGGGTAATATGGGAAATTGCAAGATTTCCGATATCGTAAAAATTAAATACATTTAAGAACTTAATTTCTTCACTACTTAAAGCTGATTTACTCTTGATATCTTTAAACTTTTTTAACACCCAAAACATGAACTTATTAATTTCAATATCAGTCGCATTTTCAAAAAATTTAGCTTCAGGATATTCAAAATCAACCAACATATTTCTATAGTTCCTCTGATTCATCCATTTATCCTTGCTAGAGTTAAACATCCACTCTGAAAAGTACTGATGATACGATGCTCCTGTCTCAATCCATTTATTAATTACAGCTTCAGCCAAAACAATCTGTAACCTTGCAAGTGCCGTATAATCATCAAGAGTTACATACTTTCTGACTTCTTCCAGGGATAGATTCTGATAAGCATGCTCAAGTTCATGTTGTAACTGCGATACTGAAGTACTTATACTAGTAATCCATTCCAACCCCCATGGACTCGGTATTTTTAACAAATCCATTCCACGCATATAATAGTACGACTCAGATTTTTCTAATCGCAGCTCCGATTGTATTTCTTTTAATGAATTTACTGCTCCAATGTAAAAGGGAAATATCTCAACCATATCTTTTACATAACGCTTCAGAGCACTTTCACATCCATCCCATCGTTCATCAGTCTCGCATACAAACTTTATGTCTACACCAAGACCCTCAAATGAAGGCGAATGTAGTACGGACTCATCGTAAAAGTACTCCATATCTACACTACCAATAGCTATTTGCTCTAAAAGAATCGATAAATTATCAAGCTTTGACATTAAATTATCACCTGTATTTCCAGGTGATAAATTCCATCTTGCACTAATATCATTTAAATCACGTAAAAACTCGACTCCTGAGCTAACACCCATTCTTTCTAACTTATCTGCAACAGCAGCTCGATAAACTCTCAACTCTTTATCTCTCTGATTATCATAACGGCTTAATACTGAATTACTTGTTACAAACTTTTCTATCTTTGGTACTAATAGGAGTGATGAAGGAACACCTATTACAAGACCCACCGCTGTTGCTACAGCAGCTGTTTTCAAAAATTTTTTTCTTGTGGCCGCAATATCATCACACTCTAGAAATGAGTAGGCTTTTGCTTCTTCTGCCTTAATAGATAGTGATAGCAAGCTGTATACAGTTAGTAAGTTTGAATACTCATCAGATGATAAGCTGTTATTATTAGCCTTAACTTTTTTGAATAAGTCATTTACAAACGTTATATTTATCATCTCAGGTTTTATCTTTTGCAAACTGGTCACAATTTGTTTGAAAGAATTACTGTTTAATTCCAAGTCAAAAAAACTACTCTGAAGTACTGATAATACTTGATCGGTTCCGACTAAACTGAGTTTAGATAAATTATGGTCTATATCTGTGGAGTTTTTTAAAAAGCCTTTAGGAGAAGAAATAATATTTGCGGCTGATTCATCTATTTCGATAACATATCTATCAAACTCAACCATTGTTGATTCATCCTTCGAATATCTATCCGAATACGAATCTTTAACTACATTAATCTCGACTGTACTAAAAGGGGTTTGCAGTACATCGTAGGAATTCTTATACTTTTCTGTATGAAATCTGAAAATAGGTGGATCCTTTTCTGAAAAAGAAACATTATACTTTGCAGCAAACTCCTTACTATATCTCACTTCAAGTTTTGTAAATACCGGACTGCTTTTTTCATCTCGGGAAACCTCCCAAGGAACTAGGCCTTCCTTCTCCAGCGTTTCCTGACAATACTTCTCATCTAAAAAATTCAAAAAGTACTCATAAATCCCTTTCAAATTCTGCAATCTTACAACCTCTGGTTCAGATCGATTTTCAAGTGAATCAGCTACAAACCTTTCTCCCTTATACATAAAAACAGTATATTACAACATTGTTAGAGTCTGCAATTTATAATATACTTATTTTTATGCCGGGATGGCGGAATAGGCAGACGCGCTGGACTTAAAATCCAGTTCTCGCAAGGGAGTGAGGGTTCGATTCCCTCTCCCGGCATATATTCCTCCCTTGATGTTATTCAGATAGTACGAGCCACATGCAGTACATATTTTTAAAAAAGAACATAGGTTATCAAAAACCTGAAAGATTCCGAAACTGCCACATTACGAAACAAATGTTAGAAGAAGGGAATTTATAATTTCCAAATACCCAATCGCAGATTCGAGATTCTAACTGTCTATGCTAGATGTCAATCTACATCAACAAACTTGTCTAAGTCTTCATTACCACACTTTGGACATTTCACCAGTGTATCTTTGCCTTCATATGTATAGTTACATACAGTGCACATTCTGCGTGTCCATCTGATATCTAAATCCTCAGGAGTGTCTGTTACGGGATTGGGCGCGGGAACTACTGGGACATTACTAGGAGGATTAACTGAGAGAGGGGCACCTACAGGTGGTACAGAGTCGCTACCATCATTTCCTGATATACTTGCCATCTTCTATTAGTTTCAAAATTAAACTAAATGTTTGATACTCATTAATTCTTGAAGTATCTAACACAATATCATTGTACTTCTTTGGGTTGGAATAATCTATACCGTATAACCTCTCAAATCTGGTTTTATCCTTTTCATAACGTTTCTTAAGATCCTCTAACACTAAACCATAACTTCCACCTACTTTTCCTAATTTCCGCTTAACCCTAATTTCAAGATTGCAATCTAACCAAATCTTTACCGTAGTTGAAATTCGATACTTTGAGCTAAAGGCAGCAAATACTTTGCTATCAATAAGGATGTTTGGTAAAAAAGAGTATTTCATCAATTTCTTATCCATACTCTTATCCAGCTTTTCCAGCTCAATTTCTGGTGTGTTTTCCAAAAAAGCCTCGTATGTTTCAAAGCCTTTTGATTTCGCAATATCTCGCATTAAACCGCCGGCGTAAATACGATTAAGTTTAAAATGTGATGCCAACATCTTAGCAATTGTAGAAGCTCCAGAACCTCCAGGACCACCAACTACCATCAAAATCCCAAGGTTTTTTGGCCTATCACTACTGGACATAAATTGATAGTATATTAATTAATCACTCATGTACAGAAACAGTAAGGCCCTTAAAAAGAAAGAGAGTGCTTTGTCACAAGGACCAGTAAATCGGACACTTCTTTATATATTCGGAGGGATGATTCTTCTTGGGGTCATAATGGTTTTTGACGCAAGTGTTTACAAAGCCAGTGAACTATTTGGTGATCCTTTTTATTTCCTCAGACAACATATTATTTGGCTAGTCTTAGGCGGTATTGCCGGATTTGCGATGTATACTATCGATTATCGAATACTTTCCAAAATCTCTTTTGCATTCCTTTTGATAATAGTTATCTTCTTAATATTTGTCCTAATACTGGGAAACGATATAAACGGTGCTAAACGTTGGTTTGAAATTGCTGGACTTACTTTTCAACCCGCCGAATTTGCTAAATTGGCAATGGTAATATATCTAGCCTCAATACTATCAAAGGAACCTGACAGAAAGATAACCAGTAACGAAATGTTACTTCAAGCATTCAAATCACGATTAATGACCTTTCTTGCTATACTTATCACGATTGTAGTGCTTGTGATGATGGAACCAGATATGGGTACTACAATGATCATTGGACTCACCTCTTTTCTTATCTTCTTCATTTCAGGCGAAGACCGAATTCACACAATTGGCTCAATATTAGTAGCAGGAGTGATGGGTATAGCAGGGGTAGCGGCTGCAGTTGTAGCACCTTACCGCTTTGAACGAATTCGAACCTTTATGCATCTTTTAACTCAGGGGAAAGTTGACAATCCGACGGGTGAAGGTTATCAAATCAGCCAAATTCTTATTGGAATAGGATCAAGTGGTTTTTGGGGGAAAGGTTTCGGACAGAGTAGACAACGCTTTGGATATCTTGTAGAAAACACAGCATTTACTGACTCAATTTTTGCGATACTGCTGGAAGAGTTGGGTTTTGCGAGTGCAATTATGTTAGTAATCTTGTGGTTGGTTGTACTGTGGCAAGGCTTTAAAACCTCAATAATGATCGAAGATAAATTCGGCAAACTCTTAGTCGCAGGTATAACTATATGGTTAGTTACCCAAGCTCTTCTTAATATGGCAGCTAATGTAGCTCTTATACCACTTACAGGGATTCCACTCCCATTTTTAACCTACGGAGGATCTAACACCATTGTCACGCTGGCGGCAGTTGGACTATTATTAAACGTAACCAGATATGCAAAAACAACAACTAAATAAAAAGATAGTATTAACAGGAGGAGGGTCAGGAGGCCACATTTCAGTTGCCATATCATTACTTGCTGAATTAGAAAAACGATATGACAATGTCAAAGATAAACTTCTATATATAGGAGGAGATTTGGGAATGGAAGGGGAGAAGAATGCCAGGAGTATGGAAGAAAAGAGACTAGAAGGAACTGGGTATGCATTCTCAAAAATTAGGGCAGGTAAATTTCAAAGAGTACTTACTCCTTCAACAATTCCACTCCTATTTCGAACCATTTTGGGATTTTCTGATGCATACAACTATCTCAAACAGTTTAAACCGGATTTAGTAATCTCTACAGGAGGTTTCGTGACAGTACCTGTTTCCCTTGCGGCGTCACTACTTAAAATCCCTTTGTATTTACATGAGCAAACGGCAGCAGTAGGGCTTAGTAATAGAATTGCAAGCAAGATCGCTAAGAAGATTTTCGTAACATTTCCACAATCTCTAAAATACTTTCCACCAAACAAAACTAAAATTGTTGGAAATCCTATCAGAGAATCGATTTTCAAGGAGAACCAAGGAACCGAACTTCTTAACGCTCTAAAAATCATGAAAAAAGAAAATGAAAACCTACCAATACTCTATGTATCTGGTGGAGGGCAAGGCTCTCATCTTCTAAACATAATAGTAAGAGATGCTTTAGTACACTTGTTAGATAGATATCAGATAATCCTACAAACTGGCGATAACCAAACATTAAAAGATTACGAGGTACTTGAAAATGATCGGAAGAAACTCCCTAAAGAAAAACAATCTAGGTTTTTTATTACCAAATTTGTAACTGATTTTGAAATCGGTAGTGTTTTCAAGCACTGCAACTTATTTATTGGTAGATCAGGGGCAAATACGGTATATGAGCTAGGGGTGCTAGGAAAACCTTGCATTTTGATACCAATACCATGGGTAACTCACAACGAACAATACAAAAACGCCAGAATTTTAGAAGAAATAGGTCTTGCGACAATTTTACCCGAAGGACAATTATCCAGGGAATCTTTGCTTCAGACACTACAAGCCAAAATGAATAGTCTTAAAGGTACGACCTATTCAAATGGCGACAAACGATTTAGTGTAGATGCTTCCTCCCAAATCATTGATTCACTAGAGCTCAGCTAGTTTTCAGTTCTCCCTAAACATTATAAGTCTTCTTATCAATATTTAGTCCTGTAACGTTTTACTCTTGACCCTGTAACCTAGCGATGATAGCTTAGTGGTGAGCAGTGGCATAAAGTGGTGATTGATGGTAGAGTAAGAAACATGATCATAGGTGAATATCAAAACAGAGTTGGAGACAAGAAACGAATTGCGCTGCCAAAGAAATTTAGAGATGAAATCGGAGATCAATTGATTTTAACAAGAGGCTACGAAAATTGCCTTGTCATAGTGAATCAGACTATGTGGGAATCAATTGCCAAAGATGTAGTCAGCGGCTCGTTTATAAATAGTAAGATTCGGGAAACCAGCAGATTCTTAGTCGGAAGTGCTATTGAAGTTGAACTTGATCCGCAGGGAAGATTTGTAATCCCACAACCGTTATTTGATCATGCGCAATTAAACAGTGAGGTTGTCTTTATAGGACTAGTCAATTGGATAGAGGTTTGGTCAAAAGAGGAATGGGAAAAGAAAATAAACTCCCTTCGCAAAAACAGCTCAGAGATTGCGGATGAGTTGAGTAATCTCAGTTCAGAAAGTAAATAATGACTTCATACCACATTTCAGTATTACTCAATGAGTCTCTGGAAAGTCTAAATATCAGACCTTCAGGTTTTTACATTGACTGTACTTTAGGTGAGGCTGGTCACAGTATTGAAATTCTAAAAAAGCTGAATAAAGAAGGACTTCTTCTGAGTATCGACCAAGATAATGAGGCAATACAGTTTGTAACTCAGAAATACGAGAGAAATCTTGAACAGAGTAGTTGGATTTTAAGGCAAGGAAACTTTGCCTCACTTAAAAAAGTTCTGGTAGGAATTGATCGCAAACCTGATGGAATCTTAATGGATCTAGGTATATCTTCACGTCAGTTGGCTTTGGAAGGTAGAGGTTTCAGTTATCAAAACGAAACTGACCCGCTTGACATGCGAATGGATGATGAGCTTAAAGTCCTTGCGACTGATTTACTCAATGTACTTTCGGAAAAACAGCTTACAAAACTTTTTTACGAATACGGTGAAGAACGTTATGCACCCCGAATTGCAAAAGCTATTAAAGCTAGTACTAACGGCATTAAGACTGTAGGAGATCTCACATCTCTCATCTACAAAGTTGTACCGGCAACTGCCCGTAGAGGAGATAGCCATCATCCTGCTCGCAGGGGCTTTCAGGCCCTGCGTATAGCAGTAAATGACGAGCTAGGAGCCTTAAAACAAGGTTTAGAAGAGAGTTTTGAGCTCTTAAACAGCCAAGGTAGATTAGTAGTCATCACTTTCCACTCCTTAGAGGATCGAATAGTGAAGACATACTTCAAATCCTTAGGCACACAAGTCAAACTTTTAGTTGAAGGGCAACCTCCAACGGAAGAAGAAGTTAAATTAAATAAAAGGGCTCATTCAGCCAAATTAAGAGTTATCGAGAAAATTTAGTAACTGCACATATGTCAGACCGACTGAAAAGACAATTAAAACGACGACTATACACCAATACAAAATTTGAGTTGAAGAATGTGCCTTTCTTATTTTTTGTTATTTCTGTAGCCTTTTTCTTTGGAACACAACTGTACATTAATTCTATGCTCAGCCCCTTGGGCGGTAAGTTACAATCTTTAAATACCGAAAAGGACCTACTCCTACAAGAGAATCGTGAGCTTGAAAAAGATTTAGCAAATGCCCAATCAATAACAGTAGTTGAAAACCTTACCAACAAAAAATACAAATTAAAACCCAGCAGCACGACACAATTGGTATATATAACTACATCGGTTAGCGCTTCAAAGTAACGATGACTAGCTTCCACAGGCGCAAAAGTCGTGTGACAATCAAAAATTCTAGGATTCAAAACATGCACTATGTCATAGCTGCAGGCTTTATACTTTTCATTGGATTTGGAGTTTTAATTCAAGCCTTTAGATGGCAAATTGTACAAGGAGACAAGTTCGCTAATCTTGCCAAAGCTCAATATTTAGAAAGTACCGACCAATCAACTACTAGAGGAATAATATATGCCAATGATGACACAGTACTTGCGGTAGACGAACCTGTATGGGATGTCTATGCCTCTTTAAGCTCACTTCCAGCTGAGCGTGAACTTTTTTTTGAGCACAAAGATGAGTACGTGGCTACAGTGGCAGGTATTTTAGCAATGGAAAAAGTATCAATCGACAAAAAGCTTGTTGAAGATTTCATGTACGTAAAACTTAAAGAAAATATTGATATAGATAAGAAGAAAGCCTTAGAATCAGCACTTATTTTCCCAACCAAATTCGAAGGATATCATAAGAGTTTTGGTTTTCATTTTGTTAAACATGAAGACAGGGTATATCCTAACGGCAAACTTGCTAGCCACCTACTTGGATTCATAGGGAAAAATTCCGAAGGTACTGATGTCGGGCAGTACGGTATAGAAGGCTTCTATTTCTCGGATATTCTAGGTCAAAATGGTTATACCTATGAAGAGAAAGATTCGCTTGGCAATGTAATTCTAACCTCAGAGTATGATCCGATACTTCCCAGACAGGGTAAAAGCTTCAAGTTAACTGTAAATCCGGTAATGCAACTAAAAGTTGAGAAGATTTTAAAAAAAAGAGTGATCGAACAACAAGCAAAAAGCGGCTCAGTAGTTATAATGGACCCAAATACGGGTGGGATTTTGGCAATGGCTAATTATCCAGACTACAATCCGAATGAGTACTGGAAAGTAGGGGAGAACTGGATTTTTAGAAACAAAGCAGTTGCTGATGTTTATGAGTATGGATCAGTCCAGAAACCAATCACGGAGGCAATTGCCCTAGAATCAGGCAATGTCAAGGAGGATTATACCTGTAATGACAAAACAGGGTCATTTAAACTTTATGATAAGACAATCTATACATGGAACAAATTGCCAAGTGGCAAAATTAACTTAAGTGGCATTCTTGAAAAGTCCAACAACCCTTGCATTGCTCAGGTTGCATTGGAGGCAGGGCATGTCTATTTCTATCCAAAGCTAGGGGAATTCGGAATAGGGAGGTTTGTGGGCATAGGATTACAAGATGAAGCAACCGGTTACCTTAAACCTTTCGAAGAGTGGACCAAACTCGACCTCGCGACAACAGCCTTTGGACAATCTGTTGCTGCGACGCCACTTCAAGTAATTTCCGCGATAAGTACAATTGCAAATGAAGGAATCAGAATGAGACCTTACCTCATTTCTGAAGTCAAAGAAGCAGAAGAAGTGATTGACATTAAACCACAAGTTATTGCCACTCCCATCTCAGCTAAAACTGCAAAAATTGTTAGTAAGAATATGGAAAATGTAGTGAGGAAAGGTGAACCACGCTCAGTATTTAATTCGCTACTTCCTGATTACAGTATCGCTGGAAAAACTGGTACAGCACAAATTCCAAAAAAAGACGGCCCTGGTTATTATGATGATAGAGTAAATGCAACCTTTGTGGGTTTCTCACCCGTACAAGAGGCTAAAATGGTCATGCTGGTAAGGATAGAAGAGCCTAAAACAAGCGCTTTTGCTGTAACCACGGCTGTACCTGTATGGATAGAGATATATAAGGCTATAGCTGACGACCTGGAAATTGCAAAGACCAGGTGAGATAATATGTAACAAGAGAGAACATGTTTACAGAACTTGAGATTGGAATAATTAGAGATTCATTGGAGGCACTATTCGTAGCTTTCGTTGTGTCAGCTTTTTTCACCCCTTTAATGATTAACTTTATGTATCGGTTCAGGCAAACTTCCGAAATTAAAGCTAGCAAAGCAGGAATCGACGGAAAAAGTAACGCACTTTTCAGAAAAATTATGAATGTACAAGAGACTAACGGTACTCCAAACATGGGAGGTGTGATGATTTTGTTCGTAGTACCAATAGTTTCTTATCTGCTCCTTCCGCTAACACCGATAATGAAGGTGTTGCTTTTTGGTTTTGTCCTTTTCGGTATATGGGGGTTACTTGATGTATTGTTTACCAATTCAATCAAAGGGAATCCTGAACTTATTGAAAAACAAGAGAGGTTTGAGTGGCGGATGGGCAAACTTGGAGTAGCAGTACTACTCAACTGTATTGTCACATATTGTCTCTATAAGACTGGCTACTTGACGGATATCGTAATCTGGAACGACCTAAGCCTGGTATTTATGCCAATATTAATCCCTATAATAGCTGTCGTTGGTCAATTTGCCATTTATGCCAGCGAACTTACTGATGGGGCAGATGGATTGATGGTAGGTATAATGGGAGTAATATTTGCAGCTCTTGGTATTGTAACCTATATTGGAGGCGCTACTGAATTTCTTCCTTTCATCTTTATTGTACTTGGATGTTTAGGTGTTAACCTTTACTTTAATATTCCTCCTGCTAGATTTTGGAACGGTGGACCAGGTGCAATGCCCCTTGGTTTCGCAGCATTTTTCATTAGTTTGGTGACTAACAATCTAATCCCGTACTTCATAATATCTATAATGACTTGGATTATTCTTGCTTCAAGTATTATCCAAATACTCAGCGTAAAATTCTTTAAGAGGCGAGTCTTCAAAATTGCTCCGATACACCATCACTTCCAGGCATTGGGCTGGCCAATGTACAAGGTAGTTATGAGATTTTGGTTATACACAGTTTTCAGTAGTTTGATAGGGATTTTGGTCTCACTGTACCTAATGTAGATTACTGCTTACAAACCCTATCGTTACTACATTTGGAAACTCCATCCTGACACGAGCAGATATTGCATTTATCTGAAGCTGAATATATATCTCCATTTGCATAGATATTCTTTTCATAGTAGCAAAGCGATGCTTTTTCAATCTGCCCACTATCATCAAGATAAACGATATCCAAGTCTCTACCATCGTAGTCCCAATCAGTAATTCTGTAATGGACTGATACTGTGCAATCTAATACATAGTTAGTAGGGGAATTGTTAATCACATTTGTGATGTAAAGTGTATCCTTGGTTAAATAGTACATTCCAACTTGAATCGGAATGCGGGAATCAGCTGAACACTTTTGATGCTGCTCAATTGTAATATCAATTGATTTGGCTTTGGTTGAGACGCTAACGAATCTAGTTTTAAGAACAAAAGAGTCGAGAGTATCCTTCAATCCTCCTACTAAATACTTAGGTTTTACTGTCAAATTCTTGCGTGTGAACTTATCGAGGGTAGGTTTAGCAGTATCAGTATCTACTTTCACACAGGTAACTTCTCCACCTTCACAATTACAAGTAAACCCTTGTTTGTATCCAGGAATTTCTGAGCCAGCAGCAAAAGACTGGTCGTTGAATTTACAACTATTAATTCCAAGTACTTTATCTAGTGAAATGTATACTAAAAACCCGCCAAAAAACACAAACAGCATTGTAACCACTAATAGGACGAACCTATTGTCTCGCTTGCCCACAGTCTGAGAGTTTAGCATATATGATAAAATCTGCCTATGCACGACTCACATGCCCATTTATCTCACACACCTCTCAGAGAAAACTTGATTGAGGTTCTCAAAACTTTTAAGGCAAAAGGGGGGAAATACGTTCTTAATGTAGCTCTTGACTATGAGACCATGAATGAGGTGATTGCTCAAGCTGTGGAAGCGGAAACCTTGTTCCCACAGACTGTCTTTAGTTCACTTGGTATTCATCCGGATCATATATCAAGCCTCACCAGCAATTTCCTATATAAAGAGGTCGATAAAGGAATCGCATATCTTGAAGAAACAATAATCTCACATAAGAATCGGGTTTTGGCTGTAGGTGAAACTGGGCTTGATTACTTTCATCTCTATAATCGAATCGATATGGGCGAAGAAGAGCGGGAGAGTCTAATTGAGGCACAGAAGTACAGTTTTAGGAAGCATGTAGAAATAGCGGTTACCCACGACCTACCTCTTACAATCCATACTAGGGATGCCAAAGGAAGTACAAACTGCACAGCTGATGCCCTTAAAATTTTAGCAACTTCAGGTAAAGGAAAAGCCAGGGGAGTATTTCACAGCTATACAGGTGAACCTCAGTACCTAAGTGACATCATAGCAATGGGGTTTATGGTGGGTTTTAATGGTATTATTACTTATCCAAACGCTCAGAACGTCAGAGACCTACTCAAACAAACGCCAATTGATAAAATTCTGACGGAAACCGATTCTCCGTTTCTTCCACCACAGAGTATCAGGAAATATAAATCCAAGGAAGAGAAGTATTCACAACCGGCTGATGTGCGGGAAATACTTGATGTCTTAATCAAAACCAAAGACATGGAATCAGATCAGCTTGAAGCTCAACTGAATCAAAACTTCGAAGCGTTATTTCTTGGCAACTAAGACAATATATTCCCCTTTAGGTAAAATCTGTTCGTAAAGTAATATCATATCTACTATGCCCAAGGTATCAACCTTTTCAAACTTCTTAGTAATATCATTGATAACACAAACTGTTCGGTTACCTAGAATTGAATAAATCTCTCGTAGCAATTTAAACAACCTGTTAGGAGATTCATATATACATAAGGTTGCATCCAAATCCTGACAATCCTTAAGCGCCTTTAGCCTATGCGAATCAGATTTAGGTAAGAATCCAAGAAACAAGAACTTATCCGTTGGAAGACCAGAAACCGAAATCGCCGCTGTAACGCCACTAGCTCCTGGTATAGCCTCGATGTTATATCCTAATGTTCTCAACTGATTTACCAGTCTATATCCAGGATCGGAAATAGTAGGGGTACCGGCATCACTAATTAAAGCTAAATCAAGACCCATGTTTAACTTTTCAAGGACTTTGGGCATGATCCTTTCATGATTCTGATCACGATAAGAAATAAGTGGCGTTTTAATCTCGTACTTTTTCATCAACTTACCCGATTCCCTGGTATCCTCGCACAGTATAAAGGTTGATTCCTTCAAGGAACGAATAGCGCGCAAGGTTATATCTTCAAGGTTACCTATAGGAGTGGCCACTACCATCAGTTTACCCTTCATTCTGGTATTCACTTAATTTATGTGCAACATCAACTTTGTAATCACCAATCGCAATCCTACGTAATTGGGTCAGATGAGCGTGAGTTCCTAGCACATTTGCTAAATCAGAAGCTAAAGAACGAATGTAGGTTCCACTGCTACAAACAATCTCAAATTTTACCATCGGCCAATCATATTTTAACAATTTGAAAGCATAAACAGTAATTCGTTTGGATTTAAGTTCAAATTCAATGCCTTGTCTGGCTAAATCATAAGCACGCTTACCATTTACATGTTTGGCACTAAATTGAGGAGGGGTCTGTTCAATCTCGCCTACAAATCTCTTCTCAATCATCTCTGCCAAATCTGACTCACTAATTTTCTTGGTATCGGTTTCAACTACCTTCCCAGTAGCATCCAAAGTATCAGTAGAGATATTGAATCGGGCAATCGCTAAATATGTTTTAGAGTAAGTATGAAATAGATCTTGCAGCTTGGTGGACTTACCTAAAAGCAGTATAAGTAGTCCTGTGGCAAAAGGATCAAGCGTCCCAGTATGACCAATCTTTATTCCTTTTGGAAAGTGTCTTTTGACGACACGAATTACATCGTAAGAAGTCATACCTTCAGGTTTGTCTACAAGCAAAACTTGCTCATCCATTATGATATAATGAGAATATATGAGTAATGGCTTAATTATATCCTTTTTACTGCTTTTTGTATTCATCCTTGCTGGCTGGACACTCTCATTAATCACTAGTATTGTCTTGACACCCAGCATTCATACTCCCAAAGAAATCTTGCCGGAAATTTTAGCAATCATGAAGCTAAATAAAGACGATCATCTTTATGATCTGGGCTCAGGAGATGGACGTGTAATCATCGCCGCCCGCAAATACATGAAACTCAAAGGTTACGGTTACGATATTTCTCCTATAATCGTTTCTCTTTCCAAAGTTATTAAATTACTCAATCTAGGAATCAATACGGATGTATTTTTTGACCTTGAAAACATCTTTGAAGTCAAGCTTAAAAAAGCCACCAAGGTTTACACTTATCAAAATCCTAAAATCCTACAAATCTTGGACAAGAAGTTCAAGAGAGAACTCGAGAACGTAAAAGTGTATTCGTACAGATATGAGATACCAGAGAAGAAATCCTCCAAAAAACACAAATTGGGTAATGGAATGATTTTGTTTGAATACAAATACTAATGGAGCTTATTCCCGTAGTAAATCTTCAGGATGAGATATTATTCTATAAGAATCGAGATGAGATTACTTCTGAAGATATATTCAGAGTGGCTTCCGTATGGGTACTAAACGATAAAAAAGAAGTCCTACTCGGTAGAAGAAGCCTAACAAAGAAAACGAATCCTAATAAATTCGCACCAATTGTTAACGGGACAGTTAACAAAGACGAATCGTACGAAGAAAATGCTTTAAAAGAACTCAAAGAGGAGATTGGTATCACCCGTACAAAATTGAATTTCCTGACGAAGCTTTTTGTTAAAGAGAAATGGCAACTATTTGTGAGCTATTTTTCTACCCAACTCACTGAGTCCGATCAACTTAACTTTGACTCTAATGAAATTGCTGAAATCGTTTACTGGCCACGAGCCGAACTTGAATTCTCTCTGGTTAATCAACCCGAAATGTTTGTTCCTGACTTCAAAAGAGTTTACGAGGAGGTAAGAGAGCTGTTGTTCAGATAGACATTATTGACATTTATACGTATACCTAGTATACCTTAGTATGAATGAGCCATTAGCATCTCGACATCGTCCTAAAACCTTAGAGGAGTTTGTTGGTCAAAAACATCTCATTGGCAAAAACGGTCCCATCCGAAAACTTCTTGAGTCTGAAAATATCCCTTCTATGCTTTTTTGGGGTCCACCTGGCAGTGGGAAAACTACTCTTGCTTATATTATCTCACAGAATATATTTTATGACTTTCATAAGCTGCAAGCTGTAACTGCAGGTAAAGACCAACTGAAAAAAGTACTGGCACATGCGATGAATAATCAGAATTATAACCGCAAAACAATTCTGTTTATTGACGAAATCCATCGCTGGAACAAAGCACAACAAGACGCCCTACTACCATATGTCGAAAAGGGAATCATCACATTAATTGGCGCTACCACCGAAAATCCATCATTTAGAGTTAATAATGCTTTACTCTCAAGGTGTAAGCTTTTCGTTTTCAACCAACATAGCAAAAACGATATAGTTGAGTTGCTAAAGAAAGTCTCCCAATCAGAATACCCCAAGTTTGAAATTCCCTTGAGGGTACTTCAATTAATGGCCGATTTAGCGAATGGAGACATTCGCAGTGGTCTCAATATTCTTGAAATGTGCGCATCTATCGCGAAGGGAGCCAAAATGACAGAGAAAGATGTAAAAGGTGTGGTGCAAAAACAGCTTTATTATGATATGGATGGCGATGAACATTTTGATCTAATCTCTGCAGTCCATAAATCTTTAAGGTCTTCTAATTCTACTGCTGCCTGTTACTGGATTACTAGAATGCTTCAAGGTGGTGAAGACCCTCTTTATATTGCTCGAAGGCTCCTTCGATTTGCAAGCGAGGACATAGGGAACGCAGATATGAATGCAGTTATCTTAGCCAATACTGTATATGAGACCTGCGCCAAATTAGGAATGCCTGAGTGCGATGTTCATTTGATGCAGTTAGCAATATACCTAGCCAAATCTCCAAAAGATAACAGTGCCTATATGGCTTCACAGCTTGCAAAAAAGGACATCGAAGACTTTGGTAATCTCCCAGTACCATTACATATTCGTAACGCTCCAACTCAGCTGATGAAAGATTTAGGCTACAGCAAAGGGTATGAGTACGACCATGATTTGCCTGGTAAAAAGTCTCAACAGCAGTGTATGCCTGACAAACTTAAAGATAAGAACTACATCAAATAGTTTTTCTGATATATAATTACTTGTATGAGAAAAAGAGCTGCTGTGATTCCAAAAGAGCAAGGAGGTGACAACGTTGTATTACAATCCAGACCCAGACATCCTCGAGATATTGAGTCTGATTTGATTTTCGCTCTTTCCAGAAATTATACTAGCGGTATTGATCAATCAACACTAGAGGCTCCTATTGAAGGAGCAAGCTTATTCACCCAGTGCGGTAACAATATCCCAAGAGCTTTAAAAGTACTAGACCAAATAGAAGGACTTAACCCAGAGCTCCGGGAAGCTATGAGGTTGTATATAGAAGACCAAGAGTAGCCACATTTACACTTAAGGTTAAAGAGAATATAATCAGGCTGTTCTTTGCAAATATTCATGAAAACGTTGAAGGAGAATTAGTAGGTAGTATGTTGTGACATCTGAGAGGGTCCGGAAGGAGCAAGGACTTCGCAAACATATAATTGAATTACCCTCCCAAGTTGCAAGCTGAAAAGCAAGTAAGCCGTGCCGGGATTTCGACCCGAAATATCGACAGAGTGTATCAAGATGAGCACTCAACAAGACTAACAGTGTGAACTGGTAGTAAAATCAAGGTGGTACCGCGTAGATCGCCCTTGTTTATATCTATATATTGGATATATGCAAGGGCGTTTTTTGTTTTAAATTAAGTGTATACTAAAAATATGAAACTCAGGATTGATCCAAGATTGCACCAACAATTTCCCACCCTTAAAGTAGGTGTGTTATGGCTGGAACAAATCACTAACCATAGCAATTCGGATATCTCGTACCAGCTACTATGCCGACTAACCGACTCATTGAAGCGGACATTAAAGGACGCAGAAAATGATAAATGGAGCGAGGCTTTTGCCAAAGCTGGGATTCCATCTGAAATTACTCCTTCGCATCTGACCCTACTTAATCGTTTGCTTTCTAGTACCAGTAGCTTACCTAATATCTCCAATGCTGTGAATGTGATAAACCGTATCCAACTTATCCACGGTGTACCTATTGGGATCCATGATGCAGATAAGACGGAAGGCTCTGTTACAATAGGCGAGAATAGTAAAGAGTTGAATTTTCTCCCACGTGAAAGCCAGGGAGCTGAAGGGGTATCGCCTTCGGAAATTGTGTATGCAGACGAGAAGAATGTCATAACCCGTAATTGGGCATACAAACAAGGGCGAAAAACTCTTTTAACCGCTGAAAGCAAGAATGCATTTATTGTAGTTGACACACTTGATATGTCAGACAGTAAGGTTGAAGAGATTCTTGAAGAGCTCGCTAATAACTTCAATGCTTTTGTTCACCCAACGAAAATTTCAAAGGGCATTATGAATTCTAAGTATAATGAGATTAACACTGACGATTTAAGTGAAATCAAAAAATTTAAGAGAGTATCAATAAAAGGTTGTAAAACAATAAGTCGCAACCCTGAAATCATAGACAGGATAGTCGAGAAAGCCGTTGAAGAAGTCTTACCATCAAGAGAGAATCTTAAATCCCTACTTAATTCGGGACGTAGGTTAAGGGTATACCAAGGATTTGATCCAACAGCACCAACTCTACACATTGGACACACTGTTATGATGCGGAAGCTTGAAGACTTTAGGAAACTAGGACACGAAGTATTTATGCTTATTGGGGACTTTACTGGTCGAATTGGCGATCCAACTGACAAAGGGGCAGCACGTCGTAAACTCACAGAGAAAGAGGTCTTAGAAAATCTCAAGCTTTACAAAGAGCAAGCAAGTTCACTTCTAAATATGAACGATAAAGATAATCCTGTGACTGTAGTTTTCAATAATGATTGGTTAGGGCAGCTTAGATTTGCAGAAATTGTAGATTTAGCGTCAGAATTTACAGTTCAACAGATGATTAAAAGAGATATGTTTCAAAAGAGATTAGAAAATGACAAACCAATACACCTACACGAATTTCTATACCCTTTAATGCAGGGCTTTGACTCAGTTGCGCTTAATGTAGATATAGAACTTGGGGGGAGTGATCAACTTTTTAATATGTTAGCAGGTAGGACTCTTATTGAAAAACTATATAAAAAAGATAAGTTCGTGGTATCAGGTAAACTGCTTACAACGAACGAAGGAGCTAAAATGGGTAAATCAGAAGGTAACATGATTATGCTCTCTGACTCACCAGAGAATATATTTGGTAAGGTAATGGCATTTTCTGATGAACAAATCTTAGGTGGTTTTGAACTTTTAACTAACAGTTCAATAGATAAAGTTAATGAGGTTGAAAGAAAATTGAAACAAGGTAAAAATCCAATGGAATTAAAGAAAGAACTAGCGGAAATAGTGGTTTCAGAATTGAAAGGAAACAAAGCGGCAACAAGAGCAAAAGAGTACTTTGAAGGAGTGTTTCAAAAAATGAGTGTCAATGTAGAACTTGAAACAGTCAAAGTATCAAAATCAGAAATGAATATTTTAGATTTAATGGTTGAAACAGGTTTAAGCAAGAGTAAGTCAGAGGCAAGGCGACTTGTTGAACAGGACTCTGTCGAAGTAAATCAGGGAAAAATCGTCAACTGGAAGTCACAAATTAACACAAAAGATATTGTATTAAAGGTTGGGAAAAGAACTCTCCGCATTCTCTAATTAATATAGCTATCAATATCTAGGTCGTCGACTTTTGATTGAAAAATATTACTTCTCTTATCTGGTTTGGCTAGCTTCATAAGTGAATTCGCAAATATATCAGAGTTTGTTGATTTGACAACGATAACCTTTTTGCCAACAGTTAAGGCAATAGCAGCTTCCGACATAGTCCCTAAAGATCCTGCAATAGCTATAACTAAATCAGCACAAACAGCTACAATCGAGTTTCTTGTGACTTTTAAGCCAGTTACTAAAGGGATATCGATAAACTGATTAGCTTCCTCTCTGAATTCAGGTAAAATTCCGATAGTAATGACGCCCGAATCTTTTGCACCTTTTGCAACTGCCTCCATTACCCCAGTCATACCACCACAAACCAATGCATGTTTGCTCTTATCAATCTTCTTACCTACTTCATAGGCAATTTCATAATCTTTTGAATTTGATTCAACTGCTGCTCCTCCGATTACCGATATTAGTTTTAACATTGGATGCTTGATTAATTTATTTTTTTATCGAACCCTGCATTGACTTTGCAATATCCTCAACAATTTCCAAACATAATAACACTTGCAGTCGTGATTGCTCAGGTGGTTGATACTGGAAATCGTCTTTTCCAAGACCCCAACGATGATACTCCTTTGATTTATGTCCCCTCCACCACTCAAATAGCTCCAACAATTCGTTTTTCCTCTCTATACCAGGGAAAAACTCTAAATAGGTTTTGAATATCTTATTCTTACCAGAAACCTGTTGACCCTTAAGCAATAGATGAGCCTTCATAGTAAATATCAAGCATACAGTGGCATATCTCAATCTGTCATCTAAATATTTGCTTATATCTTCTGTTACAAATGTTGTACCACCAGATCTATCACCAACCATTCTTGAAAGAACAGATCTATTTGAAAGATATGGGGAATTATATACCATCTGCCTTAAGCCTCTACGCATATCATTTGCTAATAAAATCGAAGACTCTTCAACATCAGGTTTTAAAAACTTCTGTAGAAGGTTGATTCCATAAATGAGTTTTGCTTTCTCAAAGTAATCATAAATAAACATCGACCTTAAAAGTGAGTAGCCTAAAGTATTTTCCGTTGGGATTTCATCTGATCCATAGGTATAAATCTCAAAAGGCAGCTGAATCTTCTCTACATAATTTTTATGTAACTCATAAAGTCTTATCAATTTTTGAGAGTCAAGTTGACCTCTTTCATCAACATTACACAAAATCATTAAGTCAATATTACTGTCTTTACTTAAATAGGTTTCATCCGCAGCACTCCCATAAAGGTAAATACTATCAATCCAATCTAAAAGTGCATTGGATTTCAAAGTTTCAATAAAATTGTCGCAAATTTTCTTTACCTTTAGTTCTTCTTGCATACTACAATCTGATTCATTCCAAGTAATTTAATAAATGGGTAGCCTCTGAGTTTTTCAATTTGATGCCTTATAAATCGAATAGGTGCCCATCGATAAAACCTCCAACTAATCGCAAGAAACGGTAATATCCCATGTAATGTATTATAGGTAAACTGATCGACTATCTCGAAGCCCACACTTTCAAGTCTTTTGGGTACATTAAAAACCGTAACCATATTCTCGTTTGCTTGACTCTTCCAATTTGAAAAAGGTGCAAAAGTATTCTTCTTGTATACACGAGTCATTTCTAACAACACTTTCAACAAACCAGCAGTATTAAAATAATTTGGAGTAGAAATAATCAGCTTTCCATCCTTTTTTAGTAGTCTGTATTGTTCTCGGAAGTAAGCCACGAGATCTTCAAAGTGTTCAAGTGCCTCTACACAAAAAATATAATCAAAGTATTCACTTTTTAGAGGGATCTCTCTAGCGTCTAAAACAAAATATTTTGTCTTTTTTGAAATTTTTCTAGCCTTTTCAATCGCATTCTTAGAAATATCCACCCCAAAAGTTTCACAACCTTTTGACTCTAAGTAAGCTAAGAGATAACCATGCCCACAACCAATGTCTAAAACCTTCTTACCTTTTAAATTATCAGTGTACAGGTCAACAACAAGTTTGCCAAAATTCGAAATCTCTCCAAATGGGTTGAATGGTGATATGACAAAATCTTGATTTTCGTTATAAAATTTCGCAACTTTTGTTCTATAACCTACCATAAATCTTTATAACTAAAATTATACTTTTTCAAAAGCGCGGCTCTTCGAAAATCAACATCTTCGTATTTTAGATATCTATACTTATTCAAAAAATAATAAAACCAAAAAGTGTAATAAGGTATTACAATTAATCGATAAAGAATCAAATCAAACCTACTTCTACTTAACGCTCGAAATATCATTTTAATATTTACCAACACCCATTTTGAAAAACTTCTATTATAAATATTAGGGTAAAGATAATATAAAGAAGCATTTCCCTCGGCATGCCAACGTTTTCGCCTTAATATATTTCTCAAAGAAGATGGGTATTTATGAAAAATTACTAAACTATCATCGTACCTAATTTTATAACCACTATTTAATAATTTTGCTGAAAATTCTCTATCTTCAGAAGCAAGACTAAAATCATTAAAACCTAAAACAGAAGAATATATCTCTCTACTCACTAATAAAAAAGCACCTATGAGAACTTTCGCTTCATTTTGATTGTCTACATAAGTTCTCGTTGATCGAAGATCTTCGAAGTACTCACCTTTTTGCCAAATTGTCTCAAAAGAAGAAGGTTTTCTGATCTTAGGAAGATAAGACGCAACAAATTTACTATTTCTCAAGAAATCGATTTTCTCTTTAATAAATTTTTGACTAAAATTTTCAATTTTAACATCAGAATCTAAGAACAAAAGATATTCACCATATGTACTTGAGACTCCTAAGTTTCTAGCTTGTGCAGGTGTTATTACCATAGGCACTTCAATCAATTTCACTCGTGCCTTAGAAACCGACGGAAATGCGGGAATACTTACATCCGTAGAATTAAGACCATTTACAACAACAACTACTTCAAAAAAATCGACAGAATGCTCAAATACAGGCAACAGCTCCTTTAAAAGGGACTCTAGCTTCGGTATGTGCCTGGCATGACACGGAATTATGACTGATAAAGTTGGGTTCTTCACAGCTCAAAATCATTCTGTATTTATTAAACTAATGTAAACCGGGTATACGCAGTTAAAATTTATGTGATTATACAACATAGTAAAACATTTTCCAGTAGCAAAACTTCTTACTATAACCTATAATAAGACATGTTTTATAGCAAAAACATAGAAATTGACAGGCAAGAAAGCGACTACCATACAATGCAATCTGATGCTTGGTTTATGGAACTTAATCATATATTCAATGTTTTAGATGCAAAAAGTTCAATCGAAGTAGCTCTTACAGTTGACTTTATAGACACAATTTCTGGAAGTATGATTGCAGAACTACCAAGTCAAATCGGTTTACTTACTGAAGTTGATTACTCAACTATACGCATACTCAAAGGTAGTGATTTCAACTTTTATATTGAACTTATAGATAAAAGTAATGTCTGTGCAACTTTAATATCAAATAAGGAAGGTTTTACCTTACTTTTAGATAATGAAACGATAACAATTGGTAAGAGTACTAATTTAGATCAAAGTGTTAATTATTTGATTTCGGGTTTATATCTTCATAATGCAGATTCATTTGTCCCTCAGCGCAGCCTAATAACGATTAAAAGTTAAACAATTGCTTCCTCTCGAAAATATTTCTTTAAGAAGGTACAATTACATTCAATGAGAGAACTCACCAAAAAACGAATAAAACATATTTTTAATATTTTTGTTGCAATAGTATTGATATCAGGAATTGTGCTTCCAGTTGTCATAGCCTTATTTGCAAGCTAATATGCTAAGCGATCTGACTCTTAAGACTGCAGTAACCGAGATACCCTTGGTTGGGCCCTCTAAAGCACAACTCCTCGAAAAACTCGGGATAACGACGATCAAGGATTTACTCTTTCATATCCCTTTCAAATATCGAGATACATCCAATATCATTCCCATCACCAAACTCAAAAAAGAGAGAGAAGGTACCATTATTGCTACGGTAGAACGGATAGAAAATGTCTACACACGATTCAGTAAAGTAATTACCAGAGCAAAGGTGATTGATGAGAGCAGTACAATAAACATTCTTTGGTTCAATCAGCCTTATCTCACGAAAGCTTTAAAACAAGGGAATACATATATTTTTGAAGGTAAACTATCAAAGAAAACCAATGACTTAGTCAGTCCTGCTTATGAACTATTCTCAGGAGACCTATCTACCCAAAGCCATATTGGGAAAATAACTCCCTTTTACAATGAAACAGCAGGAATTTCCTCTAAATGGCTTAGAGGTAGAATCACTTTTTTAAAAAAAGAAATTAGTAACCTCCTAAAAGTTGACCTTCAATCCTCAGTCTTAGAAGAAGAGCATCTGCTATCACTAGCTCAGGCAATAATGCAAATTCACTTTCCAACCGATTTTGACCAAATTAACAATGCTCGAACAAGGTTAGCTTTTGACGAAATGCTTAAAGTCGGTTTCAAAACCGAAACTAATGTCGCTGTATTAAAAAATCGAAGTTCAATAGAGATAAAGTCTATTCCTAAATACATTGAAATCTTCAATTCCACATTGCCTTACGAACTAACGCAAGATCAAAGGAAAGCTATAAATGATATCCAAAACGATATGGAAAAAGAGAAACCTATGTACAGACTCTTAAATGGAGACGTCGGATCAGGAAAGACTGTAGTCGCTGCATCTTGCATGTACAGTGCATACCAAGCAGGATTTAGTAGCATAATTATGGCTCCCACTACAATTCTCGCAACACAGCATCAACAAACCCTGAAAGAACTTCTAAAGCCTCTGAAAATAAATGTTGAGCTATGTGCTTCTGGGACTAAACTCAAACACAGTTCAAAGCCCCAAATTATTGTTGGCACCCATGCATTGCTTCATAACAAAGAAGAAATCCATAACCTTGGGCTTTTAATAGTGGATGAGCAACACAGATTTGGAGTAAAGCAGAGGGAACAACTGACTTTCAATAGAAGCGATGGCAAGTTCCCTCACTTCTTGATGATGTCAGCGACACCGATACCACATACTCTCATCAATATTTTCTTTGGTGATATGGATGTAAGCTTCATAAAGGAAATGCCTGCCAATCGTATCCCTATTCAATCACATTTTGTTCCCTTTAATAAAAGAGATGACTGTTATGAATGGATTAAGCAGAAGCTTATTGACACCAAGGAGCAGGCATTCATTGTTTTTCCTCTGGTTGAGGAATCAGAAAAAGCACAAGCCAAAGCAGCTACCGCTGAGTACGAAAAGTTGAAGAATGGGCTTTTCAAAAACTTAAGGGTGGGACTACTTCACGGACAGTTAAAGATCAAAGAGAAAAATGAAACGTTAAAATCTTTTAAAGCTCAAAAATACAATGTACTTGTTGCGACTTCAGTTATTGAAGTAGGTATTGATGTACCTGAAGCAACAGTGATGGTGATAGAAGATGCACAGCGCTTTGGACTCGCCCAACTACATCAGCTTAGAGGAAGAGTAGGGAGAGGAGATAAGCAATCTTACTGTTTTGTGCTCGCAGGAGAAGAAGCAGAGGAAGCAGCAAGTGAACGACTCACCTACTTTGCAAAGCATCCATCAGGTTTTGATGTAGCAGAATTCGATTTGAAGAAAAGAGGTCCAGGTGAAGTATATGGTGTAAAACAATCAGGTATTCCAACCTTCAAAGTAGCTTCCATCAACGACATTGAACTTTTGATCAAAGCTAGAAATCAGGCAAAAAGATTAATCGGAATAGGATATAATCTAGATGATATTTCAAAACAACTCTTCCAATGAAAATATATGTAGTGATAGATAATATCCGCTCTGCCTACAACGTAGGTAGCATTTTTAGAACCGCCGATGGGGCAGGTAACTGTGAACTTCTAATTTGCGGAATCAGCCCCACGCCCGAACACATCAAAGTTGGCAAAACAGCTTTAGGAGCAGATCAAAGCGTGCCATGGAAATACTTCAAAACAACTCTAGAGGCTGTGAGATGGTTGAAGAATAAGAAAGTGCCTGTTTGGTCAATCGAACTTACCGAAAAAGCCAAACATTACTAATCTCTGAAATTCCCCAAAGAGGTTGCATTTGTATTTGGACACGAAATTGAAGGTGTAAACAGTGAAGTTTTGAACAGTAGTGATGAAATATTGTATATTCCTATGAAAGGCACTAAGAATTCACTCAATGTTGCCAGCGCAGCAGCAATACTTTTATATTCAGCCACATGATTAAAATTGAGTTAGTAGAAAATCAAGAGGTTTGGGATACTTTCCTTACCAATCAACCGCATGCCAATATCCTACAAAGCTGGGCATGGGGAGACTTTCAGTTCAAGCTGAATCGAAAGATATGGAGAATTGGGATCTTTAATGATTCTACAATGATAGGGGTCGCTTTGGCGCAATTAATCCCAACAAAACTCCGAACTCACATCTATGTCTCTAACGGCCCAGTAATAGCTAATGGATATGAAGCAGAAGCCTTAGGCAAGTTAATGGGATATTTAAAAGCACTTGGGATCCAGGAGAAGGTTAACTTCGTCAGAGTTGACCCACTTTGGGAAGACAACCGAACAAACAGACAGACACTCAAGGGAGTTGGACTGAAAAAAGCATCAACCCATGTACAAGCAGAATACAAATGGATCTTGGATATTTCACCCAACAACGCAACCTTGCTCAATCAAATGAAAAAAAACACCCGTTATGAAATTAAGAAAGCCGAAAAAGAAGGCGTTGTAGTTAGAGCCTCAACTAACTTCGAAGAGTATGATCTTTTTGAATTACTCTTTATGAAAACCGTTGCAAGACAGAAATTTGTTCCACATCCTTATGAATATTACAAAACCCAATTCAAGACACTCCTGAAAGCCGACATGTATAAGATCTACATTGCCCAAAAGGGTGATACTGTCCTGGCGACAGCATTGATAGCTACATTTGGTGACAGTAGTTTCTACTTACATGCAGCAAGTCTCAACAATAGGGAAGCTAATAAATTGATGGCTCCTCAAACGTTGGTATGGCATGCAATACAGGAAGGTAAAGCTCAAGGTGTGAAATATTTCGATTTCTGGGGAGTTGCGAAAGACGATAATCCTAAAGACCAATGGGCTGGGTTCACTAGGTTTAAGAAAGGTTTCGGAGGAGAACTTTTCAAAGTTGTTAGAGCTCACGACCTTCCACTCACACCCGCATATGCTTTGATTTCAGTGTTAGAAGCTACACGTGAATTATGGGGCGGAATTTACTACAAAATTAAGCGTTAAACTTTGACACTGCAGACCCTTCTCGATATCATGAATTTATGCCACTAAGGGCTTTTTTAAGGCACTGCCAAAAACTTTATAACCGTGTAAAATGCATCAAATTCAAGCTCTGGATGTTAGTGCTACTCAATATTTTCCCATTACTCTTGTATTTAGCTGCAATTGAGATCAAAAACCCGGTTCCAAGAATACGCATAACAGAGAAGAATTCAAACTATCTAGTAGAGACAGGGAACCAAACTTATACCGCCCAAATTGGTAGTAAAAGTGATAATGCACCTGAAATTAAATTCAGTGATCCAAATAACAACCAGATTACATTCAGATACGTAACTAGCAGAGACAGTCAGCCACAACTAACCCGTAAGAGTCGGGAAGTCACATTTAGTAATGTCGAAGAATGGCTTGACATCAATTACATCCCTTTGGAGAATGGTTTGAAAGAGAACCTCATATTACACAGATACCCCCACAAAAACTTCTTCCTCTTTGAATACGAAACTAACGACTTGGTACAAGACAAAAGTACCAAGAATGCAGTTACACCCAAATTCGAAACTAAGTCGGGTGAATACGCTTTCAACTTTGAAAAAGGATATGCCTTTGATAGTAGAGGGGCACGAACTGAAGCAGTAAGAATAGACACTTTCGGAAAAGATGGGAAAAGCTTTCTAAGAGTAATAATCGATGATAGATGGTTAGCACATAAGAATAGAAAATATCCTGTAACCATTGACCCAACAGTAGTTCATGATACCTCCTCAGAATTCTCATCAGGGAGCTTTAATCGTATTAAAGACACTGGTTCTGGTTCATCACCAGTACTAGAAACTTTCTATCTTGAAACACCCTCTGATGTTTCAACTACTGCACTCTGGCACTTCAATGAAACCGCTAATGATACCTGCGCTGGTGGGCAAGACTTATGCGATGGTTCAGGTAACGGTTTACATGGCGTAGCAACAGGTACAACAATAGATACAACGACTCAAAGGATTGGGGCAGCTTCAAGAACATTTAACGGCACTTCCGACTTTATTACTGTAAGTGATAATGACCGATTGAGTTTTGGGAATAACACAATGAGTGCAGAACTTTGGATGAAACGTAACGGGAATCCAAGCACCATTGAATATTTAATACTTAAAGGAATTACAACATGGGAATACCTTATGAACCTAACCACCTCAGGAACGGTAACTGCCACACTTACCAATAGCGCTGGGACTACTGTCGCCACGGTCACAAGTCTTGCTACAGTGACTGACAACAATTGGCACCATGTGGCATTTACATCAACAGGTTCAACAATCTCAATATACATAGACGGGAAGCTTAGCAATACATCCACATCTTTCACCTCTACAATGTCCAACACCACCTCTACGTTTTACATTGGAGATCGATCTGATCAAGCAAACGCTGAATTTGAAGGCTCAATTGACGATATACGCTTAAGCAACATCGCAAGAACTTCACAAGAGATTAGGAGTGATGCATCAAGAAGCCCATACTCTACATTCACTTCCGACATAATTGATTTATCAAATACCTCAAGCGTTTGGAATACTTTTTCATGGAATGAAGCAGGTGTTGCTACAGGTGACGGCGAAACATTAAACAGTAGTACAAACTTAATCGCGCAATGGAACTTCAATCAAACTTCAGGTACAACTGCAACAAATGACGCAGGGTCGTGTAGTACCTCCTGTAACGGCACCCTAACTGCATTCAGTTCAACAGGGAGCCAGGACGCAATAGTTCATTCTGGATGGAGTAGTGATAATCGAAAATGGGGGACTGGGGCATTAATGTTTGATGGTGTAAATGATGAAGTGTTACTAGGTGCGAACAATTTAAGCCCGAAACTAAGTGGTGCAAGCGTAGTTTCAATGGGAGCATGGTTTAAAGTGAACACATTCCCTGCAGCACTCCAAAGAGAACGAATTATAAACGTATATATGGGTAATGTTACATCTGGAGTATCGCTAAATGTCTACGATCTCAATAAAGTTGAAGTAGGGGGAAGGAGCGGTACTGGAGATTCTTATCAGACTGCCACCTACGTGCTCCAAGACCCATATCAATGGCACTACCTTGTCGGTATATTTGATTTCCCAAGCGACAAAATCCAGATTTTTATTGATGGCCTTATGGTGTCCAATACAACCGTTACATTTGCTAACACCACTTACACACCAGGCACCCCAAGCGTACAAGATGCAATCGGATCTGGCCATGGAATTGGTCTTTTTCACGGCGTAATCGATTCAACAACAATCTTTACTAGAGCAATGACTCCTTCTGAAATTATGTCAAACTATCAAGCTGGTAATGTCGAATTCCAAACTAGAGTTGGCACCAACACATCCCCTGATGATGGGACTTGGGAAACCTGGAAACCTGACAACAATGAAGTTGTTGCATTTGGATTTGATACTGATTCCACATCAGTTGAGTGGAACAATGACCCTCAAGCAAGACCTTCTGGCGATATGTTACTTTTTAATTCGACTAATATTGCAACAGGAAATGCCTACACATATACCAAGTTTAAAAGTAACAGTACCACAATGACAACAGGAGACACTGTTGAGTTTGATGTATTCGCAAATAATAATATGTTCGGGATAGGCGGAATTGATATCAGATATACAGATGGTTCATATGCTAGATATACTGGTTGGAAAGACCAAGTAAATTACAAATGCCAAGACGAAGGCTATCAGTACATTCATAAAAGATGGTTCCATAGGATTTGTACTATACCCGCTGAAGATAATGGTAAAACCGTTAGTTGGTTTGACTTAGTTAATGAAAGTAATTCTAATACTGCGGTTTCAGTTTTCTACGATAATATTGTTATTAAAAGTAGCTCAGGAGCTATTAAATCCGTTGTATACACCGCCGGAAATCCAGAATTTAATACTATTGATTTATCAAGCGACGCGGGAAATACAGGGACAGTGACATTGGCCTCAAGTAACAATGCGTACAACTCATTTTTTTCTAATGATTCGGTAATCAAAGTTCAGTCAACTGGAGCACTAAAAATCGATACAAAACCCAAAGTTGACTTGAACACAATTTCACTTTGGCATTTAGATGAAACTGGTGGTACTGGAGCTTATATTAAAGACAGTGCAAATAGTGCAAATAATGGTACCCCGACAGGAACAGCTGTGGCAAACGGAATTGCAGGTAAAGCACGTAGTTTTAACGGAAGTAGTGACCTTATAGATGTTGGTGATGGAACAACCTTGGATGCATCATCTACGATGACATTGTCAGTATGGATAAAACACACTGGAAGTTGGCCAACCAATGAAGGGATCATTGGTAAACGTATTGGTACGACTGAATATGCACAATACTCTCTGGGGGTTTCATCTGGCTCACTGTACTGGCTTCAATCATCAACCGGTACAACATGGCAAACACTTGTATCAACAACTTCCCTCCCAAGCCCAGATCAATGGCATCACATAGTGGGTACCAATGATGGTACAGTGGCAAGACTGTATATCGATGGAGTAGAAGTAGGTAGCGCAGATGGTTCACCCGCCACATCACTTGCAGCCAGTACTGAAAGTTTAAAAATTGGTCAAACAAGGATAAGTGGTGCAAATGATTATTTTACGGGGCAAATCGACGAAGTTGCTCTTTACAATATTGCAAAAAACTCTGAAGAGATCGCGGAAATGTTTAGACAAGGCAGAGACACTTTTATTAGAAAAAGCTTTTCATCAAACGATATAACTGGAACTTTAATGATACCTTTTCAAATTGCAGGAGATAGACCAGGCACCTACATTCAAACCTCTTTATCGGAATCTCCATATATAAACAGCGAAGCGGATTTAAATACAGTTGGGGAATGGGGATTAGATGAGATATCTGGCACAGGAGCATATATAAAAGACACCAGCGGAAATACAAACCACGGGACACCTAACAACACTATTTCTACGCAAGGAATTTACGGCAAAGCTAGAATTTTTAATGGATCAAATAGTTACGTTGGGATTCCAAATAACAGCGTTCTTTCTCCGACAAACAATATAACCGTTGAAGCGTGGGTAAAAACTACTAGTACAGGTAGTAATCAAGTTATTTTAGGTAAGAGTACTGGATGTATTACATCTGGATATTTGCTATGGATAAACCAGAATAATCTTACACCAGGTAGACCTAACTTTATTGTAGGAAATACAACCTGGCTTGACTCAAATGTAGCAGTTAACGATGGTAATTGGCACTATGTAGTAGGTACATATGATGGTACGACTGCGAGAATTTATGTTGATGGCCAGCTGAGTAATAGTGGGGCTAGGAGTGCAACACTATCATCGACAACACAACTCCAAATCGGAGGCTCAACAACTGGGGGAGGATGCTCAGGGGTATGGTTTAATGGCTCAATCGATGAAGTACGTGTAAGTAATGTAACTAGAAGTGCCGCCGAGATTAGGCAAGCCTATGAGGCCGTCCTAACCTCGCATCAAATTACAATTCAATTTGGTGCAAGACTCTCTACAGATGATTTAGTAACAAACAGCTCAGACTTGGGTTTTGAGATAGATGCTACATATTACGGACTCCCTCAACAAGCAACTTCTCTGTATAAAGGTGACAAGATTATTCTTCGCGAAAACTACAACGGGATAGAATACTATGCACAAGGAACAGTCACTTCGGTAAATACATCAACAGGGTCCGTTACTGTAACCTCCTGGGACACAGGTTCCACATTTCCTTCGGGGGGATACAGTGGAAACGCGGATGTGTTCAAATGGCAAAGAGAGTACTGGACAGTTAAAAATGAAACTCTTTCGTCTGCTTGGGATTCACTTACAGGAGTTAGCTTCAGGTTAACTGATGGAAGTGAAGCAAGAACCGTTTGGATTGATGACTATCGAGTGAATAGTAACTACATGACAACACCTGGGGGTTCAACCATAACTAGCAGTTTGGGATCTCGTTACTTCCAGTACCGTGCCATTCTCTCCAGCTGGGGAGATTATGTTTCTCCGACAGTAACTTCTGCGACACTCGATTACACTACGAATACTTCTCCTGCTACCCCTTCACTGAACTCACCAAGTAACGCAGCAACGGGACAATTACTTCGTCCTGTACTAAGAACTACCGCCACTGATGCCGAATCTAACTACTTAAGATACAAGATTGAACTGTGTCGAGATTTCGCTATGTCGGCAGGTTGTGTGACTTATGACCAAACTTCAAGCCAAACTGGATGGAGCGGACAAAATACCCAAACCTCAACTGCTTATACCTCAGGAACTCAAGCTGTATATACACTCCAATCAGATTTACTTCCCTCGACAACCTATTACTGGAAAACATACGCAATAGACCCAGGAGGATCAAATCGATGGTCTTTGACTCAAAGCACTCCAAATCATTTCCTTACAAACTCTAAACCTCGTTCAACTGCTAGCCGAGCTCTTACAATCTATAGCTCGAGAAGAACATCTGAAGCTGTAAGTACAACAAATGGATGGGCTAATATTAGCGGTTCAGTTGATACAGGAACTACTGGTTCAAGTAACGGATGGGTAAGTTCAAGCAATCTAAACGGAGGGCGTAGATATCTGATTTACGCTACAGGGTCTCACAGTACTGATAATACTTCAGGTAAAAGTGGTCTGAGAGTCGTCCACGGCACAACAACTTTTGAAACATCAGAGTCAGTCGACGTGACAGATAATACAACCGCAGGATATAAAATCCCTTATTTCTGGTTTACTGTGTGGACAGCAGTCACGGGCGAAAGTCTAGAAGTTCAACAGTACTGGAATGGCACAGGAGCGCAGAGTAGGGTGGAAGATATAACTCTTATGGTAATAGATGTAGATGATCTCATTACCAGTGGTGACTTCCAGTATGCCATTAACACTACCTATACAAGTCTAACGACTACTTTAAGTAACGTTCTAACTCATACTTTCACTCCAGCTAACAATAACGACATCTGGTGGGTAGCAGGATACACACAAACCAGCGCTAACAACGGTGGAGCTGGGAGCAAAATCGAAAACCAACTGACAGTGAATTCAACTACTTATTCAAATAATAATGTTACTATTAATGCAAACAGTCTATCTCCAATCTTACCTTTAGGTGGAACATTAGCTCTACCTAATTCAGCTACTACCCTTGCTATAAGAGCCAAGGAATCTGGAAGCGATCAAGTCACACAAGCGAATGGTGTATTCGCGTTGCGCTTAAACTTATTTGAAAATTATTTGGCACATGAAAATACAACTGGTACGGTTATGACTTCCTCAGGTAGCTGGGTAAACCAGCAATCAGTCAAGGTCGTTAATTCATTTAACAACTCTGAATGGGTAGTTGCAGCAGGTGCGAATGTGACAGATGCTGATGCACGAGTAATAGCACGAATCCAAAACGGTGGAGTCAGTATTACAGACGATATGGGTGGGTGGAATAACGGAAGCGGGGATCTAATGCCAATCTTTCTTACAGATTATATTTTAAACCTTTCAAACGGCATCAAAACTTACACATTTGATACTCAAACGACTCTTTCTGGAACAGCTCCAATCTCATACCCATGGTTAGTTGCTTTTAGCCGAGAGCTAGCTCCAAGTTATCCAGCAATGGATCTTCCTACCAATAATAACCCCTCCGTAGCCTTAAGACCTCAATTAAGAACAACTGCAACTGACCAAGACAGTGATTATCTTAGATACAAAATCCAGATATGTACTAATGCGGCAATGACCTCCAGCTGCCAAACCTTTGACCAAACCTCGAGTCAAACTGGATGGACCGGACAAAATACCCAAGGTAATACTGCCTACACTTCTGGTACTCAAGCCATCTACACACTCACATCAGATCTTATAGCCGACACTACATATTACTGGAGAAGTTATGCTATTGACCCAGCAGGTACTAATTCATTCACTTCTGAAAACCCAACACCGTTTTCATTTACGGTAACTGCTGCACCTACTGCCCCTACAGATTTATGGACTGAAGGTTCTACAAACCCTACATCGGTTACAGATACAACGCCAGAATTTTCAGCAATTCACAACGACCCTGAGAGTGATTCTTCTGCAAGCTATCAAATTCAAGTAAATACACACTCTGACTTTTCGGGAACTAGTATGTGGGACTCTGGGAAACAGAGTATAACGGTTGCTAACGGTGCAAGATCATCTGATATTTCGTATGCGGGAAATGCTCTTGGCCTTACAGGTACAACCTATTATTGGAGAATACGGTTTTGGGATACCAATGATTCAGTAGGCTCGTATTCATCAGTCGCACAATTCACCATGAGAGCCATGGAAGAAGCCAATGCATGTTATTTAGTAAAAACACCTAACAGCTCCTCGCTTACATTCCACTGGAGAGATAATACCTCTTTGGAAGACGGGTATAAGGTACAAAGAAATGTTGATGGAGGTGGATTTAGTGATTTAATAACTAAGGCAGCGAACTCTTCGTCGCATACTGACTCTACAATTACAATGAACCACACATATCAATACAGAGTAGCTCCAACCAACGGTAGCGTTACAGGCACATACTGTACAAGTAGCATTGCAAGTCTCTTTCAAGGTAACTTACAAATAGGTGGAATCAGGATGGAAGGTATACAAATTTACTAACTCTTAGTAAAATCTTTGCTATGAGCTTAAAATACGACTCATTTAAAAAACTTAGAAAAGAGAAGGCTAAACACAAGATTGACTCCTGGGAGGAATATGACGACCTCGAAGCTGAAATTCTCAAAGAGAGAATGCAGGGGAAAGAGCCAACTATTAAAGCCCAGGTGAGAATAACAGGTGGGAAATTTAAGAACTTCAATATTGAGATTCCTAAAAATACTCGCCCTCTTACAGATCGCATGAAAATAAGAATCTTTGATATCCTAGGTTCTGACATTGCTAACAAAACCATTCTGGATTTATTTGCTGGTTCAGGAAGTTTCGGATTAGATGCACTTTCAAGAGGTGCAAAATCATGTACTTTTATTGATGCTTCCAGACACTCAGAACGTATCCTCAAAATGAACTTGGAAAAGATGGGACTGACAGAAACGGAAGTAATAAGAGGTAAGGTGGACGATTTTCTTTTCAAAAACCAACAAAACGACTCAGTCTTTGAGATAATTTTCATGGATCCTCCTTATAAACTTTACAACACCAAAAGAACTCAGAAGATGAATGAGACTATATCAATGGCTTCTAACCTACTTCCAGCTGTTAAAAAGTCAAAAGGCAGATTCAAAGGCGCATTGATAATAAAACATCCTCGGAGGTATCCTATTGATTCACTTGAGTTTGAACATATCAAAAAAGTTGAGACGTATGACTTTGGACTCAATGCCATTTCACTCTACATACTGAAGAAGTGATTGCAAATATTAGGAAAAATATATAGAATACAAAAGAAATGTTTAGAATACTTGGTAGAAACAAAGAAATACTAGTTAAGGTTGTTTACCCCACATCCCGCTAATGTCGGGAGTTTTTACTTACCCCAAAATATACGCGCAAATTTCCTTTTAAATTGAACGTTCACATATATGCCAAAAGTTAAAAAAGATGTAGAAAATGTGCCAGAAATAGAGAAAATGCGTCATACCGCTTCTCACATATTGGCCCAGGCAGTACTTAAATATTTTCCAGATGCTAAGCTTGGGATCGGCCCAGCAATAGAAAACGGTTTCTATTACGATTTTGAATTTTCTGAGCCTATCAACGAGGAACACTTGGAACAGATTGAGAAAGAGATGAAGGATAT
This sequence comes from bacterium, assembly GCA_021463465.1. Taxonomy (GTDB): domain Bacteria; phylum Patescibacteriota; class Dojkabacteria; order SC72; family SC72; genus JAJTYH01. The sequence goes on from JAJTYH010000002.1 coordinate 143,443, forward strand.
TATCTCCCGTGATCTTGCAATGTCTCAGATTTTTATGAGTCGAAAAGAAGCCCTCAAGCTACTCCAATCAAAAGATCAAAATTATAAGATTGAGCTTTATAAAGATATCCCTGACAAGAAGTTGAGCTTCTATATCACCGGGAATGATGAATTTGTAGATTTATGTCGAGGTCCTCATGTTGTGTCGACAGGTAAAGTAGGATCTATAAAACTTCAAAGTATTGCCGGTGCGTATTGGAAAGGCGATGAAAAACAACCGATGATTACCAGAATTTACGGCCTTTGCTTTCCAACCCAGGAAGAACTTGATTCGCATTTGAATATGTTGGCTGAAGCAGAGCGACGAGACCATCGAGTCCTAGGTCCACAGCTTAAACTTTTCATGTTCCATGAGACTGCTCCAGGTATGCCATATTGGTTGCCCAAGGGTGTCAAACTATTTAATGAATTGGTGAATTTCTGGAGAACAGAACACGAGAAGCATAATTACCAGGAAATAGTATCTCCTTTGATTAATAAGTCACAATTATGGAAAACCTCAGGTCACTGGGACCATTACCAAGAGAATATGTTCATTGCAGACATGGGTGAGAATGAAGTATACGGTGTAAAACCAATGAATTGTCCTAATGCAATGGTTGTATTCGGAAGCCAGCAGATTTCTTATAAAGACTTGCCTCTAAGACTTTCGGATACTGATAAATTGCACAGGTATGAACGCTCAGGTACCTTAAATGGACTTTTAAGGGTAAGATCTTTCCAACAGGATGACTCACACAATTTCATCTCTGAAGATATGGTTGAGAGCGAATATATGCATATTTTCGAACTCTGCGAGCGCTTTTACAGCATTTTTGACATGGATTATGAATTCCGTATGGGTACTCGACCTGAAAAATTTATGGGTGATATTGAATCCTGGGATAAAGCCGAAGCTGCACTTAAAAAAGTACTAGATAAATCAGGACGTCCTTATAAAGTATTAGAAGGTGATGGCGCTTTCTATGGACCAAAAGTTGATATTCTCATGAAAGATGCCATCGGTCGTGAATGGCAAATGGGTACAATACAGCTTGACTATCAGATTCCTAAGAATTTTGATCTCAAATATACGGACAAAGACGGTAGCAAAAAGACCCCAGTTGTGGTTCACCGAGTGATTTATGGCTCACTTGAACGTTTCATTGGGATATTGATTGAGCACTTTGCAGGAGCTTTTCCGTTGTGGTTAGCACCTGTCCAATTAATTGTAATTCCTATTGCTGACAGACATACCGAATATGCTCAAAAGATTATGGCTGAATGTCAGGAAGCTAAAATCAGAGTCGCACTTGATAGTCGTTCGGAAACCCTTCAGTCCAAAATTCGCGACCATGAGCTACAAAAGAACCCTTATATCGTTATTGTTGGAGACAAAGAGATTGAAACCCAGACGGTATCAGTCAGATCTCGAAGCACTAAAGAGGTAGGTCTTATGAAGCCAACCGAATTGGTGGAGAAGCTTCAGCGCGAAATTATTAGTAAAGGTAAATAAATTAAACTATTTTTAATTATTAATGGAGTTTAGAAAATTCAAACGCAGCGATAGCTCATTCAATCGTCCCAAAAGAGACTTTGGACCAAGACGTAATGAATTTATTAGGGTACCAAGCATCCAGGTAATTGACCAAGATGGGAACAACCTAGGTGAAATGAAAACCTACGAAGCACTGAAGCTAGCTCAAGAAGCTGGGCTTGACCTTGTAGAGGTTGCACCTAACTTAAACCCTCCAGTATGTAAAATCGTTGATTACGCTAAATTTACTTACGAACAGAAAAAGAAGGAAAGAGGGCACAAAGTTTCTCAAAAAAGTATGAAGGAATTTAAATTTTCACCAGTAATTGATGTTCATGACAAAGCTACTCGAATTCGTAGAGCAAAGGAATATCTGGATAAAGGTCATAACGTACGGCTCATGATGGAACGAAGGGGGAGGCAAGCACCGGAGTTAGCCAAGAGTGTTTTTATTGAAATATTGACTAATTTCGCTGATTATACTACCATTGAGCCCGAACCTAAGTATGAAGGTAAGAGGATATTTCTAACGTACAAACCTAATGGCAAGACAAAAAACAAACAAAACAGCAGCAAAGCGAATTAGAGTTTCAAACCCAAGAGGTAATAGAAAACCTAAGATTTTGTATAGCAAAACAGCTCAACATCACCTAAAAACTAAAAGATCAAAGCGAGCCAAAAGACGCAAATCAAATATTGGTGTAGCATCATATACCAATGCTAAGAAATTACTTAAAGCAGTCAAAAATTTAGCGTAACCAAATAATGAGAACATCAACAGGTAACGTCAGACGAAGAAAACACAAAAAAGTATTAGCCGCAACCAAAGGCTTTAGAATGACTAAAAACAGACTGTACCGTGTGGCTCATGAGGCCTTCATGCATGCTGGAGCATATTCACTTGCTCACCGCAGACAGCGATTAGGACAGATGCGTAGCCTTTGGATTAAGCGTTTAAACGCAGCTGCATTGGCCAACGGTTTGAAGTATAACCAATTGATTAGCGGAATGAGGAAAGCAAATGTATCTATTAACCGCAAGGTATTAGCTGAAATTGCCTACACGCACCCTGAAGTTTTCACAAAGATAGTAAAGTCATTTTAACTCTTTTAACCATTTCCTCTTTTGGTGTAAACTGTACATCATAAAGAAGTGGTTTGTTTGATATTTATACAAATATGGAGTACGAAATCGAATCAGTAAAACAATTGGCCAGACAGCTCGAAGATGACATTCCAACCCTCAAACTTGAAGACCTTCAGAGTAAGTACATGGGTAAGAATGGGCTTTTAAAGCAACTACTAACTGATATAACCAATCAATCTGATGAGCAAAAAAGAACTTACGGCCGTGAAGCAAACCTTTTAAAGCACTATTTTACGGAACGTGTTTCGCAGCTTTCATCTCATATCACTATTGACAGTAGCACAGAAAAGATTGATCCTACGGCCCCATTTGATATAAATACACCCAAAGCTAATTGGCCTAAAGTCAAAGGAATCGAAGGTACTATGCATCCACTTATGCAAGAGATGGAACATGTTCTTAAGATTTTTCAAAACATGGGTTTTGAAATTGTAGAGAGCAAACAACTTGATGATGATTATCATATGTTTGAATCTCTTAATATCCCCAAAGGACACCCAGCCAGGGATATTTGGGATACTTTTTGGACAGATGATGATCTAATTCCTCCAGCACACACATCCACAATGCAAAATCGAGTTATGAAGGAACGAAAGCCTCCAATAAGGGTAATTGTACCTGGTAGATGTTATCGAAATGAAGCCACCGATGCTTCGCATGAGCATACTTTCTACCAGATAGAAGGGGTATATGTTGATAAAAACATTTCATTGGGTGACATGCTAGGAACAATCAAAACCTATCTCGAAGCATTCTTCGAAATGGATCTGGAAATCAAAGTTCAACCAGCATATTTTCCTTTTGTTGAACCAGGCTGTGAATTCATGATCAGCTGTCCATTCTGTAAAAAGACTGGGTGCTCGGTTTGTGGTTATGATGGTTGGATGGAGATTATGGGTTGCGGAATGATACATCCTAATGTGTTAAAAGAAGCGGGAATTGACCCAGAAGAGTACACAGGTTTTGCATGGGGTTTTGGTCTTGATAGACTCGTGATGATTAAACATTCTATTGCTGATATTCGCAGACTACATAGCGGAGATCTTAATTTCTTAAAACAGTTTTAATGAAAGTCTCTCTTGAAAGCATAAAAAAACTCACCCCAATCTCGGTACCTATTGATGACCTTATTGCCAAAGTCTTTACCCAAATAGGGGCTGTCGAACATATTCAAGATCTATCCAAAAAATATGAAGGTACGTTAGTAGCAAAGATTATTCAGAAAAGGGCACACCCTGACTCAGACAAACTCGGAGTATATATGGTCGATATTGGAAGCGATACTTTGGTACAAGTGGTAGCAGGAGATAAAACACTAAATGAAGGTGATATGGTGGCATACTTTTCTCTTGGCGCAAAACTCCCATATAACGCCAGCCCTGAAAAGAACGAAGATGTAGTGAAAAAAGTAAAGCTTCGAGGTGTAGATTCAGAAGGGATGATGGCTTCAGCTAAAGAATTGGATCTTTCAAACGATCATACTAAAATCATGAGACTCGATACAGATTTACCAACTGGCTCCCTCTTCGCCAAGGCATATGGAATGGAAGATACCCTAATTGAGATCGAGAATAAAGCAATTGCCAATCGAGCAGATTGCTTCGGTCTTTTGGGGATTGCTCGGGAGATTGCCGCAATACAAAGAACCCTTTTTGAAAGTCCAAAATGGTATAGCGATCCTCAGACCAATAAACCGGAAGAAGGTAAAAAGTACACGCTCGAAGTCGATAACCAAAATCAAATAAATTGCCCCCGATACATGGGTGTGATCATTGAGAATGTGAAAGTCGATCAATCCCCAATGTGGCTCAAAGTCGAGTTAGCCAAGGCCGGAATCAAACCGATTAATAATGTCGTAGATGTAACTAACTACCTAATGCACCTTACCTCACAACCTCTTCATGCTTTCGATTTTGATAAAGTATCAGCAGGAGACAGTGAAGGTAGAGGATGTAAAATCGTCGTCAGACAAGCTAAAAGCGGTGAAAACGTCTTAGGAATAAATGGTAAGGTTCTTGAGCTGGATGAGAGTATGACTGCAATCTGTGACAGTCGCACACCTATTGCTATAGCAGGAATAATTGGTGGAGCACAAACAGAAGTGGGTGATAATACCCAAACCATAATTTTGGAGTGCGCGAATTTCAATAGATATAATATCCGAAAGACCTCATGGAAGTTGGGACTTTTCACTGATGCCGCAACTAGATACACCAAAGCTCAAAGTCCGAGCAATTGCGAACCCGTACTCTATCAAGCAATTAAACTAATATCAGAACTTACTGGAGGAAGTGTTGCTTCAAATATCGCTGATGTATATCCAGAGCCTAAAATGCAAAAAGAGCTTCGATTAGATATCAATCGATTCAACAAAGTGTCAGGGCTGAATATTTCTAAAACAGAGATAGTAGAGATTCTGAAGGGGATTGAATACGGTGTGAAAGAAATAGATGGTTCGATTAAACTAGGTATTCCTCTATTTAGAGAAGATGTGAATATCATAGAAGATGTATACGAAGACATTGAAAGAATCTACGGATTTAATGCTATTGAAGTAACTCTTCCCAAAAAATCATTACTCCCTGCAAAAAATAATAGAGTTTTGGATTTCAAACGCAAAGTCAGGTCACTGCTTGCTTCATTGGGTGCTAATGAGGTCTTAACTTACAACTTCGTAAGTAATAATGACCTTACAGACTTTGGACTTGATTTGAATCAGGCATTTCATCTTAAAAATTCTCTTTCCCCAGAGCTGGAATTCATGAGGATAAATCTCTTACCTTCACTACTTAACAAGATGTCTGAGAATATTAATCGAGGATATAGCAACCAGACCCTATTTGAAATCAATATTGGACACAATCAAACTGAAAAAGATAAAGAAGGATTACCTCTTGAGAGATGGACAGTGGCACTGGTGACAGCCCAAGGCAATGTCGAATCTAATGCGTCATCATATTATGATGTAAAAGTATATCTTGATCAGATCCAGAAGAAACTAAACTTGAAACAACTTGATTACACTTTACTTGCTGATACTGATAGTACTTCGCTTCCACAATGGATCAAAATACAAAGCAATCAATATAATATGAACCGATCAGCCATCGTTACATACAACCAGGAAGCTAAGAAGATATTTGTCGGATTAATCGGCGAAATATCCAACCAGGTCAGATATACTCGAGGACTACCAATTTCATCTGCCGGTTTTGAGTTGGACCTTGAAGCCCTTTACAACGGTATTAGTGATAGAAGCAGATATCAGGAACCTTCTAAGTACCCTAAAATATCCCAAGATTTATGTTTTGTTACGACTAAGGCAGTCCCATATCTGGAAATGCTCATTGAGATAGAGCAGGTACTTAAAGCAACACGAATGTACTACGAGGTGGAACCAGTTGATATATATTCCTCGGAAAAGGATCCTAAAAATAAGCAGGTTACTTTCAGAGTTAGTCTTCAAAGCCACGATAAAACATTACAGACTCAAGAGTACGACAAGGTAAAGGAGAAACTTGAGTATGTGATGAATGAAAAATTCCAGGCGAAGTTGGTTTAGTAATTGATTTTAAAATTCACACTATTGCTGTAGAACATCGAGATTCCTTTAAGTGCTCTAGCAATTAGTTGATAGTCAGAATTATTGTGAGGAGCGGAGCTATCGTTGAAAGCGACTGACCACCCATCTCCACCATTGGTATCTGTCAATAACTTACTATACCCACCGGGACCTGTTAGAATAAATTCGACTTTAGAAATACCCGCACCAATAGACGCGGCTGAGAAATTAGTAGGCAGAGATATTACCTCCGACCCAGAAGATGGACTAATCATTGTCAGGGAAACAGTACTATTTGAAACATTAACAACAATTGTAGAGCTACTAGTTTTCCCATCGGAGCTATACACTATCGCAGTAATGTTATGCGAACCAGCAGATGTACCAGAGGGAATCTCATATGGAGAAGCGTATGGTGCAGACGTATCAGAAGCTATTACACTACCATCAAACAGAAACTCTACCTTGGTAATTGGAGCCCCAGCGTTAGCGAAAGCACTAATGTCTATCGTTGAACCAGCATAGACAGTTTCATTATTACTAGGCGAAGAAATCTGAACAGTAGGATTATCACCATCTAAAGGTAGTTTACATTCAGCTTCTTCTGGCTTGGTAAAGGTATATGAATTATTTTTAGTCAAATACTTTTCATAGTTGGTCTGCTGCAAAGTGTTTTCGAGTTTCTTATCCAAAAAAATCTTATCGTTGACTAATCCATAGTTCTTAGCAAATTCGGCATTGGTGGATAACTTTCCAGAATCTTTACAAATGTATATTTTGGTTCGTCCATCACTCTTTGGGGACTTACCGGAAACATAAATAGTAGGAACCTTCTTACATGAGCTATCTTTTCCAGCGCTTTCCCCCGTATCGTTACAAACAGTACCTGCAATAATGCCAGTGGGTCTATTGAACGGTTCTGGCTTATATTTCCCAGCCATCTTCGTCATAAATGATCCTGCAATAGGCAAAGGGACAGTAGTACTCCAAGCACCTGGAGTTTCAGTATTATCATTATTACCTGCCCATACACCAACAACTAATGATTTAGAATACATGAACGAGGTTAAATCTTTAGGACCATCTGTGGTACCCGTCTTACCGCAGAAAGTTCTTCTCCCATTTAACATGTAATTCCTATTCTCTGGCTGATCACCAAATCCTCCCAAATCACAAAGTATCCAGTTGAGCATGTAAATCTCTTTCTCGTCCCAGATTCTTTTGCCAGGATTATCTTTTTTAGCTAGAATAACTTCACCCGCTGAGTTTTTTACTTCCAAAATTGCTCTTGTACCATGTTTTATTCCCCCTGTAGCAAATGTTGCATAGGCATTAGCATGCTCCAGTAGTTTCATCTCAGCTGCTCCCAGAGTAAGACTGAGTCCGTATCTACTTGGTTCCGTCAGAGTAGTAATTCCAAAAGTTTCAGCTGTCTTGATAAAGTTTTCCACTCCAATTAACTGCATTGTATATACGGCAGGAAGATTTCTGGATTGAATAAGTCCTTGTCTTGCTGTCATAGGACCGTAATACTTGCCATCCCAGTTCTTCAACTTATAATTTCCAAAATTAAGCTGAATATCTGGTGTTTCTAACCATGGGCCATACCCCTGACCAAATGCCGTCAGATAAGTGTAAGGCTTAACTGAAGATCCCATCTGCCGAGGACTAATAGTAATATTTACATTTCCATCAATCTTAGGATTTTTAGAATAGTAGTTAATAGAACCTACCATTGCAAGAATATCACCAGTTTTGGGATCCATCGCAACCATAGCGCCATTGTTAACATTGTATCTTTTACCTTTCGAGGCTATCCCTTCTTTAACCTCTTTCTCAGCTAGTTTTTGCATAGAATAATCAAGGGTAGTCTTTACCTTGAGTCCACCGTGAATTACCTGATCTGGACCATAAAGCTCATCTAGCTCTTTTTTCACATAGAAAACAAAATGAGGAGCTTTTATATCGACGTTGACTGATTTATAAACAAGTTTTTCTGCCAAAGCTTTGTCTACGTCCTCCTGTGTCACACCTGTAAAATCACTATGGCGAAGCATTTGATTTAATACATACTTCTGACGCTCTTTAGCTAATTCAGGGTTTGTACCACCGATAGGAGCATAAACACTTGGGGTTTGAATAAGACCTGCAAGCAAAGCACTTTCAGCTAGGGTCAACTGTCGTACATCCTTTCCAAAGTATGCCTTAGATGCCGATTGAAAACCGTAGTTTACACCTCCCATAAACACCTCGTTCATATAAAGCTGCAAAATCTCGTCCTTACTCAACTTCTGCTCCATCTGCATAGTAGTCAGCCACTCTTTGAGTTTTCGCGTCGCAGTTCTTTCATAGGCTTGAGTTCCTAAACTATCTTTCAAGATTGTATTTCTGATAAGCTGCTGCGAAATCGTACTACCACCAGATACATACGTACCCGTAGTCAACTTCTGGAATACTGCACGAACAATGGCTGTAATATCTAAACCCTTATGCTGATAAAATTCCGCATCTTCCGCTGAAAGTAATGCCCACTTAGTATGGCTAGGAATATCCTCTAATTTCACAAACTCACGATTCTCCTCGCCATAAAAGGTATACAACAAAGTACCATGTCTATCAAAGATTTGTGTACTCAATTTAGCATCTCTCTCTACTAATTTTTCAGGGTCAGGTAACGAACGTTCCAAATTTTTAAGATAAATAGAGAGCACCACCAAACCTATTGCGCTCAGAAAAACCCCGACTCCAAATAAAATAACCAAGAACTTTGATAAACTCTGTTTGAAACTGCTGGCTTTCTTATTTTTACCACCCGTCACCGGTTTACTGGTCGCTCTAGGCCTTGCTTTAGAACCTGCAAAATACAGCCCTGAAGGACGTTTTTGCTGAAATGTTTTAGAACCTTTTTGAGTTAAACCGACTCGATATCTCATATCCTCTAATTATATCAATTTGTGGAAGAATAGCTAAGATAGTACTTCTCGTACCGTTTAAAGTTCTTTTGCACTGAAATCCAGAGCCAATAGCCAATAAAAACCATAAAAACAGCAAAAATCGCATCCAGAATAGTATTAATAATAGCGGGTAGATTAAATCCTACTACCAGTTTAGCGATAAAATAGATTATAAAAGCAAAAACGAAGTATAGCACCGTCTTTTGATTAAAAGTGCTGAAATAGCCAGCCAACATCTCCAGCAGTAACTCGTTTTCCTTTTTTTTGTTGGTAACATTGATTAATAGCTGAGCTAAAGCCCAAGTTTTATAGCTTTTTTGAATAGTGAAATGCTCACGCAATAAGAAATATTTAGGGACTTGCATACTCTCGTTAAGACTGAGTCGAGTAAGTCCTTCATCTTCCTTTAACTTCTCTAGCTCCATTTTTCTGTCAAAAGAGTAGGAGCTAGTTGGTTCTATAACGACTTTTGACAAATCAAACTGAGGTTGATTACCTATTAATCCAATCTCTAAATCGCTCAGGTTATAAACTTCAATTGCCTCATCAAAAGCAAAAAGTAGATGCTTATCAGTAATATAAAAATTAGGAGTTGAGAAATCTACGATACGGTAATCTAGCGGAACAACCGAAAAAGTATAGATAATATCCTCATCTTTCTCGAGCAATTTTTTGATATTTTCAAGTTGAGAAATTGTAATATCACTTCTTAATCCTCGCATATTTCATCATATGGTATTTGAATGGACACGGCAAGAATCAAACATCTAACCTTTCACCAACCTCGATCTCAGAGGGATCAAACATCAAAGGAAGCTTTTCCCTCAAAGTTGGAAATGTTTCGCAGCACTCTATTAAATGTTGCAAGACTCGCTCCTTTTCTGAAGGATTAACACCTTTTATTATGGCAAACTGCTCCGCTAAATGTTCACCAAACTCTTTTGCAGTTTCAGAATCTAAGATAGTGTTCTGATCCTGAACAATTATAACTTGAGGACCAGAATATATCTCATATTTTTCAAAAATAAGACCATTATTTACGGTACATACAATTTCATTTTCATCGAGAGAACTTAATATCCGAGTGAATTCACAAGTCCATTTATCAAAACGAAAGTTAGCTCTATTTACTCGGCAAAGATGAACTCCTTTTCTTCCAAACATTATACCTTTAACGAGTACTAACGAATCTACGGGGGTATTTAAAACTGGTAATGTGACTGCCATTGCGTAAGAAAAACACTGGTTTAATCAATGATTATAACATTTTTTGGGAATCTCTGATATAATCAATCTATTATGAGAAAAACATATATGACAGCATTGCATCATCACATGGGACACTGAGTCGTCTTGTGTTTTGACATATATACAAGCCGGCGAAAGCCGGTTTTTTATTTAATTTTGATATACTGAAAAAATGAAAACATACAAATTAACAACTCAACCGTATAAAGGTACTAACGATTACTATCCAAAGGATATGTATAAGCGCAATATACTATTTGATATCTGGAAAGAAACCGCTATTGAATTCGGTTATGAAGAGTATGACACACCACTGCTCGAAGAAGCTGATCTTTACCGGGCTAAGTCTGGAGAAGAGTTAGCGAATACACAGCTTTACAATTTCACGGATAAAGGTGGAAGAGAAGTCGCAATCAGACCTGAGATGACTCCATCACTAGCTCGCATGGTCGCAGCCAGAATAAACGAGCTTCCTAAACCAATCCGTTGGTTTAACATTGGTAAATATTATCGCTATGAAAAGCCTCAGAGAGGGCGTACCAGAGAATTTTTCCAATTAAATATCGACATATTAGGACTCGAGACTATCAATGCTGAGGTGGAAATCTTCCAATTTATTAATCGCGTAATGGAGAAGCTTAAAGCCCCTAAAGAATCCTGGTGTATCTACATGAACAACAGGTATCTTATGGACTATTTTTTTAACGAAGTGCTCAATGTATCAGATGATTTAAAACCAAAGCTTTCCAGAGCAATTGATAATTACACGAAACTAGAAGCAAAAGACTTCAAAGAATACTTAAAAGATTTTGGAATGGATAAAAAACAGGTGGATTCACTCTTAAAGTTCTTAAAATCAACTTCTTCGGATTTAGCTCAATTGGCTAAAGTAAACAAAGGCGCTAAAGACTTGTCTGAAATCTTAGCCAAGTGTGATGCATTAGGAATAACCAATGTACAGTTCAAACCATATATCATGAGAGGAATAGCATATTATACTGGTACCGTAATAGAGCTATTTGATGTTGGTAGTAAAGATAATCCAAGAGCACTTTTTGGAGGAGGACGATATGATGATTTGCTCACAATCTTTAATAAACCGACAATTCCAGCCTTTGGACTAGGATGGGGCAACATAACCACTGAAAACTTCATAGAAACCTACAATCTATTCCCAACGTACAAAAGTTCTACGCAAGTTTATGTTACTCTAGGAGATATAGGACAGTTAGAAGGATCGAGTTTAGTTGCTTTGGCATTAAGAAAAAGAGGGGTCAAAGTTGAACAGCAATTAAAAGTATCAAATCTTGCAAGGCAAATCGAATATGCCAGTAAAAAAGGCATTCCCTATGTTCTTTTTGTAAATGATGCACAAATTGAAATAAAAAATCTGGAGAAAGGAACCCAAAAGCGTGTAAGTATTGATGAAATAGTAAAAATTGTGTAATAATTTTGTAATAAGGGTGTGAGATAAAGGTAGTATGGAGGTCCTAAAGGACATTCTGGTGGTACAAGAAGAGAGTAAGCTTACCCAACTAATCGTAAAGTGTCTTGTTGACGACTTCAAAGTAGTACATACCTTAAGCATTCTCAAAGCTTTTAGACTTTTAGAAGAAAGACACTTTGATCTAATTATTCTCAATACAAGGAGTAGCAACGGGAACACAATAGAATTGTGCCGAAGAGTAAAGTTGGAAAGTAATACCAAAGTGTTCTTCGTATCAAGTTGCAACGATATCAATGTTAAAGAGCTTTGCTTCGAGACTGGTGCAGATGATTATGTATGCACTCCCTTCTACCCAAGAGAACTTAATTTAAGAATCAAACGCATCTTGAACATCTACGAAATAAAGCGCAAGAAGATAATCGAGAGTAGGGGATTGCAATTACATGTCGAGACCAAAGCTTTGAAATTCCACAACTGCACAGTATTTTTATCTCCTACAGAATTTCTACTGCTGGAGTATATGATCCAACACAATAGGTTCTACAAAACCGAAGGTCTGCTCAACTATATTACAACTAAAAAGAATAAAGAAATGAGTAATGGAGCACTATTAGTAATGATACAAAGATTAAGAGAGAAATTGGAGAAGGGAACGGGGATGCAGTTAATTAAAACCAGGTATGGTTTAGGCTACTACATATCACTTTAAGCTATCTTTCCATTTGTGAATCAAATTTAATGATTCCAATGGCGTTAAATTATCCAGATCCAAATCTTTTAATTCATTAGTAATTTCATTATCTGAAAGTTCAAACAAAGGAATTTGAAGAGCTTTCATCTCCTTTTCTTTAACTCTCTTTTCACTCTGGACAGGAGGGATATCTGTATCTCTCAATTTACTAGCATTAGCAAACATTGACTCTTGCTCAAAGCCTTCCAGAATCTCATATGCTCGCTGAATGACTTTAGTTGGTAGTCCAGCCATTTGAGCTACATAGATACCGTAGCTGCGATTGGTCCCACCTTCTACAATTTTACGAAGGAAAACAACGGTTCCTTTGGATGTATTCTCATCTACTAATACATTGTAGTTCTTAACGCCTTCTTCAACTTTTTCAGCCAACTTCAAGAGTTCATGATAATGGGTAGCGAATAACGTACGAGCTTTCACCTCTTTACTTATGTATTCCGCTAACGACCATGCGATGCTAACTCCGTCATAAGTACTCGTACCTCTTCCAATCTCATCCAAAATAATGAGGCTGAACCGAGTCGCACTACTCACAATATTTGCAGCTTCATCCATTTCAACCATGAAAGTACTACGACCTCTTGCCAAATCATCTGAGGCGCCAACCCGAGTAAAAATCCTATCAACCAATGAAACCTCACATTCTTTTGCAGGAACAAAACATCCGATCTGAGCCATAAGAACCAAAGTTGCTACCTGTCGGATATATGTAGATTTACCTGACATATTTGGTCCAGTCAGAATAGCCATCCTATCTGAACCAAGGTTTAGGAAAGTATCATTAGTTACAAATTCATCACTTAGATTTACTTCTACCACTGGATGACGGCCATCTTTAATACTAATTATCCCCTCCCGTTTGCCAAAGTCATTAATCTTTGGCTCACAATAATTACGAGTTGTAGCCAGATGTGCAAATCCGGCAAGCACATCCAAGAATGCAATGTCACTAGCGACACTTTGTAAAGTCGGGATAATAGGTAAGCACTTCTCTCTAATTTTTTGAAAAACTTTGTATTCAAGAGTTGCCAATCGTTCCTGTGAGTTCAGTATAAGCTCCTCTTTATCTTTAAGCTCTTGAGTAACATACCTCTCAGAGTTAACCAAAGTTTGTTTTCGGATATAATCTGAAGGCACTTTCTCATGATGGGTGTGGGTTACTTCGATATAGTAGCCAAAGACCTTAGTGTAAGCAATTTTTAACGACCCAATCCCTGTTCGCTCCCGTTCTTGTGATTCAAACTCTTTAATCCAACTTTTGGTATCAACAGTCAACTTTCTTAGTTCCTCGATCTCCTTATCATAACTAGGTTTAACGATATGACCTTCAGTAATAAGTACGGGTGGGTTTTCCTCAATAGCATTATCCAAAAGTGTAATGAGTTCATCAATCTGCTTTTTGACACTTTTATCAACAAAGACAGTTGAGAAATGTTTATTCAAATCATTTAAACTTTCTTTGATTTGCATCGCTCTAACCAATGAAAGTTGTAGAGCCTTTAGATCTCTAGCATTGACTCTGTTTAGCCCTATTTTACCGACTAATCGCTCAATATCATTTATTCCATCAAGCAACACTCTTATTTGTGTCAAAACTTCAGGAGAATTCACCAAATAGGTCACAATCTTCAGCCTCTGTTTAATAGGTATAATTTCTATCAAAGGTGAAAGAAGCCAGGAATAAAGAAGTCGCTTTCCCATAAGAGTAAGAGTATGATCTATCACCGAAAACAGAGAACCTGAAGCATCACCTGTATACGAACTTCTCACTAGTTCCAAATTATTAACCGTAGCACGATCAAGTATCATTGTATTTGATAGGTTAAACCGCTTAGGCTTAATTACATGTTCAGGACTTACCTTCTGTGTTTCTTGGATATATCCCAAAGCCATCGCCAATGGAACTACCACGCTATCATCAGCTTCAAGACCTAGTGCTTCAACATCACTCACCTTAAAGAATTTTTTGAGTTGAAGCAGAGAGTATTCTGCTTTACCCTGTGACTTGGGTAACAAACTAACAGGAAAATCTGGAAAAAACATTCCTTTCTCATTATCCAAAATTACAACTTCTGCAGGTTCGTACATCGTGAGCAGGTTAGAAAGCGAGGTTTTACTATCCTGTACACTTGTGTATAAAAACTCACCGGTACTTATATCAAGAAAAGCTGCATTAATTTGTTTTTTTTGACGAAAAAATGTAGAGAGATACTGTTTTTTACCTGAGCTAGCATCACTTTGATCAAGTGTACTTGGTGTTACAATTCTAGTGACAGCACGTTTGACTATTCCTTTTGCAGCTGTAGGATCTTCGATTTGGTCAACGATTACAGCACAATACCCAGCACTGATAATCTTAGGAATATACTGATTCAACGCATGATGTGGGGAACCAGCAAGTGGCGTAGGATCTGTCTTCCGATCGCGAGAAGTGAGTGTTATATTGAGAATTTTAGAAGTAAGCTTGGCATCTTCTCCAAAAGTTTCAAAAAAATCACCCATACGAAATAACACAATCTTATCAGGGTATTGATTCTTAAAGCCAAGATATTGCGACATCATCGGGGTTTGCGCCATGCCAAGAGTATAACACAGTTAAACCGGTAGAATTAAGGTCGGATTAGCTAAGGGAGAGTATGATTTTCGCCTCTTGTTCAACTACCAGTTGTTTGGCATCAACCAGATAATCATGGGAAACCGCGACACCGTAAGCACCTATACTTACACTGTGTTTAAGCAGTTCTTTGTTATCTTCACAAAGCACAATGAACTTCTTTCCTCGATGTTTAACACTCCCATTCAGTGCATCTACAATTTTAAGGATGCTTCCTGCACTTAAATCGTAAATGCTATTCTTACCTTCCAGTGGCAAATTAAACATATGCTTGGCCAGAGTAGGGGTGTCAAGAATAATACCGTCAATCTCAGCATCAAGAATATCATCAGCCAATATTACCTCCGCAGGATTCTCAACTACAGCATATAGATTAAAGGAGCTGCCCCGACGTAATCCTCTTGATGAGATATCCTTCTTCAACTCCTTCATTTGCATCCCATTTTGAGGAGCATATAGAGCCAAAGAGATATTTCTACAGTGATTAATGTTTCGCATCCTTCTCACCAACCGAAGAACAACATCAAGACTTTTCTTTGACTTCAAGTACCTACCCACACCTCTTGAGCTTGCACGACTCTCTTCTGACTCATACTCATTACCCTTAGGCAAATCACGGAAATCTGAAACTTTACCCATCCCCAGTGTCACAATAACTTCATTTGTACCTGCACTCTGAGCTAAGGTTACCAGTGGAGTAACAACCTCGGGCGCATAGGTCTTATACTTACCACTTACAGCAATATCTGCAGGATGTTTACCAAAATCAGTAATAACTTTATCAATATCAACCATTACTACACCGTCTCCCATAGAGTATTCAGGAAGTATTTCCAATTTTTTAGGTGTAACAAAAACTTTGGTTGCACTCTTAGGTAAAACAGGGGTCGTTTGTACAACTTGTGCCATTTTAGATTCAGGAAGTGCTGTGACAAATTCTTGTTCAGCCTTTTTAGACTGTATCTGCTGGGCTACAGCGATCTCTTCAACTCTCGCTTGATTAATCAAATAAACACTCCCAGATGTACCATCTATTTTGACTATATCTCCAGATTTTAAATGCTCAGAAGCTTGTGTTACTCCAACTATTGCAGGTATTGAGAATTCTCGGCATAAAATAGCCACTTCACTTGTAATCCCTCCCACCTCAGAAATTACACCTCCGGATTTTATGACTAGATCTGCCAGAGAGCTATCAAATTCTTTCATTACCAAAATCTCATCCTTAGTCACACTATCCAGAGCGTTCATTACCAGATGTACTTTTCCTTGATTCTCACCAAAGCTCGCACCAATACCACCCGCAAACACCTTAACTGCTGGCTTCTCTGGCTTAACTTCTTCTTTAACTGAAAGCAGGTCAGAGGCAACAGCCTCTTTTTCAACCAACTTTTGAGCTTCCATCAGAGCTTTGGCAGCCATACTTTCCACTTCAAGCTTTCGCCCCAACATCTCTTTAATCACTGCTCCAACCGAATTGGCTACAAAAGCATACCCTCCATACTGCACATGATGAGTCATATAGGACATCTTTGAATGCGCTGCTTTATATTGCAAAATCCAAACTCTTCCGCCACTTAAAACCCATTCAACATCGACAGAATCACCCAATTTATCTTCAATTAAAAGACAGATTTTGGCGACTTCTTCTACATATCTATCTTCTAATTTCTGTCTATGACTCCATGATGGTGAAATCTTAATCTTTTCAAAACCTCCCTTTTCATTTAAAGATCTAACTTTCATCCACTCCTGCGGAGAAATATGCTTTTCATATACCTCCAAATTTTTCTTGTGCAGATAGTATGTATCAGGTGTTATTTCACCGTTAGCTATTACATCACCCAAACCAAACACAGCTTCCATACTCATCTGAGCAGTACTCAAAGTCACAGGATCTACAGTAAAGCAGGTGCCTGAAATTTCTGAGTGCACCATTTTTTGAATTACAACAGCAAGGCTTACGTCTGATAGTTCAACACCTTCACGTACTGCGTACATGACTGCTTCATCTGTAAACAGTGAAGCATATATATTTTTGATACTTCTGATTACATTATTAAATCCTCTAACATTAAGTTCAGTTGCAAAAACATCCGAAAAACTTACCTCTTTTGAAAGGTTATAACAAACAGATGATCGTACTGAAACCCAAGCATCTGAAAAGCCCGATAACTTTGTATATTCCCTAAGTAATTCACTTTTAACCTGATTGTCAAAATCAAATCTCTGAAACAGATTTGAAATTTCACGTGGTTCAGGATTTTCATCGCGTAAAAGTTCGTCTTTTTTCTCTTCGAACACTCTTTTAACAAAGTCTGTGAAAACTTTAGGTGATATGACAAAAAACTCAGGAACAGGAACATCAAAGCTATGGAGATTAAAAAGACTCACACCTTTGCGACCTAAATGAACCTCGCTAATATAATCACTAGCAATATCGTCAACATGGAAAACATAAGGAACGTGGTTTTCTCCTATTTTATTTCCGGGTGTGCTAAACATTTTGGGCAGCTAAATATATCCTTTAAACAATACCTTTCGCCTTCAGCTTTTGCAAGTCTTGATAAAATTGGAACAAGATTTCAAGCAATACAACTGTAGGGATTGAAATCAATGCTCCAATCGGGCCTGCGAGGGTAAATCCAGAAGCAACAGCTAGTACTACAACAATAGGTTTAAGACCTACTGCGTTAGCCATTACTCTTGGCACAATCACTGAGTTTTCAAGCTGCTGAATAATTAAACAACCAAGAAGCACTACTACCCCAACACCAAACCCACCTGTGACAAGTGCTACTAAAACTGCTGGGACAGCAGCAATAATAGGGCCTATATTTGGGATCGATTCCAATAACCCCGCCAATACTGCAAATGGCAAAGCAAAGGGCACACCTGCAAAAGTTAAAAGTAACCAAGTTAACGCACCGATAATAAAAGAGAGAGTTAGCTGACCAATAAGCCAGTTTCCTAACTTCTCCTCCACATCAAAGACTAGCTTTCTAACTCTAGTGCGCTTTTGTTCGTCTACAATTCGAAGCAATACCAAATCAACAAAGTTGTCATGATCAGTAACCATATAAACAGACATGAAAAGCATTGTAACTATCGACACTAATCCACCTGCCAAGCCAAAAACTGTACTTAATGCGGTTTTAACGCCTTCACTTCCAGAACCACTTGCAAAAGAATTACTTGCCCAGTTAATAAAGACCTCTTTGTATTCCAGAATGAAAGCAACATCAATAGGTCTACCATTAATATTTATAGTACCTACCTCCTTCACGAATGCATCCAGATAAGAAGGTAAATCGCCAATTAAAGTCTGAGATTCAGTAACAAAAGGTACTAAAATCAAAGTAAGGGTTCCTAAGAAAAACATTGAGATTAAAAGATATACCACAAAAATTGAAAGTGACTTAGGAACGCCATGATTTGTTAATCCTTTAACCAAGGGTAGGGCAGAAGAAGAAAGAATAAAAGCCAGAAATAGTAGTACTAAGACTTGTACTAACTTCAATCCAAAATATATAATCCCAATTGTAGCTAAGACCAATAAGATACTTCTTAGAGAAATATCCACATTAATAGTAGTTTTGTGTTCAGGCAGGGGCAGAACTTGTGTATGTGCGGATGATCTTGAACTTTCAACCAAGCTATCCATACCTCGTTTACTCGATCTGGCAATAAACTCTCTATGCATTTGTCATTCTCTCTTTTTCATCCGAATTAGTCAAACGAATTTCAAACAATTTCAGTACACTCAGAACTAGGCCAATTCCACCTAGGACACCCGTTACAATACGTTTACTAATGCTATTAATGTACTGAGTAGGCACAGCTTCTATTGCCAATTTTTCTACAAGGGTTTGAAATCCTACATCCAATAGTATTGGTAACAAAAGCACTAATATTACCCATCCACTTATTTTCAACTTCTTTGGGTTAACTAAACCTAACAAGAAACCAAAAATTACAAAAGACCCGTAAAGGGCGATATCTCTAATACACACCGCAACTTTGTATCCAACAGTTTCATTTCCTATATAGTCGTGTCCAAAGTATTCAGGGTATTGATTTTCAGAAGATTCATTCGGAATCAGCTCTAACATCTTCAACTCCTGAGTAGTATAAAAGCTCTTTTCGCCCATTAAAAAAAGCGATCTCTCAACCCGTTGATGACAAAATTTCTCGTAAATCTCATAAATTGTTGTGGCAATAGACGTGTACCCGCCTTTCATGAACATAGGAGCCATAAAAGCCAACCCTAGGTAAAAGAAAACAATAAGAGAGATTATCAATAAAACTTTTTGATTAAAGGCCAGATTCATAGGTTTATGATATATTTTACTGTAATTTTGCCCACCAAAATAGATGTTAGCAAAAATCCTAAGTTTCTTCGTAGAAGATGAGAGAACAGACTTTTCTTTTTATCGTCTGTATACGAAATTAAAGCAGTGGGCCAAGGAAGGAACTTTGCCTTGGGAACACGAATTACCTCAATCTATATCCTTTGAACCAAATTTTTGGAAAAAAGTAATTGAGATTCACAAAGCTACAAAGGGCGATAATCACGAGCGGGCATTTTCTGTTTTTTGGGCAGACGGCGAATTAGTGATTACTGGAGTAACCAAGGGGTCAACATCATCAGTTACTACAAACTCAGTAGTGGGGGTGAAATATAGTCCTAGTAGACATAAGGGATATCTCACAAAGACCATAACTGTCGATAGCAACACTTACAGTACCAAAGAGGTTTATCACAAAAATGTACCATCACAACTGGAAGTGAAGTATCTTTTCAATGTACATACTCATCCAAGAAAAGTTATTAACAATAACGATTACTATGGTTTTTTCTCCATTACGGATTTAAATAGTTTGATTAATTCAAACGCAATTATAACCGGCATGATAACAGACAAATTCTGGTTGCTGGTTAAAACTAACAAGTCACCGAAAGCATTGAATAATTACGAACAAAACGAGGTCAATACAAATTCGCTAATTGAGAAGATTCGATTAGGTGTCTATTCAGGGGATCTCGGAGGCAAGTTACACCGCCACACGCTTCAGCTTCCTACTGACAATGTACAAGTTAGTACCTAATATCAATAAGGCTGCTATTCCAAAGATTCCGAAGAGTCTGTTTCCTAATATGTATGCCAACTCATTACTAAGTGGTCCAGCTGATTCAGGTAAATCAGTTACACCACCACCATTAATATCTCCCAAGGCATAAATAACTTTAACATTGGTTGTAGCTCTAGAACTGTTTCCTGCACTATCAGTAACTACAGCGCTGAATTCATTTCCACCTACACTAAGAGGAATGTCACGAATAACGAAATTCCCCTTATCATTAGTTTTAGCACTGTACTCCTTATCATCCCTTCGAAGGGTAACCGTTGTACTGGCCTCTGCTACACCTCTCACAGTGAATGCTTTAGTATCTACCTCTCTTTCGTAAGTAAAGGTAACGGTTTTACTTGGAGGAGTTCTATCCACCAACACAAACACTGGCGAAGTCTTCTCACTTCTAAGACGAATAGGAAAACCTCTGAGTGATGCCGCCTCAATTTCGTATCGAGTTCCGTCAACAGTTCCAAGATAGTCATAGCTGAAACGTCCGTCAGTTACATCTACAGTCACGGGTGTTACCTCATCCTGCGAAACGGTATCCGAGACCCAAATCATCACCTTGTCATAATCAGTCTCTCCAGCAATAGTCAACTTAACTGAATTAGTTGCTCCTGGTAGTTCATAAAGCATAGGCTTGGTAACATTTCGATCTTCTCGAGGAGGTAAGTAGTAGAGTACAAACATAACAACACCTACTACAAAAAGCAGGATGCCCAAAGCTACGAGGACAGTACCCACAATCATCGAGAGCATATTCTCGCTTTCTGGTTCCTGTGTTACTACCTGTACTTTTTCTACCATAGGAGTATCTAAACGTCGTCTCGCCATTAAAGTTGACCTATATAAGTTTATTCTACACCTTGAGTTTAATACATTCCTTAAAAAATAGCAATATAGCAAGATATTTGATAAAATACCGTCAACATAAAACAAACTTTAGATACATGTTAAAACTGATTGCCAAAATCACAACTTTAGCCCTAATACTATTGGCCGTGATCTCCATCCTGGTTTTTATGCTTTTCCCTAAATACCCTGAATTTAAAATTGCTGCCAGTCAGATTGATGTACACAAAATTTCTCACAACACTGTTCTCAACCTATTTACAAAATTATCCCCTCCCGACATTGTAGCTGTCGAAGACGATCTTATGTCTGATAAGTCGTTAGAACACATATCTCCCGAACTATTAAGCAAGCTCCAAAATGAAGGTAAGGTCCTTTTCAATATGGAAGCGCAGAACACCTCCTTGTATATTTCGTCCGTTAATATCAAAGGATCCGTTGTTGATGGAAAAGACTCCCACGAAATGGATAGAGGTTTTTGGCACTTCCCACTTTCCAGCCAACCTGGACAAAAAGGCAATACTGTAATTATCGCCCACAGATTTTTGCACTTGCCTCCAAGGACTGACACTTTCTTTATGTTAGATAAAGTGAAAGTAGGGGACAAAGTCATAATCAACCAAAAAGACGGTATTTACAGATACACTGTGACCGAAACCAAAGTCGTAAAAAAGAACGACCGAACCATTCTGGAACCTACGTTCGATTATCGATTGACATTGGTCACCTGCCATCCATTATGGTCGTCTGAGCAGCGATTTGTCGTAGTCGGCAAATTGGACAAGGTTTACGGAAATATATAAACCAACAGCCACATTATTCTTGATTAAAAGAGTAATTAAAGTTAAACTTACACGCTAAAATAAAGATACACGTATGGATAAGAAATACACTACAAAACAGATTGCCTCCGACACAATTGAAATCAAATTCACATTGGAAAATAGTGCAGTCACTAAATCTTACGAAACCCTTTTAAATAATGAGCTCAAAAACACTAATTTGAAAGGCTTTAGAAAAGGCGTCACCCCGCGTGAATTAGTCGAGTCTAAACTACAACCTCAGCTACTCTTCGAAGTACTCAACCGTTTAGCTCCTTTGACTTTAAGCAGCATTGTTAGCAAGGAGAAAATCAATCTCATTGCCGCCCCAGAGTACAAAGAAATTCCAAACCTAGAACTTGGTAAGAATATCGATTTGACTGTTCATGTAACAGTTATGCCAGAATTCAAACTTGGAAATATGAAGAAAATAAAAGTGACTCCTAAGAGCGAGAAAGTAAAAGTGGAAGAGGTTGAAAAGATAATGACACAATTAGAGAGTAATCCAAACCTCAAAACCAAGAAAGGTTCAAAGGCATGGGCAAAAGAAGCCGCAAAATTGCTTCAAATCGAAAAAGCCGAAACAGTTGAAGAACTTAAGGTGGAAATCACCAAAGTCCTACAAGCAGAAAAAGATAACATCCTCAGAAAACAATCCGAGAATGACGCTTTGAGCCAAGCTATCGCTTTATCCAAAATCGTAATCCCAGATCCAGCAATTCACTATGAAGCTCATGAACGCCAACACTCCTTTGGGCATCAGCTTGAAGGGATGAATATGACTATGGATCAATACGCAAAAACCCAAGGTGTAACAGTTGAACATATGGTTGAAATGTGGCATAAAGACGCCAAAGAAGCTCTTGAGACCGATGTATTTCTCAAGCTTTACGCCAAAGAGAAAGGCATTAAAGTCAGCGATGAAGAATTGAAAATTGAGATTGAAAAAGTCAAGAAGAGTAATAATCAGACCCCTGAACTCTACGATAATCCAGAATGGCAGGAATATATACGAAGGGTCACACTAAAGCAAAGAGCTTACGAGCAATTCCTTAAAGATGTAATGCCTAAATCTAAGTAACTTTTATTACTCAATTATGTCATACTTAATACCAACAGTCATTGAAAAAGAACGAGATGGTGAAAGAGCCTACGATATCTATTCACGGCTACTTAAGGACCGCATTATTTTTATTACCGGCCCGATAGAAGAAGGAATGGCCAACACAATCGTAGCTCAGCTACTTTTCTTAGAAAAAGAAGATCCTAAGGGCGATATTCAGATGTTTATTAATTCACCCGGTGGGCATATTGACGCTGGAATGGCAATTTTCGACACAATGAATTACATAAAGCCTGATGTTTCCACCATTGCCGTAGGACTCGCCGCTTCAATGGGTTCATTCTTACTAGCTGGTGGAGAAAAGGGGAAAAGATTTAGTTTGCCAAATAGTAAGATTCATATCCACCAACCGTTGGGTGGCGCTAAAGGGCAGGCAAGTGATATTGCGATTGTTGCAGAAGAAATCCTTAAAACAAAAAGAAAACTATACGATATGCTTTCAAGGTTTACAGGGAAAAAAGTCACACAAATTGAAAAGGATGCAGATAGAGATAAATACTTCACCGCTGAGGAGGCTAGGCTTTACGGATTAATTGACAAGGTAATTAAATAAATAGACTCTATTGGATTATATAACTTCTCCCAGATAGCTTTTTTTGACTTTAAATAGTCACATAATATAGAATTGCATGAGGTTAGGGCGATTAGCTCAGCTGGTTAGAGCGTTACAATGACACTGTAAAGGCCATAGGTTCAAGTCCTATATCGCCCACCATTTACCCATTTTTTGCTGAATAAAGGATTATTACTAGAATGATAAAATCACTACTCCTTCCCAGAGAAGATTACAGCAGAGAAATCCAAAAATACAAAGACGAATTCCCGGTCTTTGAGATTATTAGGCCACAACAGGCTTTATTCTATTTTGGCGCTAATCATTCGCAAGATCCTAAGAACTCCCAATATCCTTTCCTTAAAGAATACTGGAGGACTTTTTTAGAGTGTACAGAGGGGAAAGAAAAGATAGTTTTGATTGAAGGAGGTTTACGAAAGTTAGAAGAGGATGAAGAGTCAGCGATTATAAACAGTGGATCAGAAGGAGGGCTAATGACGTTACTTGCGCATCAAGAGAATATTCCTGTAGCATGCCCAGATCTCAACGATATGGAATTGACTAAAGGTATGATAGAAGAGGATAGATACAAATTTTTGTTATATAGATTTTTAAGCTGGCACGATAGTTTCCAAAGGTATAGAAATAGCCGAAAGTTTAACTTTGAAATTGAAGCTCAACAATGGTGTGAGGCTCAAAGCAGTAGAGTTGTTTGGGAAAAACTCGAGGTTTCCCTACCAAAACTAAAGGAGCTTTTTAAAAAACTTTTAGGAAAGGAATTTAATGAAAAAGAGAAATCAAATGATTATGTGAATCCAAATATAGGCGGGACTGTAATAAATAAAGTTGCTCAAACAAGTAGTGATTTAAGAGATGCATATATTGTTTCGGAGATTAAACGCTATTGGAGTGAAGGCAAATGTATATTTGTAGTTTTTGGTAGCGGTCATCTTGTGATTCAGCGAATTGCTTTAGAAGTGGCTCTTAAATAAGTCATTATCTATCGGTTCAAACTTTCAATTCAAATAGCTTAATTCCAAGAAGAGTGTTACAATTGACACTACCCACTTGTTTACTTTCAAATCTACATAGATGTTCTCCAATCCAAATAATTTAGCCTTTGAAACTAGCTTAGGAGTTAAAAGCGCTCATCAAATAAGTGAAGCCTTTACAGAAACATTTAGTCACGAGGTTATTGAATTAGTTAAAAAAGCTGAGGAAATACAACCTGGAAAGCTCTTGGAACCAATTTTTATACCAGCAATTGTTGCAAATGGTAATGATAGCTTTGACCCTGTAATACTCATTATTGCTAAAAGAATTGAAGTGGGGCTAGAAGTATCCTGTCAAACTACTTTGTATTTAGATGATATGATACGAAAAGATTCTCTTCCTATTGATTTATTAGAGAGATTAATTGAGGAGTGCCTGCTTCAAGAAAACTACCTATACAAAGGTCCAGATGGAGATTTATACCTATTTGGGACCGAAGTCCCATCTGTTAATACTGAGTAAAATAAAAAATAAACATTTCTATTTACCTGTTTGAGTAAGCATACTCATGGATGCTTTTTCACTATTCCAAAGGGTCAGTGCCTCCGCAACTGAATGAGTTTCCATAAACTTAATCCTCAGTTCATTTGCACCATCAAAATTAGATATGTATATTTTGAAATACTTTTTCAGAATATCGTAATTTTTACTGCCCTTCCAAGTGTTTTCAAAAAACTCTAAGTGCTCTCTTAAAACATCAAACTTATGTATAGGCGAAATATCTTTAATCTGAACGGCTTCATTAAATAACCAAGGATTTTTGAAAATCCCGCGCCCAATCATACAGCCGTCAACACCGTACTTTTCAATATAATCAAAACCTTGTTTTAAATTTAAAACATCTCCATTACCTAGTATAACTGTGGATGGCGAAATTGTATTTTTAAGCTCAACGGCTTTCTTAATCTCATCCCAATCACTTGGAAGGTCTGACATCCAACTCGCAGTTCTGCCGTGTACAGTCAAGGCGACAGGCTTAAGTTGGAGCAAAAAACTAATCCACTTTTCTGTCTCAACCTTTTCAAAGCCAATCCTAGTTTTAATACTTACAGGAAGTTTCCCTGCACCTTCAATGGTTGCTAAGTAAATTTCACGTGCGAGAGTGGGATTTTTAATGAGGGCACTACAAGCACCTTGCTTTACTATTTTGGCTACTGGACAACCCATATTTAAATCAATACCATCAAACTCCATTGATTCAATTTCCTTAGCAGCTAGATAAAACTTTTGAGGATCAGTACCCCAAATTTGGGCAATTAAAGGATGTTCTATTGAGCTAAACTTCAATCGCTGCTTTACCTCTTTTGCACCTGGAGACAACATTCCTTCAACACTTGTAAATTCTGTAAAGAAGAGATCTGGTCGCCCAAGCCCGATGATAATCCTACGGAAAACGGTATCTGTAACATCCTCCATTGGGGCAAGTGCAAAAATTGGTCGCTTTAATTTGCTCCAGATATTATCCATGTAAAGCCAAGGGATTATATATTATTCCTCTACAGCTTGAATTGTAACATCAACATTCTGTTGGGTATAGCAACTTGTTGCCGTAGGCATTTCAATCCGCAAATGAAAGTCAACGGTTTCTGAAACTGACACACTTGATTGTAATGTCTGATAGTTGGTCGTAAGCGGTGTAAAGTTCGTAGGAGGTGAAGCACAACTATTCTCAGTGCTGTTACAGAACTTATGAGCATACTGATCTGTCCCACCCGAAGTTGATAAAGTCCAAGCACAGGATGTATTCTGGCCCTTTATATTAAAAACTTCACTCACATTTCCATCGTTTTCTGCAGTTTGTAAGTCATTTAAGTCACCACTAATCGTACTCTTATTGGCTCCAAGTACCAGGGTTCCATAATTTACAATAGCATCAGAGTTAATTGTTACAGAAACAACTGTAGTTACTGGCTCCCTCCAAGCAACATATTGATAGGAAAAAGTATTCTCATTTGAGTATGTACTTGAGCCAACGGAAAAGCCATTTGATAGTACACCCGTAATACCTCCCGTAAAGGTTCCAGTATTTAGAAAGGGGAGGGTAGAATCTCCAGATTGGGTTTGAAATCTTAGTGCACCTGCTCTAGCAGTTCCACCGCTTACCTTTTTAATCCAGATCTGATCAGGTTGAAAACCAACTGAGGTAATACTCTGACTACTACCATTTCCAGTTAAAGTACCTGTAGCAAAATTACTGGAGTGCTCAAACGCGAAAAAGTCGTATGTACTCCCAGAGGTATTCAGATAACTGCTATTTCCTTTTTCAAATCCATCGGCGTTTAATGCTTGAATTATATTAGCCGTTGAAGCCAGCGCATGGAAACCAATCGAGGAATCACCCGATTGGTTGGAAGTTCTAAATGTTCCAGCAGTTGTACCTACGCGTTTCACAACCACTAGGTCGGGAGATATTGGTAAACCTCTAACATCTTGATTGTCTGACCCAGCTCCGACATATTGACCCACATAAAAGTCTGAAGAGCCTCCTGATTTATCTGGGCGCATAGCATTACCAAATGCACTCCAGTGATATACAACACTAGACGTATTTGTTGCGGCATTTGTACCAACTGTAAAACCATCTGAATCTATACTTGCTATACCCCCTGTAAATACTGACGCTGCATTTCCAAGATAGTTCGTTCTGTCTCCTGACATCAATGAGGTCCTAAACACACCATATTGAGTTGTATCACCTTTAATTAAAACTAAATCAGGCGAAAAACCTAATCCGCTAACTGAAAATCCTGACCCAGTACCTGTATATGTTCCACTATCCATTTCAAATGAACCTGACCCTGGTGATCTTGCCGATGCACCGCCAAAAGCAACATAGTAGTAGACTACTGTGCTTGAATTAACATTAGCGGTTGTACCTATTTGAAATCCTCCACCTGGAAGCAGTGACTGTATGTTATTTGCGGCACTTGCTGTGTCCGTTGCATATACAGAACGATCTCCGTAATTTTCCCTAAAGCTTGCTACCAAAGTCTGTGCGGTTGCGGCGCTAGAATTTTTAGTCCAGACGAAATCTGGAAGGAATGTCAAGTTTGAATCATCGGATGAATCGATACTGCGATTATCAACACCATCACCAGTGTATGTCCCTACATCCATATAGTTAGCGACCTCTTTAAAGGCAAAGTAATAATATGTACTGGCGTTAATATTTACTGATGTGTTGTTTCCTACAGTAAATCCAGTCGCATCTAAACTTGAAATTCCCTCAGTAGCTAGTTCGTTCGCATTGTGAAAATAATTACTTGCAGTCCCGGACATAGACGAAGACTTCCAAATTCCAACTGCCGACCCTGATCTTTTTACAAATACTAAATCGGGTTGAAATCCAACACTTGTAATACCTAACGAAGTACCGTTACCAGTGTAGCTTCCAACACAGAATGTTCCAGTGGAGCTGCAGTCTGAACCAGAAAATGCGGTATAGTAATACATTACGTTAGCAGTATTAACATCGGTATCTGTTCCAACCGTAAAACCATCAGAGTCTAAACTTTGGATATGATTAGTCGTTAGGTTTGCGTCAGTTTCGGACATTGTCAGGGTTAGTTCACTTGACATTGAGCTTGTTTTGAAAATCATACCTTCCGACCCAGCGGTTGTATTATCTTTAAGAATCACCAAATCTGGAGAAAACCCAAGACCAGAAATCTGTCTATTATCACTATTGTTTCCAACATAGTATCCAGTCTGTATTGAAAATGTTGCTGCATATACTTTAGGGGGCGTTAAAAGCTCTTTCAATCCTTTATCAATAACATTTTTATCTTTAAGCGATAAATAAAGTTTATCGACTACGTTTTTTTCAAGAAACTCATTAAGTGACAGATGAAAGGTAATAAAAAAATTCAAGAAGACTAATGTGACAAGCATTAATCTAAGGAAATTGTTCGTTCGAATCCTATTGCTATTCTGAGACATATTGGTATGCAGCCATTGAGATATCCTTCATTATTTTTTTTACTTCTTCTCTACCTCCGCTTTTGCTTGAGTCCACCATTACTGTCAACAAATACGGACGATTTGGGATATAAACTATCCCAGAGTCAAGATATGTCATCTTTGGATCGTGTTCACCAATCTTATGTGAAAAGACTGTATCTAAAGGGATTCCACTAGCGAGAAAATCATTAAACTTCGTTTCCGAAAGTACTCTTAACAAGTAGCTTGAACTATCCCTGTTGAGATAACTTGAGCTGTACAAAGCTCTGAAAATTCGTGAATATTCTTTCGCGGTAATGTCATAGTTAGCATCATAAAGTTGATCAAGTCCAAGAGCTAAAAGCATCTCTTCAAAATCAGAACCTTCAAGATTTCTAATTAGAACTCTGTGCGCAGTGTCATCGGAATTAATAATTAGCTCCTTAAGTAGATCATCAATACTAATTTTTGTCCCAGCGGCCTTTTTGTACAAATCTCCAAACCCATCGTTTCTATCCTCATATAAAATTACTAACTCGTTTGAAAGTTTCCAATCACCCTTCTCAACTTTTTTCATCACGGCTAAAGCAGTTGGCATTTTACTTAGCGAAGCAGGCCAAAAACGATCATCTTGATTAATTGAAATATTTGCACCTGTATTTAAAAATTCGAAGTATAAACCGATTTTATTACCTTTAGATTCATATTTATCTACAATTTCTTTCAAGTTTCTCCTTAAAGGTTCAATTGTCGATAAAAAATGTTTTTGCTCAACAACCGTTCTTGCAGGATCAATTAATGGATACTTACTTATATCTTCTTGAAATAGCGTGTTACCAGGACTTCCTTTTGAAAGAAGTAACACAAGTAACAATATATTAAGCAATATGCTAAAGGTCAGGATGAGTCGATAGTTTTTATTTTTAAGCAAGCTTATTAATCCTTTAATCATTGTAGGTAATTCTAACAAACCCTTAATTTATTTCACAGACATTAGACCGAGATTGTTGAGTATGCTCTTAAGTCTTTTCATTTCAACTTCAAACGTAGAGTTTCTACTTCCTGCAGCAGCAACCACGACCCCATCTTCATTGAATCCATCTTGAACTCTAACTTCAATACTATTCATATGCCCAAATGGAGGTACTCCTCCAATTGAATATCCAGTAATCGATTTAACCTCTTCTGCGGTAGCCATTCTCACTTCGTGTGTATGATTTTGGAGCTTTACATAATCAATATCTAGCCTTTGGTCGCCTGGAACCAAATAAAGGACAAACTTTTTATCAATTTTAACTAACAATGATTTCACAATATTGCTAACTAGCACGTTATGCATCTTAGCAGCTTGTTCTGCTGTATGAGTTTCGTCAGTAAATTCCTTGATATCGACCTGGATACCATTTTCTTTCAAAAACTCTTTAAAACGACTAATTGACATGGTTCAAAAGTATAACACAAAAATACTATCACATATCAATAAAGTGTTGATAGAAGGGGGAAAGTGATATAAACTGTGGATGATGGCTGCCCCAACAACTATACTTACAAACAAATACTCCTCACAAATTTTTGATGAACTGGAAAGCACATCGGTTTACAAATTGATTTTCAATGAAGTCAAAGCTCTTGTGTACTGGTGGTATGTAACAATGCCTGTATGGTACGTCTTATCCCTTCGCCGCATTCTTACGATCATAGACGATCAATACTCCATCTCTCTGTTACTGTCTCACTTTTTCACCCCTTGGCACAGAGACTTCACTTTCGTTGGGTACTTTATAGGAGTCATAATGAAGCTGTTATTTTTGCCCGTAGGCTTTTTTGTAATAGTAACAACTCTCGGACTCTACCTATTATTTTTAGTTTTCTGGTTTGCTATCCCAATCATTACCATTCTAGGAATACTGTTTACACCCTTTTTAGATTTAATACCTTGATATGATTACTTGGAACGATTCCGCTAACCGCACAATTACTGGATATCACGACAAAGGCAAGGGTAAAACCATTGCCTTTGACGGGAAATATCCGATAGATTTGGACCGAACTTATATACCTTTCCTTCTAACAAGAGATTCGTATTTTGAGTTTAACCCCCTTAACACAAACAAGTTCTTTGAGACTAAAATCAGCGAAAAGTATCTCAAGAGTATAAAGACTAAACTAGCTAATATCCTTATCATTCCAGGGCTTCTGATTGCTTTTGCCTATCTACTTAAATATGTAGGAATATTCAGTCAGATTGTACTTCTAGAAACTTTTCTAGATTCTCCGTTAATTAATACCTTTTTCTGGATTGCTTTTTTAGGAGTAATCATTCTGTGGCATGATTACTACTCACATAAAGTAATCTTCAGCAGACTTCCTAAAACAGTACTAATACCAGAATCTGAAATTGAGGATTTAAGCCACAACGGAATTAAATTTGAAAGGTTTGCACATGTTAATCCTTTGAAATTTATTTCATCTGAATTTTTGGAAAGTATTGATTATGAGAGCAAGGAGTTTTCTACATTGGAACTTTTTAAGTCCTTGTTGCAAAACGATGATGTAGAACATCTCCTCAAGCGTGCACTTCTGGAGATTAGAGAAGATCGGCTCAAAGAGTGGGAGATAAATAAAACTGGCCTTCCTAAACTTCCCAAAGGGGCTTACAATTTGCTTCTTCTATACACCCTTGAAGAAGCCCTACTTACAAATTCTCCCAATATTCAACCTTTACATCTTTTTCTAGCACTCATAAAAAGTCAGCCAATACTTAGTAAACTCATTATTAAACTGGGCTCAAGCCTCAATGTACTGCGTGAAGTCACAGGATATCTGCTTTTGCAGAAAAGACTTGAAAACCCTTACGGATTTCTTAATCCAAGTGTTCCGTACTACAGAACAGGAGGGATCGCCAAAAATTGGATCTACGGTTATACATTTATTCTTAGTCAGTTTAGTAGGGATGTAAACGAAGAAGTTGCACGGGTTAGTGATACTTTTGGGATAGGGCATCAAACCGAGATAGAGAATCTGGTATCAGTATTGGGTAGAGCCAGCAAAAAACATGTACTGTTGATTGGTGAGCCAGGAGTAGGGAAAAGTTCCCTAATAAAAGGTTTAGCTCAAAGGATTAACCGTGGAGAAGTGCCACCCATGCTATCAGGAGTACGTATAGTTCAAATGGATATTAACGGTTTAATTGCACACTCTTCAGGCAAAAAGAATATGGAATTCTATGTGCAAAAAGCTATGACCGAACTAGCTAAAGCAGGTAACGTAATTCTTTATATTGATGAATTACAGGAATTAATCCCAGCCAAAGCACAAGAAACTGGCCACTCAATCGCTGATATTTTGTTACCTTATGTCACAGAAGGACGATTTGCTGTAGTGGGAACAGTCAATTACGCTGATTACAAGAAGTATTTTTATACCAATGAGTCGTTCCGACAAAGTTTCAGCAACATCGAAGTTGCAGAACTACCAGCTAAAGATACACTTAGAATTCTGCAAAGCAAAATTCCTGCTCTGGAAAAAACCTTTGCAATCTATATCACTTTCCCTGCATTAATTAGCGCAGTGGAGCTAGCCCAACGCTATATTCATACCAAAATGATGCCTGATTCAGCATCAACTTTGCTGGAAGATGCCTGTTCTTGGGCAAAATTGAACGGAATAAATGTCTTAACTCCGGACCATCTAGCGAAGATGATTTCACTTCAGACCAATATGTCAGTTGGGGCAATTTCCACTGACGAAGCCGAAAAATTGATATCTCTAGAAGATAGGATAAAACAGAGGGTAATAGGGCAGGATGAAGCTGTTCATGTAGTTTCCGAAGCTCTAAGACGGGCCAGAGCTGATATTCGCGATCCTAAACGACCGATAGGTGCTTTCCTTTTCATTGGACCAACTGGTGTTGGTAAAACATACCTTGCGAAAACAATCTCTCAAGAATATTTCAACAATGAGGAAGACATTGTACGTGTGGACATGAGTGAATATATGGACGAACAAAGTGTTTCTAAACTACTTGGATCGTACGGTCAAAAGAATGCAGATCAGACTCAGCTCACCCTTCTAGATAAAATCAAAGCTAATCCATATACAGTGGTACTCTTTGATGAGGTCGAAAAGGCCGACAGCAAAATTCTGGATTTATTCCTACAATTATTTGAAGAGGGCAGACTCACCAGTACTAATGGAGAAACAATAGATTTCACCAATACCATCATAATCTGTACAAGTAACATTGCCGCCGATCTGATGCTTAAAAGTTTGGAGGAGGGACAGATGTGGGAAGAGACTAAAAACCTAGTTACAATGGAACTTAAGCAAGCAATTCGGCCTGAACTTTTTAACAGGTTTGATGGAATAGTAATGTTCCATCCGCAAAGTATCGAGAATCTATCAAAAATTTCAGACATGCAACTTGATGAACTATATAAACGGCTGCATGAGAAAAATGTTGAATTGGATTGGGAAGCCACAATCCCAATGATGATTGCTAACAAAGCTTATGAACCCGGTTTTGGTGCTAGACCAATTCGCAGGTATGTTCAAGAGAAAATTGAGGGCAAAATTGCTCAAGAGATGATTGCAGGCACAATAAAAGCAGGTGACAGCATTAAAATCAATGAAAGTTGGATAGTGTAAGTGTTGCACAGCGGCGGTATTTCAAATATAATCGCTATGCAATTGTTAATTTGATATCTTGAAGATATGGCAGCGCTTCCCAAAAGACGTTCCTCAAGCAGCCGAAGAGATAAGCGAAGGGCGACACATGCACTTGTAGCGCCTGCACTTTCTGTTTGCCCTAAATGCAAACGAGCCAAGAGACCGCACTTTGTTTGTGCATACTGTGGCTACTACGGCAAAGGTGATAAAGTTGAGGCAAAATCGACTCCTAAAAAGTAATGAAAACTGCTAACGATCCGCGACATCAAGCAAGAGTACTAGTACTTCAAAAGCTTTTTGCCGATGATTTCATGGATTTAAAGCGAGAGGAACTCACAATTGACGAGCTCAAAAGCATAGATGAGATTGAAAAGTACGACACACCTCTCTACGACGAGCTACTCAAAGGTATCACTGAAAAGGTTCAAGAAATTGACGACATGATAACTAAATTTGCTCCTCAATGGCCACTGGATCAGATTAAAAAGGTTGATCTAGAAATTCTTAGAATTGCGATTTACGAAGGCTTTATTGCCAACTTGACTCCTCCCAAAGTGGCGATAGATGAGGGGATTGAACTTGCCAAGGCTTTTGGAGGTTCAACCAGCGATAAGTTCGTAAACGGTGTACTGGGAGCTATATATGATCAAGTAAAGAAATGAAAGAAGAAATAGAGCAATTACTCAAACAACTTCAAATTCCTTTCAAAAGCCTCGATTTATACATTGAAGCCTTTACTCATCGCTCATATATCAATGAGCAGCGAAGCGAGAAGATTAATCATAACGAACGACTTGAGTTCCTAGGCGATGCCGTGTTGGAACTAGTAATCACTGAATACATATATTCTCAGTATCCAGAGCACACTGAAGGAGACCTCACAAGTTTCAGAGCAGCAATAGTACGAACTGATTCTCTTGCATTACAAGCCAGAGAGCTCAACTACGGTAAATCCTTGAGAATGTCTAAAGGAGAGGAAGCAAGTGGAGGAAAAGATAAGGACTATCTCTTGGCTAACACTTTCGAAGCCGTACTCGGAGCAATGTATCTAGATTTAGGCTACGAAGTGGCTAAAGAGTTTGTCTACAAGACACTTGTTCCTAGAATACAGGGAATTGTTGATGCTCGATTAGACATTGATGCCAAGACTAAATTTCAAGAAATTGCCCAGGCTGTATTCAAACAAACACCAATTTACACTGTAGTTTCAGAAGACGGTCCTGATCATGATAAAACCTTTACTATGGCGGTAATGATTGGGGACAGGGAGTTTGGGCAGGGGAAAGGTCCTAGCAAACAGAAAGCAGAAGAGAATGCTGCTCTCCAGGGACTAGAAATCATAAGTTCTCAACCTAAATAACCGAAATTGCTTGAATAAAGAGCTTCCCTTTGTTAGAATTAGCGATATGTTAAAGATTAGATTAAAACGAACAGGTAAAAGAGGACAGGCATTTTTCCGCGTAGTGGTAATGGAATCGACTCGTAACAGAGGCAGCAAGTCTGTCGAAGACATCGGTTACTATAACCCACACAATAACTCAATTTTTGAAGTAGATAAGACAAAAGCCAAGAAGTGGCTTGATAATGGTGCACAGCCAACTGAAACAGTCGCACAGTACTTTGTGAAGCAAGGTCTTATGAAAACCTCTCGCAAAGAAGGTTCTACCAAAAGTAAAGGAGCAGTTAAGAAAAAAGCCGCCAAGGAAGCTTAATTAATTTGTTTACACAAAGACATGAAGGACCTTCTAGAGTATATCGTTAAAGCAATCGTAAATAACCCTGACGAGGTATCCGTATCTGAAAAGGAAAGCGTGGACTTTCAAGGTTTGATTATATATTCAATCAAAGTTGCTCAGCAGGATAAGGGCGTAGTCATCGGTCGAAAAGGCAGAACTATCAACGCTATCCGCGATCTTGTCACCATTGCAGCCATTAGACAGCAAAAACGAGTCAAAGTATTGGTTGAAGAAGATGAGATGGATCGACCTGTTCCAACAGCAAGTGACGATTCAACTCCAACAGAGGACATGCTTGAGGATAACATGGAGCAATTAGGATAATCCCTGTCGTTTCAACAATACTTCAATATTACTTACTTTTGCAGTTTCGATGCTTTCTGCGTAAATACATCAATAGTAGGAGTGAATTGAGTGTAGGATGAGAATGGGGAATATATGTTTGGTTTAGTAATTGCATCCTGATTAATGTAGTAGCCTGTAACAGTTAATGCAAGTTCCCATTGTCCTGACTCAGTTTGTTTTAGCTTCACCTGATCAGTAGCCACAATAAATGGCGAAGCATCTTGTATCTCGTCAAGGAAACTCGTGATCTCTGTGAAATTTCCTGAGTACTTCAAAGGGCCGCTAACTCCTCTCATAACTGGATCTACGCCTTTAGATTCAGCGGAGGTTCGTACTGCAATATCACCAGCTAGAATTTCTCTAAATTCTAAGCCGTTTGATTTAGCTGAATCATCAACATAAGAGACAAAATCAGACACTTGAAGACTAAAAGGAATCACAGTTCGGGCATTAGATAAATCAGTTTGCAACAAAGTAATATCCATAGCATCTAAATCACTACCCAGTTTATTAAGTTGAGTTATTTTGGATTTAGTATCCTGACTTTCAGCCCTAAACTTCATTCCGCTTGTTACCATAGGAATATAAACAAATATTGTGAGTAATCCGAGGGCAAGTAAGCTTAAGACTGGGACAACCAAATCACCTGGTTTAAACTTCTTTACTGAGCTCTGAATTGCCTGAAGCTCACTAAATGTCTTATCAAACTGCCTGACAGCATTGGTTTGTATAGAAGCAGCTTCGCCTTCTACTCGAGCGGCAACAGGTATCCCTTGCCCTTGAGTAGCAACTACCTCTGAAGGTACTGCATCAGGAGTTGCTACAGGAGGGGTGGATTGTACAGGCTTCTGTTCATCCATTTTGTGCCTCCTTCTTGAACTCTTCAACATTAAGTTTACCTTCAAAATTAAATCTGGCTCCACCAATATCTTTCACTACAGTTTTGAGGTTTACAGACTCAATGAAGCGATCATTGCCAAGCACATACCAGAGTTTAGAAACATCGGTTAGATTGTTAGCACTACCAGTAATATCAAAGCTTGAGCCTTCAGTAAGTTCGAAAGAATCAATTGATGCAAGACCACTTGAGAGTGACTGAAGGTATGTGATGATGTCCCTTGAAGAATATGTACTCGTTGCGATTTTGGTATAGAGATTAATTCTTCTTAAAATCTCATCATTTGAGGTCAAAAGATTTTCACGAAGTGATAAATCATTCTCGGCCTGAAAAAGTAAGTCTTTCTGTCGATTAAGATCAATCTTAGCAAAAATATTAAAACCAACAATCAAAAGCGAAAAAGAGATTAAAATAAAAAGGGAAACCGCTGCACCCACATTCAATTTAACTTTACTTGTCTCGACAACTATCTCTTCCTGAGTTAGTGGAGGAATAAGGTTAATACTTTTACTACCCCTAATCAGATTAGGTGCATTTACTTTCTTTGTTTCTACATTGGTATTACTCATCTTTAAGTGCGAGTCCTATTGCAACAGAATATGAAGCCGAGCTTTTGGTGACAATATTTTTAAATCTGTCAGGAATTTCAATACCTTTCCAAGGATCTGCTAGCATCGCATCAACACCCATGGTCTTAGAGATATAATCAGCAATACCAGGAAGTAGGGCACCATCACCATTAAGATAAATATTCTTGGGAGCTTGAGCCAATGTCTTATTCTTATAAAACTCAATTCCACGATTAACCTCTGTAATGATTGCATCAACAATAGGTTTGAGAGTTTGATATATCTTACCTTCTAAAACTCCCTCAACAATACCATAATTTCGCTTGTATTCTTCAGCTTGTGTATATTCAAAGTTAAACTTATTAACAATTGCTTGCGTTAATGAATCTGAGCCAATAGCAATACTTTGAGAAAACACAAGCTGTTCATCAAGAAGGATACTCATATCAGTGGTATTTGAACCAAAGTCTAACATTACCATATGCTTCATCTTTGTTGATCGGTACATTGCTCTACCAAGTGCAACTGATTCTGTTTCAACATTAATTGGTTCTAAACCAGCTTTCTCTACAACATTCAGGAAAAGATCTACCATCTTCCTGGGAGCAGCAACAAGTAGAACTTTCGGAGCACTTTTCTCTTGGTTAAATCCTATGGTTACATAGCTCATTTGAACGTCATCAATCGGCATTGGGATGAATTCTTTTGCCTGATAATAGACAGCATTATCCAGTTCGTCATCCTTTACTCCAGGAAACTCTAAAAACCTTGTAAATACCAAAGATTCAGGCAAAGCTACAATTACCTTATTATTTCGTATTTTTGAATTTACAAACAGAGTCTTAAGTGCATCAGCTAGCTGTTTTTGGTGTACTTCATCTTCACTATTGATAACTCCATGGGGTGTTTTTTGACTACCAAAATTTTCAAGAAATGGGGTAGGGGTCGAAATCCCTTTAAGTTCAACGGCTTTTACAGAGTGATTACCAAAATCAATTCCAACATGGTCGGGCAGTTTTGACATCATTTTTAATCAATCAAATTAGGCAGTATTACTAATAAGAATCATAACAAAGAGTGTGTGAAAGTCAATTTTAAAAAGATTACAGGGCATTACAAAGGTTTAAAGCCCACTTCTCGTTTAAAGCCTTCTATTTCACCACCGAAGAACATAGGAGCAAAAGCAAGGTATCTGTTATCAAAATGAATAGCTAGAACCGGATAAGAAGCCGAAAACAATGGGGTTAAATCCCTACGGATTGAAATTGAGAGTCCATTACTTGTACCAAAGCCAAGCATACTTCCATGCACCAGTAAGCCATCTCTTACAGACTGTCCAGTGTCAAGCTCAGGCATATCAATTTCACCGTCCGTGAGCAAGAAAGCTTCAATTATGTCGTATTTAGGATAGCTACTACCTTGTGATTGATAATCTCCTGACTGAATGTTGATATTTCCTTTTGAGATAAACATACACCCATCACTTTGATTAGGTGAGGTGATATTTGGTCTTAAATTGGTCACTCCAGAAGCAAAGAATACAGTGGGTGTGTTGCAAACAAAGTTTGAATTGATTGTGACATTGCCAGTAACCTTAACTACACAAGACTTACTTGTACTGCAAGTGCTAATATCAGAACTTTGACCAGTAAAGGATGTATTATCAGAAAAACTCACAACGTTATAATCAGAGGGAGACTCAGAAACCTCTTTATCAACCCTTCTGAATAACTCGTCATACCAATAATTTGTACGATTATTTGCTTCAAAATGGTTTAGGCTTCTAACAGTATTAACCTCTTGAGGGTGTAATAGGCTAGGTAAACTGCTTGATGCTGCAAGAAGTAATTCTGAGGTGACATCTGCTTCATTTTTACTAAAGCTAAATGGTGAATTCCAATATGAATCGTTTGAAAATCCTGAGCTTCCATTTAATTCAACTATCTCAATTCCAGAGGTAGACCCAGCATTAACAAGTCCACCTTTTGTTGCAATCCAGGAAACTCCAAATGGAAATCCTGAAGTTGCTGAGCTCATATTGCATGCCGCATCAAATGCATAAGCTGTGAAATTAACGTTTCCTTGTTCGTTGCTGTTCATGTCAATTCTGTCACTCCTTGAGGTGGCACTTGTTGTCCACAGATGATACCCAGAGTACATGCTTGAACCTGTAGCTCCACTACCAAATACATAATTGGTGACGCCCGAAGTTTCATCATCAATTTCATCAGCACTTGGGTTTGGTGTTTGTAAGTCTGCATCTCCAACGACTCTTGTGATTGTGGAATTAGCATCATTAAATTGCCACGCAACATCAATCCTGGTTGCATCGACAATTGAGAAATTAATCCCACTGCTTACTGGATCAGCAATATCAAGGTTGACTGACTGGGTTGAAGATGGCCAAGCAATAGTTCCAGAGCCACTACCATATTTTGGTACCGCGCTGATAGCATAGGTTCCACTTGTTAATTTTTCGTAATTAGTTATGCCAGAATTTTCATGATACGGCTCTAAATCGAGTGTAAGTGTTGTATTACTACCACTTTCAGTTACGCTAACATTTTTAATAGCTGCAGATGCACTTCCACCAGCTCCCTTTATTTCTCCTCTTAGTCCATTGCCAACTGTACCAACCCTTACCCAAGTTTGTAATGAGCCTCCTGCAACTCCCGATGCGTATCTGCTTGGAGCATATATGTCGCTCCATACACTTCCTACTTTTTTGACAAGTAATCCAAATTCGGAGTTGCTTGCAAGTGCTTGCTGTTCAGAAGTGGAAAGTGATTCAATTGTTGTTGGGTTAGCTCCAAACCAAACTCTTATATCCGATACAGAATCTGAACCAGATGTAGTTGCTACCTGAGCATTTACCCTTACAACATTATTCGCACTTTTTCCAAGATATCCTGCACTTGGGGTACATCCGTTAAAAGTGCCGCCACCTCCACCAGCACCCGAGGATGAATTATACAGTGAGTATGAGACTGTAACGGGTGGAATCACTGGAATACACGCAAATTGTTTCAAGATGTACTGGGTACAGGTTGGCTCTTCTTCTTCACAGTCTCGACACATTTTGCCTGGGTTAGATTTTGTAGGGCAATTATACCAGTCTCCACAAATTCTTGGCGGATTATTGTACTTACAGCATGGGCCTGCATCTTGTGCATTACCCCAAATACAACCTCTGTATCCTTGGCAAGATTCTGAGACAACTGTGTTTAAATCGGGAATAGTGCCAGAAGGGCAGTTATATGTATTCCAAGGGCAAGTGGGTCCACCTCCGCCACCTCCGCCGCCTCCGCCGCCTCCACCAGAACCACCGCAAGTTGTACTGCACTCATAATCATGACACCAGCAAATATTTTCATCTTGACCAGTA
Organism: bacterium; assembly: GCA_021463465.1. Classification (GTDB taxonomy): domain Bacteria; phylum Patescibacteriota; class Dojkabacteria; order SC72; family SC72; genus JAJTYH01. The sequence continues at coordinate 183,798 of JAJTYH010000002.1, forward strand.
TCCGGATTTCTTTGAAATCCACAAGAGTATACTGCTATTCCAGAAGATTGCCCACCACTTACGTTTGGTGTATTTGCACAGATTTCACGGGCATTAATACTACAACCCCGTGATGGACCCGTCGTACAATAAGCCAATGTAATCGAAAAAGAAGAGAAAAAGAAAAAAGAAAATAGTAAGCCAACTTTAATAACTCTTTTAATAATTTTCATGTATTATAAAGGTTGATATTACAGAACCTATTCATAACTTCACAAGCATTATCTTTACACGCACCTGAGAGGAAAATCACATTCTTTGAAGAAATATAGTCAAAGAATTTATCAATCGTAACAGTTTCAGAACTAAATTCTTTATTTTTATCTACTCTATTTACGGAATAATCTCCTGTATCACAATTTATCTTAACCTCCTCAAACATCTTGGACTTTATTTTGTTTGGCCAAACTCCTTCTAAATCAAGTGTATACTTTTCTTCATCAAAACTAACTACATAAAAGACACCTGAATTTCTTCTTATATCAAAATCTTTATCCAATTCAACTGGTGGGCTATATGTGATACTTTCTCTCAAATCTTTGTTACGTGGATTTTTCACGATTAAATAAAGGCACAAAAAAAGGGAACATACTAGCAAAAGCACAACACTAAAAAAGAACCCTTTACTCATGTACTTATAAATATCAAATATCTTTACTTAAAATTAGGATATTTAAATTGCAATGTCAATTATTCCATTCGACGATATTAAAACCCCCTCCAAGTAAAAATCAAGCGGAGAATCTTAATCAAAGGAAGTACAAGACAATTGACAATGTTTTATAACAACTAGTTAATTGTCGCTGGAAGTATTACTAATTATCAATACCCAGAAAATGTTTGAAGTGCCTCATCGAAAATTTCGGGGGTTACTGCGATATGTATTGCAGTTGCTAACAATGACGGAGGGTAGTATATAACTAAAGTTGATCCATCAGGCATCCTTTTTATCGTGATCAAAATTAATTTATCTTTGCCGGGCCAAGAAATTTGATAAGATTTAAATTTACTTACTTTTTCATGATCTAAATACAGCAAAGCAGAAATTTGCTCATCGCTTAGCTTTTTAAATTCAGCAAAAGTCCCATCAATACCTGTTACATCATCCATATACCTGAAAGCTTCTTCAGAAGTTAAAAAACTTTCAACGTATCGTACTTCTCCATTAATATAAGGAACGGGGCACTGTTCAACATAGGGGAATGAAATAGATTCACCGTTCAATCCAATGTATTCCCGCGTAGTTGGCGGGGCTTCAGTCGGTTTTATAGTAAGGGTAGGATTTGTTATAACAGTCGGTTCAAGTGAAGGAGTAGGGTTAACAACAGGGGGCTCATTACCACCATCTGACCCATCACCACCAAAACTTAGCGGTGTTGCTTGTGGAGCAACCCCAGGTTCCACAGGTAGTGATAACACTGCTGGATTTTTAGTACTTTGATAAATAAGCGTTGCCGCAGTAGCAAGAATTGCCACTCCCATAAAAAGTCCAAGTCCTGTACCTCTTTTTTTGGGGCTTTGTGAAGGAGATGAATTATCTTTACCTTCAGCTGGTCTTTTTGCTGGTGAACCAACAACAATAGGGGCAACACCGTCGCGAACTAATAACTGAGGCTTCCAGTTATCACCATCATTTTCCCACCTTCCGAAGGGGTCAAATACAATATCTCCATTTTCTTGTTTCCTAAATCTACCAAATGCGGTAACCAGAATTTGACCAGGCTCAAGCGAAGTAATATTAAGGTCTGCATCTATTTGATCAAAGGAATCTCTAATTTGCTCACAAACTTCCTTACGAAGAAAACGCCTTTCATTTTTCCTAAGTGGCTTAATAAAAGGAAGGACCAATGCGTTAATACCGTTCTCACCACCGAAGAATTCATTTGATAGACTATTGCATCCAACGCCATTAAAATCTTCTTCATCTCCCGTAAATAAGTAAGCTTCAGGAAATAGATTTAAAGCCTCCTCCAGCTTTGCTTTTGCGCCATCAATCCTCTGGCTAGCTTCCAGAGCAGGGGAACTAGAGGAAAAAGGAGAGATTCTTTCAAAAGACCTTGTACTTGCATTTACCATAGTATTACTTCTAGTAAAGTAAAGTTATTGTATATTATACAACATTAAACCAAGCTGGACTATAGGCTACTTATCGCCTAAAACCTTCTTTACTTCATTTACTAAGTCCGTGTACTCCAACTCAGATTTAATCAAGTAGGATACCGCGCCAAAATCAAAAGCCTCTTTAATAACTTTATCACTCGTCATATTGGTCAAAATTATCACTGGAGCATCGCCATATCCCTCTTTATCAGCTTTAATCGTCCTCAACACCTCCAAACCATCAAGACCAGGCATCATCAAATCAAGTAGAATCAACGAAATTACATCTGGACTTTTTTTCAAAACTTCGAGGCCCTTATATCCATCTATCGCACTCACCACATTATATCCAGCACTTTGAACCACCTCGACATAAGAATCCAAAAGAGCTTTCTCGTCTTCAATAATTAATACTGTTTTTTTGTTTTCCATATACATTCCTTTTACTGAGGTTGAAGCGTTCCAGTACCATTATACAGGACATAATCAAATATCGGCAAAGCCCATTCTTGTTGAGGGACTTGAACCTCTTTAGCACGATAAGAGCCAGTACAGTTAGCACCAACAGTCATTTTAACCATCTCCCAATCTGTAATACAGTTAGCATTGGAAAGGGAAGCCCTTAGCGAAATTATTGAATTAACACTACGAACTCTAACTTCATCCAAAGAATATCCGCCTGATGCTCCTAAAGGCACTGTAATTTGCGAGCCTGCCGCTACTGGAGTCCAGGAATCTGACAAACTAGGATTGCCACTACAATCGCTTCCACCAGCGAAGATGCAGTACGGGAGGATATCGCCGTATGCATAAGGCTTGTACTCACCAGCAATACCCCCTGTGTAGTTTCTCCCGTAGACTCGACTTATCATTAAACCTCCAACGGCAGTACCGCGAGGCTCAACCGTAAGAAGTAAGGAGCACGAGCCAGGATTAGGAGTTTGACCTCGCAACACAAATGACCTAACAGAATCAGGCCTTATCTCCAAATCATCCTGTTCTGACGCTAGCTTGGTTGTTAGTTCTAAGGTTGATGTTTCATCTTGGCAATTAGATAGAGATGTAGAAGAGTCGGCACCTACACCCACATCAGATAAGAAACTTACAACATTCTCAACTCCTTGAATCTTACACCCATCAGCTTGATCAATACCCGTTCCAAACTCAGGTTTTGCACAACTCGCTTTTAATGCACTAACAGAGGTCCCTTTTACTGAATCAATAATTGAATCGGCTGTTTCAAGAGCTTCCGCAGAAGATTTTTCATTTACAACTCTGAAATTATCTCTCAAAACACGTGATAACATTGCCATACCCATAACAATAGATATGACCAAAACAATCATAACAATAGCTAATGCCTGTGCTTTGTAGCCAACTGCGGTTTTCATATACTCCTAAAGTATCAAATTACTATTCCCAGGTCAATTTTTGCGTAGCGACCAAGGCTTGTTTGTAGTACGCAGGTTGTACATTCTTAGAAAACGACATTTCATATTTTGATTTCATTTCAATAGCAATCGTAATCAAAACATTTCCACTTGGAGTTGAATAATGGTGCATCTCAAATTGGTCTGCAAAAACCTCTGAATTATTAAGCACAACGGCGTTTTGCATATATTCAATGTTATCACTATCAAAGCAACTTGCCGGTGCAATATTATCAGGATACGAAGACTTAAGGATATAACCCTTAGTCTGATCGCTTAGAGTAGGGAAGTATCCAATACAAACCCAACGATTGTACCCACTAGGTCTAAAATGAATCTCAGATGAACTAAGCCCCTCTCCAACAGCTTGATCATAACCCTGAACTGTTCCTGAATTAATGATTTTACTCATACTTTCATCATATAACCTACCACTAACATTGTAGAACCGTATATCATCTGTATGTGAGTTCCTTATGCTTCTCCTAACAAGCTCAATTACAAACTCACTCTCTTGGCGTGCAGTTGTTCTTGCCGAAGTTACTGCGGAAGTACGAATCAAAGTAGTAAGGGTAATTGAAGCCATTAGCACTACCGTTGTTATGATAACAATAGTAATGAGCATTTCCACCAGACTCAAACCCTCGTACTTTCTCATTTCTGTAATGTTTTAGTTAAAACATAATACTCGTAGTCGGATACCTCACAATCATCACTATTATCACAGCCTATTTTTCCTACAACCATCTTGCCAACAACCAAACCAGTTGCAATATCTGATTCAGGTGTGATACAAAAAACATTAAAAACTGTAGGATCAGAAGAGCTTACTGCATTCTTACAAGAGTTCCTCTCGCCTGCATCATAATTACAAGCTGGTATAAACACACCACTTGTATTAACAAACTCTGGATTACCAGCGGTTCCAGAAACCGCAAAACAGTTGTTAACGTTTGTTGTAATACTTGGAAATAACTTTTCTTCTGAGTTATTATTCTTTTCTGCAATAGTTTTTACAGCAGAACCCCCTTCAATCGCAATTTGAGTCATACTATCTCCAAGCTCATTAATTACTACCTGTTTTACTGTGTCGGCAGCCACCCCCATAAGCAGTACAGACGCCATTCCAGCTACAACAATGGCTAGAAGTGCTTCTATAAATCCTAATCCTTCGTAAGTTTTAGTCAGCTGTTGATGTTTCAATGTTAATTTTTCCCGAAATATTACTTATTGATATATCTTTTTCTCTTTTAGTTCTAGGACTTTCAATAGTCACCACAAAATCAATCGCATCACTCACTATCGAGCCGCTAGAATCGTAGTTTACTACATTACCTGAAACGTCATAAAGGAATGCCCTCCCAGAAACAGCTTCAAATAGTATATAAACAGGAACACCAGCCAAATCTCCAGTTGCATTATTTGAAACAGGAATATTAATATTAAAATTACTCGCAATCACTCTTTCACCAAAATCTCCACCTTCTATGAGTTCGCTAACATTTGAACCAAGATTGCAATCAGCATTACCATAGCTATTCACAGGTAAACTACCATTAAGTGGGCCGAGTGCGAAGTTACTGTCAAAGTTTGGCAGCTCACCTGTTGTCCTGACATCTCCATAACTATTAAACTGAGAGCACCATTTAAAAATCTTATAAGTACCGTTACTTGCGAAGGAACTAAAATCTAAACCTACACCATATATCCAACGGTCACCTGCGTCTCTTTCTAAAAAAAGTGCTGCTCGCTGAGCGTAACGAACATCTTGCTCCAAACTCAACATCTTTTCATTTAAGGTTATACTATCCCTTAGTCCATAAAAAGCTGCAAAACCTATACCAGCAATTATAATAAAAATTGAAACTACAATGAGCATCTCAACCAGCGTGTATGCGTGATATTTATAAGTGGCAGTCATATTTCTCAATTTATCACAAGCCCGACTATTCTTCAAAGAAATGTTTCCACTTAGTTTTAGCAAATCTCTCCTTAAGCTGATTGTAATTAGAAATACCTTCTTTAAGCGAGCTATTGCGCTGTTTAAATGTATTAGGGACCAAAGGCTGAACGGAGACCCTCAGAAACTGAAGAACCTTCTTAATCTCGTTTTCACCTTTTAACTCTAAGTTTTCATAAACAAGCTCATAGATCTTATGCCCCGCAAAAAACTTTCTAAACTCATTTTCATATCTTTCAGTCTTTTCAAACTCATTAATGCATTCCTGATAGGGCAGGGTAAGTGGAGATAGTTGCTCTGTCTTACCTTTTTGTTCTGCCCACCTTTCTGTTTGACCCGCTTTAAATCTAGAGAGTACAGTGTTAAGCATGTTACGACGGGTAATGTGCAGTATATGAATGCTTTTATCTTTTTTAAGTTCCTTCCATAGTTCTTTATTTGAAGAGCTTTGCGCATGGTAGTAAAAGAGTTTGAAGCCAACGGCTTTAACATTTCGACGATATTTGCGAAATAGGTGACTTCGCATATATTTTACTGTGTCTTTTCCCACAGGCTTTCTTTTATCCCACGTCCTATATCTCTCACCGTAACATAGGATTTGGTTGTGGGAGTTAAGCAAACCTCTTAGGAAATTAGAACCTGTACGAGAACGACCTAATACAATAAATTTGATATATTTATCCTGACCCTTTTTCAACTTCAAATCAATTAGTATGTTGCTCAGTACTACTGGCATCCACTTCTTCAGATCAGATGAAATACTACGAATACTTATAGCCACAATAAAGCTGTGTTAATTTAGAAAAAGTAGTGAATTCAAATTGATAAAGCGTGCAAGCAAGAATGCTAAAAGCATGAATGGAAGTAGGGGGATGTAAGACTTGAGTGTCCCACGATTGATTGAAACAAGAACTAATGAAAATATGGCAGCGATATATAATGTTAAAAGGAGGAAAGTTAAGTAATTGATAGGATTAAATATTAAAGCGAAAAAGAGCAATAGAAGTAAATCTCCAAATCCAAAAGATTTTTTAAAATGATTTAGAATTGTTATCCCAGTTGCTACAAGGATAAAGTACCCAATACTCAGCCATGCAATGGCATTGTAATTAAGAATAAAAAAAATCACACCAAGAACTAACAAGATGTGTGTTAGATTCGCTGATATCCTTTGCGTTTTTAAATCAGATATAGACAAACAGTATAGAATTGTCAGGAAAACGTAGTGCCAAAGGCTTAACCCGTAGGATAGAAAGATTAACAAAAATGCTATACCTAAAAACAGTTCAGATAAAGGGTGTATGAAATCAATAGATTTCTTGCATTTTGAACATCTGCCTTTTAACACGACCCACGAAATTATCGGAATTAGTTCATACCACTCTAACTCATGTTTACAATGCTCACAGTGTGAACGTGATATTAATTTGTTTTTCCAATTACCCTTCTTTCCAAATCTGTATACAGAAGCATTAAGAAAACTGGCAAAAACTGTACCTAATAAAAATATATAAATATATATCATGTGAGTATTGTACTAAAAAAAGGGGGCATATACTGCCCCCTTAATGTTCTTAAACTAATACTATTGCCAGTTCTTCGCTGCTGCAACCCAATCGGTAGCTAAGAATGAACCCGCACCTCCACCTGCATTGCTAATTACCAACGTATTGAAGGTAGTATCGTCCATCTCCTTTAGTGATACTTTTGTTGAACCGTTAACTGGTAAGATTCCAAACCCGTTACCGACGCAATATCCTCCTAATTGCTGTGAGTCATCCAATCCTCCGAAGGTCACACAAATCAAAACGCTTTGGCCATTACCATCAGTTGCGTAGTAAAAAGTAGCGTCACTTCCACCGTCAAACGATTTGCTATCCAAATATTCCTCTAACGCTCCTCCTGTACCAAGTGCCGCAGACCAGCTACCAAATGTAGCCTCATCTGGGAACTCCCTGTTATCAGCATAATATGCCTGCAATCCTTGATAAAGCTGATCTGCAGCATTTTGATGCTGAACACGATTAGCCCTCTGAATTGCAAATCTCCCTGCAGCTATACCCATCGTCATTAAAATGATAAGAATACCCATGACCACAAGCATTTCAACGAGCGTAAATCCTTTATATGTTTTCATAAAAAGCAGTTTAAAATAATATCTCTTATAAAGATAGCGTAGTGGTATATCCATGTCAATAAGCAACTATCCTACAACACCAGATAAATTGAACATCGGCATATACACTGCTAAAGCGATAAAAGCAATTACACTTCCCATAATCACCAACATTAACGGCTCCATTAATGTTGTGAGGTTACTAGTTGTAACTTCAACCTCTTCGTTGTAATACTGTGCAACTTTTTCAAGCACCTTATCAAGCTCACCTGACTCCTCACCAACAGCAATCATCTGACTAACAATCATAGGGAATACATTTGCACGAGCAATTGGTAATGCTAAAGGTACACCTTTTTCAACTTCTTTTTTAGCTTCTCCAACTGCATCTTTAAAGATTGAATTTGTAAGTGACCCAGCTGTAAGTTCAAGAGCCTTAACAATTGATAGACCGCTTCGGAGCAAAAGTGATAGCACTCGAGTAAATTGAGCAATCTGCATCTTAACTATAACTGGACCAAAAATCGGAGCTTTAAGAGCAATTCTATGTAGTAATACTTTGCCTGTTGGAGATTCCATATATGATTTAGCTACTATCCCAATGACTGATGCAAATATAATGATAAGCCACCAGAATTTTAGGAAGAAGTCACTCATCGCAATCATAACTCGTGTAATAAGTGGGAGCTCAGCCCCAAATTCGCTATAAATATCTGCCATCGCCGGAATCAAAACAAACATCATAAGTAGGACAACGCCTATGATAACTACCATGATTACAGCCGGATATATCATGGCTCCCCTTATCTTATCCTTCAATTTTTTCTGAGCTTCAAGTTCAATAGCCAATCGCTCCAAGATATTTTCCAGATTACCGCTCTGTTCTCCAGCTTCCAACAAATTCATAGTAATGTCATCAAAGACCTGCTTATTACGTCTGAAAGCTTCTGCAAGGCTCTTTCCACCCTGTACATCACCCAATACATTGGAAAGTGTGCGCTTAAAAAGTGGATTGGTTGCCTGGGCCTCAAGAATCTGAAGGGCTTGAGTAAGAGCCAAACCTGCACCAATCATAGTAGCAAGTTGTCTCATGAAAACAACCTTATCTTTGATAGGTACACCTCCAAGGTTAATCTCGTTTAGCTTCTCTAATGAAAAACCCAGTTCTTCTTCAATCCTTACTACAACCAATCCTTTATTCTGAAGACTCTCCGCGACAGCCTGAGCTGTACGAGCTTCCATCGACCCATTAACCTCTTTACCAGTTTTATCACGGGCAAAATATTTGTATGCTTGCATACATTAAACCTTGAGTAATCTTACAATCTCTTCTGGATGGACTGCGAACTCTTGAGCTCTTTCCATCGTAATCAAACCTTCCCGTACCAGCTTGACCAAAGACTGCTCCAAAGAGACCATTCCTATATCTAGACTTGTTCTAATTACATTATCAATCTGATGAGTTTTACCTTCACGAATCAAATTTCGCACCGCGGGTACTCCCAACATAATTTCTGAAACCGCACGTCGACCGCCACCATCGATAGGAATCAGTCTCTGAGCAATGACTGCTTCAAGAATGTTAGCGAGCTGAGTTCGAATCTGTGCCTGCTGATTTTCTGGGAATACATCAATGATACGATCAACGGTCTGAGCTGCACTGTTAGTGTGCAAGGTTGCAAAAACCAAGTGACCTGTTTCAGCCAGAGTAATAGTAGAAGCAATAGTTTCATAGTCACGCATCTCACCGACCAAAATGACATCTGGATCCTGTCTAAGAGCACTCTTTAATGCCACTGTCCAGGAGTGAGTATCATCATGCATCTCTCGTTGATCAATCACAGCTTTGGCTGGTTTGAAGACATACTCAATAGGGTCTTCAATCGTAATCATGTGAGTAGAGCGGGTTAAATTGATGGCTTGAAGCATGGCTGCTAAGGTCGTACTCTTACCGTGTCCAGTTGGACCGGTTACCAATACCAAACCCTGTCCTAATTTAATAATCTGATTATAAAGGGCAGGTAATTGTAATTCCTCAATCGTTCGAATTTTGGAAGGAATCAATCGAAACGCGGCAGTTAAATTACCCTTAGAATAGTAAGCATTTATTCTGAATCTAGCTTCAGCATTTTGAAGAGGGGAATAGGCAAGATCAACCTCACGGTTAACTTCAAGTAATTCTTTCTTCTGTTCACTAAGCACTGGCATGATAAGCTCTTCAGCATTTACAGGTGAGACCACATTATCATTCACTGCAATTAAACTACCATCGATCCTAATCATCACAGGATACCCCACTGACACCTGAATGTCTGAAGCATTACGCTCAATCGCTATATCCATGATTTTATTGATACTAAGAGGGTACTTAGCGTTTGAAGATGCGCTCTCAACAACTTGAGGATTGACCTGTGTATGATCATTTTCATCTACTGCAGAATTTTCAGAAGAAGCGGGCAGTGCAGGAGCTGTTACTTCTGAAACTGAAGAATCCACTAAAGGTACTTCAGTAGAAGCTGTATCACCATCAGGTTTTGCAACGACCTCAGGATACATCTGCTCTAATGTAGGCACTTTCTTACTAGTATCATCAGTAGAAGAGCTCAACGGATCAACAACCGGTGGGGTAGTATTAAAATCAGGCAAGGCATTGTCCACATCACTCACAGGAGCAGTTTGAGCTTCAGGCACAGCTGGCAAAACATCACTCGCAGGAGCAATCATATCGAGACTTTCAGCAGGCACATCAGGAAGTGGAGAAGCAGTAGCACTAAGCTTTGTCATATCCTCAACTGCCTTTTCAGCATCATCCTTAACTTCTGCTTCTGGAGCGGATGGAGCCTCATGCGCGACTTCTTCTGGTTTATCTTCACCCTTATCTTGTATCAATTCATCTTTAAGCTTAGCTAATTTTTTAGCTAAAGCCTGAAGTGGGCTCTCATGTCCCTCTTCTACAGGAGGAGTTACTAACGGATTGGTCTCATGACTAGGAAGTGGATCTTCCACAGTCGCAGAGAGTGCAGAATCAGAAGCTACAGGAGCAGGTACCGTGCTAGAAATTTGATCTTGTGGGGTCTCAATTACAGCAGGATCAGGCATAACAGGAGGTGGTCCATCTATTCCATTACCTCTACTAACAGATGCTACATCTTCAGGCTTACTCTCATCAGTAGTGGAAGGGGAAGTTGACGTGAGAACAGAAGCAGGATCCACAGGTGTACCAGTTGGCAAAGGCATACTACCCACAGTCGTAGTTGTAGCGGGAGCACTTGAATCAGACGCTGGATAGGCAAAATCCCCTAAAGAATTGGATGGTTGGGCAGTCATATTCAAATCAAACTATATTATCTCTTCGAAAATTACATGATTTGAGGCAAGAACGCTAGACCTATAGCAGGTTTCAAAGTATAATGCAGACAATAAAATCAGATTCCCACTTGTGCCACCTAGAATTAAGAACCTAGAAAAAAGCAAAGAAGTTCTATCATTTCAGGTCATAAATCAACTTAGGGAAATGCGAGAAAAGTTTAAAAGGCCTAAGAATTGCGATACTTTTACTACAGGACAACACTGGGTCGACTTTAAAGATAAAAGAAAAGGTGGAGGTATCATAAGGGTAACCATTACAGCTCTGTCCAAACCAGTAGGTAAAAGATTTTTAAGCGTGGCAGATACAAAAGAATGCGAATTAGATATACACTATTTAGATTGCTCTACCAACGAAAGTACCATAACGAAAGCAAGTATCTTAATGCTAGATGATGAATTGTATGTAAGGGAATTTTTTAACAACAATGCTTTTGGCCAGCGAGACGAAACCAGATTGGCAAATGTAGTGGAGATCCTTACAGCAATTCAATCTAACGAGGCGAAACCTTATCCTACCGCAATCTAATAAAACTACTCCTTAGACACACGAAGCACTTCCTCAATAGTCGTTATCCCCTCCAAAGCCTTTAGATACCCATCCTGAATCATTGTTACCATTCCAGCCTCAACAGCAGTCTTTTGGACTTCATCACTTACAACATTTTCCATCATCATTCTCCCAACTTTTTCAGTGATATTTAAAACTTCAAAAATGCCAACTCGCCCTTTATAACCGCTATCTCCACACCTCTGACAACCTTTTCCACGATAAAGATAAACAACATCTTCTCCAGTAGCACCTTTTTCAGGAGCCTTCAAAGGCATCTTATCTTCTTCAGACCGGCTTGAATTCGCAATACTAAGTCGTTTTGAATAATCAACCACGTCAAAGCTTTTAATACTACCTAACGTCTCCTTAACATCCTTAATCAGTTCAGGAGACATTGGAAATGCCTCTATGCAATGCTTACAAACCCTTCTTGGTAATCTTTGCGCTACTACACACCGTAAAGTGGAAGAGAGTAGGTACGGTTCAACACCCATATCAAGCAAACGCGGAACAGCCGCAGCCGCACTATTAGTGTGCAATGTTGAAAGCACTAAGTGACCAGTAAGCGATGCCTGTATTGCCAGCTGGGCAGTCTCTTGGTCACGAATCTCACCAACCATTACGACATTGGGATCTTGTCTTAAAATGGCTCTCAGACCCTTTGCAAATGTCAACCCAACATCAGCTCTTACCTGTACCTGATTAACGCCTGGAATACGAATTTCAACAGGGTCTTCCAATGTTACAATGTTTACTTTAGGAGTGTTAAGTTTCATTATTGTAGCGGCTAGTGTTCTAGTTTTACCCGAACCAGTCGGCCCAGTTACTAATACAATTCCGTTAGTAGATTTAACCGAATCTAGAAAAGTTTGAAATGCGGTGCCCCTCATACCGCTATCTTCTAGCCTAATTCCTGAAATATCCGTTTCAAGGAGTCGCATAACAATTTTTTCACCATAAATTCCTGGGATTGTCGAAACACGGACGTCAACCTTACGATCTGCAATTTTAATTTGCATTCTACCATCAAGTGGAATACGTTTTTCGTCAATTTTTAGCCTTGCTAGAATTTTAACACGAGAAATAACCGCACTAATCATACTTTTTGGCAATGACAGTTTCTCCATGAGCACACCGTAGATTCTAAACCTGATGCGAAGCTTTGTTTCGGTTGGTTCAATATGGATATCAGAAGCATTTGAAGTCATCGCAAATCGAAAAATAGCATTCACAATTCTGGCGACAGGCGCATTCCTTAAGTCAATCTTTGACAGCTCCTCATCACCAACATAAGCATCGCCAACAGCATCAAGGTCTGTAACTGGTGCCTCATAATCCTCAAGAGCAGCAGAAACCTCAGTTCCTAAGTTTTCACCAACCCTTCTATCAAGTATAAAGTTTATTCCTTCTTGTGTAGTTATATGAATATTAAATTTCTCATTTGCAGCATACTTAATTTCAAGCGCTTGAATGGCCTGAACGTCAAATGGATCTAACATTGCAATATCAACAACTCCATCAGAGTGCCGGAACGGTACAGCAGAGAACTGTTTCATTATGTCAATGTTAATTTCTGTAAGTACCGATTCAGGTATTTCAACTGCTTTTAAATCTACATAGGGGATATTGAAAAGTTCAGACTTTGCTTTAACTATAGTATCTTCGTCAATTAAATTCTTTTCGCGAAGAATCTGTTCTTCTGAACTTGAAGTTTTTGTACGCTCAACATGAATATCATTCACTTGCTCTTGAGTGAGCAATCCTTTTGATTGTAGGAACTCAACTAACGACTTATTCAACTAAGGGCAGATTTTAAAGTATTATCATTGATAATTTAGAAAAAGTATAGACGTTAGTCAAGAAACTTACAAAATTGATTCCAAATCAAAAAGTAATTTTAGCCTGTGGCTGTGCCTTAGCAACTAAATCCGCAATCTGATCTAGAATTTCACCATTAACTGGAGCAACTGCAAATCTAAACATACTTCCAGCCTCTCCCTTCACTCTCTCAGGTTCCAACAACCCCACTACATTTCTAAGTAATGAACGACACGCTGGGGGATTATATTGAACAGTTAGCTGGTTCAAATCAAAAGGTACGCCATCACCTAAACGCGATTCTTTTCCATCAGTTTTATCAAATGGCTTGCCATTGGTTGCTATAACTGTATCACCATATGAATCAGCTGCATTGTTCTTGCTATCTTCCAACTGGTCATTACTGGTTGCTACAGAAACAATCGGATGACTGATTTCTGCAATTACTTTAAAATGTATTGTGTAGGCTCCACCAACGCCTTCTTGCCAAAAATGATTTGGCTCACTTGTTGAGCTCAGACCTAAGTCATCATCTGCAGTCCCAGGTCGAAATCCGTCAATTAGTTCGATTAAACGGACACAACGGGGCAAAGTTCCATTATGTAATTGCCCAAACATTAATAACAAATCTCCTTTTTTCGGAAGTTCCGGCTCAGTTCTTACCATCAAATCAGTAAAAGATGATTGTTCACCTTCCAAAGTCTTCGGCAACTCATCACGAAAAGATATTCCCACACCAGTAAAGAAGTGACTTACACCTTGCTTTAATTGATTTACTGTAACGGCCATAATAATGCATTAAAAATTTTGTGAAAGGATTATAGACCTATAGAGCTTAGGAATCAATATCTGAAGTTTAATGTATAATTAAACATGACACATATAGTAGTACACACTAACCCTGCCGTCAGACAAAGATATTTGCTTAAACTTGTAAATCACCTATTACAAAAAGAATTCACCGATTCTCAGTTATATAATATTCCAGACCTACATTTTGTAAACGAGAAAAACGGTAGTATTGGCATTGAGATTGTAAAGGAGCTGCAAAAACAGATGATTTATAAGCCCTTTAACGAAATCTACCAGATTGGCGTCATTAGTCAGGCTCATTTACTAACTCATGAGGCGCAAAACGCACTTCTTAAAACTCTAGAGGAGCAACCAGAGACAACTGCCTATATTTTGCTTTTAGATAACGAGAAGAATGTTCTAGAAACAATTCTATCAAGGGGTGTTAAGCACTACGTGAAGGAGCAAGATAAAAAAAAGAAGTACAAACGGTACCAAAACCTTCAATCCTAAATTTCAATATAATAGAACAGTTCAAAACTATTGATACACTTTCCCAACAGGATACCAAGGAAGTGTTAGAACTTCTAAAAGGAATTCAACAATTCTTCCGAATACAGCTTAGAGGAGCAATCAAAAACAATGAAAATATCGACAAGATATACAGGAATATTGAAATAGTTAATACCGCATATCAACGAATAAAAGCCAATGGTAATAAGAAGCTAGTCTTAGAAAACATGATTATGCAAATAGACTATAGTAACTTGCTAAGAGGGCAGTAAGACTATAGAATAGGAGGATATTTCCATTTCTTTACGAATGAATAAAGGAACATACGACGCATCAAATATTAGGGTACTACAAGGCTTAGAAGCCGTGCGTAAGAGACCAGCAATGTACATCGGATCAACCGATATTGAAGGTCTACATCACTTGTTTACTGAGCTCTTGGATAATGCCGTTGATGAGGCGATAGCCGGATACTGTGACCATGTGCAGGTTGTACTTCATAAAGATGGTTCGCTTGAGGTAAGAGACAATGGAAGAGGTATCCCGGTAGATATGCATCCTCAGACTAAGGTTTCTACTTTAGAAACGGTTATGACAAATCTTCACGCCGGAGGTAAATTCGATAAAGGAGCTTACAAGGTTTCAGGCGGTCTTCACGGAATCGGTATGAAATGTACGAACGCCCTGTCAGAATGGATGGAAACGACAGTCTATAGGGATGGCAATGAGTATCGACAGAAGTATGCGATGGGCATACCTCAGACCAAAGTTGAAACAGTCGGGAAAAGCAACGAGCGAGGAACACGACATATATTCAAACCTGATGCAACGATTTTTAAAGAAACTACCAAATTCAGTTTTAAACGAGTACTAGAAAAATGCAGACAGCATGCTTATCTAACTGCAGCACTA
This sequence comes from bacterium, assembly GCA_021463465.1. Taxonomy (GTDB): domain Bacteria; phylum Patescibacteriota; class Dojkabacteria; order SC72; family SC72; genus JAJTYH01. The sequence continues at coordinate 199,397 of JAJTYH010000002.1, forward strand.
CGTTTTACAATTACCGATGAAAGAGCAGAAGGCGACCCAATTACTTATCAGTTCTACTTCGAAGATGGAGTAAAGTCGTACGTCAAATTCATGAATCTGGATCAGAAAGTTATTTCGGATGTTTTCTATGTTAAAGGGGAGGATTCTGAAGTCATTGTAGAAACCGCAATCCAGTACAGTGACTCTTTGGAGGAGAACGTTAAGTGCTACACCAACAATATTATTAACCCAGAAGGATGAACTCACCTTTCAGGATTTAGGACGGCTATAACCTCAGCAATCAATTCATACGCTACCTCAAATGAAATGCTTAAAGGCATGAAAGAGGAGTCATTAGGAGGAGATGATGTTAGAGAAGGTCTAACTGCAATCATTTCAGTAAAAGTTCCAGATCCACAGTTTGAAGGTCAGACTAAGATTAAATTAAACAATCCGGAAGTCAAAGGTATCGTGCAGAAAGTTATAAAGGATGCCTTACTTACATACTTCACTGAAAATCCTAGTGAGGCTAAATCAATTATAGGAAAAGCTGTTTTAGCTTTTAAAGCCCGAGCTGCTGCTAAAGCCGCAAGAGATGCAGTAATTCGAAAAGGAGCACTCGAGAGCACCACTCTTCCAGGTAAGTTAGCCGACTGTCAGAGCAAAGACCCAACTGAGAGCGAGCTGTACATTGTAGAGGGTGACTCAGCAGGAGGAAGTGCCAAACAGGGTAGAGATCGAAAAACACAAGCAGTATTGCCTTTAAGAGGTAAAATCATCAACTCTTACAAGTACAGAGTCGATAAGGTTTTGGCTAACAATGAGTTCAAGGATATTGTCACCGCTCTAGGAATAGGAATCGGAGATAGTCTAAATATAGAAAATCTTCGATATCACAAAATCATTATTATGAGCGACGCAGATGTTGACGGATCACATATATCTACCCTGGTTCTCACTTTGCTTTACCGTTTCTTCCGTCAACTGATTGAAAAAGGACATGTCTATGTAGCTCAAACCCCCCTCTATAAGGTGGAAGTCGGCAAGGAAAGATGGTACTTTTTGAACTCACAAGCAAAAAGTACTTTCGTGGCTCAAGTCGAAGCGAAAGGTAAAAAAGCTACCGTGAGTCGGTTTAAAGGACTCGGAGAAATGAATCCGGAGCAACTCAGAGAAACCTCTATGGACAAGGCTAATCGAGTATTAAAACAGGTTAATATTCATGACGCTCAAGAAGCAGAAAAAGTGTTTGAAACCTTAATGGGTGTTGAAGTGGCACCACGTAAACGCTTTATACAGAAATACGCGAAAACAGCTAATTTAGACGTTTAAATATGAATACAATACTTAAAGCCATAACTTATCAGTTTGAACAGAAGAATTGGCAAGAGACACTTGGTTATCTTTTCCTAGCCTTTTTAGTTGTAGGTTTAATTTCTTTATTCATCTCATTTTCCATTCAGCTACCCGTTGAAATAATGTTGTCATATTTTAGAGAGATGGGCAAAGCTATGCCAGCGGGAGAATCTATTTCTTCACTCGTATCTTCTGGTACTAACGCCTTGAGAATCCCTGTTATCCTTTATTTGATGGGGTATTTGTTTGAAGTAGTAGGTAATGTGGTAGGTCAGAAGGAAAAATTATTTCCAACGCACGGCGATTTTTTTAATAGACTAGTAAATGGGTTCAAGCTCTGGGCAATTAATTTCATTGCGCTGCTACCCACCACTATATTGGCATTGTTAGTAATTGGTTCGATTGCTTTCGCCACATTCTTAGCTTTCTCAGCTGCCTCTAAAAGTATTTTCATGCTCCTCTTAGGCTTAGCATTATGCTTACTCTTTGTAATCGTAGTAATAGTATTCTCAGTGGTTAACGGTCTTATTACCTTTACTTCTTGGTACATTTACATCAAGACCTCGACTTTCTCCAAAGCCATCTCTTACGGTTTAATCATTAAGAGTATTCGTACTAACGAGAGGATCCTACTTAAAGGTTATCTTTACCTGCTCGGACTCCAGTTCGTACAAGCATTTGTAGGCTTCATGAGCCTATTTATGATTTGTCTCGTATTTTTCAGCGGTCCCATAATCATGTTAGTGGGTTACTTTGCTAAAGCCTACATATTTGCACTTACCTACCAAAAAATGAGTAAATTAGAAGCTTAAATGTATGGATGAAAAAGAATTGAAGAAAGTAGAAGAAGCCACAACCAATCCGACAGAGGACAATAACGAAGAGTTTTTAAACAACTACACACCAGAGTTTAAGCCTGGTCAAATCGCACCTCGATCAATTACTGATGAGATGAAGGCCAACTACATCGATTACTCGATGTCAGTAATTGTATCCAGAGCCCTTCCTGAAATTAAAGATGGTTTAAAACCCTCGCAGAGAAGAATCTTGGTAGCAATGAACGACCTAAACCTTATCCCTTCAGCTCACTATCGAAAATCAGCAAAGATTGCTGGAGATACCTCAGGAAACTACCATCCACACGGTGAGGCTGTTATCTACCCTACAATGGTTAAGTTGGCACAAGAGTTTGCAACTCGATACCCTCTAATTGATGGACAAGGAAACTTCGGCTCAATTGACGGTGACCCACCCGCAGCTATGCGATACACAGAGTCAAAGATGACCAAGATTACTGTAGAGATGCTTAAGGATCTTGAAAAAGGTACAGTGACATACTTACCTAACTATGACGGAACAAGATTAGAACCGACAATTTTGCCTGCAGCTTTTCCGCAATTACTTGCCAATGGTAGTGATGGTATCGCAGTAGGAATGGCAACCAAAATTCCTCCTCATAACCTAGGAGAACTTATTACGGCACTACGAGCAATGATTAAGGCGGGAAATTCTTCTAAAGACGCTCCTATTTATAACGAGCTCCGTCTTTTAAGAGAGAAAACTGAGACTATTCCAATGACTTTGGATCGTAAACCAGAGAATTACTTAGACAATTATCTCCATAAAGAGGATACAGATTATACTCAGCAATTTGAAGCTCTTAAACAAAGGCTCGAAAGTGGCGAAGTTTTGTACCCTGAGTTTAAATCTGAGCTCACCCCTGAAGACCTAATCGCTATCATTCCTGGTCCGGACTTTCCAACTGGAAGTACTATTTACAACCGACAAGAGATTCTAAATGTGTATTCAACAGGGCGTGGAAAAATTCTCCAGCGAGCCAAAGCCAGTATTGAGGAAAATAGCAAGGGACGTTTCGAAATCGTAGTAACTGAAATTCCTTACCAGGTGAACAAAGCCTACCTGATTGAAAAGATTGCTGATTTAGTTAAAGAGAAGAAGGTTGAAGGAATTGCTGACATCAGAGATGAGTCCAATATCGAAGGTATGAGAGTTGTGATTGTACTCAAAAAGGACGGACAACCTAAAGCTGTACTGAACAAGCTCTACAAGTACACCGAAATGCAAAAGGTATTCAGCGCGAATATGATCGCTTTAGTTGAGCAGGAACCCAAAACCCTGACCTTAAAGCACATGCTTGAGCTTTTCTTAAGCTTTAGAATTTCGGTAGTTGTAAGGCGATTTGAGTTTGATTTAGCACAAGATAGATACAGGGCACATATTCTTGAAGGTCTGCTAAAAGCTTTAGACATTATTGATGAGATTATTACCACTATTCGTAAATCTAAGACTCAAGAAGAATCTAAGGAAAACTTGATGACCAAGTTCGAATTCACCTCTGTCCAAGCCCAAGCTATCTTAGATATGCAACTTAGAAAACTCGCTGCACTTGAGCGTGAAAAATTGCAAGATGAGTTCAAAGAGGTTTCTAACAACATCGATTACTACACCAAGACTTTAGCCGACCAAACCAAAATTCTGGAGGTTATTGATAATGAGTTGGAAGAGATAAACAAAGCACATGCTGATGAACGGAGAACAAAGGTAATCAAGGGAAAGATAGACGAAATCTCAGAGGAAGACATGGTAGCAGCGGAAGATACCTTGGTAACCATCAGCCATGAGGGTTACATCAAACGAGTTAACCCAAGCGTATACAAGCTCCAAAATCGTGGTGGAAAAGGCGTAGTTGGAGCTACAACCAAGCAGGACGATTGGGTAGAACATGCACTACTTTGTAATACTCATGATGACTTGATGCTCTTTAGTAATCAAGGTAGAGTCTTTAAAATCAGAGTCTTCGAAGTACCAGAATACGGTCGAACTGCTAAAGGTTTACCGCTTGTAAACCTTATTCAATTACAACAGGGAGAGTTAGTTACCAGCCTACTAACAATGTCTAAGGAAGGCAAAATCGGAGACAAAGGTATGGAATCAGAAGGAGACCAAAGAGAGTATAAGTATCTATTTATGGCAACCCGTAAGGGAACTGTAAAGAAAACCGATATCTCAGAGTTTGAAAAGATACGTAGCAACGGCCTTATTGCTGCTAAATTGGAAGATGGGGATCAACTCCTATGGGTAAAACCTACAACTGGAAATGATGACATACTGTTAGCTTCTATGTTTGGTAAATGTATTCGCTTTGCTGAAAAGGGTGTACGACCAACCGGTAGAGCTACAATGGGAGTTCGAGGTATTAAGATGAGTAAAGCTGAGGATAATTTAATATCAATGGATGTAGTAACAGATAACAATGGTCTTGTATTCTCACTCTCACAGAAGGGTTACGGTAAGATGACCAAACTCGACCAATACGCTCAACAGGGCAGGGGAGGGCAAGGTGTATTTACATTCAAGGTAAACCCTAAAACGGGCAATTTAATTGTAAACAGGGTAGTTGCTAATATTGATGTTGAGATGGTAGTAATTTCGGAAGGTGGGCAGGTAATTAAGACACCGTTGAAAGCAATTCCCGTGCTGCTTCAAAGACAAACTTCAGGAGTCAAGGTAATGACTCTGTACGAAGGAGATAGCGTTGCCGCACTCGCACTACTTTAATTTATATAAATGACAAATGAGAGGTGTATATGCTAGTAGATTGCTGAAAAACAACCATGCAATAAGGTCACTAACATTATCTGACTTTGGAGTCTGGTCTGGTTCAAACCTGATTGGAGTTGTATTCCCACTATTCGTAATTGGTCAGATTCAAGGCGCAACTGTAACTGACGCGGGAATTTCAACTATGATTTATCTTGGTATTGCAGCACTTTGCAATATACCACTAGGAAGATTTATGGATAAGCACGTTGGGTTAAAAGACGAACTCACATTGCTAGCCATTAGTAATCTTGTTCGTGGAATTTCATTAATTGCTTTAGCTCTAACAACTTCATTGTACTGGCTATTTATTTTGCAAGCTGTACTTGGCATTGCAAAATCAATGAATACAACATCCTGGAGGATACTATTTAGTAGGTTCTTGGATAAAAACAATATTGGTAGATCCTGGGGAGCTTATGACACTGTAATGTCGATTGGATTTGGAATTGCTGCATTTCTTGGAGGGTATTTAGGTGAAAACCTGGGCTATAACATTGTAATCTTTATTGGAGGTATTATGTCTTTGATTTCAACTTTTTTCCCTCTTATGTCATTTAAAGACATAGAGGGGGTACAATAAGGGATGTTGAACAAATCCAAACGGATTCGACTCATTCTTACAGGTTTAGTATTGCCGCTGTTTTTTGCTTTAATTGTATTAGCCTTTTTATTAAATAAATACAGCTATGTATTTTTAACAACTAAACAAGGGCAAACTAGCTATTTAGAGCCAGCACAACAGGAGCAACCTACTCTAGATATTCCTAAAGTTGAAGCTCCAAAAGTACCCAAAATAAAGACCACGAATTCAGTAGAGGAGAAGCCTAAACCTACCACTAATAGTACAAACTCCAATTGGTGGGAATATCCACGAAGAATTTACACCACAACTAAATCGGGTAACAATTTGCTAGTACTTGTAAATAAAAAGTATAAATTACCTAGTAGCTACAAACCAACAGACCTTGTAAGTGTTAAACAGAGCGGTATTCGCACTAAAGGTAACGCTGAATATTCTGTGCGTCAGGTCTTGATAGCCGATCTTAAAGCAATGAATAAGGCTGCTAAGGCAGATGGCGTTGATATTTCAGTAATATCAGCGTATCGATCGTATTCTACCCAGGTTTCTACTTACGACTACTGGGTAAAATATAATGGAAGTGCAGCTGCCGCTGACAAAATATCCGCACGTCCTGGCCACAGCCAGCACCAGCTAGGCACTGCAATTGATTTTAGTAGTAACCAAATAGGCGATAGATTAGGAGCAGAGTTTAATAATACTAAAGCTAGCAAATGGCTTGTTCAAAACGCTTGGAAGTACGGGTTTGTAATTAGCTATCCTCAAGGGTACGAAAGTATCACAGGTTATGCATATGAGAGTTGGCATTACAGATATATTGGGGTTGGAAACGCTTTAAAAATGAATACTCAAAATCAAATTCTTGAAATCTTTCTACAAAAACACCCGTGAATCAGAAATTCGATTTAGATTCTTGGCCATTGTTTTATTAGTGATATTTCACTCAAACCATAGGCTAATCGTCAAACTTCCTGGATTTCTTGGAACAATCCTGCTGTTTTACAGTTAACTTTTCGTCACGATTACGACTGTAACTGCTTTGCTCTATCATGTGCGTTATGTTTATACACTGACGCACCTGCGGTTACTTTTACATTAATGAGATATTTTAACCCTACTTGAAATTCCCAACAGAAACCTCATATTTAAAGGATTCAAGGGTCCTCAAACTTGTGTCGACTCCCCAGTTAGCGCCAGGATAGTGAGTATCACTCTCAACTTCCAAAAGAATTAAACCTACAACTTTCTCTCTGGCTTGAATCTTCCTTAAACAATCACTAAGCCATTCAGCTTTATTGCCTCCTCTTTCAGCTGAACCAAACTCAGCTACCATAACCTTTTTAGGATACTTTGAGATCTGGTCAAATTGGGCAACGAATAGCTCATCGCAAGACTTCCAACGATTTGCAGGTTCACCCACACCAATTCCATGATTTAAAATAGAAAGCCCTATTACATCAACAAATCCGTCGCCAGGATAGTACAAACTAACTACGTCTGGCCAATAGGCGAGGGGGCTCCACATAAATTCAACATTGAAGGCCTCTTCCTCTCTAAACAATCTCACGACGTGTTGATAGGCCTCTTTAAACCCTTCAGGATCACCTTGCCAAGGATAAGCATAAACATCCCCAACCGGAGTTGACTGCTCATGAGCAAACCTGAGGATTAAGCGGATGTTGGTAGATTTGGAATCTTTAGCCCACTGCCTGATGTAATCATCATGTTTACCTTCAATTATGGTCTTAAAGCTATATTTTTCCTGTTTTTTCCCTCTAGTTACTTTATTTAAATCTCTTGCCCAAGGTTCCCAGGTAATTACTGGGGTAATGCCGGTTTTCTGCCATCCTTCCACATACTCAAAGGGGAAAATAGATTCATATTTATCTCCCCAGGCCCTAAAAACCAAATTGTAATTGAGTTTATGGCCAATCATATCTTCAAAAGCCAAGACTGACGCAAATGACTTAGGGTTGTTTGATGGATCATAAATTCCTAGTCCGACCCGATTATCGTTCACAAATTCATACTGAGAAACAAAATTGCCAGATTTAGGTTGAATCTGTAGTAAATCGTAGACAAGTAGCTTAACCCTCGACATCCTAGTTTCAACCTGAAACATAACCTCTTTGACCCCAACTGATCTAACGTAAAAAAGCGCTCCGACAAAGAGTAAAATAACAATCGTTGCCAACACTAACTTGAATACACGTATAAACACTATAGGTTGTTACTTAAAGCTAAATAAGGTATAATTCTTCATTATGTTATACAACATATTAACAAAAGCAATAGGAGTTTTGGCCATCGTAGGTGGATTCCTTTATCTGGACTGGACTTTACAGTCACTTAACTGGAGTCACCCATTCTTAGCCTTAGCTACTTACTTTTTTAGTGTGTTCAGTTTCCTTCTAACATTAATCCTTGTTATCAATAACTGGTATTCGCATAAAAAGGAAGTTAAGCCTAATGCTCTTTCTGAAGAAGATTTGCCAAGTGTTGCTATTATTATCCCTACATGGAGAGAGCCTCTTCATGTGCTTGAAAAGACTATATACTCAATTCTTAATGGAAGCTATCCTTTAGATAAGCTTCTAATTGTAGTTTCAGATGATGCTGCGGATATTGAGCTGAAAACTCTAGTTCACTACTTAAGAAATAAGTACAAAGTAAACTTGGTTTACCACAAAGCTCCTGCCAAGGGTTCTACTCAAAGAATAGGTGAAGGTAAAGCCGGAAATCTTAATTCAGCTTATGAACTAATCAAAGGATTTGATTTCATTAAATATATAGAGACTCGTGATGCTGACGATTTGGTAGGCGATAGGAACTTCTTAATCAAAGCTGTTACCGAACTTGAAAGTAACGAAAAACTTGCTTATGTGCAGACTATCAAAGAAGCATATGGGTCAAGAAACGATCCATTTTCAAACAGAGAACGTTTCTTCTATCACAATGTAATGCTTAACAAACAGGCAGCTAACGCCGTATTTCCATGCGGTTCGGGCTTAGTTTGGCGAAAAATCGCCCTTGAAGATATCAATGGGTTTTCAGCGTGGAATTTAGTTGAAGACGTACAATCAGGTATCGATGCCCTTAAAAAGGGTTGGGAAGGTAAGTATCTACCTATTATCGGAGCCGTAGTGCAGGTAGCACCTGAAGACCTGCAGAATGTAGTAAAGCAGAGAACAACCTGGGCAATGGATTCACTCAGAATGTTTTTCTGGGAGGATATGAAAGGGTTGTCATTTAAACAGAAGTTACAGTTTTTAGACGCACCTTTAACCTACCTATTTAGTATTTTCATGTTCTTACAAATGATTGTTGTGTCCTCGACTTTAATAACCGGTGATATCCCTATTAAAGGCGATATCTTTATCTATGCTTTTCACGTAATGACTTCAATCCTTGCTAATTTCATCTTTATTTCAGCACTACGCAGAAATACTAACGTTAAGATGATTGAGGTTATTAAAAGTGTGCTTTTCTTCCTAGGATTAGGTCCACAATTCCTTATTAGTCTGGTAAAGGTACTAGTATACGGTAAGAATAGAAAACCTAAGTATGTCGTCACTAGAAGGGAAAATATCAACAAAATCTACCTTTCACACGTATTACCTCAAATCGTAATCATTGATCTAATATTGTTTAGTGTCTTGAGGAATATCCAAATTTCAGGAGTAGAGAGTGATTGGATCAACATTATTTGGGCAATTGGATATATTGTGATGTATTTCAGGATTATAAAGCTATCCTGGTTTAACTACGGATTCTTTAAGAGTCCTTTGGTGATAGCAAATACGCAGCTTAAAGAAGCTTAAAACTTTCCCTACGTTTGAAATTTCTGTTGAAATAAAGAGTTAATCCTTCTACTAAATACACCTTGCGTATATTCATTAGAAGAATCAGTGAAGATGCTGAAGAGTAGTGTTGCCCTGCGGCATTCGCAGCCGCAGGGCCAGAACACTTTTACTCAACCGAACAACCATCCAATTCTTCGCGGACCTCAGCCCATGCATCGACAAACGCCGTCACAAAAGCCTGAGGATCGCCTCCGTCAAACTGAATAATTGTTGACATGGGGACATCCCAAGATGACATGAGACTCGTGTAGTGTGGAACGTAGGTTCCGACACACATGTAATGAGTCACCGACCTGGATTGAACCCATTGATGGTAGTCACGCATCGCAATAAATATCGATCTGTTTTCGGTGACACCGTCAACTGCACCCAGCTTCAGTTCCTCTTCGGCGAATTCACCCCACGAGACAACGAGTTGTCCGTTTCCCCACGGGATATACGCCTGGAACCAGGATCCGTGATCAATGGAATCAACGCCGTACGTGTCTGAGATGAAATCTTCAGTCCACGTATAAAATCTCGGCGTCGATGTATCTCCAACGACCGCATGTCCGTCTTCGTCAGTCCACTCAAGAACTTCTCCTGCCTTTTCGTGGCTGACAACGTCAACCGCTGAACCTGACTCAGGCCCGGCGGCTTGGATTGAACCGTTAGGACGGAACGCCGTGAATACCAGAGCAATCGCTCCCACGAGTCCAAGTCCGAACAGAAATCCGAGTAACGTACTGTTTCGCTTCATATGATCATCTCCTTGTTTGTAAGCGAATCTAACTTGATTTGTTTTTACCTATTTACACCCACTCAACTCTCTATAATTAAAGAGTTCAGTGGGTGAAACAGTTTTTCAAACCAATAAGTTCGCAAGGTGTAAAAATCATCTTCACTGATATATACCCGATAGTAGTAGATTAAAATCTTACTACCAAGTATTTTAAAAGATCAATCTAAATAAGAAATTCAGATCTGCACAATTATATAATAGGTGAGAAGGGGAAGTCAATACTATAGGTTGTATGGCAGATGACAAATTGATATAATTGACGATGGTTAATAATGCTAACACACAAGAAATTAATAGATTAAATGCGTTAAGGGAGCAAATTACCTTTCCTATCGGAATGGATTCAGGAGAAATTTTGGATCAAGTACCTCAAGCAGAACAAATTTTAGCAGAGTTAGATGCTGGATTTGTTGAACTACCTTCGCTTGATGAAGCCTTAAAGGCAAAACTTGGCGACAATGCGGAAAACCTTTTGAAAGCAGAAGGTTTTAGAGTGTTAGATATCAGAAACAATCAGTGCACATATCTATCTACCAAGAACCTCCCAAATGGCCGCAAAGAACTAAGGTCGCACTGGAAAAAACTCCTCAAAGAACTCCCAGAGGAAGCCTCTGTTAAGTCTATTGGTGATATTCTCCTAGTAACTCAGAGCGTTAAAGATGGAGTACTGACAAACAAACTTCATGTACTTGTAGATTTAAGAGAAAATGAATCAAGCAAAAAGGATGGGATAAGTCTATCAATACTTCAAGAGAAAGAAGACGGACATGTTTGGGATGTTAATAATTTGTACGGAATAAAGAGTAAAGTTTACTTGAAAAATAACGAACTGGTTTGGTTATTTATCAATCCATTTAAGTACTTTGGACGTATCGCCACAATTGATGGGAAAAATGTAATCCTAAACCGTTTATCACTTAATCCGGGGAGTCAAAGCTTCATTCCTGACATAGTCAAACATGAAAAGGTGCATATTAAACAGAGCTCAGAAGGAGTCCTTAAAATGGATGATGAGTTAAAGTTTGTTGCTTTTTCAATCCTTTTTCAAGATTTAGCCTCATTATCCTCACTTGCTGTTTTGATTCAACAAGGCTCACCTTGGCTATTTATGGCAAGTCTCACTGCAGCTTTAGCACTGTATATTCGTTCTAGACAAAAAGGAACTCCTTTGAACAAAGGACTGAGTAAACTACTAGCTGTTGAGGCAGAAGCATACTTTTCTTCTATTGCACACGAAAGAATTCTTAGAGATAAAGGGTATGTTGCAAGTAAACCTATACTACAACCCAAAGAGTATGCTAAACAACTTTCTTTATACCAACCTCTCACTTGGCTTTTGATCCAGAAAATTCATGAGCTTTTTACTAGGCGGAAGATAACAGCTGCTCCCTTACCGGCTACAGGATATTCTTTGAGTTAAAAGTCATTGACTCCCTACTAAAGAAATGCTTAAGTATATGAGTAAATAAATTTTGTCTCTGCCCAATGGATATAGCGCAAATCAACGCTTTACTCGATTCACTAGAGGATTTGTTTAATAAAGCCGATGAAACTATTGTAAAACCTGAGAATAAGGTTTTTGTATTGGCCGGAATCTCAAACCTGAGAGATAATCCAACTTCTGAAGAATTAGAAGGTTTCTTAGATGTGATAAAAGCTTACGCAACGCTCCCAAGCGAACAGCTTAACGCTATATCTGCCCAAGAATCACATGCAACTCAGCCACAAGTACCTTCACAAACAGCTGACGACAGTTTAGCGCAGGATCAAGCCAGACTTAAAGAATTACTTGAAAAGTTAAATAAATTAAATCAAAGCGCAGTTCAGGAGTAGGCGAGAATACTCTTGTGCAATTTAGCAGAAAAACTTATATTAGTTGGTAATAACGAGTAAATTAAAAGTATTTTGTTATGTTAAAAATGCCAGATGTGTCAGTATTATCCCAAGATATTTTCCAGCTTTTAGGTATGGAAGCATTGGATGAAGTTGAGAAAGAGAAGTTTATGAACGATTTTTTGAATTCAGTTTCAAAACAATTTTTCATTTCAAAGATTTTACCTTTCCTCAGTAATGAAGAAAAAGATAACTTATCTGACAAATACGAGAATTTGGATCAAACAACTCTTCCAACTTTATTTGGTGAACTTTCAGAAAAGATTCCTAATATCGCTGATCTATATGTTGAATCCTTGAGAGAAGTCAAAGCGAAGCTTGTTACAGACACATACATCAACAAATCAGATATGCTTGAAGACTTAATTGCAAAAGAGAGTGACTCAGGTAAGGCTTCAGATTTGCGTGAGCAGTATGATTTATGTCAAAAAAACCTATCTTACGCACAAAACGGAAGATTCGATTTGATAACTAATTAATATTTTTTATTGGAAAACATGTTAGCAGCACCTGGACGAGGAGAACTACCAAGCTTTGAAAATCTAAATATTTCTCCAGAGAGCGCTGAAGAGTTAGGGAGAGATTTACGTAAAACTTTAGAGGCACTTGTAACTGGTTTCACTGGTGACTCTGGAGCAGCAAAAAAACTTCTCGAGAGTATGCTTGACCCGCAAAAAGAGCAAGCAGAGGGAAAAGTTCCAGAACGAACTAATGCTACACCTCTTTTGTCTGAGCAAAAGGGTGTGAAAAAGGTAGATAATGGACTTGAAATTGAAATTACTTCACCTGCGGTCAAGGAAGCTTTCATTGGCCCAAATGGGCGATCATTGACAGAAGATATGTTCCAAGTCATCGCAGGAAGAGAAACGCAGGTAAGTGCCGCAGGTAAACCAGGAAATCTAAACTCGGGTCTTAGTGAAGTTAAATCTGTCACTTTAGGCGGTGCCAATGTGAAGACAGGCTTTGATAGGTTAGAGCTTTCTAAAGGTGGTGATAAAGGATCTCCAAATGGTAACGAAGTTCTTACTTTTGTAAAATTAGATCCAGAGGGGAAACCTGACCCAAAGAAGTCTGTCTCGATAAGAATTGAGAGAACTCAAAACGATACTAGTGGCATCCCTGATTCCAAAGTAATACTTTCCTTGGGCCTCCAAGAGACAAGTAACGCTATTACAGATAGTATTGGTAATATTCCAACGCGTTTATCACAAGTTGAATATTTACTGAAATTCAAACCGGATTTATCACTACAAGAAAAGGATGATTTGTCGGCCGAAGCCGCTTTGTTACGCGAACAGACAGTAACGGGTTTAAATGCAGAATCAAGACAAGCAAACCAGGCCTTGCTTTTTAAGGATTTGGCCTCAATTATTGCAATCGCTCGAGAAAGAGGACATTCAGTAACGTCTAGAGCTTCAATGGCTGATTCAAATGAATCTGTTAGCTCAAGACAGTTTCAGGCTTTAGAAGTTTTCAATAGAATTATTGAGACACCTGGCTCTTTGATTAATCGATCAAAAAAAGCGGAGAAAAGAAGTGGAGACGTATCTGAAGATCAGAAGCTTTCCGACCTGAAGAGTTTTATAAATAAAGTTAGAGCCGATAGTAATGGAGAAGTTCCTGACCAAACGCCCAGGCAGGAAGTTCCAACTCCGTTAGGCGGTGAGTTGCAAACTAGCAATACTAAAAAGGAAGCTCCAAAGTCTATTGATGAGCTGAAGAAAGATTTTGAAGGTGAACTCTCAGCAATTAAGGACTTGAGAAAGCGAAAAGAAGACTTAGAAGCAGAAATAAAAGCACTTAGTTCTGCTGATGCAGGAACCCTCTCCGTTGAAGAGAAAAAGAAACTTGAGTCTCTACAGAAGGACCTAGACGAGACAAAGCGCGGGTTAGAAATCTTAAAATCGCTTGGTGACATACAACTATTTGACAGGAAAAAAAGTCTCAGAGATAAACTCAAAAACAGATTTCAGGATGAAATTGATTCTAGTACTGTCCTTACCCCTGAACAAATATCAAAACTCTCAGTTTCAGACTTACTTAGAATTCTTACCTTAAATGCCCAATACGCTAGCAAGAAAGATTCTACACCTGAAACAGCTGAAAAGGACAAACAGAATCTAGACAAAATCAACGCTCTTATTGGTTTAGTCAATAGCTTCTCTGAAGCAAACCCTAATGCAGTAAAAGAGAGTAAAGGAAAAGATAAAAAGAAAGCAATCGACTTACTCACTGAGTGGTTAACTGCAAGAGAAACATCCCTAAGTACTGAAATTGACAAGCTCAACACAGCAGGAGCAACACTTGAAACAACTAACAAAGAGAGGGAAGAGAAGCTTGCAGCTTTGAAGAAGGAACTCGAGAAATTAGATGTTGATTTTGCAGCTACGCAATTAAAGGCAGCAAGTAGCTTAAGATCTCTTGGCGATCAAATCCCAACTGATGAATGGATCAAGTTAAGCAGCGCGCTGCATGAAGCTTCATTTGGTGATTTGCCAGAGAACCCCGAAGACACAAAAACAAAGACTGAAGCCGCCGCCAATGCTTCTATCGCTTCAAATTGCCTTAGACATATTGATTTAGAGCTTGAGCAACGAATTGAGCCTGAAACTTCTAAGGTTAAGAAGTTCTTTAAACGAGCAGCTGAGGTACTTACATCTGTATTCGGTGGTATAGCCGCTCGAACAGCAGTTAAAGCTATAATAACTGGAACCCTAGGTTTAGCACTTGGCGGTCCAGCAGGCTTATTGCTTGGTGGTGTTGCAGGGGCCTTGGCTGGAGGTGCTTCGAGTGCAATATTTAGTACTTGGATGCATTACAAGGTTTTCCACAACGACAAACTGCATGCGTTATATGCAGAGAATGCGAATCCTGGCAAATATGATTTCTTCAGATCTAGAATATTTGATAAGGCTAATGAGACTTATGGTGTTAAAGCTCGAATCCAAAACATTGCAACCGTATACAATCAATTACTTTCGGGTCAACTAAAAGCCGATCAGTTAACACCTGATTTAGCTAAGACAGTACTGTCGGTTGTCAAAGACGCCAAGATGCTTAAAAACACCACCAATTTCATTGGTGTAAATAATCTAGGACTCGATGCGAATCTTTTCAAAAATGCTGCGGGTGAAACGGTTTTACCAGAAGATGCTTTACGAGATTTTGCTTTGAAATTTGATAATTTTGTCAACAACTCTATAAATGCAGGAAAATTAAACACTGACGAAGTTTCAAAAGCACTTAGTGAAGCTGACAGTGAATCTAAGACAATGGTTAATGCAATGATAGCTTCAGCTTCTTGGACCAAATTCTTTAAAGGTGCTCTAATCGGAGGTGCTTCAGGCTTAATCGCACAAGGAATAGGAAATGCCCTCGAAGGAAAGGGCTTCTTAGGAACAGAAACTGGTGGGGTGACAAACTCAGCTGTAGGTTCAGTCACAGAATCACAAATGTCTGATGCAGATGTTTTGAAATTTAATGAAGAAGCTATGAAACGATTGGCTCCATACGGACAACAACAAGTAGCTCTCTTGCATCAAAACTACAGTAATGTTCCCGAAGCAGACTTACAAAAGATGTTTACCCAATTTGATGTAAATGGTAATGGAATACTTGAAGGCACTGAAGCAAATGCTCTAGTAGATTCACTTAATCAGTCAGGCTCAACTGGAGGTGTACCTACGTTAGTTGGTGCATGGGACGCACCTTATGATGGAAATATTTCAAAAGATGTACCACCTGAGTGGGTAGATACTTGGACCAAAGCAATCTACAATGTGGGTCGAGGACATGATTTCCATGGAGCTCAGTTTAGTATGCAGGGTGCTCCTGGAGGCGACTATTACGCTCTAGGACGGGCTTTAGATTACATGTCAAAGCATGTGCCAGCAGAGAGTATGAATACTCCCGAGGCTGGAATTTCGGTCTCCCATCTTTACGGCCACTTATTACTTGGAGGCCAACCAACCGATGCTCAATTAGCTGAATTCTTGACCAGGGTTGATGCCAAATATGAAGGTACAGATTATGATATAAGCAAGATATTTACAGGTTCAGGTGAAGCAGTAACATCTTCTACAACCAATTCATCTGCATTGATTGCAGGAATGAACCAAATCACAACGGCGGCCCAAAATGATGTAATGACTCTTTGGTCATCAATGGCTGAGAGCCCAACTATAACTGAGACAGTAAGCAACTCAGTGGCTAATTTTGTTGTTGATACCACAAAAGGTATAAATGAACTTGGCACTTCAGGTGCATTGGCAGGAATGGGTGTTTCTATGTGGCTAGCAAATATGTACACACCTGAGAATAGAGAGTATGCCAAGGTGAAAGAGGCTGGCAAAGAAGGAGATAAGTCCGGTACACCTCCAGCAAATCAACCGGGAAATAGTTCAACTTCTGCAGGCTCAACAACACAAAAGGCAAATAACACACCTGGTAGTAACTCTGCAGACCAAACAGTTGAGACAGCAAACCGAAACAGTGGTCTTACAGATATCTCAGCCGCAAGTGCAAAACAAGGAAGTGAATTGAAACCTTTTGGTAAAATTGAGTCTGCAGGAGTAGGCCTTTCTGCTGATAGTGAGAATACTAATCCAAATGTGGTAAATATTAATGCAGCAAACGGAAGATTTGTGGCATCAACCCCAGTATGGGTTAAGTCGCAAACAGGAAATGTCTCACAATTTGCCTACAGGCATCCAAGATTGGCTGAACTCTACAAAGAAGTTCTTTATATCGGCAATTTCATCAAACAATACGCCAAAACAACTGTTGGAATGAATAATGATCCTTTTGAGGCCCAAGTACTTGCAGATATTACAAAGTCAGTAGCTGCAAATGATAAGTATGCAGTAAGGAGACACGATGGAGGGGCCGTAAGCGTTGCGAGTTCACAGGTATATAACCTTGATCCCTACAGAGCAAGAAAAAATGAACTCACGGCTGGACAAAACTTAAGAGAATTAAATGAAAGTGTTCGCCAGCCATTGGCCAAATTCGTCAAGAAAATGCTTGAGGTTGAATTTGGTGCAGGTGGATTAGGTCAGCAACACTTAGGTGATATTGATAGGGGAGTTCTTGATCTTTACATGAAGGATGGCGGCGAGAAATATATTAATAATGAGCAAGTACACGCATTCTTAGCTCTGCTTATGGTGTTGAATGATCCTGAAAATATGGAACCTAAATCCAAGTTCCTAAATCAAAAAGGTACACAAGAATTCAATGGAATTGTAAATGTAATGATCTCTAGAGAGAGCGCATGGATGTCAATGTTATCACCAAAACTAAACGGCCAAAATTACCTAGGCTCAGCATTCTTAGTGTCTGACGGAATTATTAGATCTGCACTTGAAATGAGCGGATATAATGTAAAGCCAGACCAAAGAGAAGCCCGACAGTACTTTACAAACGTGGATCAAATTGCGAGATCAGTAGCGTTGGTTAAAGGAGGCTCACCGTATAGTAATGCTCTGCAGTTAGTAAATCTTGCTAATCAAAACGGGGTAGAGTACTTCGCTCTAATGCGCGAAGCCACAGCAAAGGCACGAGCAGAAAAGAAAGGAAAGAAGAAAAAGCAACAGCAACAGCTAAATGATGCCGTAAGTGCAGTCCCAACAGTTACACCACAACCTGGCGAGGCCTTGCAAGATGAACCAGCACGTGAAGCAGTAGTAGTTGGAACGAACGAGCCAGCAGGTACAGATGAGATCTAACTTTGGCTTTTTAAAAGTTTTAGGATCGAAAGGGGGCTAGCACATAGCTCCCTTTTTGATATTGACAAAGTCTCCAGACCTATAGTATAATACACTCGTAATATCTTAGAATATTACAATCTGCTCTTTTAAAATGCAGTACGATAATAAGATTTCTGTGAGAGCCAACTAACCAATATTGTTATTAATCACCTATTGATACCACTATTGGTTAGTTGTAATATCCAAAATCTTCAAGTGCCAAACACCACAAAGGAGGTCGTCATGGCAGGTTTCTTTAGTTCGGTTTGGAATACGCTCACGGGACGCGGTAAGGAGTCGCAATCAATGCAATTCATGCGTGAAACCGGAGCGGGTCAAGGGGACATTCGGGTGGCACGAGCAGCTCTCATTGACGCGGTCAACGCGGCGTGCATTGAGCTTGATATCGTTCTCAAACCCGGTGGAACCCAGGTAATCGAGAAGGCAATCCTTGAAGCTGTCGACCCAGGGTCGATCCAAAATCTTCAGCTTCTCCAGAGGATGCGCTCCATGGGAGTCTTAAACACTGGCATGATGATGCAATCGCCAACTCCAGCGATGGACCCAACAATGATTGCGCAAATCGTCAACCAGGTGATGGACGCTCGTGAAGCCGCCAAGCTCACCCAAACAGACCGGCCCCAAAAATCAGACGAGGTGTAACAACCGAGTCAGCGTACTGCATTCCCGTGGGGAAGCTCTCTTTTAGAAAGCTTCCCCCGGGTGTACGTTTTGTGTTTACATATATCAATATGTTTAGTATTTTTATATGTAAGTATGAAATCACCTACTCACGAGAGTACAAACAAAAACCCTCGCCATATTGAGAAAATAGGGTTAAAAGCTGAAGCAACAGAAAGTTCACCAAACATCGAGACGGGACTAAGACTTTTAGGATCTGGTTTTGAAGGCGATACTTATGAATACAGGGCGAGAGATGGAAGTATTAAAGCCATAAAGGTTTTCAGACCTCGTGGGAAGGTATGGGATGACAACTATCATCAAGAGTTTGATGCTGCAGACCCAAACGACCCGAGAGAATTATCCAAAACAATATTTCGTGCAGCACATACAGCGAGATGGGCAGATCGAATACAACATCCAGCACATCTGATTGAGGAGATTAACAAGCTCGATGACGAACTAATGGCGACAGGATCGAGTGCGTATAATATTCGAACTCTACAAGAATCCTTTGCTAGGGTAGGTGATTTGAACACTAATGGCTTTAGAAATTATTTAACCCAAAGAGCATTAGCCCTGGGACAAAGGATTTTTGTTCCTGAAATAAATATTGACCCAAATTTCAAAGGTGGATTAGGCTCAGCGATTAATCGTTTAGTCGAATGGACAAGTACTAATTATCCTCAATTACAGCTGCCTAAAAGAATATTTCCCAGATTCATACAATTTGGAAAGTTTCCTGAAGACTATCCAAATCTTAAAGTCGCTGGAAGAGAGTATTTAGTTATGGAGAAAGTGCACTTGATTCTTGGTGACTATATAGAAAAGACTCAATCCAAAATACTTTCAATGGGCAGTATTTTATCTGATAGCCCTGAAATAGCTCAAGTTCAACCCCTCCCAATCTCGATTCAACAGATTGCCGGAACTAGAACGAATCTAGAAATTTTAGCTTCTCTAGGATTAACCTTTGGTGATTTAAAATTGGGTAACATAGCCTTTGACGCAGACAACACTCCAATTCTCATTGACCCCACTGCGGTGCTCAAAACTGGAAGTATCCAAGATATTGCTACTATGGACTACCTCCCTCCACATGTTCAAGCACAAGTAAGAATGATGCAACCAATCAAGGGAGATCCTCAAAACGATATTTATGCTTTAAATCGAATACTTTCTATTATACAGCAGGAATGGATGCAGGCTGTAATGCAAGGACTAAGAAAGAATACGCGTAATATAATGCATGATGAGAGGGTTGGGACAGAAACAGCCTCAACAATGCTTCAAAACTCAAGAAGAAATCAAAATACATTATAAAAAGATGAGAAACTTTATCAAACCAACAATCCAAAGTTTATTGGAAAATATCTTCGAGAAATCTCAGCTTAAACAAATCCGTGAATTTGCTGAAAAAGAGCCTCTACTCAATCTAAAAACTCAAAAAACCGTATTTCCGGGTTCAAAGGAGACAGGAAAAGAAAATGTTGTACTGCCAGAAGTTGAGGTAACAACAAATCTTCCATTAAGTCATGACAAATTGCTACTAAACTCCACAGGGCAAAATGAGTGGCGAAGAGCTATTGGCTTTAGTCCATTGAATACACCTCAAACCAGAGAACGCATTGATAAGGGAGCAATGGTTATGGTTGTGAAATCAAAGGATGTCACAGCAATTGGAGTTAACCGACCCTCCACGCTAACATATCATCTTCCGCAAGATGCAAGTGCTATTTCTATTATGGAAGTTGACGGTGAATCAGTAATTGGTCTCCAGGTGGCAGATGGTACGACATTCTTGGAGCTTGGAGATACAGAAATTCAAGCATGTAAGAGGCCGATTACAGGTGGAGATAAAATTACAAATCGCACTTCAAAAGTTCATTGCGATAGTGATAGATGGGCGCACTTTGTTGCAAGAACTTCTGCGACAATAGGCTTACAAGGAGCTCAAAAGGGTTCAGGAACAATCAAAGGGATCTCGGAGAGTGACAGAGATAAGCTCGTGGAAGAAAATGGGGTTGGATCTTCAACCGCGCAATCATTATCAATTAAACGTACTGAAAAAGGTTATCATGCTCAAATAGTTGGGACAGGGGCAGAAAGAGATTTTGGCCAAATCTTCGTTGGGACTGACAAAAGAGCTGACCAGCTTGCACTTCTACCAAATATGGAAAATATTAGCCCCATGAATTCTAGCTCAAGGGTGCTTGGACTGGTTGGGAGGGAGCGGCTAATCCAACCAACTTTGGATGCCGATTTCGAAGCGGGCACTGCTTTTATTCTGACCTCTGACGGTTTTTCACTAAAAAGTCCTCAAATAGGAGAGCTTTTAATCGATTATGCAAAAAACAAAACATCGGAACAGATTATACAAATTCTTCAAGACGCAAAAATGCTTGATCTATTATTTGCGCACCCAGATGGAAAGAGACCCGCAAAAGACGATGGAACTCTTTGGTTAGTACTCCTTAACGACCAGGAAAAAGCTCAGTCTGAAGTTAATCAAAACTTACTCTTAGATGATTTACTTCATAAGGCCAAAGCTCTGTCAAACCTTTTTCCCAAAGCAGCAGAACAGATAAATAGAAGATTAGAAGAAATAAGGGCTCTTACTGATGAGATACTTCAATGGGTGGAATCAAGAACAAGTGACAGTGTAAGTGTAAATGATTTAAAAGATATTCAAAAAGCAACTGAACAGGCCTTAGCAGCTGAAGCAGAACAAAAGGAACTAGAAAAAGAACTGGAATTAGTAAATGAAAGCAAAGTTCTTTTACAACATCATACCCTTAGTAATCAATATTACTCTGCGGCAATGCTAGATACAGTCGTATCGTTACGCAATGTTATAGGAACTGGAGAAGTTACGAGTAAAATTCTAGCGGAGTGCATAGCTACTATTTCATCCGCCTTAAATGGTAACAAGAATATTAAAATTACCAATCAAAAACTCGTAAAGGTTGTTTTCGACGAGTTACTCGAAAAGAGACTAGCAATAACTAAAGAAGAGAAGTTTTTTGAAACTTTGACCAAATGGATTCAAGATCCTTCACAAGAAAATACTAAGGCTCTGAAATCGCAAATAAGTATTTCTCTTCCTCATTTAAATTCACTCACTCGCATAATACATAGCGAAGAAGATCAATTTAAAACTAAAGAGTACTTGTATTACTTAGAATATTCAAAAAAATTAGTACCTACTTGGAAAAACTTAGTAAATACCAAAATTAACGACTAATTTACTTGTCCATACCACAAGAGTATAATCCCTCAATAATTACAAAAAACAATTAAAGTTATGGCACCAAGACCCATAACTGCCCCACTAGAATTAGTTTCCCAGTTAGAGCAATTCAAAGAACACACACGTAATGGTGAAGATTTAACTGCAGAAGGTTTGACTACAACAATAAAAGCTTTTTCAAAAGCTATAAAGGTTGGATTTGAGGGTGCATCTGAATTCCTTTCAGAAGAAGCTGAACTTTCAAGAGATGAGTTTTTCGCGGAGTATGTGCACTGGAGCGACAATGTTTTAGCCCTGGCCTTAAAACAAAAAGGAATAGACAGAGTTCTGGTTTCCACTCCAACGGGAATTCAGGGCGCCGGTAAAGGAACATACGGTGACACTCTTCAAGTACTTGCACAGGAACTTGTCGAAGAAATGGCGTCTGGACAACCTAAAAAATACAAACAACTGGTTACTCAACCTGACGCAATCACAGAGAAATGTGTTGCCCGAGCGAGATCACAAGAAGTAAAAACGGGTACAGGAGGAATTTTTAACCATAAAAACACAAGATCTGAGATAACTACAGACGAAGAACGCGAATATTTCGATCTCTTCAATGATATGAAAAATGCAATGGGTGCTGCAAAGGGCGTTTTTGTAGAGAACAATATTGTAGCCATTGCATTAAACCTTTATATGGCATTAAAAGTAATGCAGAATGAGGAAGGTATAAGTTCATTCAATATCGACCTCTATCCAAGATCTCAGCGTCAGATTGAACTTTTAGAACAGACAACTGGAACACTCCAAGACAACGGGATAGTCCTTGAACATAGCACTATTGATTTTAAACTCCTCAATGAAGAACAGGTCCAACAGTTACTAAGATACAAAAACAGCGCTCTTGCAATTCTCCCAAAGGTACAAGAAGGTTTTACAACTGTAATTAAAAGGGTCGAAGAAGTATTTAGAAGCCACTCAGATGATTACACCTTTGATGAACTACGAAAAGATCTGACCGGTATTATAATGAGTGCTTCAGAAGGCGAAACTGATGCAATGAGAGCAGCTGAGTTGATGCTAAATGAGTGTTTAAGTGCAGCAAATAGAACAGAAAAACGTGGCAAAGAGTCCAAACGACCAGACGATCGTCCAATACCACTCCTAAAACGATTAAAAGATTACTTTGCCAAGTCATTTGCCATACCATTCCTATTCGAAAACCCTATGATGTTTGCCACAGACTACAAACCCGAAGAGGTTGCAAGAAAAGTCTTTTGTAAGTATTTCAGTATTGAACATTCTGCACCAGAACTTCAAAATGGCGGTAAGTACTATGATCTTTACAGAAGATACCAATACTTAGCCGCATGCAAAGTGTATGGAGAGTTTAAAGGTGACTTAGAGCTCAGACAAATAAAAAGGGAAAAGCCTGATTCAACTGAGTTGATTTACTGGGGAGAAGCTGGGAATGTAATATTTTATTCGTTCATTCAAAAACCTGGTGGTAACTCAGTTATGTACACAATAGGACATAAAGGAACTACTTTTACAGAAGATATCCCAGGATTAGCTAATACACTTAAGCTAGAAATTCCACAAACCCAAACAATTGCTGAGTTTATTGAGAATAATCCTCCACTTTGGTATCAACTAGAAGGTATCTTCATTTAAGCGGATGCTTATCTTTGTGAGTATCTGAAGCAAATTTGTCAGATGCATGCACATACCTTGTTGTTGTATTAAGGCTTTCATGACCTAACAGGACTTGAATTGCAGCTGGATTAGCACCATTTTCAGCCAAATATGTAGCAAAGCCATGCCTCAGACTGTGAGCTGAAGTGGGAACTAAAATACCCAGTCTACGCCTATACTGCGCGATTTTCTCTTGAAAGTAGTTTGAAGATATTCGCATATTTTCTTTCTTTTTTCCTCTTCCAGAGAATGGAATAAACAGAGCAGGGGAGTCAAACTTCGTAAGGAAGTTATTTTTCCTAAAGTCTTCTACTAGAGCTATAAAACGGTAGGAGTGATTTCCATCAGAAACAGCGGCCATCAGCTCAGAGCCTTTCAATGTTTCACGCTCCGTGTCATGAATATGCTTTAAGCGCACTTCTAAATACTTATCTAACCAACTCATGGCCCTTGGTGTCATGTATACGAAACGTTGCTTTTTCCCTTTACCTAAAATAAAAAGCTTACCATCCAAATTTACTTGATCCAAGTTAAGGCCAATCAGTTCTGAAATACGCATACCTGTTGAAAAAAGTAGCTCTAGCATTGCACGATTGCGCACACTTACTTCATAATCCTTTTCAAATTCGCTCGGTGCTTCAATTAAGCTAATCAATTCATCCAGCTCAGCAACCTGAGACTTTTTCTTCTCAGCCTTAATTAGTTTAATTGCATCCGGCGCAATTGGAATTTCTAAATCTCTATCAATTCTAAATTTTAAATACGAACGAATCGCAGATAACATTCGATTCACACTTCGAGCATCCAAACCCGTAGTCGACCTCGCGGAAGCGTTTTGGGGTTTGTTTGACATTCCCAGACTGCCAAAGACTTTTTTATATACATTATCGAGAAAACCAGGCTGATCCATAGGTGTTGTTAGAGCACCTGATACCTCTTCATCGCTTTTAGGGCCATCGTAGCCCGTCGCTGGACTTTGTACCGTACTATCAAGCTTTCTAAGACTTTCAGCTCTGAATTTATCCAAATCTTTCAAATGTTCGCCACTTCGAAGATAACCTTTATAAATAGTAATCTCTTCTTTGGAGAGTTTAAGGAATTGGACATCTTTGAAATGTAAAAAGACTGCAAAGATAGATAGGTCCCTGGCATAGTTGAAGACTGTCTGCATACTGTAGTTATTATTCTGAAGATCTAAAAGGAATTTGTCCTGTTCTGGTAGCTTAGGGATTGTTATGTTTTTGGACATAGAGTAGGGGTCTAAAATTATATTTTTACTAGGCTAGAAATACAGTGAATAAACCGATAACTTAGATATTCATAGCACGCAAAAGAGAAAAGTTTAATCAAAAACGCTAAAGGTAAGAATGTTAGAAATCTGTTGTAAGAAAGCATATTTTATGCAGTACTATATATTTCCCGTACTTAAACCGCATATAAGGGCGATTATACTCGGTAATATTAACTCGATTTATTTGCCCAGTCAAGCGGGAGAGGCTACTTCACTCTTACTAATCACACATAAAAATCCATGAAAGTATTTTTCGATTATTGGTTACCATTTATAACCCATTTAGCATTTGGAAGTAAGCAGAAACTTATCCACACCGCTAAGAAACTATAGGCCGTACAGGGGGTGACGTACTACAGGTCCTTTGTTTCACTACCCCTACTCCCCACTGAACCTACCTGATAAAAAATCCCAAACCAAATGCCACAACCGTCATTGCAAAAAACTCAAACTTTTGAAGTGATGAAAGGTTTTCTACTGTAAGAATGCTGATAATTGAATATGCCACTACTGCAGGAATAAGAGAGAGTACCAAGGAGTTACCACCTACTATCATTAACAGTAATGCACTAATCAGAACCGAGATCAAAATAAGACGAAGACTCTTCCAAAGCTGATTTCTAGGTATACCTAAGTGCCTAATGTGTGTCAGGATTAACGCTGAAAACATAACAGCAAAAAGGATAATCGTAACATAAGGATTTAGCTGACTTTCTAATATGAAATATGTAGAGAAATATATACTCAGTAAGGTCAACAGAAACGAAGTTGTCTTCCCTACTTGCATTAATGGAATCTCCTTAAAATGTCCTACATTAAATATATTAGCCATCAAAAAAGAAGCATAGGTTGAAAAGAACATTAAGCCTGATATCCCGACTAGAATTGCTATTTCATAAACCCTCCCTACTCTCCTGAAAATAAACATCTCCACAAGCATTGAAAGTACAAAAACAATCAATGAAGCCTGAGAAAGTACATAGACCATACTCCTAAGTGTTACTTGGAACTTAAAGGCCCACAGAAGCCCAATATATGATGCTACACCAATAAAAAGACTATTAAGATATACATGAAAGATACTCAAAGTATCTGACTGTTGGCTTACCTTAAAGAAAAATACAAGAAGAGTCGTTAAGGCTGCAACTATAATTATCCTACCCCGTTTGTCATTATCACCAATACCTGTTTGCATAACTAGATAATAGAACTTATACCCAAAATCTCAACTGCCCGTTTGATACCGCTCTCTGTCAACACTCTTCCGCGGGATGTTCGCTTGATAAAGCCACATTTCATTAAGAAAGGCTCATAAACCTCGCTAATAGTATCGACATCCTCTGAAAGTGAAGCTGCAAGAGTAGAAAGTCCCACTGGACCACCGTTAAAATGTTGATACATCATGCTTATAATCTTTCGATCAATTGCCTCAAGCCCTTGATCGTCAACATTCAAGAGTTCAAGAGCTTTCCGACTCTCTGACAAGTCAATTCGCTTGCCCTGAGTAAAGTCTCTGACACGTTTTAACAACCGAAGAGCAATTCTTGCAGTTCCTCTAGCCCTTTTGGCTATCTCATCCAATCCAATTTCATCGTACTCAATCCCCCACACATCCGCAGCTCGAACCAAAATCAGCTTTAAGTCTTGATCATCGAAGTAGTCCAGCCTTTGAATCAAACCGAATCTATCTCTCATCGGAGAGCTAATTTTACCAATCTGCGTAGTCGCACCAATAAGAGTAAAAGGCTCAAGAGAGAGTCGGATAGTTTTTGCTGACGGTCCTTTACCCATAACGATATCAATAACTCTGTCTTCCATAGCAGGATAAAGAACTTCTTCTACAGCTCGAGATAGACGATGAATTTCGTCAACAAAAAGAATATCATTAGCTTTTAAATTCGTTAAAATAGCAGCCAAATCCCCTTGCCTTTCAATTGCAGGACCAGATGTTACACGAAGAGAAGATCCTAACTCACTTGCAATTGCCATCGCAAAAGTAGTTTTACCCAGGCCAGGAGGGCCATAAAAGAGTATATGATCCAGCGAATCTCCTCTACTCTTCGCGCCTTTAATCATCATCTGCACAGCCTGTTTCTCCTTTTTTCTACCGATTATTTCATCAAACTTATCAGGACGAATACCTCTATCAATGGATATATCTCCAGGTTGGCTTTGAATCGGGGATGGCTTGATTTTACTTTTTGGTTTTAAACTGGATTCAATCAACTCTCTTTGAGAACAATTTTAATTAACTCATCAATGCTTCCTACTTTATCAACAAGTTTTCCGCCTTTTCAAGGTATCCTTTCAAAGCTTCACCTGAAAAACCTAGGGATTTCAAAGCTTCTGAAAGCTCTCTGTGCATCAGATTCCCTCCTACTCCACTTTTGCTCAATTTGAGGTCCAATCCCGTTAATCTGTTCTCCAAATCGACAACGATCTTTTGAGCTCCCTTACTACCTAAACCTGAAACTTTAGACAGACTCTGATGATCTTTATTAACAACAAAAGATGCCACGTCATCAACCGAATATGCCGACAGCACTGCTATCGCAATCTTGGGACCGATACCCGATACTGTTAACAACAGTTCAAAGAAATCTCGCACCGATTCTGTAGCAAAGCCATAAAGGGTCTGACTGTCTTCCCTTACTTGAAAGCTTGTGAACAATTTGACCAGATTACCTTGTACATAAGAGTCTTTTGCCAATACGATAACCCGATATCCTACCCCTGAATCGGTTAACACATCCACCATATTATATTTATCTCCAACCACAATCTTCTCTACCTGACCTTTAAGAATACTAATCATTTGAGTTAATATTTAATTTACACCTTTGGCCATTTTATCCATTTTATGGTTATCAAAACAACATAGAGAAATCGCAATTGCATCTGCAGCATCATCCGGTTTAGGAATTTCATCTAAACCAAGCAGCATCTTTATGCTTGCTTGAACTTGTTTTTTATCTGCTCGACCATTCCCAGTCACACTACTTTTAACCTGAGGCGGGGTAAACTGCAAAACAGGAATATTTGCTTTTTGTAATCCTAACAGCACTACTCCTCTAGCCTCACCAACACTCATAGCAGTTTTTACATTATTATTAAAAAGTAGCAACTCCACACCTGCTTTTTCTGGCCGAAATTTCTGTAAAATCTGATCCAGATCCTCGCTTATCTCTACCAACCTTTCAGATTGACTCCGCTCCTTTTGTGTTGATATTACACCAAAGTCTATCAAGTTTGGTTTGCCGTTAATAAAATCAACAATTGCCCAACCCGTAGTGGCTACACCTGGATCAATTCCTAGTATTCTCATGAAATGATTAACAATTTTAATCTCCGAAATTTAGGCAACTAAATCGGTCCAAACATTTTGAACGTCCTCGTAATCCTCTAACCCTTCTAGTGCTGCGACAGCCTTTTCAAGCTCTTCACCCACCAACTGCTTACTGGTCTTAGCAATTTTGGCTATTTGGGCTTTAGTAATGACATATCCCAAGCCTAAGATAGTATCTCTGACCTTACCTAAATCTTGAAAGTTAGTGTAGATATCCAAAGTTCCTTCTTCCCCTTCTGAAATATCATTAACACCCGAAATATCCATTAAGGCTAATGTGACAACATCTTTACCTTCCTCTTTATATTCATCTTCTTGTCCAAACTTAGCGGCCTTAACCATTTTGCCTGGCTTAACATTAATCCATCCAACCGTATCAAAATTCCAAGATACAGCACCAGTATCAGCCATATGACCGCCTAAATCCGAGAAAAGTTTACGCAAATCAGCTACGACCCTATTAGTGTTGGATGTAAGTACATCGACTATGATTGTAATACCACTAGGACCAAAACCTTCATACGAAGCCTCTTCCAACTGCTCACCACCACCAGCTCCAGTTCCTTTATCTATCGCCTTTTTGACATTGTCAGCAGAAAAACCCTCTCTTTTAGCTTCATCCAAAACCAACCGAAGCGCTGGGTTCATTGATGGATCACCACCACCTTGCCGTGCAGCTAAGGTTATTTGTACTGAAAGGCGTGAGAAAACTTTACCCTTCTTAGCATCGTTAATAGCCTTCTTATGCTTTATTGTCGACCATTTACTGTGACCAGACATCCGAAGAAAATCAAAAGTATATAGGTCAATTCTAGCAGAAAATACTCATAAATTCACTTCCAAAGCTCTCTATCGTAAAGAGCTAGAAACTCCCGATGTCTAGAACCTTTTGGCTGGTCACTATGAATCAATTGAACCCCGCTAGCGAGATAAAGATAAGGAAGCATCTGTGAGTATTCCAAGTCAAAACGGGAAATATAAAGCCTATCCAGCCTTACTAACCTCTTACCCACTTCATACAAATTTCTGTAGAAAGTTGGTACATGACCCGGAGCATCCGAGACCACAGCCGTAACAGCCGTCATAGCTATATCTAAAAGATGATTACCCGAAAAGGCATCACTCCAATCTAAAATATAGATTCCGTTATCTTGATTAACAATTAAGTTTCCGTGATGGAAGTCCCCATGACACAAACAAACCTTATGAGGACGGCTTAGAGTCTCTAACATTCTATCTTTCTCAACATCACTTAACTCCTTTGAAGCTTTAATCTCCGGACTGATTTTATCCCACTGTGAAAGAATATCTACTTCAATATTTGCAAGTGTTGAATGTGCCTCTGAGACTTTACGAACCACGTCAAAGTATGTCCAGGGTTTTCTCATCAATCCATTCATCAAAGACTCTCCAGTAACGAATTCAAAGATAATGCCACGCTTACCTTCTGTCTGAATAAGTTCTAATGGTGTCGCGACGTTCAAGTCCCCTACCTTCGAGATTTTCAGAGTTTTCTCAAACTCTTCTGTTATATAACTTTCGGGAACATCTGCGTTATACAGTTTGACTGACTCATTCTTACTGAAACGAAAAACAGTGGACCTACGACCGTGATCAATAATTGGAAGTTTATCCAGTAGCTCCTTCGAATCTAAATACTTACTCACCTCTATCCTTTCCCTCCTCTACTACTGGAACTATATCGTTGGACTGTTCTTCTACAACCATCAGTGGATTTACAGGATTATCAACAACCATAAGATTATCCTTGAGCTTGTCATGTCTTTCCCTGCGTCCCTCTTTTGGGCCAGATTTTACTTCCAAAGACCTATTACCTTTTTCACTATATTTCTGCTCACTCCATCTCTTAATCTTATCTTCTATTGTCTCCTGATCAACCGAATACTGCTGCCTGCTCGAAGCTACAATTTCATTCTTTAGCCCAAATTTCTGGTATCGGAGATCCAAAGATTTAGCACTAAAAGGCTTTGACGTCATTCCGTTAATACATAATTTCACATAGATTGAATGTGCCTCGAGCGAAACTAAATCTTCTGCCTGGAATATTGGTGCGAATTCATTAGCTAAAATGGAAGCGTCAGATTGCGAAACAACAAAAGATGCCAACGTTCCAACGTTACCAAAAATAGCTTGTCTGACGGTCAAAGGTAACTGGTCAATATACTGGTTAGTCATTGTAAGGTTTAAGCGGAATTTGCGCGCTTCAGACAGAATCTTTGCAAATGAATCTGTAGCAAAGTTCTGGAACTCATCAACATATAGGAAGAAGTCTCTTCGTTGATCTATAGGTAAATCTACCCTCTCCATTGCAGTTGATTGGAGTCGAGTAATTATCATTCCTCCCAAGAGTGCGGAACTTTCCTCTCCCAACTTACCTTGAGCCAGATTAACCAAGAGAATTTTCCCTTCGTCCATAATCTTACGCAAATCAATAGTAGATTTAACTTGACCGACAATATTTCTTATAACCGCCGAAGAAAGAAATCTTCCAACCTTGTTTTGAATAGGTGCGATAGCTTCTGTAACTAGCTTAGGGTTTTGTGACATCTGAGCATACTCTTCCTCCCAGAATTTCGTAAGGATTGGATCTTTGACCTGTTTAAGAACGAACTTGCGGTAGTTACGATCCATCAACAGTCTGATAACAGATAAGAGGGTCGTTCCTTGCGCCTCCAGAGCTGTTGCTACAGTGTTTGTAAGCAGATATTGCAATCTAGGACCCCATGAGAAGTCAAACTGCTTCTTGAACACTTCAACCACGCCATCAGCCACCAAATCTCGTTGAGCTGGATCGTTAAGTTGTAACAAGTTGAAACCTACTGGATATTTTGAATCTCCTGGATTAAAGTACACTACATCCTTCAGTCGATCCTGGGGAATGTAGTCCAAAAGTTCGTCAACAGTATCTCCATGCGGATCAATAAAGCAAGCTCCATCCCCTGCAAGAATGTCAGATATAAACATATTTTTAAAGACTGTGGACTTACCTACACCAGTTTTACCCAATATATAGAAGTGTCTACGTCTGTCTTCTCGTCTAATACCAAATTGTATCTTCTGGCCACGATAATCCGTTTGCCCAAAGACATTCACATCATCCATTCCCGAAACTGGCAAGTCCATAGGGGGTTCAGCCTTACGTGCCCTACTCCAGATAATATTTGGTGTCTCTACTGAGATGTTTGGAAGATGGTAAACCGAAGCTAACTCCTCAATGTTTAGAATATCTGGAGTATCCTTTTCTAGGAACCTACTAATGTATTCATCATACATCTGCTCTCCACCCTTACCCTGATCACTATGAATAAAGCTATTAAGATGAGCAGTTGTAAACTGTTTAAATGATGCAACTACATCCCGCAAAATCTGTTCGGACCTTAACTGGTCTCCTGCCTTCGTCACCACCCTAATTCCTACATCGAAACCTAACTTGAGCATCTTTGTTTCAACCTGTGTAAGTTCTTCCTGTTGACCTGGAGCCAACTTAACCACGTCTTTTTTAACTGCAGCACCGTCAGTACTAGTCTGCAAGCTTTTAGCCATTGCTCCAACAAACCCTGAAATCATATCCAAAAGACTTTTACCACCTAATGATTCACCTTCCTTTATAGCTGTGATGTACTTCTTGGAGGCTTCCTGCCAATAATTGGACACTGGACGCACAATAAGCTGCACCCAAGCCTCTTCACCTACTTTAAGTCCTGAAATAGCAGAAGTAATTGCAGAAAGTGGATCTACTTCAAAATTCCTAAAAGTCTTTATCGGGAAAATGTAATCTTTGTCATACTCTATTACACCTGTGGAAACATATACCTGCCCTTCTGAGCGCACCTGCGTGTAATCTGATACCAAACGAATCTCTGCATTAGGATACTGTGCATAAATCTGCCCTTCAACAAATTTCACTAGATGGTCAGGAGCAACAGCAAAGAATCGGATCCCTCCCTCACCTGTTGAGACAATTTCAAATGAAATCATATCCATAGATTTCTTGCTATCACGCATAATTCCGTGAAGTGAGGAAAACATCTGTTCGGCAGCTAGCGGCGTCTTATCATTCTCTCTTGGAACCAGAATCTGTAGCACTTGAAGGTTACGAATACTTTCAAAAACATTCACTGGTTCTGGCTTTTTGCCCACCGTAAAGACAAACACCAGAAAAAGTGCTGAAAGGACGAGTAGTAGGAATATCAACCCAACCATAGTAGTAGATAATAGCGAATATCGGTATTTTGTACAATCAAATTACTTCCAGACTGCCTCTACTTCCATATCCTTACCCAACACTACAACAATGTCTGCGGTAGTCATAAAATCAGGTCGGGAATGAACGGTAGTAGACGGTACTACAATAAGTTTTTTAACCACTTCAAGCGATTTAGGGAAAGTTTCAGGTTTAGGGACATACACGACAGTATGATCTTGTGGCGAAGGTGCATTCTCATACCTAACAACATCAACCCCTGAGTTTTGGAATTTTCGGAAATATCTGCTGGCTAACCCTTCAATCTCACTAGCATTGTATACCTCTATCTTAACCTGCTCGCGCTCAATATCCCTGCCCTTAAGATTTTTTACTATTTCTGAAAGTTTTTGATCCACCTGACTGTAATTAACTAGGTTAATATCAAGACCTGAGGATGTTTTAGATGCGGTTGTAGCCCACAGTTGTCCCAAATCAACCATATGTAGTTGAGAAGAATTCAACGTAGTTTTAAGCTCATCAATCTTAATCAAAAGATCAGCAAGTGAAAGATTTGTACTTATTCCCTGAATTAAATGCTTGTATTCATTCTGATTCATGACCAGCTTTAGAAATGAGAACTTATCAAAAACCGAATTAATGGTAAATGATGGCTCAGTCATAAGATCTCCTTCTATATATAAGGAGGAATAGTTAGACTTTTCAAATTCTGATACATCGCCAAACATATGTGAAAATGCTGTCAAAGAATTTGAATCAAACCAGATATATGAATCAGGCGTCATACCTGTAAGGTTGCCTAACTGCCAAACCGCATACTCTATCTTCCTGGGCTGAGAAATCGTATCACCAACAAACTTCAAATCCCCGACTGACACATACTCAGAAATCCTGTTAAGATATTCTCTCATGTATACCCTCGGAGGTATTGAGTAAACCACAACAAAACCACTTCTTAAATTCTTAACTATATACCAAGCACCCAAAATCTTGGACTGACCATTGTCGTCCAAGACAACTAATGTGCTAGTTAGATCATCTCGAGTTATCATCAGCTTTGATTTTGCCTCATCAGAAAGGCTTTTTTGCGGTTTTGCTTGCAAAAAACCATATGACCAATAGCCAGCGATAGCTAAAAGTATCGCGAAGAAGGTTGATAACACAAAAGTAATAATCACTCCCCACTTTTTTTGTTTTTTGACAGACCCCACTCCCACTCGACTTAACACTCGGCTATGACTTCGTGCAGTAATTTTTTTAGACATGACTAACTACATAATAGGCCATATATTTGGGCAAAACAACACACCCTATAACCTAAGTGCCACCGTTTCACCCCCCCCGACACCACATACTCTCCACCCTTCGGTACCGTTACCGTAAAGTTACGAGACAGGGTCGCTGTACTGAAACTTACCAACTACGTAAATACTTATCACCCCTACCCTCTCCAGGTTGATTCGTCAGTAGAAACAATATCTAAACTAGAATATCCAAGAACAATCCGCAGTTCAAATAATGTACTCTCCAAAAGTATCCTTTTGTAACGGCGTTTAGGGATTTAGCACTATTATCAACGTATCCCCTTCTAAACTATCTTCTCACCGAAGAGTTTACCTATAGGAAAACTATATAAGACTAAAGGTGTGGGTAACATCAGGCGCTGTCTCAATACTCAACAGAATCTGTTCAAGCTCAATTCCACTTCTTAACTTACCCTTAGTGTCACCGTACAGTACATCGCCCTGAATACACCACCCTAATTTCTTCAATGTAGCTCTAATCTGATGATTCCGCCCCGTTTTAATACATATAAGCACGAAATCTCCATCAAGTGGCAATATATAACTCAATGCTGATCTACCATGATCATCCGAAAGTACCATGCGCATTCTATTAGCCTTATCTCTCATTATTTTCCCCTCAACCTGTATCCATCTTTCATTGGGCTTCAAGCCATTTTGAACAAACTTAGCTACTTCGTCCTTTGCTTTGTACTTTGACTTCATTAACGGCTTATTTAGAGCCACGACTCGACCCAGATAAAGCTTTGCTACCTTTCTTTGCTCGAACTGATTTTGTAAAAAGATTTGAGTTTCACGGGTCTTTGCGCATAGTAAGATACCAGAAACCACTTTATCTAATCGATGGACTATCCCTCCCCGTTTAATATTAGGGTCATATTCTCCTTTATCTGTCAGGTACGCTTTCAAATAATTGGCTATAGTATTGTTCTCATTCCCTATTCCAGGGTGCACGGCGACTCCCTTTGGTTTGTTTAGCACAATATACTCGCTCGTCTCCTCAAGGATTTTTAGATCACCTTTTACAGCTTCAAGCTTATCCTGTCCAGGTTGTCCTAACACACTACTCAGTAAAGCATCATCAACCTCTACTAAATCACCTTCAGATAATTTCAAACCCTTTTTCCCAGCCTTTTTATTAACCTTTACTGCCTCAGAAATTACAGAAGCTAGAGCTGAGCGGGTAACAGGAAAAGGGATTAAAAGGCTCTGCAATAAGAAACTATCCAGCCTCAGACCTGCCTGAGCAGTTCTCACTTCATACCTGGTCATATTTTTACCGGTTGATTAGCTGAAATGCTCACAGAACGAGTTCGATACTCAGTTTTAATCTTTACCTCTTTTCTAAACACATCCACAATAAATATGAGGTGAGCCAATACAGCAAAAATCACAAATGCGTACATATTGTACCTGTCCCAATCGGTAATCTCACTGCTTAAAAGTGCCGAAGGCACATATAAACAGATAATTGAGGTGAAAAAGAATATGAGAAGGTAGTTAAGTCTCTCCCACAACCTTGTAAGTGAATCGTGAAGTGCCTTACCCAAAGTCCTTGCAAGGATGAAATATACCAAACAAACACCTAGGATTACCCCTCCCTGGGTAAGAACTACACTACTTCCAATAAGGAAACCGAAAATCGAAAGTAACACACCTAGATATACAGCTCCTCCTGAGATTACTGCAGGAAAAACTTCTCGCCATCTCCAGCGCTTATATGCTAAACAGAATAGTGTTGCAGCAAAAATAAAACCGACAAAGAGTCCTGTGAAAAGAAACTCTCCATCCCATACCCTGAAATACCTCCATGGGAGTAATCTAAAAAGATAAAATCCGTCTGGATAACGTTCATAGGGAATCAGCGACCAGATCAAACCATCATAATCAATTGGTTTGGTAAGAATGTAGCTTACGCGCCCCCAAATCACTGCAATTATTAACGAGAAAAGATATCCATCAAATATAGAGTTCTTGTTTTTGTGAGTAAATCTGGCTTCTCTCCAGTAAACATAAACTGAAACTAGTGTTGCAAAAAGAATAATAGGCAAAAAACCTAGTTGGAAAAGAAGTTCTCTTGTTTGACTCAAAACAACATCCATTAATTCTTCTTTTTGTTGCCCTTCTTCTTGTTAGGTTTAGGGGTAGATTTAACTTTCTTCTTTCCTAAAACTCTGTCCCCGATATCTTTAACGAAAGCGGCAAAATCTTTACGAACCTTGCTGACAACCCCATGCCTATCAACGTATTTGGTCTGATCACCTTCAACTACTTTAATTGCCTCTTCCTTGGCTTTATTTACCTCGGTAGCCATTTGCTCAACACTCTCAACCTTTTCTGTAACTTTAACTACATCCTCAAAAGGAGCCCTACAAAAGGGACAAAATCTGTAGCTCTTATCAACCCATATATTGCAACCCTTGCACTGCTTCTTGATATCGTAACCACATCTTGGACAGATATTAAAACCCGGTTGGAAACTAAGTTTACAGTTAGGACAATCTCCTAATTCAGATGTCTCGTACTTCAGATATCTTCTTTCCAAATCAGCCCAGTACAAGTCCTGGATAGTCTGTTTAGGCCTAACAATCAAGTAAACAATAAGACCAACGACATTAAAGACAGCAACCAAAACCGTACTCGTAACTCGCACCAGGAGATTAGTAGTTCTTTCACCAGAATCAACCCAAATCCAACCCACGACGATAATCCAGAATCCTATGAAAAGGAACTGTATGAGCATTATCATCAAAGAAAAATCAGTATTGCTGATATTTTCAACAAAAGCTAGGAGAGCTTGTTCGAGATTCATGGTTTTTAAATTACAATTAAGTTTTAACTGGTCGGAGAGGGAGTTGAACCCTCACACTATTGCTAGTACGGGATTTTGAGTCCCGCGTGTCTGCCAATTCCACCATCCGACCACGCAGTGGATTATATCTGAATTACTTTGATTTGTCCTCTTTTGGAGCCTTCTCTTTATACAGGTTGCGGTAGCTTGCCAGCTCTTTTACGAAGGCAATGTCTACGTTACCAGTCGGACCGTTTCTGTGTTTGGCTAAAATCAGTTCAGCAATACCTTTACGTTCGGTATCTGGGTTGTAAGTTTCTTCTCTATCAATAAAAATTACCACATCAGCATCCTGTTCAATCGACCCTGAATCGCGTAAATCCGATAGTTGTGGTCTTCTGGAGGTTCGACTTTCCACTGCACGAGAAAGCTGAGAGAGAGCAATTACAGGTACTTCTAACTCTCTAGCTATATTTTTGAGTCCCTGAGAAATTTCAGAAACCTCCTGAGTTCTCCCCTCACGACTGCTTCCATGTAGTAGCTGAAGATAGTCCACAATGATTAGGTCAATTCCCCGTTCTAAGGCCAATCTTCTGGCTTTGGTTCTTATCTCATTAATATGCTGTCCAGGAGTATCATCGACCATTACAACTCCTTCTGCTAACTCACCCATCGCATCCGCATACTTAGCAAACATTTCATCGGTCATTTTTCCTGTTCTCGTATCCCAGAAAGGGATTCCGGACTGCATACTAATTAATCGATCAATAATCTGTACACGCGACATTTCCAGCGAGAAGATAACAACCTTCTTCTTTTCAGAAAGTGAGGCATGCCTGACTACGTCCAATGCCAATGAGGTCTTACCTACCGAAGGTCTAGCTGCAAGAATTATCAAGTCGGATTTTTGCATACCACCTAGCAGTGCATCCAAATCTCTAAATCCTGTAGAGATGCCTAAATAGCTTTCTTCATGTTCTGCCCTCTCTGCACGCTCATAAGCTTCCTTGAGTAGGTCTTTGATATGTACAAAATTGGTCTTTACACCCACTTGAGCTACATCGAAAAGAAGCTTCTCTGAATTATCAACTACATCTTTTAACTCCTGACTTTCATCAAATGCCAGTTCAGTTATCTCCGCAGCAGATTGAATAAGTCCCCTTCGAACTGCATTAGCTTTAACAATCTCTCCGTACTCACTAGCATGAGCACTTGTAGGCACCATAGCTACCAGATCGGCTAAGTATGCTTTACCCCCTACTTTCGTGAGTACACCTTTCCCTTTAAGCTTATCTGATAGTGTGACCAGGTCTATTGGTAAACCTTGTTCAAAAAGTTCAATGATATTCTCAAAGATTAAACTATGACGCTGTTCATAAAAATGAGGTGGCAATAACCAACCAGCCACATTAATCACTGCTTCCTTATCCAACAACATCGCGCCAAGCACCGACTGCTCGGCTTCGACATTTTGTGGCGGCAATTTAGACATAGCTCCAAACTAGTTTAAAAATACAATTTCCATTGCACTTTCATCTTCCTCAATCCTCGCAGTAACCTTAAGAGTTTTCTCTTCTCTTGGGTTGGAATAACCGAAATGATGCATGAATTCTTCCTTGCTCTTTAAACCTTCGACTCCTTTAAGTTCATCAGATTTGAAGCCGTAAGGTACTAAAACCCCTGGTTCAATCTCCGAAATGATTTCACCAAGTAAATCATAGTCTAAGAAAATCTCTCCATTTCCAACAGGGGCAATTAATACATCAACATTTCCTAAGTCTTTGAATACCTTCAAATCAGATCCTTTAGAATCCAATCCTACATAAACAATACGGGAGTATCCTGAATCAAAAATATAGTAAGGAGTTCCAATGGGTCGTTGTATCAAAAGTTGACTAATTTCAAACTCACCAGCTCCGTTCACCTCAAAGATTTCAGATTTTTTCTTAGGAACCAGTTTTTCAAACCCTTTGAGCAAATTAGCCTTCCCTCCAAGTTTCTTTTGTGAGAAAACAGCCAAATCGACCTCAGTTTTAGGGAATTTTGTACCGAAATCTACTGAAGCAAGTGGGTCAGTAGCTACAGTTACATCGTCAGTAGAAATTTCAAAAGAGATGGCGTTAATTCTTCTTACTTTCATTTCAGTTTCAGGAGTACAAAATAATGTTAGTAATGAGTATACCAAAGAGTCACTCAATACTCACTAGTTTAGCCACTACAACTAGCCGCTTAATTGGATTAAATATCGGAGTACAGGTAATTAAGGTCAATAAACTTTCCTGACTCCCATGTGTTACCCATAAATCTTCCGGTGTAACTACAAGTATGCTTTCTACTACATATCGCCTTCTTCCACTTTCTAAAGTGAGGTACACACTATCCCCTTTCATAACATGCTCAAGTTTAGCAAAAGCCGAATCCAATGGATTGTTATGCGTAAAACTGTGACCGTAGACCACCAGATTATTTCCTTTTCGAGAAACAGGATCCAATAGAACTCGATTGCCTTTACTTAATATTGACATCGAATATCCTTCAACTACATCAGCAGTTATCCCTAAAGAAGGAATCTCCAACACATGCGAGGCTAGTC
Source organism: bacterium (assembly GCA_021463465.1). Lineage (GTDB taxonomy): Bacteria > Patescibacteriota > Dojkabacteria > SC72 > SC72 > JAJTYH01. The sequence goes on from JAJTYH010000002.1 coordinate 238,381, forward strand.
TAGGCAAGGGAAATTCAAAAATAGCTAGACTTAGTAACGAGATGGCGCATACGAAAAGTTTAGAGCTAAACACTTAGTAAAGAGTAGCTTACGGTAATTATCCTAGGGTGAACTATTTAAGGAGTGTAACGACACTGTCCAATTGAGCTAAAAGGCTCTCTTTCATCTGTTTTTTTACTAACTCTAACTTTAGACTATTCAATGACGAAATAACAGCCTCAATCTGAATCAGAACTTTATGAATATCCTGCTCATTATTAATGAGTTTTTCAATCCCACGAATCTGACCTTCAATCCTATGAAGTCGATCTTGGAATGTAGACGGTCCTTTTTTAGCCATTTAAAAAGAAAAGCACATTTAAGTACCGAGAGTATATTATACCCGGGAGGGTATCGTCAAAGGAAACCAGCTATAAGACTCTGATGACAAAGGTAAACCTTAGACTGTATACTGATTAAACATATGTTAGCTCTACTTTCAGAGAAAATCGAAGATTTCCGTCTTCAGTACTACACTCAACTTCGTAACGTGATTTACATCCTAATAACACTCTTTTTTATATCTCTTTTCGATAGCGTGATGACTTTCTTAACCCCTGTTGTAATGACGGATTCTGGGCTTACTGAATTCCAAATGAGCCTTGTCTACGCCTCCTCATCAGTTTTTGGATTGGTCTTCGACTTTATCTTAGCCAGGTATCTACATACAACCCACTACAAGAGACTTCTGACCTATACTCTCCTAATTACCCTTCTCTTTCCCGTTACAATGCTACTCAAACAAACCCTATTTTTTTTCCTAATAGGTATGCTCGTTTGGGGGTTATACTGCAATCTATGGGGTTTCGCACGCGATGATTTTGTCGCAAGAGAAAGCAAAATGGCTTTCCATGCCGCCAGTATGTCACTACTTTTCATTTTTTCAGATGTCGGCAGTATTGTTGGGACACTAATTGCTGAACCTATATCTCTACTTAGTTCAAATAATCAACAACTGTTAACCCTACTGGCCATTCCATTCCTAGGATTGATTACATTAAACCTTTCTTCTGTGAAAATACGTAAAGAATCTATGACGAAACCAGAATCCGAGAAGGTAATACATCAAGAAAAACCTAATCAAAGAGAATTATGGTACTTGCTGAAAGTCACACAAAAACTTTGGCCCTTAATGCTTTTAGGGATTCTTGCGATAACGGTTGAGGCGATAATATGGACTGTCACGCCAATAATAGGCAATATCTCAAGTGAGTTAGAAGGTTTAGGAGGAGTTATTTTAGCTACCAGCCTAACCGCTTCCCTTATCTCTTTTCCCATAAGTATTACTCTATCTCAGAAATTTGGTAAAAAGCGCACAGCAACTTACGCTCTCGTTGCAGGCTCATTAATGCTTATAGTACAAGGTTTTGTATCTGACCCTACCACTTATCTACTCATCACATTCATTAACTCAGCAATGTTTTCCGTCCTTTATCCAGCTATTGGGGCCGCATATGCAGACTACCTACGAGAATCAAAATCTTTAGACAATAAAATTTTAAGCGTAAAAGACATGGGAACTAACTTCGCATACATAACAGGACCATTAATTGCAGGTATATTACTCACTACCATCGATTCTACCAAGCTATTTTCAGTACTTGGCGCGTTTACACTAATAATAGGGCTTTTTGTCTTAGCAGTTATGCCCAAAAAGATTGATTTCCACGATAAGCGCGTTCTAGCAGATTAATTTTGCAACACGCGAGGTCATCTGATATAATCGAATCCGTTATGAAGAAAGAGATTCATCCAAAATATAGCCACAACGTCAAGGTTACCTGCTCATGCGGGAATACTTTCATAACTGGATCTATACTCGAATCAATCAACACGGAACTCTGCTCAAACTGTCACCCTTTCTATACCGGTGAACAGAAAATCGTTGATACCGATAACTTGGTTTCCAAATTCCAGGCCAGACAAGAGCGATCAGGTGCTATGTCTTTCCGAACTAAGAAAGCCAAAATGGAAGCTAGAAAGCAGCGATTTGCCAAGGCTGAGAAGTCTTCATCCAAAGGCCTTACTCTTAAAGATATGCTTGCACAAATCAGCAAGTAGCTATTTCCCTCTAAATTTTCTATCCTTTTCCTGTAATGGATACGTTAACAGTAAAGAGTAAGTACAATTTAGATGCTGTAAAGGCTAAAAAGGAAGAGATCGAGTCCGAGATGTCCACCGGTCACCTGACAGGGTCCAATATGTCGGCACTTTCAATTGAATTAACTCACTACTCTACTCTCTTTAGCTATATCACCCAGCTGTATAAGCAGTTAGATATCTTAGAACAGGCACAAAGCCTAATCGCTTCCGAAACAGACCAAGAGCTTATTGCACTAGCACAAAAAGATATCGCTAGCTCTACACAAGAGATTGGAAGAATAGAAGCGCAAATACTAGATATTGAGATTGAGCGACAATTCAAAGATCCAGACGACGAAAAACCAGCAATCATGGAGATCCGGGCTGGCGCAGGAGGCGAAGAAGCAGCTCTATTTGCTGCAGAACTTTACCGCATGTACACTCTATTTTCCAAAAATAAAGGATGGGCCGTAGAGGTTATTGATATGAGTCTGAGTGAAAATGGCGGATACAAAGAAATCATCGCTCATATTCAAGGCAAAAATGTATTTAAGTCACTAAAATATGAAAGTGGAGTACACCGAGTTCAAAGAGTCCCAGTAACTGAATCCTCAGGCAGAATCCACACCTCTACAGCATCTGTGGCCATCCTTCCTGAAGCCAAGGATGTAGATGTTCAGATTAACCCTGAAGACTTAAGAATTGATGTTATGAGGGCATCAGGCGCTGGAGGTCAAAATGTAAATCGTACAGACTCAGCAGTCAGAATTACCCATCTACCCAGTGGTATCGTAGTATCGTGCCAAGAGACCAAACATCAAGACCAAAATAAGGTTAAAGCTATGAACATTCTACGTGCAAGGCTTTATGAAAAGCAGAAAATGGAAGCGGACCAAGCACGTGCAGATATGAGATCTTCACAAATTGGGTCAGCCAACCGTTCTGAGAAGATTAGAACCTTCAACTTTCCTCAAAATCGAATCACCGATCACCGAGTTAAGAAATCATGGTTCAATCTCGAAGAAGTCTTAAACGGTAATTTGGATGAAATTCTCAGCACCGTAAAGGATATGATTCAAAAGGGTCAAGTCGCGATTGGAGATGATTACGATGAATAACTCCCAACTCGTCGTATTGGCAGAAATAATCCGCGAACTGGATAGTTTTAACCACCCTGATTCAACACGGATCGGCAAAGAGATTGCAGAATTCACTTCATATAAAAAATCTAATTACCAGGAAGTCATTTCAAAATTAAAAACAGCGGAGCCATGGGAATACATCTGCGGTCATACTGAATTCGACGGGAATGTACTGAAAGTAAACTCAAATGTTTTAATCCCTAGGTTGGAAACTTTAGAGTTACTTGATTTAGCCGATAAATACGCAACAGAAGTGAAAGAGATACTGGACGTAGGTACAGGCTCTGGAGCTATTACTATCTCCATAGCTAAACGTTATCCCTCAATTAAAGTCACAGGTATAGATATATCTGTAAAAGCAATAGATTTAGCCAAACATAATGCAGTACAAAATCAGGTACAGGCGAAATTTATACAATCCGACCTACTCTCAAAATTCTCCTTCAAACAAACAACCCTTGTAATGGCAAACTTACCTTACATTCCAACTAATGAGTACACCAATCTTGATAAAAGTGTAAAAGATTTTGAGCCTAAACTTGCATTACACGGAGGTAAAGACGGGTTAGATATAATAAAAAGATTAATCAATCAGGTATCAAAACAATCCAAAATCAGAGCGGTGATCCTTGAAATTGATCCTTCACAAAGGGATTTACTTCAAACTTACGTAAAAGAAGTCATACCAGAATTCAAACAGGTCTTTCATCAAGATTTCAGAGGATTACTTCGCTTCCTCGAGCTTTACCGTTAATTCCAAAGTCTTTCCTAATCTCCACACCTCTACTTTAACCTCTTCACCTACTTTATGTTCTTGAATAAGGGTTGAAAGTGAACCCTCGACCTTCTTACCACCGAAAGTAGTTATAATATCATCTTTCTTGATTCCAGCTCGGCTGGCTGGGCTATTAGCTACAACACGCATGATAAGGGCACCAGCCTGGATATTATCGTAATAATCAGCCTCATACTGGCTAATCATCTGATATTCAACCCCCATATAAGGATGAATAAATTTGCCGTACTTACGGTATTCATCCAATCTCTGAGTCACCCTGTTCACAGGAAGAGCAAAAGATATGTTATCTGCACCTGAAGTAGTTGCAAAATTTACTCCAATCACCTGACCACTTGAGTTTAGTAATGGTCCACCAGAATTTCCTGGATTAATAGCGGCATCGGTCTGAATTACATCCTCATATACCTTAGATGTCTGACTCCAGAAGCTACCAGAGCTGGTTGTAACGGATCTATTAAGTCCGCTTACAACTCCTGTAGTAACACTTCCTGCGTACTCACCTAAAGGTGTCCCAATAGCAATAACTAGTTGCCCTACTTTCAACTTTGAAGCATCTCCTAATTCGATTGTAGGTAAGTTATCGGCCTTGATTTTGAGCAGTGCCAAATCGCTGGAATTATCGATTATTATATCTTCAACGTCGTAAGCTTCTCCCGCAGCAGTTAGAACTCTGTATTTCTGATTGGCTAGAGAAACCACATGCTGATTAGTAATTATCAATCCGGCTTTATCAACTATAAAACCTGTACCGATCTTATCATCACGGCTAACAATTCGATTACCACTTGCTTCTTCTTTGGTAAGAGCAATTGATACAACGGCGTCTTTTGATTTTTCAACCACTTCAATCACCGCACTCTCTTCGCTGGTAACTTTGACCTGTTCATCAAGTACCGCCACTGGACTCATAAGTCTCTCTCTAAGACTTTGCACCCACTCTTTGCCTTTTGGAACACCAAACCATACAGCAATTAATGCAAATATCAGTAGTAATAAAACTCCTAACCATTTAAGAACTGGTCCAAGGATACTCGGGTTCTTTTCTATTTTTGTTTCATTTTCCATTCTTATACTTGATTAAGTTAAATTCGATCCTTTAAAAGTCCAAAAGCTTTGTTGAGCTGGACATCATTACCTTTTTTAAACTCCTCTTCAGGATACTCCTGTACGATATCAGGCTTAATCGGGTTATCTCTATTTAACCACTGCCCATCAGGAAGAAGCCATTTCAAAATAGTTAGATGAAGACTTGATCCATCTGGATATGTCATCACGGTCTGTGCAGTACCCTTTCCATAAGTGTTAACGCCAACTACCTGCGCTCGTTTGTTTTGCTGTAAAGCTCCTGCTAGGATTTCTGATGCCGAAGCACTTCCTTCGTCAACTAAAATAACCAATGGAATATCTTTCAACTTACCCTCTCGAGTAACTCGAAAAACTTCTTCTTTACCATCTTTGTCTGATTGCTTAGAAAGAACTGTACCTTTAGGCAGAAATTCATTACCGGCATAAATAGCGCTATCAAAATACCCACCTGGATTACCTCTCAAATCAAGGATTAATCCTTTGGCTTTGGAGGCTACAACCTCTTTTACAACCCTATCCCAATTGTTCTCCCATACTTTGACGCTTTCATCTGTGAACCTGGACACCCTAAGTATTTTTACCTCAGAATTCTCGCTATGATTAACCAGTTCCATACTTGGGACATCAATCTCTCCACGAGTAATAGTAATATCCACTGGTTTTATCTCGCTTTTATGTAGGACTGTCAGGTTCACATCAGTACCTGCCTTACCACGGATTCTACCTACAACATCAAATATTGTGTCAGTGCTAGAAATTTCCTTACCATCGACTTTCAAAATCACATCTCCAGGTTTTAAACCAGCCTTACTCGCTGGTGAACCTTTAAGAGGGGAAACTATTACTATTCTTCCAGCTTCATAACTAAGCTCTGCACCTATACCCTCAAACGCCTTCCCTTCAATACTCTTGTTAAACTCACTTGTTTCTTCAGGGTCCAAATATGTAGTAGCAGGATCTCCTAACGACTGAACCAAACCTTTAATTGCACCATAATACAGTTCTTTTTCGTTAACTTTTGATCCATCTACATATTCTAATTGTAAAGTGTCCCATACATCCCAAAACAGTTCTAAATTTGTTCGTGTAGAGTTACCTCCAAAGAAGCTAGCAATCGACGGTGCCTGGCTCATTCGGCCCAACATAAATCCAATAGCGAAGAAGCACACTACGGATATTAAAACACCTATAAGGGGCGATTTCATAATCTTTTCTGGAGTTTTTGATGATGATTTCATGTCACTAAATTACAGATTAACTATAAAGTATACACTCACACTGCCTTTTTCCCAAAATCAACTGATTATTTCCAAACATTCATTCGCTAAGAGCTTTCGTTGTCCGTTAGAAAGTAGAACAGTGTAATATCCAGGCTCATTAGAGGTATCTACTACTTTCCCTATACCAGCATAACCCTCCACATCTATTACCCTTACAAGGTCATTTACTTTTAACTCATGCGTAATATGCTCAAAATCATCTTTAATCAGGTACTGCCCTACATCACTCCAGAAAAGTTTTCCCTCGCTAATATGAACCAAAGTTCCATTCATAGACGAAATCGCATGTGAAATAGCAAAATCATATGCAATCTGGCCAAAACCCCCAAGTACTACTAGCTTTCCATTGTAGAGTTCATAGTCAACATAATCAGTGGCCCATACAATTACAGCAAGAGCATCTTTTTCCAAGATTTCAGACACAAGCTTCGAATAGACGAAGCGTCCTGCAAAAACAATTTTTCCGCTGTAATCTTCTTTAAGGTCTCGGGATGTATAAACAGAATCACCTTTATCAATAACTACAAATTCTCCGCTGGCATATGTTTGTTCAGATAAATGGCCAAATGCAATGTCAACATAAAAGGCTTCCGATTCAATAGTGATTCCCCTGTTTAAATCAATATCAACAACCTCTCCTCTTATTTGCGCGTATACTTCCTCATCTGAATGCTCGGCTAATAGATCGATATAACCCTGGTCAATTCTTTCAAAACTAACTATCCCATCTCCTGTTGCATAAATCTTTTTCACTACTAAGCCAGCTTTGGTTATTCTTTCTGCTAAAACTTCTCCTTTGACTACAAATTCCCCATTAAGTCGGACTACAAATTCTCGAGCATTCTTTCCTTCAACTCCTAACTCCTTCATGACACTGTAAGATTGAAGGATTTTCTTATAGCTTTTCTCAAATAACAGGTCGTTTCTTCTGACCTTATCTCCTTTGCTTACCTTCACCTTACACTTTCCTTCAAAAGGCAAAAGAAATTGATGCCCGGATACACGTTGTATGAAAGGTTTAATTATTTTCATTTATCCAACTATTCATTTTAAACCTATTACTTCTAACATCAGGCCCATAAACCACAGGCTTATGTCGTCCATCAATAACAAACGAAGAATAACTTATATTTTTTGGATCTGAGTACACCTCAAATGCTTGATATTGGTTACCCCAAAAAGCTTTCTGGACAAAGTTACCAGTAATAAAAGCCTTGCTATTCTCGAGTTGCACTGTAGTCATTTCAGGTGCCAAAGCATATACTTCTTTTTCTCCCAGCTCAGCTGATTCCAATTTCCCAGAGAAAATTACTTTTCTAGCTTGTGAAGCTTGGGTATCTGCAACCACAACTTTCACCATATCCTGAAATAAATCATGGACAGCAAAAACGAAATTCTCGCTCTTTCCGCCCGTGACAAGCGTCTTACCAAAAGTCATTGTCTTGCCGTACTCGTCAAAAAGAAAATCTATCTCCCCACGCATCTCAAAACCATCTAAGAGGGCTATAAGAAGTTTTTTTTGCTTCAAAGTTCGGGTTAAAGCACCTGTAATAATAACCAAGGTCGATTTACCTTTCAAACCTATCTCTTCAAATTTACTTCCATTGTCATTGAGAATTGAAAGCATTTGGACAGTAACATAACTTCGAATCAGGTCTTCAAGTACAACTGAGGTTGTGCGGGTAGTCGGATTTATTACAAAATTAGCCCAAATATTATTAATTTTGCTCACCTCCGTCTCTATAGAAAGAAAAGCTTTAAGTTTCGAGTTATGAATATTTGCAACCAAATTCGCTCTGTTATCCCAGTGAATATCTGCACTATACAAATCACCTCCAGAGCGTATATCACGATTCAATAATTGCTTGACACCAGCACTAGTATACCGAGTAACTGAAAAATCATACGGATCTAAATTTATTTGCAAAATGTCGTCATATTCAACTTTACGTGATAATCCGGCAAGCAGATTTCGAATATATTCACCGGTTACAACTACAACATTGATATTAAAAGAGACCTCACGAATATTGCCTAAAAGCTCTTCTTTGTTAATCTTTGAATCTAAGATATGAAAAACAATATTTGAAACTCCTATCCCCTCTCCAATCACAGGTAAAATCTCCTTCTCTCTAAAGAACTGCCAATTAAATTTCTTAGACAAAGATTGAAAATACGCTTTCCAAAATTCAGTACTCAAAATCTTTTCTTCCGCTCCAAACAGATATGTAATATCCGAAAGAATATAATTTCTCCCCGAATCATAATCTGCGTAAGCTAAATTGGCATAAATACCCTGGTTATTAAGGTGAATTGCGAGATACGCGTTTTTGTCGAAATTTGGCAGTTTCAAAAAAGTGCTTACAAAAATCAAGCTCTCAACAATTTAACGCAAAATAAAGAGATTTTCAAACTTTCAACACTACCAGTTATTCGGAAGCAACGTAAGGAAGAAGGCCCATAATCCTAGCTCGCTTAATAGCAGTAGTTAATTGTCTTTGGTGCTTAGCACAAACTCCAGACTTTTCTGTAGAGATAATCTTTCCCCTGACCGAGGTAAACTTCTTTAATTGATACACATCTTTATAAGTAACTTCACCAACACCTGACTCGCAAAGAGGACATTTCAGATTCAAGATAATTTTTCGTTTTCTTCTCTTTTTATCTTTTCTTCCACCTCTTTCGTCGTCATTCCCAGTGATGGTTTTCTCGTCAAATACACCTTCCATTTCTGAGTTCTTTTCAATCTCTACCATATATTTAAACTAATAATTAATTAAAAGGGTAAGTCCTCTGCCCATGGATCCGAAACTTCCTCTTTGACATCTTCTTTAGATGTTTTTTTAGAAGATTTCTTCTTATTAGGAGCATCTTCGTCCATATTCATTCCGTCATTAACATGAGCATCAGATTGAACATTCTCATCCATACCTGCACCTTGTCGACCCTTGCTATCAAGCAAAATCATATCATCGACACGAACCTCTGTTCTGTATCTCATTACCCCGCTCTCATCCTGCCATGATCTTGTTGTAAGGGAGCCCTGAATATAAACTTTCATTCCCTTTGCTAGTAATTGCTGGCAAATCTCAGCGAGTTTCCCCCAAGCAACTACGTTATGAAATTCGGTTAATTCTTTCTGCTCCCCAGACTCGTCTTTCCATGACTTATTAGTAGCCAAACCAAATGTAACCACAGGTGCGCCACTAGTGGTATATCTCATCTCCGGATCTCTAGTTAGATTCCCAATCAATTGAACTAAATTGAGTGATCTTGCTGACATTACTCTTAAAATACTTAAATTAATCTAACCCTATTCTAATACAGGAATATTAAACATTCCTTAACTAAACCTCAACATCAATTTCCTTCTTTTTAATACTTTTACCAATCAATTCTGGGTGCTCAACTTCAACGATTACGTATCTAAGAAATTCTTGTTTGAGTTCAAACTGCCTCTTTATTTCAGTAACCTGATCTGAAGGAAGTTTGAAATTATAAACAATATAATAAGCTTCGTTATGACCCCGAATGTTGTATGCTAAATATCTTTTCCCCCATACATCTACATCCACAACTTCACCACCCAATCCTGATACCATATCAACGATTTCCTTATGTAAAGCCTTGCGCACATCATCTGGCAACAACGGCTTAAGGGCAATCATCATTTCGTAATTATTCAACATGTTCCTTTTAATTCAATTTGATATTAAAGCCAACAAATCTTTTAAGGCAGGCAATTGTAACAAAAAACTGCCGTGCTGACAAATAACTGACTACAAAAGCTCCATATAATCCTCTACCACATATTTTTCGCTTTCAACATACCTGTCATTCATACCTTTAGTAAGGACGCACACATAATCAATACCAGAGTTTTTGGCTGACAGAACACCATTCTTGGAATCTTCAAAAATAACCGCTTCCTCTGGCTTCCCTTGAGCAAGCCTCAAACCTGTGTAAAAACATTCTGGATCTGGCTTGGTCCTTTTCATATCTTCAATAGTCACAAGATGATCAAAAAATCCAAGCATACCAACCTTTTCTAATATGAACTGGGCAAATACTCGAGCACTGGAAGTACACAGTACAATCATTTTACCTTTCTTTTTGCTGACTTTCAGAAACTCCACGGCACCATCTTTCACAGCCACAACCTTCTCGAAATCGTTCTTAAGAGCGTGCCACTTCAACTTTCTGTAACTTCTCCTCCAACTCATAAACACAGAATCTAAAAAAGACGGCTCAATTCCTTTTGCTTCAAAGTATCTCTCAAAACCGCCTTTCGAACCACTTCCTGAAAAATATTCCAAGTACTCTTCATATGTTAATTCTTTTTCCCAAAATTCTCTTACTGTATTTCTAAAAGATGTGTAATTGAGCTGCTCTAAGTCAACTAGGGTACCATCCAAATCAAACAGTAAAACCCTTTTACTTTCTATTAAAGCTTTAACCTTCACCCTAGTTAGCATAAATGATTATGTAATCTCCATCTTGAATGAGATAGTCCCTTCCATTGTTCTTTACCAAACCTTTCTCTTTAGCGCTAACCCATCCCCCTATTTCAATTAATTTCTCCACATTAACAACATCCGCAGTAATGAATCCATTAGCTAAATCTGTGTGGATTACTCCTGACGCCTCCTTAATTGTAGCCCCTCTCGCAATAGTCCATGCATTTACCTCTTTTTCACTACCAGTATAAAAGGTCAGAAGATTCAAACGGTCATAAACTACCTTCAAAACCTCTTCCATCAAATTCGGCTTATCTTCAAGCATGGAGAGATACTCTATTTTTTCTTGGACATTCATCTCACTAAGCTCACCAATCATCTTCACATCAGCAGTTAACATATAGTTCTTAGAATCATTAGCAATCATACTCTGCAATTTCTCAACCCACTGCTCAACCTGCGACGATTCAATTCCCTCCCTGACATTAAGCACGTACATCATTCGCTTATTTGTTAGTAGCCACAACTCATTGAGCCATTCTCGCTCGTCATCTTTTACATCCATATCTATTGCAGGCTTACCCTCGCCAAGCCATCTCAACGTTCTCTCATAGAACTGTTGGGTTAAAACCCAATTCTTATCATTTAAATTTTTAGAGTTTTTCTTCGCTTCTCCCAATTTTTTCTCAACGGTTTCTACATCTCGTAAAATTAATTCGGAGAGAACGATTTCAAGATCATCAGCAGGATCAACGCGATCATATACATGCACGATATTCTCACTATTAAACGCACGAAGTACAAACATGATGACATCAACTTCTCGAATATGGGATAGGAACTGGTTACCCAAACCTTCACCTTGTGAAGCACCTTTGACTAATCCAGCAATATCAACAAACGTCATTGCAGAAGGAACTTTTTTTGTCGCCTTAAAAAATGCTTCCAATTTATCTAACCTACTATCAGGTATCCCAATTACCCCAACATTCTTGTCGATTGTAGTGAAAGGAAAGTTTTGAGCCGGAACTGAATTTTTAGTAATCGAATTAAAGAGTGTAGACTTACCTGCGTTAGGTAGACCTACAATTCCAACTGATAATGAGTGCGAACGTGTAACAGCCATTAAATTTCAATTTCGTAAAACAATAATGTAGAATTATACATCATGCCAAGACAAATACTCCAAAGTATTCTTATTTTTTTAATTCTGATAGCCCCACTGCTTACTCCTTTTACCATTAAGGCAGCGTCAGATTTTGAAGTTATCTCTGATTACAACCTAAATTATGAAAAAGGCTCGGATTTGGTAACCGTGGAAGACTTCATCACCTATAAGGTAAACAACGATAAGTACTTCTATCAACCTGGATTAGTCCAGTATTTCTTTCTCAGTGATTATTCTGCAAATAAGTTATCGGCAGAGCGTAAGTTCAAGTTAAACTCCTTAAAGGTAATTAACAATATACAAATCCCCCTCAAATACACTGCAAACGAAGAGACAGACGGGATTAGCATAAAAGTTACAATCAATGAAAGAATCTCCCCTTACGAAGATTACACCATTAAACTCACCTATAAAACCCATGATTTAGTCAATGTGAACGGCAACATTGTTAACATCTACGTCCCTGGACTTGCCAAAAATGCTCAGTTTGAAGAAATCGGACAATTCGGTCTCAAAACAACCTACACTTACAATGCAAAAGTAAACACGCCTATAGATCTTCCGTTACCCTCGTATACCCAGCCGAGTAAAGTAAGCTATAAAGAAAAGGATAATTTGCGAATATTCGATATTCCAGCTTCCAACCGTTTAGGACATGTTTCCTGGTTACAAATTGGATCAAGTCAGTACTATAAATTCAAACTAGTTCAACATTCACTGCAAACTGATAAGCTTACTCCCACACAACTCTCTGACCTTTCACCAATTGTTTCTACCAACGTATATAAGATTGCCTTGCCCAGGGAGTATGACGAAACTTCACAGAAAGTTTTTATCCAGAGCATCAATCCTCAACCTAAAAACCTTGAACGTGACGAAGAAGGTAACCTGATTGCAGTATTTGATGTACCGGCAAACAAGGATTCAACAATTACCATTGAAGGGTTAATATCACTTTTCAAAAAGGACGTAAAGAGTAGCAAGCCAGTTACGGATATGAACCTTGCAGATTATAAAGAGCGACTGGCGGATCTTCCTGACTTAAATACTTATCTGCAGCCAGATAAGTATTGGGAAGTAGATGATCCGCTTATCATCAGTACTGCAGAAACCTTAGCAAAAAAAGCCTCCTCCGTATTGGAACTAATCGAAGCTGATTACAAATATATCGTCGACACTTTCGAATATAGTCACGAGAAGTTAGGCAAAGGAAACATCCGATTAGGGGCAAAAGCTGCGCTTGGAGGTTCGCAGACGATATGCATGGAATATTCCGACGCTCTGACCGCCCTACTCCGAGCTCAAGGAATCCCTGCCAGAATAGCTATTGGGTATGGTAATGACCCTAAGAGTGCCGAAAACAAAATCTCTAACGACCAGTTACTTGAACAAACCATTGGCCATCAATGGACTCAGGTTTGGATACCTGATTACGGATGGCTTTCGGTCGACCCTACTTGGGGTGAGTCACAAAGAAAATATATAGGGAGTGACTTAGACCATATTCTCTGGTACACACTTGGCTCATCACAACAGAGTGTAACAGATGCGATTTTCTATTCTGCTGAGCAAGGCAGTATTGGCAATCACGGAGTTCATCTCCAAGCACTAACTCAATCTCAATTCGAAGACGAGAAAAAAGAGGCAATTCCACTTACAAACATGAATATCATAGAACAAAGAGATACAGAGAGTCTCGATTTCTATCTTAAAACTTCACTTGCAGGGAGAGTTATGGTTTACTTGATACCTATATTAGCAACAGTGTTAGTATCAATAGCTATTACAACAGTAATATACTATCTCAAAAGGAAAATCATGCGGAAAATTTAACTTTTCTCTGTGTCAGAATAGATTTCATAAATTGCAATTAACAAAATCGGAGCGAAAACATAGAATAAAACGAAATTGATAATTTTTGTATCTATATCACTACTTCAACCTTTAGATATATGTGTAAAGTGTATCAATACTCACTGCTTTCTTGGCACTCTCAAGTCGCTCCAAACTAGTAGCATAAAGCGTCATGAGAATATCTCCTCTTTTAACCGAGTCACCTGCCATTTTATGCACATAAATACCAGCGGTTTTAAGTGCTGGGCAACCCAAAGCTCTCGTAATCTTTACAATGTCTCGATTGTTAATGATATCTATAATCCCGTCTTTTTCGGCAACAATATCCCACGTAATTTTACCCAATTCGATATCCTCCGATTTGAGAGTTGCTGAAGCACCCTGTGCCTTCGCTATCTCCGAAAATTTAGCCAAAGCCTCACCTGAGTTAAGCTTGGAAATTGCCAATGACTTACCTTCTCCTGTTGCAGCTTTACCGGACATCTCCAAGACAACCGCAGCCATGTCAGTAGCAATGTCTTCCAAATGCAGTGCCCTATCATCTTTCCGCTCAAGAATTTTGAGAGTCTCTCTCATCTCCATATTCGGTCCAATTCCATTGCCATCAGGTCCTTTTGCAACCCTTGAATACACTTCACAAATAATTCCAACCTTCTTAAAAAGCGAAATGAATTGCTCCTTAAGCATTTTTGCATCCTCAGGATTTTGAATCTTAGTACCCTTCCCCTGTGGAATATCAATTACGATATGAGTAATACCCATCGCAATCTTTTTGGCAACAATACTCACTAACACTTTTTGGAATGACTCAAGGTGAATACCTCTTTCAGCATGAATAATTACGTCATCAGCAGGGGCCAAATCTAAAGCGCCACCCCAGACCATACAAGCACCAGTCTTCTTCACTACATCCATAATCTGTTCTGAAGTCAGATGTACTGGCATAGCAACCTCTAGGATATCTGATGTCCCAGCAGGGGTTGTAATGGCACGTGTAGAGGTATTAGGTACAACTAAATCACTAGCAGCCAAAATCGGTACAACTAAAGGAGTAACGGCTTTTCCAGCTACACCGCCAATTGAATGTTTGTCTACAACAATAGCTCCATTCCCCCTAACATCCTTGAAAGAAAGCACAACGCCTGAATTAGCCATACCCTTAGTCATCCAGAGTGTTTCGTCTTCATCAAATCCAGGGTTAAAGAATGTACTCATAAAAAAGGCAACATCGACTTCAGTGAGCTTCCTTGCGCCAACCTCTTTCATAATTACGTTCAATTCCTCTTCAGTAAGTTTGTGGCCTAAAATCTTCTTCTTAATCGCCTCCATCGATTCAGGCCTCTGAATAAGGTCGATACTCACATACTCCCCATTTTGAATCTGATACTGCTGCCAAATCTCTTCGTAAATACCAACCTCCCCTGGCAAAACATTACTGTCGGTGACATTCACCTCAACATACACTTCATTGTCCTTCCATCTAAACGCGACGACATCA
Organism: bacterium; assembly: GCA_021463465.1. Taxonomy (GTDB): domain Bacteria; phylum Patescibacteriota; class Dojkabacteria; order SC72; family SC72; genus JAJTYH01. The sequence continues at coordinate 253,786 of JAJTYH010000002.1, forward strand.
CCTTCGTTAACCCCAATTCGGTTAGAATCATTCTCATGAACCAAGATATTTATCTCGTCACCAGCTCCAATATCGACCTTTTTAGTTCTTAAGTATAGTGCCATTGTGGTACAAATTATTTAATATGCCCAAGGATACGTTTCATGCAATTTCGATAAAACATCCTCTGGTTTAACTATTCCTGATTCAGTAATATACCCTGTTATCAGTTCTTTGTTAACTAGTTCAAATGCTGGGTTATAAATTTTAATATCTTTCGGGGCATCTTCCCAGACTTCTGAAGGTTCACGCATCTCAATTTGGACATTGTTAGAGGTCATTTCAGGATTTACCTTCAAAAGAGATGCTACAACATACACGGGCGTACCTGAAGACTTTGCAGCTACAGCAATACCATAGCTTCCGATTTTGTTAATTACACCCCCATCGGCGGTAATTTCGTCCGCTCCAATAAGTAGAACATCTATCGGGAAAAAGGACCTATCGGCAGCAAAGTTAGGAGCTCCACTATCTACTACCAAAGTGGTATCAACTCCTTGGTTACTTAAATTAGCAGCAGTTATCCTACCTTGGAAAAGAGGGCGGGTCTCAGAGCACGCCACCTTAAACCCAGTGTTCTTTTCGGACAGGTTTTTAAGTATTCTCTCCACTGTACTGGAGTGACAATGAGTAAAAGCGTACTTAACAGGGCCTAATCCTTCACTACTTTTGAGTACCCCATCCTTCATACGCTCAACCAAGTTGAGATATTCGCTGTTAATTTGTGAAACCGCAATCGCATCGACCCTACCACCTGTGGAACTGAACTTTTCTTCAAGCTTTTTCTCCAAGAACCTCACAGCATTCCTTGCCATCGGTTCATTGTGTCTTGCATTAGCAAGCATCTTACCTACTTTCACTACTTCGCCAGCTAGTTGGGATGATTCACCCTTAAAACTCTCAATGAAAACCTCCATACCACGTACTACAGCCAATGCTACGTTAGTTGCTCCCTGAATTTTGACACTCTTAATGTTATCCCTGAGCTGTTCAATACTTGTATACTTTGACCAGTTTATTTTCATTCTAAAGTGATCTCCTCGTAAAGTGATGGTATGTGGGTTTCTACACCCAACTCTTTATTGACTTGTCCAGCAAATTCGGTTGCGACATCCTCTTCTCCATGAACAATAAAGACCTTTCTTGGGGTATGACCAAAACTTCGCAACCAGTACATCAAATCTTCCTTATCAGCATGTGCAGAAAAACCGCCAAGTGTATGGACCTTAGCTCTCACTTCATACCTCTTACCTTTAATCATTACATCAGGCTCACCATCTACTAACCTTCTACCTAAGGTTCCAGGTACCTGGAACCCAACAAAAATGATGCTTGTTTTGGCATTCTGAATATTATTTTCCAAATGGTGTACAATCCTACCTCCTGTACACATACCACTACCCGCAATAATGACTACACCTCTTTTGGAAATAAGTCGCTTGGACTCCTCAACGGATTCAATTTCATGCAAACCAGGAAAAGAGAAAGGGTCATCGCCCTTCTCAAGCAACCTATGTGCATCTTCATCATAGAATCCAGGGTATCTTCTAAATACCTCAGTCGCTCTGGAAGCCATCGGACTGTCGATATATACAGGTAAATCGCTAAGCAATCGATTTTCAAAGAAAAGATTAAGCTCATACATGATCTCCTGACAACGTTCAATGGCAAACGCCGGAATCAAAATATTCCCACCGTGGGTCTGAGCCTCCTTAAGAATGGAAAGGAATTCCAAAACTGTATCATCCTTATTCTTATGAACCCTATTCCCATAAGTACTCTCTACTAAGACATAATCACTCTCACGAACCAAATCCGCATCGCGCACTATTCGTTGCCCTTGCTGACCTAAATCCCCTGAAAAGACAATCTTGCGAACCCGTCCTGCTTCATTCTTGATCCAGAATTCAAACATAGCTGAACCCAAGATATGACCTGAATCACGAAGTCTGAACTCAATACCGTTGTGCAAATCTACTGAGTCACCGTACGGATATAAGTCAAAGAATGGCATGAGATTCTCTACGTCTTCTTCTGTGTACATAGGTTCTCTATTTTCATAAAGTGCACCTTCAGAAGCAGCTCCTTCATTAAAACTCCTCTGTTCAGGACGGGCTCTCCACCTTTTAAACTCTTCTTCCTGAAGTCTAGCTGCATCTTTGAGGATGATATGCGCTAAGTCTCTACTAGGCTGGGTAGCAATAATTCGACCTTTAAAACCTTGCTTGATAAGTATTGGTAGACGGCCAGAGTGGTCGAAATGTGCATGAGTAAGGAAAACGTAATCAAGAGCCGCAGGATCAAAAGGAAAAGCATCTAAGTTATGTTTTTCAATCTCCCACCCACCCTGGAAAGCTCCACAGTCAACAAGGAATTTCACATTACCAGTGTCAACAAAATAGCAAGATCCAGTAACAGTCTTAGTAGCACCACAGAATTGTATTTTCATAGGGCAGTTTTATGATGTGATGGACTTATATTATCAGGAAATTTGGAGTATAATCAAGCAAACTCCCCACGTTTAACTAATGCTTTTACAAATGGCTCCAAAATTAAACCGTATTGGCAATGAACTTGCAAAACTTCAACAAACAGAATTCAGACCTATTGAGTTTGCAACTTTGTTGGGATTAGCCCCAATTACTCCTAACAACAATGTTTGGGAGAAAATAAAGGTCGAGCCATTAAATGCAGAAGGGCATCATGTTATTAAGTTCCTACAAAAGGGTGGCGGCCCAGGTATATATGCACATCTTAAGGATGGAATTTTAATTGGCCTTGATGATCAAAGAGAATGTCCATTGGAACAAATCCCAGGTGATAATGAATATATAACGGTAGCAGATGGCAAACTTTCAATCCACGCTCAATCAATACTAAGGCCGGGAGAACACCAACAAAATACTCGTATCTACACTATAACAACCGAAAATATATCTTCGAAAAGAGATGGAATAACTACCTTAGAAGTGCTTGATTTAATCCTAGGCGCTAATGATAATGGTAACTCTAGCTTTAACATTGTTTCTAATTTAGTAGGAGCTAACAGTTAATTTTTACAAAACGATAATGACCACAGAAACAGAGCAGCCGACAACATTATCAGTGGATGATTTTGCTAAATTCTACAGTTTAGAATTTAATGAAACGTACTCAGACCTATTGGTTTGGAAGAAAATTAAACTAGAGTCACCTTATACAAATCAATCAGTTGATCTAACATTCTACCCAAAATCAGAAGGTTCACCTCTACTTTTTATAACTCTGTATAAGGATAAAATCCTCTCAGTAAGGGATCCAAGGGTCAAAAAAATTTATAACTCTAAGCACTTCACCGAACAAACACTCTTCGAAGATAAAACGTTTTATATTTTACATTCAGCTCCCAGCGAAAATGGTTCAAACCTAACTAAAACAGTTTGCCAAAGTATGATTTTGACGGACCAGGAAGGTGACATGATTACCACCATTAGTACCAAACAAATTCTAGCTCTGTTTTTAAACGCGAAAAAAGACGAGAACGGTCAATTCATAATTATTGAATATTCACTCCTTGACAATGGAGGCTAATCTGAAAACTTTTTAGCTTCAGCTAGCAAACTTTCTTTTGTATTAAGCATTGGATCTTCAATAACCATATCTAAAAGCTTATTCAAAGTTTGACCAACTTTTGGCCCTTTCATAATCCCAATACTCATTAAATCTTCACCGTCAACTTTTAAGTCAGTAAGCTTAATTGCCATATCCTTTGACCTAACTTCAGAGATTCTCATTTGAAGCTGAGATATCTCTTCAGGATTAAATGCACTCTTAGGATTTGCACTTGCATCTGCAATTCTCAGAGCAAACAAGTCATCTAAGTTTTCCTCCCCTACCCTAGCAATAAATCTACGGACGGCTGCATCAGTCCATTCTTTTTCTCGAATCTTGGCTCGCTCCTGTTCACTCATCTGAGCTTGTTCATAAGGGAAATAGAACATATGATTTTTTACAAGCAAACTCACCTTACGAATCTCTGACTTAGAAAATCGCATCCTCGTCATTATCTCCTCTGACATCCTTGCCCCTTCAATATCGTGACCATAAAAGTGGCCATTATGCATATCTTTCCTGGGTTTACCTATATCATGAAAGAGTGCAGCAAGCTTAATGCCGTCTGGAGCATGGTCGCACGTGTTTAAATTGTGAGTATAAACATCATCTGCATGAAAAAGTTTCTGTTCTACTCCATACCCCTCTAATAGTTCAGGCAGGAACAACTGTAAAAGGCCAGTTTGTCTCATCAAATCAATCCCCTTTGAAGGTTTCGATGAATGTAACAACATCTTCAGAAACTCATCTCTAACCCTCTCCATGGAAACTTGAGCGGCAACAGGCAAAGATTCTTTAATCGCATTAAAGGTATCGGGCTCTACCGAAAAATCAAGCTGGGAAGCCATCCTACATGCCTTAAATGCCCTCAATCCATCCTCCTTGAAGCGTTCCAGAGGTGTCCCAACCGCCCTCACCACCTTCAAATTCAAATCATTGACGCCTCCAAATGGATCGTAAATCTCCCATTCTTTTGTCTCATTAGCTCCATCTAGGGTCGCACTATTAAGATCCAACGCCATCGCATTAAAAGTGAAGTCCCGACGCCCTAAATCCTTATCAATTTCTTTAATGAATGTTACCTTGGAAGGCCACCTTCCATCCACATACTCCTCTTCACTTCTGAAGGTCGTAACCTGTACCTCATAGACCTCACCCTTTCCATCAGGTATCAAAGCAGAAACCATACCAAACCTAGCTCCTGTGGAAACTGACTTAGGGAAAATACTCAACATCTCATCAGGAGTAGCGTCTGTTGCAATATCATAATCGTCAGGTTGTATCCCCAAAACAACATCTCTTAAGGCACCACCAACCAAATAGCAAACATAACCTTCTTTCAAAAGCATCCTTGCTACCTTTTGAACGTAATCGGGAATAGTGAATTTAACTTTCATAGCCACATTGTATATACTGCTATTGATGAAAGCAATTCTGGACATAATAAGGGGGCTGCTAGGTTTAATCATTCTAATACTATTTATCTTCATCTTAACCGTAACCCCCACCCTTCTGTCTTTCTCTACCTTAATTACCAACCGCAATACACTAATTAACTGGCTCGAGCAGGGAGATATGCATGACCAGATTTCAAAGGCAGCGATAAAAGATATTACAGATGATTTGGGTAAAGAAGGAGGTAGAAAGCCCGACGCCAACACTGAAGCTTTCAAGAAACAGGTCACCAAAACACTTTCAGAAAACTTTTTTGAAGATAACATCAAAAGAGTGACAGATGGTACTTACGATTGGTTAGAAGGTAAAACGTCAAGTATCGAAATTAGTACTCTAGGATTAGATGTGGTAGGAATGGCTAAGGATTTTATCCCCAAAGAACAGCTCAAAAACTATGAGTTCATGAAATTTCTCAACTCAGTTAAACCTTGCACTGAAGCTCAAGCTTTTAACTATGAAGAACAGGGTGGTTTTAAAGATTTGAAAGATATATGTATTCCTCCGAAATTTGAGTTACTACCCGTTGCTGACGAAGCTTATGATGCAACTATTGGTAAACAGAACTTAAATCTAGCAAGTGCTTTTCAAATACCTCCGATACCACATGAGACAGCTCAACAAATTCTTACCGTTTATAGAGTACTCGATTGGTTAGGCGCAATCTTATCCACCTCGTTGTTAATCTTATTACTCCTCTACTTGTTAATTGTACCTATGAAAGAAGCCAAGGTTTATATTGTTGCCAGTATTACTTTCCTTACAGGCTTAATCAATCTAATTCTTTGGAAAGGGCTATTGCTCAAAGATCTAATCGGAAACTTCGTAACCACCAATCTTAATACCAAAGATCTACCATTTGAAATAAGCACAGTAACAAACCTCACTAACATCGTATTTGATGATTTAGCTAGAAACGGCTCACACTACTCAATTTTAATAATGCTTATTGGGGTTTTGATAGCTGCATCCCCTAAGGTTTACCAATATTTCGTCTCCTTGAAAAAGAAATAGATATAGGTACGGGGGTATACACAAACTCTTACATCCAAACAGTGTCGTCACCTTCTCCTGGTTTATCTATTTTGAAGACCACAAGCTTAAACTCCTTATCAGTTCTATTCCACAAATAATGCCTATCACCAGGTTCGCATACAAAAGCATCGCCTGGAACGGCAATATGTTCAGTATCATTTATGTAGATTGAGCATTCACCTTCAAGGATATAGAAAATCTCAGTTTGAGCGTTGTGATAATGGGCTCTCTGCTTAGTATTTGCTGGAATGGCAACAACTTGAAGCAGGTGACCTTCTCCAGGTAGCTCAGTATTTCCAAAGATAATAGCCTTGGAATAATCCTTTTTAATCTCTGGGGAAATTTCTGAAAGCTTTTTCTTTTTCATAAACCTAAAGATTCTAAACACGGAGAGACAGGGATTCGAACCCTGGATGGAGTTTCCCCCATAACGGTTTTCAAGACCGTCCCATTCAGCCTCTCTGGCATCTCTCCAAACGTGTGATATTTTAGCAAAAACCTAATTATTAGGCTACAAAGCGATATCTGAAATATCCGGAGCGGCTCCCCCCCACCTTTCCGCTAATTCTTTTATCGCCCCAGCTTTCCATTCCCTACGATTAAATAATTTCCTTCCTTGTGCCCTTAGGGCTAATTCTACCGAAGAAGCAAACTTAACATCTCTACCCAGATCTTTAGCACCAACGATACACCTTGTTCCTGTATCAGCGATGAACGCATGCTGCATTACTCTATTTTGAGAATTTGCGCCATCACCTTCTGCAAAAGTAATTTCTGTATTTGGAAACAGTATTGAATCTGGTACTTTATTTGTAATTGGAAGTACTATACCTCCGTTATCTCCATTTGGATGGATTGATTGAATCAAATCTTTTAATGGTTTGACGTTGTTATGTCCATAGGGAAAAGTAAATACAGGGACTCCATTAAAAATAAAGCATCTAACAACTTCAGTATACATTAACAAACTTGGCTCTTTAACACCTCTTTTAGCTAAATCCTCAAGCAATTTAAAAACAGAAACATCCTTTTCTCTTTGAGAAACCGAGAACGGACTTACTGATAATCCCTCTACACGATTAATTTCTTCAAGTAATGTTCGCTTATCATTAATTCGTATACCCATACTGGACTCAGGGGTGATTAATTCAACACTTACGGGAGCAACTAACCCTGTATCAACTGTAAATGTTAACTCTGTCTGGAAGTGCTGCATTCCAGAATCTTTAGCAAACTTTGAGTCAATTCTCCTTAACTGACCATCTCCTGTACTTAAACGTTCAATAAAAGTTGAATCAATCATTTAAAGATATACACAGTTAAATTTAACTATTCATTAGTAAAAATCTGCCTAATAACACCCTCCAAACTCATCTCTGCAATGTCCAAATCTTCCACTGGAAACGCCTTTAAGAGCTTAGCTGATGCATTTGCAACATCATTTCTATCTACATGTATGACACCACCTGTATCATTAAGCGATACCACTTGCCCTATCTTCTCCAAATCTGCCCTATCAATCTTTTTACTTACAACAAAACTTATCGTTTTATACTTCACATGTTCCCTAATCAAATCAGATATTTTTCCGTCATACATGATATGACCTCCGTCAACAATAATCACTCTCTTACATAATTCCTTAACGTCATCCATATTGTGGCTAGTCAAAATGACAGTAGTACCGAACTTCTGATTATATTCTTTGAAGAAGATTCTAAGTCTTCTTTGCATTACTACATCAAGTCCAATAGTAGGCTCATCTAAAAACACTACACTCGGTGCATGTAATAGCGCAGAAACCAACTCACATTTCATTCTTTGACCCAGAGAAAGTTTTCTAACAGGGATATTAACTACTCTCCCAAGAGAGAGAAGATCTATAAGTTCATCAATCTTGTTTTTAAAATCCTGTTCATCAACTTCATAAATCTCTTTATTCAACAAAAAAGAATCATAAGCAGGTAAATCCCACCAGAGTTGATTCTTCTGCCCCATTACTAGTGAAATTTTCTTCAAGAAGCTGCGCTCACGATGCCATGGCGTATGCCCTAAAACACCCACTTCACCAGATGTAGGATAAAGGAGACCTGAAAGACACTTCAAAGTGGTCGTCTTACCTGCCCCATTTGGACCGATAAAGCCAACAAACTCACCTTTTTGTATTTCAAAAGAGATATCATTTACAGCTTGAATTTCTGAGTAATCTCGGGAAAAAAGACTTTTGACTGAGCCGAGTAACCCTGGCTCCTTTTTATATACTTTAAAGTACTTCCTCAACCTTTTTACTGAGACCACTGGCGACATATGAATACATTTTAGCATATCGCTGATTGACTGTACCCTTTTAAAACAATAATATTAAGACGTATGAATAAACTGCTCTGTTTCTTTCTAACCTTAGTGATTTTCTCTCTGAACTTTTTGCCAGTATTTGCCGAGGATCTTAACTCTACAAACTTCAAAATTACTGGTGCGACTATGAATTCCGGAGGCGAAACTTCTCAAGCAGGTTCAGGCAACTTCAAGCTTTTAAATACAATGGGCGATTTCTCTGGCGACCCTAGAGTGCTTAGCACAAACTATCGCGCAGGAATTGGGGAAGTAGAAATCTTTACTGCGAATGTCCCACAAATCTCATGTTTTGAAACTACAACTAGCGGATCATCATCTTGTACCACTGGTCCTGCCTATTTAAATACTAATGGTATGGTCAGAGTGTGCGGACCAACAGGTTGTTACGATCGGGCAAGGTTTGAAATTGATTCTCAAAGTAATCCGAGTGATACCCTTTATGCAATCCAACTCTCAACTGATAATTTTGCTTCGGATATAAGATACATAGATGGGGTTACTCATAAACCCATCACTTCGTCCAACGTAACTATTGATGATTACTTAACGAAATCTGCTTGGGAAACTGATGCAACAAATGTGTTAGGTCTTGATGCAAGTACAACCTACAAATTGCGAGCTAAAGCGTTACACGGAGACTTTACCGAAAGTGATCCAGGTCCCAGTGCAACTGCAACTACAGCATCCGCCACGATGAGCTTTGATATTGATATTGCTGATACTACAGGCGTCTCTACAGAATCAAGTGCGCCGTATACAGTGAATTTCAATAACAGTGACAGATTGGTACAAACAGGTCCAGCTCAAACCTCTGATGATTTGATATGGCTTGATGGTCAAACTAATGGTTCCGGAGGGTTATCAATACTTTTCAAAGGTCAAAACGGAGGACTTAATTCCACAACAGCTTCGTATACTATTACTTCAGCGAGTGCCGATTTAGACGGAGTTGTAGAGGGTTTTGGGATTCAGAGTTACTATAAGTCGCAGCTATACGAATTAGGAAGCGGTAACGGTAGTTTGGCTACTCTTTCTGTCATTTCACCCTATAACGGAGCTGGAAATAACGTTGGAATTATCGATGCAGTTTTTAGCAAAGTGTACGAGAGCAATGGCCCAACTCATACAGGTCGGGTCGGACTACTTCTCAAAGCTCGAGCCTCCGGCTCAGCAACCCCCGCCACAGACTACACAGAAACAGTGACAATAGTAATAGTCCCAAAGTACTAGTGAAATTGACACACTAGCGCAAAATATATATCCTAGTATGATTGGATAATTGACTGCTTACTTTATGAGTTTACAAAAAATCAAACTGCCTAGTCAGTTCGCAAAAATTATAATTGTCCTTGTATTTTCTGTGGGTATATTCTTGTTATCAACTCCACTCTTTTTCTCAAAAGCAAACGCGCTAACTGCTGCCTACTTCTATCTCAGCCGAATGGCAACAAACATTAACGGCTCATCAGCTACAGTCACCTACACAATTGCAGTAGCGCCAACACAATCAATGTCTTCCAGCGGGACTGTTGCGATTATCTTTCCTGATGCGGACGATGGTAACTGGTGTAGAACAGCAGGAAGTTTAACTGTAACTGCAGTTTCATCTGCTCTTCCCGATTTGGCAAGCACTAACTGGGCTATAGACGCAAGCCTTCCTAACAACGGCTCTGCTCTTACGGCTAGCTGCGTACAAGGTTCAGGTTCAAGCTCTTTTGACACAATAACGGTATCCAATGTAGGTGCACTTACAGGTGGCACAACTTACGGCTTCAGAATTTCTAATGGAAGTTCTGCAGGTGTTGTGGGGACTGACGACACCTCTGGCACTCATACTACAACGCTTCGAGTCCAAAGTGGAGCTACAATTGACGCCAGCACTTTTGATTTGTACCTTGTATCTACCGATTCTGTAACAGTCTCTGCTACAGTACAAGCTGTACCAACTGTTAACTGCTCAATTAGTTCCAACTCAGTCAGTTTGGGAACTCTTTATCCCGGGGGTGCTTACTCAACAGCCACAAACACAATCACCACATCAACTTCATCTAGTACCATTGGGTACTACTGGTCATCTTTTGGTACAGGCGATGGGAGTACAGATGCAGGTTTGTATAAATCATCTGCCACTACATATTTGATAGCATCTACTGGTAGCTCAACTATAAACCTGTCAGGTCTGGGTACGGAAGGTTTCGGAATTACAGTCTCAGATCCTGACGCAGGTGGGGCAGCAGTCGTCCCAGCGGATTTCAGTGATGGCAGTGCCGGAACCTTTGGTGCCTTAGATCGTGATAGTACGAACGCACAATTAATTCTCTATCAAAACGGCGCACAGACAAGCCCTGACAACTCAACTGTAACTTATGGAGGTAAGGCAGGAGCATCTGCTGAAGCAGGTAGCTATTCAGAAACAGTCTACTTTGTTTGCGGTGCATACTACTAAATCGCGGATACTTTAAAAGGTTGAAATGAAAAATCTCACGCAAAAGTTATCCCTCACACTAATTATTCTAGTTTCCCTATTTGCACTATTTGCACTATTCCCCCACCCATCCTATGCACAACAATTAGGTAATAACAGTTTGTCTCTGGGTTTTGCTCCCACTTCACAATTCCTAACTCTCTCAGCAGGCTCTAGACACACAGGAGAGGTTACAGTATGGAATCTTTCACCTGTACCCAGAGTCTATAATGTTATCATTCGAGGTTTTAAACAGATTGAAAACTATCCAGGCACAGCTCGAATTCATTCCGAAGCAGAAGAGGAAAGAGATGTATTTAGTGCTGCAAAATGGGTCCAGATTCCTTACACTCAAGTTAACCTTATGCCCAACCAGTACACTAAAATCCCATATGAAATAACTGTACCCGCTAATTCTGCCTCCGGTGAATTTCATGCTATGATTTTCCTAGTATCCCAAGCCCCTCATGTAGATTTGGACATTAATTCTACCTCAACATCCAACTTAGGTTCTGGTCCTGTTATTTTTGTAAAAGTGGGTGACAAGATAGTAGAGCAAGCAGAAATTGAATACTTCAGAAGCGAAAAAAGCTTTTACGAACTACCTCCGATTAGCTTTCAAACCCGATACATAAATAAGGGGAACACTCACATCACACCTGCGGGAGACATAATCATTGAGAATTTTTTAGGACAAGAAATAGACAAAGTAACCTTCAATAGTAACCGTCAAAGTTTGTTGCGAGGAAATGCCGGCAATTATACAGACGAGTGGCACCATCAAGGGGTCTTTTTACGAAACGGTAAGCTCGCAATCGGGCCTCTAAAAGCCCGTCTCATAACTACTTATAGATCTGAAAACCCAGGTCACGCACCACTTAGTGCTGTTACTACCTTCTGGGTACTACCTTGGAAACATATACTAGCAATTGTATTGATTGTAGGTATAATATACAGACTTATTTCATCCTTGCGTAAGAGAAATGAACAAAAGATCCGTTCTTACGACCCTATTGCTAGTTATCCTAAGTATAACTAGCTACCTACCAACCCCTGCAAACGCTACCAATATTACCCCAGGAGTTAAGAGCTATGTTCTTAGTAAGGAAGATATCCTACTTGATGAAATCACCTATAAAAACGAGAGCAATAAATCAGAAATTGTTTTGCTAACAGTCTCTGCATACGATGCTAAAACTGAAAAATCCATTAGTGACAGTCCCTTCTTAGCTTTGAAAAAGAAACAGATAACGATCCCTGCTAAAAAAGAAGTGACCATTCCTTATGTAATCTCAATACCTAAAGAAACTCCAGTAGGTACATACTTTAACGTTATCTTGATACAAAAAAAAGAAGTTAAAGCTAAACAAGGAAACGTTAATGTCATACCTTCAGTAGGAGTTCTTCTTAGCTTTCATATTGAGGAGAGTAATACCTCAATAAATCAAATTTTTTTTAACCAGAGTGACATACAGATTGTAGTTACTAAAAAGGGTCTTCCATACCTTTCTCCAACAGAATTTGAATATCAATATACCAATAATTCCAATTTTGTATTCAAACCCGAAGGGGAAATTCGGATCTTAAACGCTTCACAGCAACAGATTCTGGATCGATATGAAATCAACCCTCAGCGCAAAGCTATTTACCCAGGTGAATCCTTTACACAAAGCTACTCCGTAAAGTTATGGCCAGATGTACAGAGCATCTTTTCTAACCGAAACATTGTGAGTAAGACATACAACGATATTCAGGGCTCACCTGTTCTAAATAAAGTAGAAGTCTCGATACTTTACCAAGTGGGAGTTATAGGAGGTGTAGCTGTCGTACTTATCCTCATACTACTCTGGTTACTTATTTCATGGATTATATCTGCCGTGAGAGCTAAAAAAACGAAAGAATCGACTGAGTAGTTTTAAATGAGGTTTTCGCTACTTCATTGAGTCTTTCCGAACCAAACTGCTTCACAAACTCACGGCCTGCATCAATTACATCAGAAGCTCCCTTAGGAAATTTGAAGCCATAGCTATCACTCATTCTATCCATTTCTTCCAGGAATCTAGCCCTTGCAAATACTGAAGCCAAAGCTACTACAATATTACTTTCACCTTTATGGAACTGCTCTAAAGTGATGTTGAGATTTTTGAATTCATTTTCAAGTCGACCTTTATTTGTTGAGAATTGGTCAATAACTACTAACGCCTTATCCCCTACTTTCGCTTGAAAAAGTGTAGCCTCCACAGCCTCTTTATGGAGTCTGGCTAAGTAGTATGATACGTTTCTAAATTCTCTAAGCTCTAAATTGTAATCCTTAGGCAATTTGACGACGAAGTTATGGATCACACTACTCTTTAGCTTTGAGTAAATGTCGCATATTTTTGCATCACTAAGGTTCTTTGAGTCTGTAACTCCTAAATCACTCGCTAAATTAAAACCATTTTCATCCATAAACACACAACAAATAACTAAAGGGCCAAAGTAGTCTCCTTTCCCAACTTCATCCGATCCAAAGTGAGGAGAGAAATTGGATCTAGAAGACGATTTCAATTGAAACAAAATAGTTGAGAAATCTTCTGTGCCCTGAATCACAAGCGATCCTGAGTTGTAAGCTGTAACTACCAATCCATTCTTTCTAAAGCGCCAACTAATATGTTCGTTGCCCTCTCTATCCTCAGAAAAACCGTTTTCACCGAAGTAACTTCTGAGAGTACGAGCTTGTTCTGGAGTGATTTTAATAGTCTGGGTTTGCTGCATCAATTCGCTTTCTTATTTATTTGTGGGCCATTGGCTGAATCCAAAACAGTATATCCTAACTTTTCTATTTCAACTCTCAGTTGGTCGGCTTTTGTGAAGTCTTTAGATTTTCTAACCTCTTCGCGTTGCCCAACTAATTCCATTACCTGTTCCGGAATTTCAGATTCCAGAGCAGATTCTAATTGAAAACCGAAAACTCTATCAAAATCTAAAACAGTTTCCAGTATGTCTTCAGGTGAGGCTTCAGACTTCAAAACCTCATTAAGCACACCATAGGCTACTGACACATTAAGATTGTCGTGTAAGGCTTTACTAAATTTGGCTTTATAGTCTTCCAAGACCTTGCCTTTGGATTCTGCTTTATCTTTAAGTGCATTTAGCTTTGAAATCAGCGACAACCTTGAATTGCGAGCATTCTTTAAAGCTTCTGAAGAAAACTTTAGAGGTACTTGATAGTTATTTAAAGCCAGTAGGAATCTTAAATCCATAGCTTCATAACCTAAAGCTTGAAAGTCCTCCAGATATATCTCATGGCCTTTACTTTTAGAAATCTTATCTCCTAAATCAGTTTGCAAAAACTCGTTATGAACCCACATCCTCACTACCTCTTTACCATAGGCTCCGTAATTCTGAGCCCTTTCGTTAGTGTGATGAACACTTATATGATCGACGCCACCTGTATGAATATGTATATCTGTACCAAGTCTCTTAACCCCCATTGCCGAACATTCAATATGCCATCCTGGGAAACCCACTCCCCAAGGTGACTCCCATTTCATAGCATGATCAGCATATTTACCCACATTTTTCATCCACAAAACAAAATCTGCTGGGTGCTTCTTATCTGGATCCTCTTTAACTTCATCCCTAACAGCAATTTTTTTCTCAGAAAGTTTCTGTCCGAAAAGCTTTGAGTACCCTGAGTACTTTTGTACATCAAAGTATATCGCCTGCCCCGTTCCGTAAGTATAACCTTTCTCCTCAAGGAGAGCTACAAACTCAATCATTTCATCAACATACTCTGTAGCTCTGGTCCAATTATATTTATGAACGTTCGCGACACTAATGTCCGAATTAACAGGATCCCCGGATGGGGCTAAGATATTGAAATCCGTAAAATCTTTAAGCACAGTCTCGATATAATAGTCAGCAATCTGAATTGGATCTTTACCAGTCTTCTTTGCTGTTATATCTACCTTATCCTCTCCCCAATCTTCATCACTATTCATATGCCCTACATCTGTGAAGTTCATAATTCTATTAACCTTGTAATCAAGGTATAACAAAGCTCTGTGTAATACATCCCATGACACATATGCCCTGATATTTCCTATATGCATCCTTAGGTATACTGTAGGGCCACAACTGTAGATGCGAACTTCACCATTATCAGCCTCAATTTCTTCCAATTGCCTAGTAAGTGTGTTGTAGAGTCTCATATCTCTTTAGTATATCAAATAATTTATATAGTGAAGTAAACCAAAAGTTTTGGCTACATTTCTTAATTACTTTAAGGAAACAGGAAATTGCAAATGCAGCCGACCTAGATTGTGCCGCTACAACAACAGAACTTTTTGCAACTTATTTGAATCATTAAATGTCAGTATATTAAACTTTTACTCGACCTTCAAGAGCCCGTTTTAACGTAAGTTGGTCTGCATATTCCAAATCAGCACCAGTTGGAAGTCCCATCGCGAGTCGGGTTATTATAACTCTGCCTTCCTTAATCTCTCTTTTAAACATATCTTGAATATAGTTCGATGTGGCTTCACCTTCTAAGCTAGGATTTGTTGCAACAATAATCTCTACATTACCTTCTATGCTCTTAACCCTTACCTTCAACTCTTTAAATCTCAATTCCTCTGCCCCTACACCCTCTGCTGGTGAGATGACACCTCCTAAAACAAAGTAAGTGCCGTTGTACACTCCTGATTTCTCGAAAGCCACCACATCCAATGACTCTTCTACAACACAAACTTTCTGTTTATCTCTTACAGGAGAATCGCAAATAGCACAGACTTCACTATCAGCAAGATTGAAACACTCTTTGCAAAACTTAACTTGCTCATCCATTAATTTAAGCATATCCGCAAGCTTGGAGGCCTCTTTGTACGGAGATCTGAGGAAGTGATATACCATTCGTGCAGCAGATTTAGGCCCTACTCCAGGAAGTTTAGCAAATTCTTCAATTACTTTTTCAACTGACTTGGGGAGAACAGTCATTAACCTAGAAACTTTTTGAGCTGATCTAAATCAACATCTTTAACCATCTCTTTTTGAAGTTTTTTCTGATATTCCTTGTAGGCTTCTCTTAAACCGTTGTTAATAATCTTTTGTGTGGAATCATCAACTAAAGACTCGTCAATTACAAGAGATTCAATCTCCTGTGCACCGTTCATCATCAATTTAATCCTGCCATCTCTTGACTCAGCTACTATTTTTTTAGCTTGTAATTTCTTCTGCATTTGAGCAGCCTCGCTACGTAATTTCAAAAGTTTTACTGGGTTAATCATATATGGTTAAAACAATATTAAACAATGAGATTTTAACAGCTTTATAGTGAAAAACAAACTACATACCTGCAAATATTGCCTCTATCTT
Source organism: bacterium (assembly GCA_021463465.1). Taxonomy (GTDB): domain Bacteria; phylum Patescibacteriota; class Dojkabacteria; order SC72; family SC72; genus JAJTYH01. The sequence continues at coordinate 270,077 of JAJTYH010000002.1, forward strand.
CTTGCTAACTTTTCTTGGCCCCACCTCTACAGGCCTCGTGCTATTGCCTTTAGAAGGTGCGTTTTGAAGAATCACATCAGCAGACACCTGCTTCTTACGCTTAACCTGACCATTCACAACACATTCAACTTTAAAAGATGTCCCGAAGACATCCTTAACCACTTTGCGAATCGATTCTCGACTATTAGGCGTCTCGATTCTATCTTTATGAAACTCAAAGGGTACTTCTAATCGCAAACAAGAGTTAACAAAATCCAACAATTTAGCTCCCCCTAGAAATGCAAATAAATGACCGTTTGCGGGCCTAATTCCTTCGATGACTTTGTTCCACTCTTTAGTAATTTGTTCAAAAGAAATATCCTTATTACTATGACCATCTGAATCCTCTTCCTCAGTCTCTTCTTGCGCTTCTGTTACCTTAGCTACGTTCTTTTTAGATTCAGTAGCTTGAGGCTTTGCCTTTTGTGAAACAGATATATCTACCTGTTCAGTCTTGTGTACTACTACATTGTTCAAACTCGATACTTGAGGAATAAGCATTTCAATAATTAAAGAAGGAATAACAGCGTTTCTAAGATTCTTTTCTGCTGCTAGGAAGATATTAATTAGAGAGTTTACTTCCACACTGTTTAAATGATTTGCAAAAGAATATTCGTCATTTTTCCACTCATTTTTTATCTTTCGAATTAATATTGTCTCCAAAGTGATGAGGGAATATTTTATAAACTGATGCAAGTTCACTCCTTTACTCTCTAATTCTTCAACTAGTTCCAGTACCTTTCCACCATGACCCTTAACTAGATTCTCGAGTAAGTGATAAACCATTGTTTCATCAGGGATTCCAAGGATTTTTCTTACCTCAGCTTCAGTTACAACTTCAGGCTTTTCGCTATTTAACTGCCCACTAACTACCACATCAAGCAATGAGAGGCCATCTCGAAAACTACCATGAGCATTCTCAATTAATACTTTTAGTGCGCCCTCTTCCATTTTTACTCCTTCATTTTTAGCCACATTACTAAGCACATCACCTATCTCTGCTTCAGAGCCCAGACGAAAATCATATCTCTGGCATCTCGAAAGGATTGTTGGCGGTAACTTGTGAACATCGGTTGTTGCTAATATAAAAATAACGTGGGCAGGTGGCTCCTCCAAAGTTTTCAAAAGTGCATTGAATGCTTCTTTTGTAAGCATATGTACCTCATCAACAATATAGATCTTGTACTTCCCCTCTACAGGCGAAAACTCTAGCTTTTCTTTGAGTTCTCTGATCTGATCTATTCCACGGTTTGAAGCAGCATCAATTTCAATTAAATCCAAAAATCTACCTTGAGTTATAGCAAGACAAGGCTCACACTCACAACATGGATTTCCTTCACTTGATAGCTTCTGACAGTTAAGGGCCTTAGCAAGAATTCTTGCAGTACTCGTTTTACCTGTACCTCGAGAGCCAACAAATAGATAAGCATGAGCTATCTTATTTGATCTAACAGCGTTTTTAAGAATTTTAGTAATATGTTCCTGACCAATCACCTGGTCAAAATCAGCAGAGCGGTATTTATTGTATAGCACTTTGGGCATGATTCTAGGATATTAGTTTTTAACTGTTTTAACAGTAAACCCTTAAAAAACTTTTCAACACACAATCAAAGTTACCCCCCTTTTGGATAGAGAGAAGTCAACTAATAGCTGACGTCCTGTAACTCTTTCACTGCATCGTTCAACATCTGAGTATATAGTCCATACCCTACAGAGTTAATAGCTCCAGATTGAGATTTCCCTAAAATATTTCCTGCACCTCTAATTTCTAGATCTCGACTGGAAAGCACAAAACCAGAGCCGATATTATTTGCCTCAGAAAGAGCATCTATTCTCAGCAAGGCATTTCCTCTGAGATTTGAATACATAATATATGCATAAGCCTGTCTTTCCGACCTCCCAACTCTCCCTCTAATCTGGTACAAGGAAGCTAAACCGTAACGCTGTGCATCATCAACAATTATCGTGTTAACATTAGGAATATCAAGCCCATTCTCAATTATTGTAGAACACACCAAAACATCAATTTTTCGATCTATGAAGTCCTTCATTACCTTATTTATCTTGAGCTCACCCATTCGACCGTGAGCAATACCTATCTTCACATCCCCCATTCTCTTTTCTATCTCATACTTAAGTGGCTCTAAATCATTAATTCTATTATGGAGATAATACACTTGCCCTCCACGCGACACCTCTTTATTTATAGCTGATTCAACTATGTTCCAATCAAAAGTCCCAATGTTATTTTTAATCGACTTACGACCCAAAGGCACCGAAGCCAATATGCTCAGATCTCTTATGCCCGCTAAAGACATATTTAGTGTCCTAGGGATAGGCGTGGCCGTCATTGATAATACACTTACATTCAATCTTTTCTTTTTCATTGCTTCTTTTTGAACTACACCAAACTTCTGTTCCTCATCTACAACCATTAATCCCAAATTTTTAAAACCTACTTCTTCTGATAGCAAACTATGGGTACCAATTAAAATATCAACCTTGCCAGATAGCGTATCCTCTATTATTTCTTCTCTTTCCTTACCAGTTATAAACCGGTTCAATAGCGATACTTTAAAGGGGTAATCATTAAAACGTTCTTGAAGTACCTTGAAGTGCTGTAAAGAAAGGACTGTTGTAGGAACCAAAAAGGCAACCTGGTAACCTGAATTAACCGTCATAAACATGGCTCTAGCAGCTAATTCAGTTTTCCCAAAACCTACATCACCAACAATTAACCTATCCATTGGCTTCTCTTTACTAAAATCCTCAACAATTTGCTGAGTTATGACAGCTTGATCTTCAGTATCTTCATACTGAAACTTAGAGATGAACTCTTGTAGGGCGTCAACCTGATAATCTCCACGTATGATTTGCTTTACTTTAACCATTGAGCGCATAGCATAGAGTTGAACCAATTCCGAAGCCATAGCCATGATATCCTCGGCAGCTTTACGCTTCACCCTACCCCATACTCCCGAATTAAGACCTGTTAGTATTGGAGTACCTCTACCCGCCCCTACATATTTAGTAAGCTTATCTGCTGCGCTTAAAGGCACCAGTAATCTATCATCTCCTGAATAGTGAATATCCAAATATAGTGAACCATCTTGAGAGACAAGATCTTCATAAACACCTATTCCATGATCTTGATGAACTACAAAATCCCCTCTGACAATCTCTTTAAAAATCTTTTCTTGATTGGTACTTTGCTTCTTCCCATTCTCGTTTAAATCCAACCTACCAAGTAACTCAAAGTCAGTAAGTAGTGCAACTTTTGACGAGGTCATAACAAAACCTCTAGGAAGCGGTTCATCTAGATGCTTAAGCTTAAGACTTGTAAACTCATTAAGATTAGAAGTAGTGTATAAATCAAAACCCTGCTGCGAATATGTAGAGAGTAACTTCTCTATATGATTTTGATTTAACCCTGGGAAAGGCCTAATACCCAAATCAATTGGAACACAGCCATCCCATACCTTACGAAAGTAATAGAAAGTATAGGTAGCATTAGCTTCTTCTCCCCAAATGTACCTACTTCTAAGTTCATTACTATCGCCGCTTAATTCATACCGCTTGATATGTTTCTCTAGTCTTCTAGTTTGCGGATCTAGGTATGAGAGTTGTTCAACCTTATCACCATCCAGACTCACCCTCACGACCATTTTTTCACCTTTAGGCCAAAACACTATGACATCACCCAATACAGAGTATTCACCAGGATTCCATACTCTACTTACCCTGTCAAAACCCAACTCCTCCAAATCTTTATGCTCAAAAGTACTCCCAACCTCGACCCCAAAAGATTTTCTTGACTCAAAAACTTCTCCAAAATGTTCATCAAAAACCAATATCTCAACCCTACCTTCTAGTTTAAAACTTAAAATCTTTACAATATAATCTAGAAGATACTCTTGCGAGGTTTGTATTACCCAAGGCTCACCTCTTCGGAGGTTTAGCTTAATTGAACCAGCAATCTCTTCCCAAAAACCATTCATACGATGCTGATTTTATCAATTTAAGATTAATCTGTATAATTCAGGGTATGTTGATAGCACATGGACCGCTGGCAGTAATCTCCAGCTACTATATACAAAAAGATTCACTCAAGAAAATCAAAAAGATTAATCTAACATTGCTTTACATTGTAGCCTTCCTTCTTGGAATATTTCCCGATTTCGACATTTTCTACTTAGTGTCTAAAGGTGAAAGTTCATTTAACCACCATGGACTAATAACGCATGTACCACTATTTTGGATAGCCGTAAGCTTTGTACTTTGGGCAGTATTAAAAACTTTTATCAAAGGAATAAATGAGAAGTTACGCTCATTAATTGTTATTACTTTTGCTATTTCTACCTTGTCACATATTGCAGCGGATCTTTTCACAGGACATATCATGCTGTTCTATCCCTTCTCAAATGATTATTTCACTCTATTTGGTAACATCGTCCCGGATAATATGTTTGGAGGATACTTCGCTAATCCGATTTTCGCAGTTGAAATTATCATCATTGGGCTATTCGTAATCCTCTTAGCCAAACAGTTCCTAAATCTTAATCTTCAAATGATACTACCCGTCACAATCACATACTTCCTTTTCAATTGCTTTATCTACACTCAGAACTATCAGATCGATATTTACAGCAAAGTCCAAGGAAATCCTGTTTTTGATAAAGACAAAGACGGGCTAGCCGACGCGTACGATTATGACAGTGATAACAATTTCGTAAACAACTTTGACCAAGTGAGCAAAGAGGAATTACTCACAGAAGTAGAGACAATACGAGGACGCACACGTCTGATACCCTCCAACCCTGCAAGCACAAGTGACAAGCTCCTTTACCTATATGGCGGCCATACAACGCTACGCTTAATAATTCAAGCGTATGCCCAAACCGGCAACTACCTTTCCCCTGTTGTACATAATTATATGAAGCAGACTGAGGTAAAAAGATTTTCAGAAGGGCTGTACGCATATCTTCTATCCACAGGTAAGTTCCTAAAACCTAAAGAAAATTTCATTCCAATTCCTGGGGCTCTGGTAATTGTGAAATACAAAAAAAACTACGCTCTAGGAATAGTACAACGTGATGGTAGCGTTTTAATCGATGATAAAAACGGAGTACCCACAGAATACTCTCTGAGATCAGTTCCTTCTAATGAAATATTTATCCAGCAGTAATTCTAGTAAACAGTTCCTGCACTGCTTGATCTATCGTTTTAGATAAGATCTCGATCTTATCCTTATCCAATTTTTTTAGAACATATATATCCCCAGGAACTTTTGACCCACTGTTCCGACTTTCAACTCCCACACGCACTCTCAAAAACTTCTCTTGACCCTTGATATGTTCAATGCTATTTACTCCATTATGATCACGTGGAGCTTTTCCTACTTGAATTTTGTACTCTCCAAGTAGAATGTCCAAGTCATCGTGGACAATTACCACTTCGGTAAAACGATACTTAGATGTTAGCTTCTCAATACTTCGCCCTGAATGATTCATAAATGTGTTTGGCTTAAGCAAAAAGAATTCTAGCTCCCCATCTTTATGTGCTTTGCATAAATCTGCTTCAAATATTTTCTCGTTCTTCCACTCAGTCACTATGTAGCCAGCATTTCCAATAGCTGTTCGAAATGCATTAACCAATTCAAATCCAGCGTTATGAGGAGTATCTTTATACTGTCTTCCAACATTTCCCAAACCAACTATTAATTTCACAGCTATTTTTTTATAACTTGATCTAACATACTCTCTTGAAGTATATACATATTCTCCAAGTCTGTCTGAGTTCTGTCAACAAAGTGGGTAGAGTGGTCATAACCATACAGATGCAAAATACCATGGAGTATAAGGCGTATCACTTCTTCTTCAAGCCTAATCTCAGCACTATTGGCCTTTATATATTCGATACAAACATAAACTTCCCCTAACAATTCCTTGGTATCATAATTAAACGAGAGTACATCTGTTGGTTCATTTAGCTTCCTGTATTCGTTATTTAATCGTGTAATTTTCTTCAAATCTACAAAAATTATGGAGATTGGAACCTCTTTGAACTGTTTTTTAACTACTTTTGAAAGCTTCTGTTTAACAGAAGGGGAAATAAAAGGAGGAGGATTGAAAAAGGTAAGCATCTATTTGCTGTTAAGAACTTGTTTAACAGCATTACTGACCATATTTCCATCAGCTTTGCCTTTAAGTTCTTGCATAATCGGTCCCATCACCTTGCCTATATCACTCATTTTCACTTCTCCCATAGCCCCAATCTTCTCTTTTACAACTTTTAATACATCTTCTTCAGACATGAGCATAGGAAGATATGATTGAACCACATCAAGTTGAAGTTTTTCGATCTTAGCTAAATCCTCTCGACCGTTTTGAGAATACTGTTCAAAAGCCTCTTTAAGCTTCTTCTCCTCCTTGCGCAGAATCTTAACCACATCTTCGTCAGTTAATTCCTTTTGAATCTCAATTTTGTAATTACTTGCAGAAGCAATAGCCATTCCTAAGATATTGGCCTTGTCAATCTCACCAGATTTCCTGGCTTCAAACATATCTTTTCTTAGAGTTTCAAGCAGTGACATTGTAGTCGTTAGTATTACTAATTTCTTGCTCTGCGACTGGCTGTTCTTCGACGTCGCTTAGTCTTAGCCCATGCTCTTCGCTTCTCAGCGTCAACCGCAGACTCGCGAATACGGAAATTCTTGTTCCGATAGGTCTCAAGAATCTTCTCTCTCAACACTTCTCTGTGAAGTCTTTTAAGAGCACTGTCTATATTTTCACTTGGATGTACGATAACGGACACAAGCAAATAGTAATAAAGTAATGTAGCGGCTGGATTATAGCATATACAACTATTTCCCTGCTACTCTGCTTTCGAAATTCTTTAAAGCTCTTTGTTTCTTACTTCCTGAAGCTATTCCAAAAACTGAACCATCAGAGTATAAGTATGCTGCGCTGGCAAGAATTAAGAATGCACCCAACACTACCTTCGATATCGATGAGTCAAACAGAGCAGTTTCAGGTACTTCTACAGGCTCGCAAGATGCGCTAACAATTTCAACTGCCTGAAACGCGCTTCCACCATCAGGTGTAGCAACTGCTGTATTGGTAAAGGTACCGAATTTGCCTTCAGGGATTACAACAGAATACTCAAACTCCTTCTCTTCATTAACATCAAATTGCCCCGCATTACCTGTTAAATTCCAGGTAATAACATTTTCATTTACAGAAGCTGTAGGAGATATTGAAGATTCAGTAATATCCTCTTCTTCAATTTCATCATCGAGTGTATCTACTAAATCTTCTAGCTGACCCGCAAGTGTGCCGACATTTTTAATCATTATTGAATAGTCAATTCTTGCTTCTTGACTACCTGCTGTTTGATCAGTACAAATTGAGACTCCAGTTTTGGTAATTTCCCATTCTGGATTCCCTTGAACCTCTGATGTAATGGAACGACTACCTTGGCAATTAGAACCTGTTAAACCTTTACCATCCTCCCAAGTTACGCTGAATGCATAAGTGCCAGACTTTGTAACAGTGTAAGTATATTCCCAGTCGACAACAGGGCTTCCACCAGCAGCAGTACAAGCGCTATCGCTAGACCCCGAGCAAGAGTGATCGGTTGCCGTAGCGTTACCGACAACTGCACCATTTACTTTAACAACAATTTTATTCTTATTAATTCCATCTTTATCATATGCGTAACCTTGAATAGTTACCTGATCGCCCACATCGTAATTAGAAGCTTGAGTCGGGGCGGTGATTTTCCCTCCTTCACACACATTAACCTCAGTTTGAACCCCAGTGATGTTTCTACTTCCCGTACAATTAGCGCCCGTTATACCCTTAGAATCTTTCCAATCTACTTTAAATGTGTGTGTGCCTTTTTGGGTAACAGTGTATGTATATTTCCAGTCAACTAATGGTTTACCAGCGGCAGAGGTACAAGCACTATCACTGGATCCTGAGCAAGGATGATCAGTTACAGTTGCTTTGCCAACAACGTTCCCATCAACAGTTACATTAATATTATTTTTATCAATCCCGTCAGCATCATACGCATAACCTTTAAGAATTACTTGGTCACCTACGTTATAGCTTGAGCCATTAGTGGGATTACTAATAGCACCACCATCACAAACATTAACAGGTTCTTCAACTGGAGGTTTATCCTTACAAGGTATATACCAACTAGCAAATTTAGTGCTACTTGCTCTACCATCCGGAAACGTGCAAGATCCGCCAGAAATGACATCAGCCTGTATCCATCCACAAAAATTTGCTGGCGCATTTGGACACATCTTCTTTCCTGTAAACCTTTTAGGGGTGCCTTCTGATTGGCAACCTTTTGATTTTCCCTCTTCATAATCCATATTTGGACAGTAATAAAGGTTGTATGTAGTATCTTCGTTAAGGACAGTGCAACTTCCATCAACTGGACAGTTACCTACTATTGGCGCATTTGAATCTGTCGGGCATGCTTTTTTATCTAAATCTGTACATCTCCAATCACTAACACAAGCATTTCCACTAGGAGATAAATCAATACACGTACAATTAAATCCTGTATTATTTCCCTTACTATCCTCTTGGCAAGATGTTTTTCCGACTTCACATTTTTTCCCTGACTTGTCTATAGAATCGCTTGGGTTGCTACAAACTCCTGTATCATTATAAATTGGATCATCTGGCTCACAAACCTTACCAAGCTCTTTACATGCACCATTTCTCCATGCACATTGGTAACTCTCGTCGTTTTTACCTTTAGGCTGAGTACAACCACCACACTCTTTAGGTGTATCTCCCTCACAACCATTTGGACCTGCACTTGAGTCTGTAGGAGCAAGATTAGAAAGTCCAATTATTTTCCAATACCCAAAACCTAAACTAAACGCGACAAATGCTAAAATTAGTACTAAAAGAATTGCACCCTTGTTTGTTAATCGTAATTGAGCCATAGATTTTAATTCCTTTTTACAGATTCCATAATTTTATCCAACTCAACAAGGTCAGTATCACTCATTGACTGATAATAGAAGCTATCTTTACTGTTATATGAATATTTATCAGCATTTAAGGAGTCACTTGGTTCTGCAACTGCCCAGTAAGTGCCATTATCAGTGTTAGACTTTTCATCAACTTTGTATCTTGCAAAATTACTCTCTTCTGATTTCTTAAAAACACAACTCATAGTGGTACTTCCAGCAGTGCCACTAACATCGGATGCATCACAAGTACCCTCCAAAAAGTCTCCTTTTTCAACTTTACTATAATAAAAGTACGAACCAGAAGGACTAACTACTCTTACAAAATCTACGCGGCCAGTTGAATCTTCAATATAATTACCTTTATTCAAAACCCAATTACCTGGATATTTAAATTCTACGCCTAGGCTTTTAAAGATTTTGGTGGTCTGCTCGTTCTGTTTAGCTAACGCCTGTGTGTCAAGATATCGACCTAAAAAGTAGCCTCCAAAACCCATTCCTACGACAAGAAGCAATGCTATTCCAAAAAAAAATCCTCTATTTCGGCCATCCATTTCAAATACAGCAATCAGATGTTACTTCATCTAGAATATTAGAATAACAATAGCTTGTAAAGATATATTCGCCCTATGTATGTTATAGGATTAAGCTACTTAAAGAGCTCTTTGAGACTATCAAAATACACAATATCCTTAACCATAACAGCCAACATCAGGAGAATCAAAAGGATAAAACTCCCGTTTATAAGGATGACCTCTAATTTGGGATTCAATCGTTTCCTTAAAAGAAGTTCGGGAAGTGTCAGTAATATTCGCCCCCCATCCAGTGCCGGTATAGGAAGTAGATTCATGAAAGCCAAGACTAAGCTCAAATCAGCAGCTAAACCCAAAATTGATATAACCCCATACTGTTTGACCGAATCTACGGCTAAATATATTCCAACAGGACCAGACAGAGTATTAACTGCCTTACTGTAATCCCCAGACTGTTTAGCTTGGCTAAAAATGTCAGAAATTCCAGTAACCATTACTCTAACCATATTCACACCATGAGATACTCCACTAATTAACTTATTATTTTCGTAAGTCAGAACATGAACATAATTAGGGAGAATTGTAATTCCAATTTTACCTTCCTCACTCACTACCACAGAGTAGGTTTTGCAGGCTTGAGTACAAATTTCAAGATCTACACTCTTGCCAGCATAATCTCTTAATATCTGAGGTAATTCATAAGTGTATTCAAGATTTCTCCCGTTTACCGATTTGATTTCTCCTTGTTCAGGGATTCCTGCCTTCTTAGCACCTAAACCTTCAGCGAGCCCATTATATTCCACCTTATCAGATAACTTCTCAATAGCTACAACGCCACCAACAGGCTTAAAATCTGCAAAACTTTCAGGTAAATAAAACTTGTATCCAGTATTTAAAAAGATGACATGGTAAAGAATTACTGCCAATACAAAATTCATTGTAACCCCAGCAATCATTACTGCAATTTTTTGAATTGGAGTTTTATTTCTTAAATTCTGAGGATCATTTGAATCTTTATTATCACTCTCACCAAGTATTTTTACGTAGCCACCTAAAGGGAAAAGATTTATTTTATATTCTGTTTCCCCACGTTTGAACCCCCATATCTTAGGGCCTAAACCAAGAGCGAACTCTTCCACTTTTGCCCCAACCCGGCGGGCTACTAAGTAGTGACCCAGTTCATGGATAAATACTAATACACCTATTATTAGTGTAAATATTAGAACTGACGATACCCCTGAAAGTAGCTCCTGCAAAATAGTAATGACTAATATTAGACTGCCATCAACTCTTCTTCCTTACTTTTTTTCACCTCTTCAATCTTTTCATTAGAACTTTTTACGCTCTTTTCAACCTCTTCTTTCAATCTATCTCCTTCATCTTTAGGGAGCCCCTGCTCTACTTGAGTATCAATTGACTTCATAACCTCATGCCTTACATTCCTTACTGAAATCCTCGCTTGTTCAACCTTATCTTTCATTACTTTTACATACTCAAGTCTGCGCTCCTGAGTGAGTTCAGGGATCTTAATTCTCACGACATCGCCTTCAATCATAGCTAAAAAACCTAGATTAGAGGCTCCGATTCCTTTTACGATTGCCTCAGCCAACGATTTATCCCAAGGCTGAATAACTAAAGACCTAGAGTCTGCAACGGAAATACTTGCAATATTCTTAAGAGGATTATCTGTCCCATAAGCTTCAACTTTTACGCTCTCAACTAGGTCAGGATTAGCCCTACCTGTGTGAATTTTGGATAAATCATCGACGAGAAAATCAACACACTTCTGTAAGTTATTTTTAAAACCTTCCAAATCCATGGAATATCAAACTACTAAAGTTATCAGGAATATATTACACAAAATTTTCTACTTACCCAACTCCCAGTACATTATGCGTCGAACCACAAGTGGCTCACCTAACTTCTGTACTGCTTCATCAAAGAGGTTTCGTATAGTTTTAGACTCATCCTTAAACCACTTCTGTTCCATAAGACAATTTTCCGTGTAAAACTTGCTGAGTTTACCCTCTACAATCTTCTCTAGAATATTATCAGGCTTACTTTCATCTTTAGCTTCTCGTTCAAAAAGTTCTTTCATCTTTTTAACCTCATCCTCATTAATACTCTCTTTTGAAACGTACTTAGGTTTGGCTGCAGCCACTTGCAAAGCCAACTCATGTACGAAAGTTCTGAATTGATCATTCTTCGCAACAAAATCTGTCTTACAAGTAACTTCCACAGCCGCGAAAAGTTTACGGTCAACACCATGTAAATAGACATCCAACACTCCTTCGGCTGAACCTTCTTCAGACTGACCGACAGGATTATCCCAACCCCGCTCTTTAATTAGAGCAACTGCTTTTTCAAAATCCTTGCCTGCCTCTTCAAATGCAATCTTACAAAGCCCAATCTTAGCTCCAGTTAAATCTCGTAGTCTGGAAACCACATCACTACGTTCATTTATGTACTCAATCGCTTTGGCCATATCACCCTTGGTAGCTTCCAAAGCTTCTTTACACAATGCCATTCCAGCTGATGTCTTCTCTCTTAATGTCTTGATGTCTTCCATTGATATAGCCATAGTTTTTAAGCAGTTATTTTAATAATTCCATGATATCAGAAGCGGCTTTTTCTCCTACTCCTTTAAGAGCAATAAGGTCGCTCTTCTTCTTACCCTTCAACTGATCAAGGGAGGTAAAGCCATTGTCAGCCAATGCTTTCTTAGTTCGAGCAGGCAAATCAGTCTCGGAAATAGCAAGTGGGTTGACCTGTCGTTCAACCACTCTTACTACATTAGTAACTTTAACTTGTTCAGCAACTGCTTTACCTTGTCTCATTGATTTAATCCGCTCTCTTTCGGCCTCTTCCATAGCTTTCTTTCTAGTCTGCTCAGCCTCAAAAGCCATTCTCTGGTTCTCGAGAGAAGTCACATGAGCGGTACGTGTAGCGATAAGCGATGCTGAATGCTTTGAACCATCAAGTGCCTTGCCAAAAAGTTCTACAAAAAGTGAGATACTCTTAAGTGAATCATCATTAGCAGGGATTGGAAAGGCAACATCTGTTGGATCACAGTTAGTGTCCATAAGTGCAACGACGGGTACTCCAACATTCATAGATTCTCTAATAGCAATCTTCTCAACTTTACTGTCAATTACAATTACTAAGCTGGGAAGCTTATCCATGAACTTGATACCTTCGTAAACTTTATTGAGTCTTTCAACATCTCTCTTCATCATTAATTCTTCCTTCTTAACCATTCCCTGTGCACCAGCAGCAATAATATTTTCCATCTTTACAAGGTTATCAACACTGCGTTTGACACCTTTGAAATTGGTAAACATTCCACCTGGCCATCTTTTGTTTATAAAGAATGCTCCTTTTTGCAAAGCCATCTGTTGCACCATTGTTGCAGCCTGTCCCTTAGTACCAACAATCATGATATTTCCCTCTGAAGCAGCTTGCTGAATAGCTCTAAGCGCATGTTTAGTCTTGGAAAGTGTTTTTACTAAATCGATAATATGGACTCCGTTCCGTTCCTCAAAGATAAAAGGTCGCATTTGTGGGTTCCAAGCACTTTTCTTATGCCCGAAATGACAACCTGCGGCAAGCAGTTCTTCGAGTTTAGGAAGTGTAATCTCAGGCATTGGTTTGACTTCTTTCGCCTGTGCAGAAGTTGTTTCAACTTTTTTCATAATTTCCTTTCTTCACCTACTCTTCTCAGACATTACTGTCCAAGGAAACATTGAAGAGTATGAGAGATAAATATTAAACTTGGAGATATTAACAGAAAGTCACCCTTTTTTCAATCACTCAGGGGTACACTCTTCCAACCCTCTCTGCCAATAACAAGATGGTCAAGTAGCGAAATGCCCACAAGATCCAAAGCTTGCTTAGTTCTTTTGGTAACCAAGATATCTTCTTTGCTGGGTACTAAAGAACCAGAGGGGTGATTGTGGGCAATAATCACATAGGAAGCGTTAAACTTAAGCGCAGAAATAATAATATCCCTAGGTAAAACTTGTACACTGTCAACCGTACCTATGCTTACAGTCTTTTTCCCCATCAATTCATACCTGGCGTTTAAAAAAACACCTACAAGGTGCTCTTGCTTATATACCCCTATGCCCTTTAAGGTTTCATAAGCTTTTTGAGAAGAAGATATTACAATCAAGGGACTTTCTCGGTAGGCAATTCTAACGCCTAACTCCAACGCAGCCAATAGTTTCATCGCCTTGACCTCCCCCACACCAGTAATACCTGATAATTTGTCCAGTTCACTACCACCCTGTTTAAGAAAGTTCGACACCTTTTTGGAAATTGAGAAAACGTTATTAGCTTTAGTACCACTGGAAAGTATTATCGCAACAAGCTCAGTTAGCGATAGCGAAGCTACACCCCAGAAACGAAACTTTTCCCTTGGTAACATACCAAAAGCTTAGGATATTGAAATGAAGAAAAGATTATTCCTCTGAATCTTCCTTACTTTTCTTAGAGATTTTCTTAATATATCGACAATTAGGATAGCCACTGCAACCTATGAATGTTTTGCCCCAACGACCCTTTTTCTCAGTTAAGTTTTTGCCACATTCAGGGCACACTTCTTTAAGTAGAAGCGGCTGAATATTCTTACACTCTGGATATTTTTCACATCCCCAAAATTTACCATATTTACCAGTTTTCAAAATCATATTTCCACCGCATTTATCACACTTACCGGCAAGTAAATACTTAGCTTCATCTAAAACTTCGGCAGGTGATAAACTCTTAAGACCTTTACACTCTGGAAATCTCGCACAGCTAAGAAATGTACCGTTCTTACCTAATCGAACAACCATTTCACCTCCACATTCAGGACATTTTTCTTCTGATTTACCTAAAATAACAACATCTTCCTTTTTTACTGATTTATCAGCTTTTTCCAAATCGTCAACCAATGGTTTATACTCCGAATCAATGAATGGAACATACTTAACCTTACCATCCGCGATTCCATCCAATTTATCTTCTACTCCAGCAGTATATTCGTAATCGACTAATCGATTGAAATTGTTCTTCAGAAAGCCGCAAACTACTCTCCCTATTTCGGTAGGCTGCAGTTGTTTTTCCACTTTTTGTACATATCCACGATCAACAATCACACTTATGATAGTTGCGTAAGTCGAAGGCCGTCCAATACCAAGTGATTCCAACATTTTTACTAGAGAAGCTTCAGTATATCTAGGCTTTGGTTTAGTATACTTTTGCAATAGCGATAATTCTACAAGACTTAGCTTATCACCTTCTTTCAGGTCCTGAAGAATTGCTACACTCTCTTCCTCCTTATCACCTTTTAATATCTTCCTAAACCCATCAAAGAGAATCTTCTCGCCACTAGCAATAAAGACATAATTGGTACCTTCAGGCTGAATTTGTGCAGATATTGATTTAGTGAGCTTGTCGGCCATCTGAGTTGATAAGGTTCTTCGCCAGATAAGCTCGTAAAGTCTAGCCTCCGAGCTGTCGACTTTCTTAGCCATCAAATCAGGAGTGAGAAAGAAATCAGTTGGCCTAATTGCTTCATGAGCTTCCTGCGCATTCTTAGAGCGCGTTTTAAAGAAGTTGGGTTTCTCAGGTAGATACTCTTTTCCAATATTCTTTTCAATGTAATCACGCATTTGATTAATAGCTTGGCCACTCAGGTTAGTTGAATCAGTTCGCATATATGAAATATGCCCAGCTTGGTACAAGCTTTGAGCTATACCCATCGTTCGCTTTGCAGTGTATCCTAAAACTCTGTTTGCTGATTGCTGAAGAGTTGAAGTAGTAAACGGAGGAAATGGATGTCTTTTTACATCTTTTTCCGTTACTTGCATTACAGCAAAGGACTTACCTTTTACATCACTTTCAACCTTTCTAGCTTCCGCCTCTGTGCTTATCTTGGCTTTTTTATCACCAATTTTCGATAGTGGAGCCACAAACCTCACCTTACCCTCTTTGTCCAACATAGCCTCAATATCCCAATATTCCACAGGAATGAACTTCTCAATCTCCCCTTCTCGTTCTACAACAAGTCGCAATGCAACTGATTGAACCCTACCAGCAGAGAGTCCGTACCAGATTTTTTTCCATAATAGTTGCGAAAGCTTGTAACCTACTAACCTATCTAAAACTCTACGCGCAAACTGTGCATCTACCAAATTAGTATCGATATCTCGTGGGCTATTCAATGCTTCTTTAACAGCACTTTTGGTGATTTCATTAAACGAGATCCTAAGGGGAGATTTAACTTTTAATGCCTGTGATGCATGCCAGGCAATAGCCTCTCCCTCACGATCTGGGTCCATTGCAAAGTATACTTTACCTTCTTTGGGAATCTCTTTTTTCAGTTTCTTAATTAGCTCTCCTTTACCCTTAATGGTTTCAAACTGAGGTTCGTATTTGTGATCAACATCTACGGCAAGACTATTTTTAGGAAGGTCAATTATATGACCAACCGTAGCCTTCACTTTGTACTCTTTACCTAAGTACTTTTCGATTGTTTTCGCCTTGGCAGGAGACTCTACTAATACTAAGTTCACAGTTTCAGGGTATCAATTAAAATCTTCAATTACAATTTCGGCAAAATACACCCTAGAGGATTATCTTGTCAAATAAAGGTAAAGGATAAATATCTATATTTCTTTTAATCTTCTTGCCAGAACTAACTCCCGTCTCTGAACCTCAAAAGCATCAAGTAAATTCTTTATCTTACTAACCATAGCATTAACATCGGCTCTCAGGATGAGACTGTTGTGGCTAATCAAAACATTCATAGCTTCACTTCCATTAAATTCGCCGATTAAATGAAGAATTTTTACTCTATCCTCTTCACTTCTACCAGCTTCGGTATAAACATCATATAAAGCCGAAAGGATGCCTCTTTGTTTATGTGTTATATCTAAGTGAACATCGGGTAATTCACTAAGGGCAACGGAGTCGGGCAATTGACCCTCGAAAGACTTATTCAAGTAACTTCCAAAGAGCTTTTTACTAAAAAGTAATTTGATTTCAGACAGTGAATTACCTTGAGCTAATTCCTTTGCAAGATGAGTCTTCACTATCGACCGAACATTCTCATATTCCACAGGCATATCTAAAAATAAAAGAAGAGCTTCTCGCCTGAGGATTTCAATATCGGCTTCATGGCTCTGAGGAGAACCTTTGACGTTATAATCTAAATCAGTAACAGTAACTAAAGAAGTTAATAGATGATTCCACTTATTATCCCATCGAGCAGGGTAATGAGGAATCACACTATTTAAGTTCATACATTTGAATAATTGAACTACAATTCCAATATCTTCAATGGCAAAACCTTTCTCATTTGAACTGGAAGTCCCAGAATGTATATCCAACGATTCACGTATTCTAGTCTCAAATGCTGCAAGATATTCTTCTCTTGAACATTCCTCCAAAAACATTCTCACATCTTCTCGAACACCTTCGGGCATATTTCCAATTTCCAAAAGCTCTTTTGTTATATCAACTTTGAGTGAGGCTATCGCTGACATCACATCCAAGACATTATCAACAACTACACGCGAAGGTTTATCATAATAATCCTTAACTAAAACAGACTCGAGCGCTTCATTTGCATCGGCAGCCATTTGTGCTCTATCAAGCTGTGTGCCACCTAAACCTAACGGTCCACTATCTCTGTCCCATGATGTAGAGTGCACTGTACTGGACATCATTTCCGGTTTAAAAATCATGTCCGGAGTTTTTTGTTTAGGTTGCATCAGTATAAATCTAAAAAATTATGACTTAGTCATACCACTCTACTCTATTTCCAATTCGCATTCCACCAGTCAATAAACTCTCTAGCGATTTGAGCAGAATTATTACTTGCCCCACCATCTTCCAATAAAACAACAAAGGCATATTTAGGCGACTTATAAGGATAAAAGCCTGTCACCCACGCATGTGTGTGTTGGTACTCTCCCTTACTATTAACTCTTCCGAACTCTGCTGTACCAGTTTTGGCAGCAACCTCTGGCTTCATATTACTCAAAGGAATGATTACCCTACGTGAACCGTTTACTGACTCCCACATACCTTCCCTTACAATGCTCAACGCAGAATCTTTGACTACTTTTGATCTAGCAGGATTCCACTCCAATCGGCGAACACTTCCATCAGGATACTCAAGCATTGTCCCTATGTGTGGGGTTTGCAAAGTCCCCCCGTTAGCGATTGCGCTCACCCAGTTAACCATCTGAAGAGGTGTGACGGTGGTTATTCCCTGTCCGATAACGGAATTGCAAGAATCCCCTTCAGGATACCAAACAGCATCCAACCAAGGGCTTGTCGTTTTAGCCAACTCAATCTTATTCTTAGGCGAAGGCAATCTCCCACTGCCCTCACCTAATAGGTCTATTCCAGTTTGTTTCCCAATACCAAATCTTTCCAAGTATGGAACAAGCTTATCCATATCCCAATTCCTAATCACTTCACAGAAATAAATATTAGAGGAAACCGAAATAGCGCTAAGCAAATTCAAAGCTCCATAAGCGTTATTATTGTACTCTTGAAAGGGTTTATCATTAGAAAAAGTATACCCCCTACGACTGACATACACAGTGTCTTTGGTTACTGCCCCAGCATCCAATGCAGCTGATGCCACAAGTGTTTTGAAAGTAGAGCCAGGGGGGATTTGAGCACCAATACCGCGATTAAGAAGAGGATTACTCCCTGATTTCAGTATTGCGTTATACTCTTTCTGGCTTATACCTCCAACAAACTTATTGTTATCAAAGCTAGGATAAGATGCCATAACAAGAACCTCACCCGTAGATATATCTTCTAAGATAACGCTACCTCCTTTAGCATCATATCGATTTACACCTCGTTTCAAGAATTTATAGAATACCCTTTGTGCTTGAGAGTCTATACTAAGATGTAGTGTAGCCCCTGAGCTAGCAGCTTCAATCTGGCTTTTCCCACCTTCAATAATGTTACCTAAGGAATCCCTTTCAAACGCCTCTTTCCCAGTTTGTCCGAATAACTCTTTGTCGTAAACTTTTTCCAAACCAGATCTACCAATCACATCATTAAAAGAGATGTAATCCAACTCTATCAGATCCTCATAAAATACATTCCCTGTGTAGCCCAAGATATGCGCCATACTATCTCCCAACGGATAGAATCTCTTACTTCCATTCTCCACTACAATACCAGGCAGTTGCGATTGATTAGTTTTAATTTTTACAGCTACTTCATTACTCATCCCAGATACAACTTCTACTTTCTGTACCCACGCTTTCTCCGAATCGTTATATCCGTTCCAAACGGATTCCACCCTATCCATTAAACCCACTTTGGAATCTCCAAATAACTCCCCCTTACCAACAATTTGCTCAAGCTTAGATAGTGATTCACTCAATTTTTCACGGTCGAGGGATAAGTTAGTTTTTCTATATTCCGAAGTGGTGATATATACAGAAATTGCAGGTACATTTTCTGCTAACTTTTTTCCATTTCGGTCGACAATGAGCCCCCTATTAGGTTTAATCTGGGCAATTTCAAACTGATTATTCTGAGATCGTTTTGCATACTCTTCATAGGAGAAGATTTGAAGCTGGACTAACGATATTACAACCGCTATAAAAATCAAAAACAGCACTGGAAATACGAAAAAGTAATGCCAACGATTTTCTATCACTACTTCTTTCTGGGAATATACAACTCCGTCTATCAATTCTTTGGATTTAATTGGTTTAACCGCTTTGGAACCGTTTCCAAATTCCTTCTTGAGTTTTTTATCAAACTTAAACTCCATCCTATTTCTTCATTTTAAAAGTATTTGAACTACCTTGAAGCACCACAAAGTTTTTGACAATTACCATTGCAATAGCAGTGAATAATGCTGGAAAAGCAATCGCGCTCAAAAGGTGAGTACTGAATCCTAGGTTTGATAAAACTCCCAACACGAGGAGCCCAAAATATACAGATATTAGAGTTTTAAGGAACATCCTACCCAACCTATCTTCTCTAAGCACATGATTTAACAATCGCTCTGCCGAGGAAAAAGTTAATAAAGAGAGAATATATGTCCCTAACGGATATTTCAAAACCGTGTCTATTGCTAGCGAAGTGATAATCAGAAACAAAATCTCACCGCTGTTATCTTCTCTATTAATCATGACTCCCCAAACGAGCATTAAAATTGATACACCCAATGTAAAACGCATGAAAGGCTCAACAAAAACAATTGCAAAACTAGCCAGAATTAAGAATAGGTATTTAATCACTTCCTTACATAAATAAACTTAATAGCAAAAATATCAACGGCAGGTGTGACTTTCGCTGTAAGTACCGATGCAGCCTTATCACTATTTACACTGGAAATTTTCCCCAACATCAAAAATCCCTTATCATCAGCTACCATCACAACATCACCGTTACTTACCCCACTTCCTCCTGCGATATTCTCAATGAGAATCTCTTCATTCCTACCCACTGCAACTGCGCGAACAAATTTCTCTTTTTCAACAGCCGAAACACTTTTACCAATTAAAACCTCCAAAGTGCTTCCGATATCATCAGCACCTCTAACTAACGACGTGTTACTATCCACTTTCACCACACTTCCTATATACACATCTCCTACTACTGCATAATTCCCATATACTATTCCTTGTTCAGACCCGACATTAAGTAAAATACCTTCGTTCCGAGGAGAAATGTATACCTCCCCCTGTATATATTCATACTGCTTTGAAGCCACTTTTGAGTGTTTCAAAAGAGAAGAGTACTTTTCTTGAAGTAGCTCATATTCGAGATTTGTAGCTTCCAATTGGGAGACCCTATTTTTCAAAGCATCAATCTCGTTATATACAGTTCCAAACCTACTTAAATACTCAAAACGGCTAACAACATTTTTAGATAGATCCAGTGAGTATAAAGCCACAGGTTGGTATATCAATTCAAGACTGCGCCTAACAAAGCCTAAAATTCCAAGTAAATCAAAAACAAAAAGTAGCGTTGCAACAACAAAAAGATAGACCCACTTTAATCGATTGTTTTGAATTTTACCTACTCTCATTTATTGATTTAAACCAGTTCATCCCACGATTTCTGAATTCTTTCAAGCAAAGTAATATGGTCAAGCATCGCTGCAGTCCCCCTCGCCACTGCAGCCAAAGGTTCACGCACAATCTTAACAGGTACGTTAAGCCTTTTCTGCCAATACTTATCCAGTCCAGGTAACAAAGCTCCGCCACCGGCAAGATGCACACCGCTTGTTAACAAGTCAGTGAGAAGTTCAGGAGGAGTATCTTCGATAGCATCTTTCACGGCATCTGTAATCTGATCAATAGAGCCCATTAACGCCTCTCTTACTTCCAAACTGGAGATTTCAATTGACTTAGGGAGCCCGGAAAGTAAATCACGACCCTGTACTAGCACAGTTTTTTCCTCTTCCAATGGAGCTGCACTACCAATAGCAAGTTTAACATCTTCGGCCGTACGCTCACCTATAAGTAAGTTATATTTGTCTCTAACATAACTAATAATGTCCTGGTCAAACTCATCACCAGCAATCTTAATAGTTCTATCAACAACTATATCCCCTAAGGAAATGACCGCAATATCTGTAGTACCTCCCCCAACATCTACAATCATGCTACCCGACGCCTGTTCAACCGGTAAATCTGCACCAATCGCTGCCGCCATAGCTTCTTCAACTACAAAAACTTCTCTTGCACCGGCAGTTTTAGCAGCATCAATTACAGCTTGTCTCTCCACCTCTGTAACAGAAGAAGGTACACCTACAATAACTCTAGGCCTAGGAATCTTAAAAGTGTTAGAGAAATACTGATGAGCTTTACCTATGAAATGGTGAAGCATGGCCTGTGTCGTATCAAAGTCTGTAATTACACCATCCCTCAAAGGCCGAATAGCAACTACGTTAGCGGGAGTTCGACCTATCATCTGCCTAGCTTCAGTACCCACGGCTAACACCGTATTACTCTTCTTGTCAATTGCCACCACAGATGGTTCAAATACAACAATTCCAGTACCACGTAGATACACAATTGTATTGGCTGTACCTAGGTCAATACCGATGTCATAGGTAAGCACTTCTAAAAGGGGGCTTAAAATATTCATTTACAGGACTCAAAAATCAGTCACCTGATTGTACCATACAAAAACCTAGTGCGGGGATTACTCTTTTCCTTCTTTACGAAGCTTCTTGTAACACTTCATACAGACATCAGTTCTAACCACTGTGCCACTGAGTTCTAAATCAATCTTACGCATGTTTAACTTGAAAACACGAGTACTGCGAGGAGCTTTAAATCTCCATCCCACGGAATGGTGGTGCTGGATTCGTCTACCTGCTGTATTTGATTTTCCACATACTGCGCATACCTTTGCCATAATGGGGTTTCATTGAAGCTTAAAAAGCAAGGTGATATTATCAAAAAGAGTTACATTTGACAACATATGGATATTTTCAACAATTTACAATGGTACATCTATGCAATACCCTCCTTGCTCATTGCCTCTACTATTCATGAATATGCACATGCATGGGCGGCTACCAAACTTGGTGATTATACTGCCAAAGCTGAAGGCCGTCTGACACTTAACCCACTCACACACATAGATCCTATCGGTGCATTATTGCTTGTAATTGCAGGATTCGGATGGAGCAAACCTGTACCTATCAATGAGTACAATTTCGAAAAGCCTGTACTTTACACCGCCTTAACAGCTGCTGCTGGCCCTATTAGTAATTTTATACTAGTTATAGCTTGCTCACTCATATTCAAACTATTTCCTAGCTATTTTCTCCTTGTGTTCATCATAATTAACCTCTCATTAGGAACTTTTAACCTTATTCCTATCCCTCCCCTTGATGGTCACAAAATTGTGAGAGCGCTACTTCCAGGGAGTATCAGATACTTCTGGGAAAGTCTAGAGAAATTCGCACCTTTTGTTTTTCTTTTGTTCTTACTTCCTTTTTCTCCTCTATCTGCCTTTACCTCGAGTTTAATTACAGGGGTAATCCAACTATTATTGGAATTTTTAGGACTTTCTTAAAAGTTTGAATTCCCCTCGCAGTTCATTGTAGAATGGACTGCTCTGATGGTATCAGGGTGTTGCTTGTCCTGCGATTATGCATCGGGACTTCTACATCGCTATGTCTCTCGGGATATAGTTGCGGAGACCCACCTCAATTGCGAGGGCATAAAGGCTTCACTCTCTGTCAGAGCATTTTCTCTCCCTACTACTCTTTTAAACGGATTTGGTATAATGCAAAATCGTAACCGCCGAAGTAGCTCAGTTGGTCAGAGCAACGGTTTTGTAAACCGTGGGTCGAGAGTTCGAATCTCTCCTTCGGCTTGAAAGATACGCAGAGGTGGCGGAGCGGTCAAACGCACCTGACTGTAAATCAGGCGCCTTCGGGCTACACAGGTTCAAATCCTGTCCTCTGCATAGTAAGAAATCTATTGAAATACAACCACAAGTAATTTGCTGGATTAGCTCAGTTGGTAGAGCATTCCCATGGTAAGGGAAAGGTCCTGAGTTCAATCCTCAGATCCAGCTTTTATGACTACCAAAATGGAAAAACTCTTTATAAAGAGATATGAACTCCTTACAGAATTGCTTAAAAGTTATAATAGGCGTATTGCTATAACACAATTCCCAAAACAATTGCTGAGAGTTTTAAACTTTCAACCTAACTCCAGAAGAATTGATATAGGCAATGAATCACTTAACTTTACTGAACTATTTCAAGAAACGAAATCTCAATTCAGCAAAGTAGGAGACGAGGTACTTGTGTGTTTTATTGAAACAAATACTTCTCAAGATACATTCAACGAGTTTTTAACCATAGCTGTAAATTACCCCGATAAAAATACGTTTTTTGCAATTAACACTAATAATCTTTTGATCAAAGAACCCTTTACACAATATTGCTCAGAGCTAACATTTGCATAAATATTTACACTTAACTTAATTTCCCATATAATCATTTGCATTTCCATTACCATATAAATTTGTCGCGAGAATAATGGCTAAAGTTAAAAAAAACATTGTTGCTCTCAAATGTGAAGTCTGTAAAAGCAAAAACTATACAATGTTTAAGACCAAAAACGTTAAAGAGAAGATCGAGAAAAACAAGTACTGCGGTACTTGTAAAAAGCATACGACACATAAGGAGACCAAGGTAGATTAATATATAATCTGGGCCCATAGTTTCAATGGTAAAACTACGGTCTCCAAAACCGTCGTTCGGGGTTCGAGTCCTCGTGGGCCTGCCAAAAAATATATGTTTAAAGGATTAAAAGAAATAACAGCAGAACTCAGAGCAACTACTTGGCCATCATGGTCTACACTACTAAATTTAGTGCTGTACACCTTGATTACCTGTGGTATAATCACACTTATAATTCTAGGACTAGATATTTTCCTAAGTAGAATAAGAGATATAATTTTGTAGAAAAACGCGTATTAAAATGGCTAAGAAGAAGATCGAAAATCCAAACTTGAAGTGGTACGTATTAACCGTACAGACAGGCCATGAGAATAGTATTGCTAAAGCAATCGGTCAGCGGGCCGAAGCAACTAGTAGTGAAGATAAAATCTCAGAGGTTTTGATTCCAACCCAGAAGAAAATTGTAGTAAAAGGCGGAAAACAGAATGTCAAAGAAGAGCGAATCTTTCCTGGTTACATCTTAATCAAGATGGACTTGAATAACGAAACATGGTCATTAATTGCTAATACGGAGGGTGTTAAAGGCTTTGTGAAAGCCGACAAATATCCCAGGCCTCTTCCTGAAAACGAAGTAAAAGCAATTATGAAGTTCATGGAAGTCGAGCAACCTTCATACCAAACCTCGTTTAGCGTTGGTGAGGCCGTGAAGATTACCGAAGGTGCATTTGCTGATTTCATCGGTTCTATACAAGAGCTTGATGATGCCAAAGGTAAAGTCAAAGTGCTCATTTCCTTCCTTGGACGTGAAGCACCAGTTGAATTAGATTTTTCTCAAATTAGTAAGATATAACAATGGCTAAAAAAGTAACGAAGGAATTAAAATTAGTAGTACCTGCAGGTCAGGCTACCCCTGCTCCACCACTTGGACCTACACTTGCCCCTTACGGAATCAGTACTGCGGAGTTCTGCACCAAATTCAACGAGAAGACTCGTGAAGGACAAGGTGTATTAACTAGAGTAGTATTGACTATTTACGAGGACAGAACCTTCTCATTCATTACTAAAACTCCTCCTACGTCAGAATTGATCCGAAGAGAACTCAAGATTAAGAGTGGTTCAGCTAAACCTAACCTCGAAAAAGTAGGAAGGCTCACCAAGGATATGATTAAGCGAATAGTTGAAATAAAAATGATCGATTTTAATACTAAAGATTACGATAAGGCTGCAAAAATTGTAGCTGGATCCGCTAAGCAGATGGGAATTGAAGTAATTGAATAATATAAACACTTATTGAAATGGCTAAAAGAAGCAAAACATACTTAAAAACCAAAGAGAAGCGAAACCGCAAAGAGCACACACTCGAAGAAGCTGTGAAGGCAGTAAAAAGCCTTTCCTACTCTAAATTTGTAGGCACAGTAGAAATGCACCTAGTCGTTGATTTACCTAAGGATAAAGATCCTAAATCAATCAAAGGCTCAATAGCACTTCCCTACTCTGCTGGTAAAACCAAAACTGTTTACGTATTCACTTCACCTGAAAACAGTGCCAAAGCAGAAGCTGCTGGCGCTGATAAAGTAGGTTTGGAAGACTTAATCAAAGAGGTTCAGAGCGCAAAAGCTGTATTTGATGTGGCAATTGCTACACCTGATGTAATGGCAAAAATTGCTATTTTAGGTAAGGAATTAGGTCCAAAAGGCCTTATGCCAAACCCTAAAACAGGTACTGTTGCATCTCCAGCTGAATTAGAAGAGACTGTGAAAGCATACAAGAAAGGTAAGCAGACCTTCGGAGCTGACGAGCAAGGCGGAATTCATATGAATGTTGGTAAAATCGACTTAGAAGAAGACAAATTAATTGAAAACATCAACAAAGCAGTTTCTGCTGTAGAAGAAGTTTTCGGTAAAAGTGCCAGTCAATTAGTAAGAATCGGTTACTTGGCTCCAACAATGGGTCCGAGCGTAGCCTTCAAATTTGCTAAGCCAGAGTCTGAATAGTCCCTCTAGCTTATAGTGTTTATTCGTAGTATAATAACCCTTAATCAAAACCGATTTTCATCCGTACTTTTACTTGGTTAACCAGGCGTGTGCTTGGTTCCTAAATACGGGGAGAAAACCCCTAAAAATAGAAAAAGGAGTTTACAATGTTAACAAAAGTTCTAAGTTACATCTTTGTCGGTTAATTGCTGGCGTTATCGGCATGCTCGCCATCAAAGGACGAGCAACCGATGGTGATTGTGGAAACCACTACACCAAAACCAACGTCCACGCCCATCGAGGTTCAAATCTTTTTGACTGAACCTACATCGACAAAACCCTCAGCGATTTCAGAGCAAGTGGATTGCACTAGCCTGAATTACAAGGCTTACCACGGCGAGGTTACGGGCGGGGTGCTTTCAACAACGGACGGCAAGGATATCTGGCCCGTCAGTTATGTCTTCTTGCCTCAAAGTGGCTCGATCATGACAGAAGTGAGACCTAACGGCTTATGGGCTGTGGGCATAACAATGGAAAAGCAGACTAAGGTCTACGAAATCCGAAACACCTCGCTAACATCGATTGCTAAAGATGCTGGCGAACTTCTTGCCATGCTCTCCTCACAATCCCTTGGAATTCACAGGATTACCAGTTGGGCAGGAGGGGGGCAAAGTGATCTCAGTCTCAATAATATCAGCATACTGATGGTTGCGGTTGCCTGTAATGGAAATATTGTAGATTCTGGCTTCTATATGACCGAAATTCAAAAAAATCAGGAAGATCTTCCTGGTTTAGTCCATGCGGGCACGTATGTTTTCGACGGCAAAACGATGATATTCCTCGAAGATAAGTAGTGATGACCTGTTAGATGCCGGGAGGCTTGCAAATCTACAAGCCTCCTGGCCTTCACTACTTTTAAAAAGTATTTCAACGACTCATCACCTTACCCGCTATCTTCATCTTCCTATCAAACAAACCGTTTTCTTTTTTAAATCTTGAATACTCTTTTTCATTTCTTGAAGTAACTTTCTTAACCCACTTCTCAAAAGACATATTCTCTTTTTTGTGGTCATAAAAAACTCTCTGTATATTTTCTATCCTCTCAAGGATAACTTCAAATCTTGAATCCATACCAGAGAGTCTAGAGTCAATCTCATCTAATCTACTAATTATTATTTGAATTTCAGCACTGCTCAACATATTAAGATGATATCTTAAACTAACAGACCATACCTATGATTTATGAAAACTTGGTGACTTCAATACTAATCTAACTCCATTCAAGATATACATCATTCTAAAACCCTATTGCTTTGACAAAAACCTCTTCATTTAGTATCATCCCCATGTCCTAAGAAACATGGTATAAAAATAAATCCATGTGAGGCAAAAGAAATATCTGAAATATTAGAACAACATCATGGCTAAAAGCCGAGATAATAAATCTGAACTTTTAAAGAAGTACCAGAGCATCCTTTCTGGTCATAACGGATTTCTACTTGTTGATACAAGTAACTTGGATACTCTGTCTATCACATCTCTTAAAATGAAACTCAAGGACATAGGTTCAGACTTCATGGTCATTAAAAACACCATCTTCAAGATTGCACTTCAAAACGAGAATAAAGATATTAAACTTCAGGATTTTGACGGTCAAACTGCACTTATTGTTGTTGGTGATGACCCATCTGCTGCTGCTAAACTTGTAAAAGAAGTTCAAGCAGACAAAAAGCTCATGAATGCACGAATGGGACTATTCCAAACCGAATTCCTCTCCTCCGAACGAGTCATGGCCCTTGCAGATATTCCTTCCAGAGAAGTACTTCTTGCTAAACTACTCGGTTCACTCAACTCACCTCTTACTGGCTTCATGAACGCAGCTACAGGTAACGCAAGAGGTTTTGTATTTGTCTTAAAAGGGTTATCTGAAAAAGGTAACTGATTAAGTAATTAATTTAAGTCTAAACATGAAAATGGCAGACACACCAAATCTTTCAGACAACGCTCAGAAAGTACTCGAAATGGTCGAGAAAATGACCGTTTTAGAACTTGCTGATCTCGTAAAGGTTATGGAAGAAAAATTCGGCGTGAGTGCTGCCGCTCCTGTTGCTGTTGCTGCAGCTCCCGCTGCCGCCGCACCTGCAGAAGAGGAGCAATCCATCTTCTCCGTTGTGCTTAAGGACGCAGGGGCGAACAAGATTAACGTAATCAAAGCAGTACGCGAGATTACTGAACTTGGTCTTAAAGAGGCTAAGGATCTTGTTGATGCAGGCGCTGGTTCTGTGATTAAGGAAGGTCTTCCTAAAGCAGACGCTGAAGCAGCCAAGAAGAAATTTGAAGAAGCAGGAGCTACAGTAGAACTTAAGTAATTGCTAAATCAAACCTTTAAGGATAACCGGGTCACATGGCCCGGTTTTGCTTTTTAAAGATATACACAGTTTCATTGCTAAATTCTCGGTTTGCTATAAGTGCATATCCACACTTGCTAACCTTTTCAACGTAGATTTTATAATTCTCCCTCATCCCCTTCTCTTTTCCACTCAAAGAACGGTTGGGAAAACTAACAACCAGATAATTAACCTCAAGCTTATTTAAGAACTCATCACACTTCTTAGAATCAATTTGATTCAACACTGGAAGCAGTTTAAAGAGGATTGCTAATTCGGCCCTGGGAAAGTCATACATCAAAGCGTCACAAACTATAGCTTTCATATTTGTTTTACCTTCACTTTTAAAGATTTCATTCAAAAAGTGCTGCTGTGAAGTATCGATATCAAAACAGATATAGTCATCAAATTGTAAAGATGTGATCATCATAAGTATCGGATTCAACCCACACCCAATATCCAAGACACGTCGAGAAACTTCAGTATTTTCAGTTACAAAGGAGAGTACTTTCTCACAATCCAAAGCTCTTTCCTTGGTTGAAGAATGAATCTTTACGATATCCGCCAATTCTATCTTTTTTCCCAAAAACTTTCCGAATAACTTTTTGAAATCCGGACGTGAACTGTAATACGCCCCCCATATCTGGCGCAATTTGGCTTTAGTCTTGTCTAAAAGCTCTTTGTCAGAATACTTATAGGATAGGGTTACCGTGACATTTCTAACCAAATCCTCTGACAAATCCCGATACTTTTTACTCTCTAAAACTGATGAGACTACACTATTAACATCCATACTCCAGGATTATCCCATTAATTGAGATGGATGGCAAAAAAGTGTATAATGCCAGGTCAAAACTAACTATAATTCAATTAAGTTTTTTCTAAGTTTTATGGAATTCGCTAATTGGTTACTAGCTTTTCAATTCCAAAAGAAGTTTTGGAAATTTTGATTATCATCCCCATATTGGCCACCCTTATCAGTATAGGTCGATACGTTATAGGCCTTAAAACATTAGGTATATATGCACCAATTGCATTAGCAATTGCATATAAAATGACTGGACTTAGATACGGTTTAGCCCTCACCTTTTTAGTCATTATTGCATCACTTATCGGCTACAGATTTTTAAGTAAAGTGCGAATGCACTACACTACCAGAGTTGCAGCTAACTATACCCTGCTCTCAATCTTAGTGATTACTGGAATTATTACCTTCGATTCTATTCCTTTTTTAGGACTTAATAATTTTAATCAGATTAGCCCAGTAGGAGTAGTATTAATCGCTACTCTTTCAGATTTTTTCATCAAAGCCTACATCAAAAAGAGTCTATTTACTTCAATGCGAGTACTACTTGAAACCTTACTCATCTCAGTAATTGGATGGTATATAATCCGTTCCCCAAACATTATCGAACTAATATTCCATAACCTTTGGATTATCCCACTCTTAGTTGCAGTAAATCTACTTCTTGGTAGATACAGAGGCTTCAGACTCAAAGAAGTTTTAAGATTTCAAACTATCCCTAATGATGCGGATACTCGCACTAATAAAAGCTAACCGAACTGTCCTGGGAATCAACCGCAGAAACCAGGAATATGTTCGGCCGTATAATCCAGTATCGCAG
This sequence comes from bacterium, assembly GCA_021463465.1. Taxonomy (GTDB): domain Bacteria; phylum Patescibacteriota; class Dojkabacteria; order SC72; family SC72; genus JAJTYH01. The sequence continues at coordinate 299,817 of JAJTYH010000002.1, forward strand.
AGAGCTATTGCTGACAACAAAATATTAACTAAACGAGTGCTTGCTAAAGTTGGAATTCAAACTCCTCAAGTATACAAAGTAGTAAGAACCAAAAAACAATTGCAGTTTTTAGATTGGAATGCCTTACCTAAAAGTTTCGTCCTCAAGCCTAATCAAGGTACTGGAGGTAACGGTATTGTTGTCTTTTTTGGTAGAAAAAAGAACTCGCTTGAATGGATTCGCCCTAACGGGACTACAATGAGTACTAAAGACATTGCGCTCCATATCGAAAAGATTTTGGATGGAAGCTTCTCGATGGGTAACAAACAGGATGTGGCCATCATAGAAGAGCGAATCAAGATAGATAAAGTTCTTAAACCCTACATCTATAAAGGAGTTCCTGACGTGCGTGTCATTACATTCAACCGAATCCCTGCAATGGCTATGTTAAGACTCCCTACTAAAAGATCTGACGGTACAGCCAACTTACACTCGGGTGCTATCTGCGTAGGAATCGATATGGCATCAGGCCTTACCACTACCGCAATGCACTTAAAGAAGAGGCCATTTGTCGAAGATACATACGTGCAAACAGAATACACATTGGACTTGGAACAAAACCTACCTCTGAGAGGAATCAAAATCCCATACTGGGACGAAATTCTTAAGATTGCAATCAAATCACAAGAGGTATCAGAATTAGGATACCTTGGGGTTGATATTGCAATTGATCTGGACAAAGGTCCGTTGGTTTTTGAAATTAATGCCAGACCAGGGCTCGGCATTCAGGTAGCTAACATGGAAGGTTTGCGCAACCGACTTGAGAGGCTTAAAGGTTTAAAGGTTAAGAGTACTAACCATGCAATACGCTTGGCTAAGAATCTTTTTGGAGGTGAGATTGAAGAAGAAATTGAAAGCTTGAGTGGTAAGCATGTAGTAAGTGTAGTAGAGAAGATTCAGGTATTTCACCTAGCTAAAAAGATCGGCTCAAAACAAGACGGTACCGGTAAGAAAGAGATGGTTAATGCAATGATGGATACAAGCAAACTGACATCCCGTATCAATGAAAAGTTGGCTTCAACAATCGGACTGTATCCTGATATAAAGCGATTCAAAGACCTTCACCTACCCTCTTTCGACTCCCTTCATGATGCACAAGAGTATCTTGAGCAGAACGAACTCAAGCTAATACAAGATACCAAGATCAATCGTATCGCTAAAATTGTTTATGATAATAAAGTAATTCTAAGGCCCGTCTTTGAAGTGGTAATTCGCATCGCAAAAGAGATTAAAACCTTTGAAATGTTAGTTGATAGGGAGAAACAGATGGGATATTCTGTAGTCATTGGGCGAAAAGATCTAAAAGATTACTTAATTGACCCAAGCAAGACCTTTACACAATGAGCAATAAGAACTTTTTGAAAATTGCAGGAAATATTCATCTTTCATACTACGTTCAAGCCGCTGACGAGTTGGGAATAAAATACGAGATTGTAATCCCAAGTCTTACTGCCAAGTTCGACTTTGGAAAAAGACACTGTTACATCAATAACACAGTAATTCCACTAAACAATGCCCCTAGTTCAAAGCTTGCCAGAGTCAAACATTTTGCTAACCAGCTTATGGAAAGACATAATGTACCTGTTCCGAAGCAACAGAAGCTTAATAAAGAGATTGATGCATTGGCTTTTTTTGGAAAGTTCCAGAACATAGTAATCAAGCCTTCACAAAATTTGGGAGGCAAAGGTGTTTCAATCCTGCCAAAAAATGAAGAAGAGGTACTTGAGTCATTCAAATTCGCTAAGGAACATGATCGGTTTGGTCACGTATTAGCTGAAGAGTATATCCCAGGTGATAATTACCGAGTACTTGTTTTAGGTGATAAAGTGCTTAGTGTTATCAAAAGAATTCCTGCTCATGTGACTGGAGATGGCAATTCAACTATCCAAAGTCTTATTGAAAAGACAAATGAGATTCGTAAAAAGAACATGCTTATGCCAATTGATGTAGATACCGAGCTCATGCACAAGCTAGCTTCACAAGAATTGACCCTGGAATCAGTTCCCGATAATGAAGTAACCGTCTACTTAAGAAGTAATGCTAATATGAGTACAGGAGGAACCACAGAAGAAGTATTAGATACCGTCAATAAATACTACAAGGACATCTGCGTTCAAGCTTTAAATGCTTTGGACTTAGAATATGCCGGAGTCGACCTTATCACCCCTGATATCACCAAGGAAGCTAAGTGTGCTATTAATGAAGTAAATTTCAATCCAGGTTTGAGACTCCATTACAAGATAAATAATGGGACACCACAACACGTAGCCCTGCCCGTTATGCAATATATTAAAGAAAAGTATTCAGCTTAATTAATCATTAAATGAACATGCCCATAAAAGTATTGCAAGGTTTAAATTTGGAATACCCTGGTTCCACCATAATTATAAGCCTAGAGTCGTCCATATCCCCTAACCTATTGGACAAAATACAAGGTTTTCACGGGGTTTTCATGGATGCGTATAAGCTCAAAAGAAATGAACTAACAGTACATACTAAACTTACCCATCTGTGGGTAGAGATTGGAAAAGCCCTACAGAAGATGGCTTCTCAAGACTGGAGTGAAGATTATACAGAGAAGTACGTCCTTGAAGTGATAATTAAGAAGCAGATCAATTCTATGTCGACAATTCCAATACTAATGGCTGCACAGCAAGAAGGGTTAGAAATCACACAGTACTATGTCAGAGAAGGCATCAATGAAAGTGCAGCAATAAACAGGTACTACGCAATCGGTTGTGGACAGGAGTCAAATACTACATGCAGCATTTCCTCAAGCAAAGACGCTTATATCGCCCAGAAGACCCAAAGAGACAAAATCTTGACCAACACGGTAATCCAACGACTTGGTATCCCCCTACCCAAATGGGTCGAGATTACAAGTAAGGAAGATATAGATAATAACTGGGAGGATTTCAGTAAACCAATCGTTATCAAGCCTACTGGCCTTACAGGTGGTAATGGTGTTACAACCCGCATCAAAACTAAAACTGAAGCATATAAAGCTTTTAAGTTTACACAAGAGATTGTAAACGCAAAGGTACGTTCCAGCTGGCAAACCAAGATAATGATGCAAGAGCAAGTCAGTGGTGAAGATTATCGACTTTTAGTTATAAACGGCAAATTTGAGATTGCGACCAAGCGCATTCCTGCACATGTCATAGGTGATGGAGTTCAGTCAATAGAACAGCTTATCGCTGAAATCAATAAAGACTCAAGGCGCGATGTCACCAACCCGACACACACCCTTAAACCAATTCTTGTAGATGAGAGTCTTACAGATTTTCTACAAGAACAGGGTTTGAAATTGGATTACATTCCAAAGCGTAATGAGCAAGTTTTCGTGAGGAAGGTTGCCAGTATGAGTAAAGGTGGAATTACAGAAGATTTCACAGAAAAGGTTCATCCCCAAATCAAGCACATTGTAGAGGCATTATCAGCTTCGATCCATGCTTATGTAGTAGGAGTTGATGTATTGTGTAAGGATATTTCTAAACCCCTTACACCACAGAATGGGGCTATTATTGAATGCAATACTATGCCGGAAGCATACCTTAACTCATTCCCCGTTATAGGACAACAGCACCCGAATATTGGCAAGATTTTCTTAAATGGGCTAATAGGGACTCGGACCAAGCGAATAGTATACGTCGGGAAAGACTTATCTAAAGCAAAGACTTATTTAAAAACTCGTATTGATTTCGGCAATGAAACTATCGGCATATGTTCCACTGGCACGCTATATACAAATGACTATATAATTAATCAGCCAATTGAACTTCCAGAAGCTTTTGAAGCTTTAAAGCTAAATGCCAAATTAAGTACAATCCTGCACCATTTATCCGCAGAGGAAGTCGCAAACCATGGCTTAGGATTTGAAAGAATCGATATCGCTATTGTAGACAAAGATATAGTAAAAACCTTGGAAACTCTTGAAGGATATAAGAACTTAGGACTAATTTCAGAGATTAAAGCAGTTTGAAATACTTAGTAATAGACAAAAAGCAACGAATTGAAACCTCAGCAGATGCTACATACGCTATAACTCGAATGACGGAAGAATTCGAGAAGATGGGAGTTGAATATCTGTTTGCAACTACCGATGATATTGACATAAAGATAGATAAAACTTTACAGATTTCGGTCCTCGGGCATGACCTAACAAGTTTCACCCACATATTACTCAGAGGACATAGATTACATAAGCCTTGGGAGTATGAAACTAAGAAAATCATTGCTGACTATATCGACCAATATAACCATAACAACACAGACAAACCTATTCGCCTGCAGAATATTAACGCATTTAAAACCATCTCTTACTACGACAAGTTGTATATCTACAAACTGTGCACAGAAAATGGTATCTCTATTATACCGATACACTACAGGACATCCGGGAACTACAAAGCACAACCATCACTTCACTACCCCTTTATACTCAAAGATTTCACGGGCGAGAACGATTTGAGAGTGATTGACGGCAAAGAGAAGATTAAAAAGAATGTTTACCTAATAAATAATGAGAATGATTTATCCCAAGAAAACCTGCAAGGTAAGGACACGACCAAATACTTCTCTCAAGTATTTGTGCCAACTGGTGAAGACATCAGAGTCTTTGTCAGTAAAGGCGAAGCTGTAGGAGGGTTCAGAAGAAAAGCTACCGAAGGTTTTATGACAGTACTCAAAGGCGAATACTATTCATTGGTCATGGATGAAGAAAAGGCAATCAAGGAATTTAGTGAAAAAGTAGCACGCGTTTTCAAGGCTGATTTTATAGCTGTAGATGTAATGGCTGATGAAAAAGGCAACCTCATGCTCCTAGAAATCAGCTTAAATCCAGGATTTAAAGCCTATGAGACCAAATCAGTCGGAGAACATATAAACGTTGCCAAAACGATAATCGATTCTTTCTAAAGACCCGCTTTAACTAAAGCTTTTTCCAGAAGTTCCTTTGTTGGAACTATCTGTGCGGAAGGAATCAGGCCTTCATCTACCCACGAAACCTTTTTCAAATCAATCTTACCAGCATATAACTTGGCATAAAGTGATTGATCTTTTTCAATAGCCTGGCGTACTCTCCTAAATCCTCTGAAATACGACACATCTTTGCTATAAATTCCAGGTTGATTAGTATCGCCAAGACCTCTTTTCAATCTGTATGCAACATCAAAAGCGTCCAAGGGTTTAGTAAAACCTCGCAAGACTTCGTAGAGGTTCCTAAAACTAAGTTTCTCGCCTACATATACACCATAAACCATCAATGCACGTTTCATAAGGTTCTGATAATCCAAAACCCCCATCATCTCTTCGTTATACATGGCTAAACCCTCTTCAATATCCAAGTATGATTTCACATTGGCATTGTATAGCGCTGGTACACCTGATAAAGCTCCATTATGCGATCTCAAGACATGCGTGCCTACCTCATGAACAATACTCTTTTTGACTAAGAAGGGGGTCTTTTCAATATTCCTATCAAGAAAAATTGTCTTGCCTTTAGTTCCGGTCTTCAGACCATTTTTAGCAATGTTCATAGACTCTTTTACCCCCCACTCTGTAAGACCCAACTCCGCTAAAACTATTTCTATAGCCTTCTTAATTTGATCAAAATGCAAGTTTTCTTTACTCCCTCTATCCTCTGCCAATTGGTACTTCTTCACTTTTCGTTTTAAGACAAGACAAGCATTCCTAAAGAGTTTCTCCGTTGGAACCTTGTAATGACGTTTTGACATTACTGTGAAAGCCTCATTTTGTCCTATGGAATCCATAAGGTCATCCGCATCTTTCTTATCTGAAATTAACTGTATGTAGAATTCAGAGATCCTAGGGTCAACATCAGACACTCTCACAAGACTCTTTAGTTCCGAAAATATTTTCTCATTCTGATTTGGTCTTTTAACGTATTTGAATTGCGGACTATAAATGCTGGACGCAAGGAATTTAGACTTCTCAGCCTCTAGGTTATCTGGTGTAATAGCCAATGCTGTGGGCAACCTTAGTTCTACTAAAAGCTTACTCACTTCATCTAACAGCATCTCTTTTTTACTCCTCTTAAACCAGAACATAATAACTGTCTTAAAATAATTCGGACATTTAATTACTTCTCATGGACTTAGCGAAGCTTCTCTGCCCAGACGCAATCAACTCTAACGCAATCCCTGTACCTTTTGCAACACAATACATAGGCTCTTCGGCTACATGGGCAGGAACACCTGTAGCCCTTGTTAGTAGCTTATCCAAGTTTCTTAACATTGAAGTACCTCCACTCATAACCATGCCTCGATCAATGATATCAGCAGCTAGTTCAGGTGGAGTTTTCTCTAAGACCCCTTTAATTGCCTGGATTATTTTGGATAACGGAAGTTTCAAAGCCTCAGCTACATCATTAGAATTTACTATTAAGGTTTTAGGTAATCCCCCTGCCACATCCCTTCCCTTTACACTCATCTCCTTAGGATTTTCTAACTTCATTGCAGAGCCCACCGTTACTTTAATATTCTCAGCAGTCTGTTCTCCTATTAAAATCCCTCGCTTCTTCCTCATGTATGCGATTATGGCTTCATTTAAAGTATCTCCAGCAATTCGAAGCGAATTGAATTCAACTATCCCATCTAAAGAAATAACTGCAATCTCTGCTGTACCACCGCCCAGGTTTACAATCATGTTGCCCGAAGAAGTATTAATAGGTAGACCTGCTCCTAAGGCCGCTAGGACAGGCTCAGGAAGGAGATTTACTTTACGTGCACCTGCGCCCATTGCGGCCTTGATTACGGCTCTTTCCTCTACCGAGGTTATTCCAGCAGGTACGCTTATCATTACCTCTGGTTTGATAATCTTGCTTACTCCTAGAGTCTTGTTAAAAAAATATGTAAGTAAGGCTTGAGTGACCCTGGAGTCCGCAATTACTCCATTACGAAGAGGTCGTTTGGCTACAATATTGTCCGGAGTCTTTCCAATCATCTCCTTAGCCTCCTGGCCAACAGCAATGACGGTAAATGTATTGGTATCAATTGCTACAACAGTAGGTTCAACCAAAACAACCCCCTCGCCTTCAATGAAGACAATCGAGTTGGCCGTACCTAAATCAATTCCTACTTTTTTAGAAAGAGAGAACATTATGCTAGATTATATGATAATTGGGCCATATAACCAACCTTTACTCCTCAGGAATAAGTTACCAAGTCTTTACTTAAATTAAATATGGACTGATCAAATTCAGCTCCTGGCGGAAGAAAGGCAATAACCCCTGAACTCGAATTTTTAAAAGCTTTTTCTGACATCTTTCTTGCATGAAAAAATGCTTCACCCATATCGTACTTTCGACAAAGTTCTGCAAAGTCTTTTGAGCGATAGTAGTCACTTCTTAAATTATCCTCAACATTCCTCTCATGTTCATCATCAACAGCTCTCTTATACGTGCTATTTTTTATCCCAAATGAATTATATTCCATTTCAGTTACCTCTCTTGTTATCTGTCTAAAGTCTTGACTTTGACTAGGTATACCGAAGTACTCTAGAGAACTTATCACTTGTATTCCATTTGAAACCTTTTTCAGTTCGCGTTCAAGGTAATCTCTAAGTTCAAAAACTTTGTCGTGATTAGACTTTGTATCCATTCTCTTTGGCCTCAAAAGCTCATGATCCATTATAGGACAGATTATATTAATTGGAATTCCTATGAGTTCTAAAGTGAGTGGCAACGTAAGTTCTTCCAAAAGTACAGCTAAATAATCGTCAATTCTCTTAACCTTAATTGTTTTATCTTTCTGCACGTACTCAAAGTTTTGTTCAGCCCCAATTACCTGCTGATCGCCATCCCTATCGTAATAGTACCTTAAGCACATAGGAGAATAGCTGTCTATGGGCTTTCCCGTCAAAACAGCTAGATATATGTAACCTTTTACCAATTTATACTTTTCTGGAGAGATTTTGTGAAAGTACCTCAGAACAAGAAGTGCTAATGCATACTGAAGGGCACTCGATTCATTAACAGGAAAGTATTCACACGCTTCTTTGGCAACCACGCCAAAGATACTTTAAACAGTCAGTGTAAAGCAATTCAGTTTTTCGCCTTAGTAGATACGCTCGCATCTGTTCAGGAGTAACATCCTTAATCTCCTTTTCGTATCTCATTGATGCACTTGAGGCAATCTTCCCCAGCTCTGCGTCGCCCTCACGTGGCTCTTTACCCTGACTAATTCTTAAATAATCATCAAAAGAAAAGCTCGGATCTAAATACCCTTTTTTAACCATCGAATCGTAGTAGTGACTTAAATCACCCCTCCTATCTCTAACTAAATTATTATAAAAGATGCTTCCAGACTGCGGTTGCGCTATTACATTGGCATATTTTCCCTCAGGATCATCTATTTGACATTTGGCTTCTTTATTTGATTGCTCAATAAAAAAGTCTTCATAACTAATTTCATGAAAAGGAATTGAACTACTTAACAAAGTCCTCTTCAGCGTTTCAATGTAAGTCTCAAAGTTCTTTTGTTTTTTCATTTTTTCAAAGTTCATAATGAAACTAACTTAATTTAATAATTTAGGCCGAACGGGAATCGAACCCGTAACTAAAGTTTTGGAGACTTTTGTTTTACCATTCAAACTACCGGCCCAGGTCGGTTGTTCAAACAGAAAACGTATTTAGAACAAATGACCTCTCTAATTGTTAGAGGGTCGCCATTGTTCAAAATTTAACATGACAGTCATTTTCTTAATCAATTAATTTATTAACTCCCATTAATTGCTTAAATCGCACAAGGTTTGTTTGAACAGCTTTTCTCGCCCTATCGGTACCTGCAACAAGTATTTCTTTTGCTTCATCTGGCCTTGATTCATAATACTTTCTTTTTTCACGAATTGGTTCTAGGAAACTGTCTAGTGCTTTGAAAAGTTTCTCTTTAACTTCAACATCACCTACAGCCCCATTCTTATATCTTTCTTTCAAATCCTTAACTTCCTCTACATCCCTGTTGAAGTTATCGTGATAAATAAAGACAGGATTACCTTTTACAGAACCTTTATCAGTAGATTTGAGCCTATTTGGATCAGTGTACATCGACATAACTTTTTTCTTGAGTGTCTCGCTATCATCTGAAAGCAGGATAGCATTATGTCCACTCTTACTCATTTTTTCTTTCCCGTCAGTACCTACTAAACGAGCAACTCGTCCTACAAGCCCTTCTGGAAGTGTAAATAAGTTGCCGTATGCATTATTAAAGTCCCGAGCAATTTCCCTAGCTTGTTCAATTACTGGTAGCTGATCTTCTCCTACTGGAACAACCGATGCATTAAACTGAAGAATGTCTGCTGCTTGTAAGATCGGATAACAAACAAAACCTAGAGTAGGATCTATCCCCTTATACCTTATTTCATCCTTTACACTAGGGTTTCTCATTGCCCTTGCATGTGTGACCATGGTTAAAAAATAGCTGTAAAACTCTAAAGTCTCAGGTACTCCTGACTCCAGATAAATTGTGGACTTCTCAGGGTCAATGCCTGCAGCTAAATTATCCAAAAATACATCGTAAACGTTCTGATTAATTACCTCTGATTTCTCATAATAGTTTGCATAGGCGTGAACATTGGCAAGCAAGATATAGGTTTCGTACTCATCTTGCATCTTAACTCTATTTTCCAAAGTACCTACAAAGTGACCGATGTGAAGTTTTCCACTTGGGGTATCACCAGTAAGTATAATTTTCTTAACGCCAGTCTGTCTTTTCTCATTTGCCACCGTGATATCAGCGATAACATAATTATCACCGATTAATTTGAACAGGTCCATTTTTGAAACCTTAAGAGCGTAACCATCCTTTGCAATTCCGCAGATAACAGATTGCATCTCTTCAACTTTTCTATCAACCAAAATTGTTAACGAAAACCGCTCCTGCAACTCATCTAAAATCGCGGGCGAAACCAAGCCTTGTTCGAAGCCAAGTCGCTCTAAATCTTTATCTTCAACGAAATTCAGGCTTTTACTATTGGATAGTCTCTTAATCTCCTTATTGATTACATTGCGATCATCCCTTCTTAGAACAACCACATACTGATTATATTCATTTCGAAAAATCAATGTAGACATCCCCTCTGAGTATTTCATCCCTGTAACTGAAACCAGATCATCAATTGACCGCGATTTCGCCGCTGTCTGATCAATCTCCTGGTATGAGATTCCTAACTTTTTAAGTTTTTCAACTATTTTTTGGTATGTAATCACTGTTTTTATACTAAATTTAAACCAAAAATCCCCACACAGTTAATATACTATCTTTTAGTATACCAACTGTATGGGGACGATGTGGATCGTGGTACCACCCCGGTTCATGTATGTATTGCTACAAACACCTTCTACTGACTCCTAAGACATCAGTGTGAGTCTTGATTACGCTACTCTTGCGGATTCCCTACTAAGTATTTCCTTTCAGGTCTCAGCTCCAGGGCCCATTCTCCCCATCAATGCTTTTATTCTTAAATTGTAGTTGATTATACCATATACACCCTTTTCCTGTGATATACTCAAGAAATGGCCAAAAGGATTCTCCGAAAAATTTGGGATATTTTCTCATACTTTTTAGCTATTGCTTTCGTAATCTCTGCCACAGTTGTCGCCTATTTCTACGCCAATGGTTACCGTTTCAACCCGATTAATGGTGAAGTCAGGCAAACTGGAGTCTTAAACATCGAAACCGTACCTAACAGAGCAGAAATCTTCATAAACGGTAAAGATGCCGGAAAATCACCAAAAGTTAGTGCAGCAGATGCAGGTGAAGCCTTTGTAAAGATCACCAAAGAAGGATATTTTGACTGGGAAAAAGGTGTTCCTGTAGTTGCTGAAAAGTCCACCACTATACAGCCTGTACTTTTCCTTCAGAGCCCCCAAACTGAAAGTGTCTATAGCGCGAAAGGCAAAGTTATACAACAATTTCAAAGCACATCCGACCGTTCTCTCATCTTATTAATATTACAGGGTGGAAATTACAAACTTCTAAGGTATGAGACTGATAAACGTTTCTGGAACTTATCTGACAACCCCCAAACCCCATACACTATTTCGAGTGAAAATATTAAAAGCATTAACTTCGCAGTTTCCAAAGACGGCAGATGGGCCCTTGTAACTAAAACTTCAGACATTAAAGACAAGACTTTTGATTTGGTTAAACTCAGCACTCCTCATCAAGTAATAAAAGATGAAGAACTCGATGATTTCGCCAAAGACTATACAATCAAATGGTCGCAAGATTCGAACTACCTAATCCTTGAGTCAAACCAAGATATAATTTCATATCGTTTCTTTGATAGTACCAAATATCTGCTACTCAGGAAGTCAGCTGGAGTGAAATACATATGGAATAGCGACTCTGAGGGCTTCTTATACTACGCAACCTTTGAGAAAGGAAAAGACTCAAGCACCTTCTCCCTCATACAGATGACACTACAAGGAAATAATAAAAAGACCTTACTTAAAGATGTGTACCTGCAAAGTACAGATCAGACAATAAACCAAATACGCGAACAGAATGAATTAACCTTTGAACCTATGGTCAATTCAAATAGTAACTTCAATTTCGCTGGTGAATTGCAATCCTTCGAAGTAATCCCAAACTCCAACGGTGTATTCATCGTAACCTCTCTTGCCACTTACTGGTTTAACCAGGAGGAAAACAACTACATAATGGTGTATGCCAAACCTTCATCCCTACTCTCGGTAGCACCTGATTCAACCAGACTACTTTTTTTTGATTCAAGTGATAAGACATATGCTGTATTCTCGTTTAAACAGGCTGAAGCTGATCCATATGTAACTCTTGGAACTCACACATTGTTTAATCAAAAAGAAATAAAAATGATTTCTTGGCTAGGGAATTCCACTAACTTAACCTATGTTGAAGGTGATAGTGTATATTCAGTCGAATACGACGGAAGTAATAACTACAAACTTATAAAATACGAAGGCTCGTATACGTTCTCACGTGACAGTCAATTCGTATATACCGTCATACCTAGTAAATCAAGCGAAAGTCTGGAAATCCTGAGATATAAGATGTACTAAGCAACCGCACCCAGCCGGAATCGAACCGACAACCTACTCATTAGGACTGAGTTGCTCTTCCAGTTGAGCTACGGGTGCACATATATCAAACGCATTATTATACATTAAAAGATTTACATACATACTTGATTATTGTTATTTTAATAAATAAAGTAAAAATAAGCACATGAGTAGAAATAAACACTGTACGGCGATAGTACCAGCATATAATGAATCAAGAACAATAAAGTCCGTCATACTTGCATTAAAAGGTTGTAGCTACATTAAACAAATAATAGTCATTTCCGACGGATCAACTGACGATACAAATAATATTGTTGGGAAACTTAATGTAGAACTAATAGTAAATAAAAAGAACTTTGGCAAATCTGAGTCAGTAAAAATAGCCTTAAAGAAAGCCAAATACGATACAATTTTCTTATGTGATGCTGATTTGGTAAATCTAACACATGATATTTGCTCGAAGATAATTAGACCAGTAATTAACTCTAAGGCTGATATGTCAGTTGGGCTTCGAAATTATGGAAAAGTCTGGAATAAAATACAGATACTACTCATTTCACCTATTTCTGGGGAGCGTGCACTAAAGAAAAGCACGATGATTAAGGCATCTAGGTCAAAGTTTTTTTATGGGTTTGGAATGGAAATTGTTATGAATAAATACATAAAGAAACATAGATTGAAGTTAAAACAATCAGTATTTAATTACCATCAAACACTGAGTACAAAAAAATAGGATTTATATCAGGAGCGGTTAAATATTTAAGATATGGCATACAGTTAATTAAAACAAACATTGCTTTTTTTCTAAAAGGTTGGCATTAACACTTTTCATAGCAACTACTAACAACCCTCATTAGGATAATAAAAACTCAAGTCAAGGTGGTATAATTAGCGGTTATGCAAGAATTCATCAAGATTAAGAATGCTAAGGTACACAACCTTAAAAGCGTTTCAGTCGATATCCCTAAAAACAAATTAGTCGTTATAACTGGGGTTTCAGGTAGTGGTAAATCTTCTCTTGCTTTTGACACTTTATATGCAGAAGGCCAACGAAGATACGTGGAGTCCCTATCCTCATACGCAAGACAGTTTTTAGGCCTTATGGAAAAACCTGACGTTGAATCAATTACAGGACTCTCCCCAGCCATTTCTATTGATCAAAAGACTACTGGATCTAACCCTCGTTCAACCGTGGGTACAATCACTGAAATATACGATTATCTTAGACTTCTCTTTGGACACGTAGGAATCACACATTGCCCTAACTGTGGCAAAGAGGTCTACGCACAAACTATTCAAGAGATTGTTAAACAGATAGGAAAATTGGCTTCTGATAAATCTAAACTAGTGATTCAATCTCCTGTAATTCAAAATCAAAAGGGTCAGTTTAAAGACCTCCTAGAAAGTTACCTTTCAAAAGGATTTCTAAGAGTAAAAATAGACGGACACCAGTACAACCTCGACGAGACGTCTGATTTAAAACTCGATAAGAATACTAAGCACAATATTGACCTTGTTATCGACAGAATTTCATTTAAAAATGATGAAGAAACAATTCAAAGATTAACAGATGCTATTGAACTGGCTGGCAATAATGCCGACGGAGAAATTAATGTTTATATTGATGATGAACTAAACTTTTTCTCGCAGAATAATACCTGTCGCGAATGTAAAATCTCATTCCCTAAAATTAAACCTTCATCTTTTTCGTTCAACTCCCCCTACGGTGCCTGTGAGTTATGCTCAGGTATCGGTACACTTAAAGAGATTGATTTAAGCTTAATCTATAACCCTAAGCTTTCAATATCTGAAGGAGGCATTTTCCCTTGGTCGAATATGACTACAACTGAGTCTTGGACTCTTAAATCCTTGGAGGCAATTCCGAGCCAGCATAAGTTCTTGCTTACAACACCTATAGGCAAATATCCTCAAGAAGTTTTCGACTTAGTTTTCTACGGCAAAGGGTCTAAGCCAAAGTACACAATAATGTACACAAATCGACAAGGCTTCAAACGTACATATGACACTCGATTTGAAGGTGTTGTCCCTCAATTGCAACGCAGGTACTACGAAACTGATTCAGAATACATTAGAGAAGAGATTGATAAATACATGGTTGAGAAAGAATGTTCGCAGTGCAAAGGTAAAAGACTTAAACCATATTCCTTAGCAGTCACAGTGGGAGAAAAGAATATCGACTCGATTGTAAACACTCAGATTGAAGAGCTATACCATTTCTTTGAAACATTGAAACTTAAAGGTAACTCTGCAGAGATTGCTAAACCTGTGCTCAAAGAGATTGTTAGTAGATTGAGGTTTCTACATAATGTTGGTTTGACCTACCTCACTCTATCTCGCAGAGCTGGAACTCTTTCTGGTGGAGAATCGCAACGTATCCGTCTTGCATCACAAATAGGCACGGGCCTTACAGGGGTTCTTTATGTGCTTGATGAACCTTCAATTGGTTTGCACCCCAAAGATGTTTCTAAACTTATTACCTCACTTGAAGAGCTACGAGACCTAGGTAATTCCGTTGTCGTGGTAGAACATGATCTCGAAACTATCCATAAAGCCGACTGGCTTATTGATGTAGGCCCAGGCGCCGGCGTGCATGGAGGTAACATTGAAGCTGAGGGAAGTCTTGATACATTCAAGCAGCAGGACTCTCTAACTGCCAAGTACTTAAACAAAACCTTAAATGTAGGCGAAGATCTAAAGTTAAATAAATTAGCCGATTCGTCAGAGCGCCAAATTTCTCTAAAAAGCGTTACAACTCATAACTTAAAAGACGTTTCAGTCAATATACCGCTAGGTAAGTTTGTTTGTGTTACAGGGGTATCGGGTAGCGGAAAATCCTCACTTATTAATGACACCCTCTACCCTGCTTTAATGAACCGAATTATGAAAGCCAAGATGCAGGAAGGCCAATACGGAAGCCTGGAAGGCTATGAGAAGCTCGAAAAAGTCATCGGTATAGATCAAACCCCAATAGGTCGTACCCCACGCTCTAACCCGGCCACATATACAGGAATCTTTACCGATATTAGAAATATGTTCTCACAAACGCCAGAATCTAGAAGCAGAGGTTATACCCCTTCAAGATTCAGCTTTAATGTGAAAGGTGGAAGATGCGAAAAGTGTAAGGGTGATGGACAAATCAAGATTGAAATGCAGTTTTTGCCAGACGTTTATGTTACATGCGATGAATGCCTAGGCAAAAGATACAACAAAGAAGCATTACAGATTGATTTCAAAGGTAAGAACATTGCCGATGTATTAAATATGACAGTAGAAGAGGCGTTAGAATTCTTCTCACCTATCCCAAGTATCAAGCGAAGACTTCAAGTATTGCAAGAAGTAGGTCTTGAATATATTAAGCTCGGACAATCAGCTACCACACTTTCTGGTGGTGAATCACAAAGAATCAAGCTTTCTAAAGAACTATCCCGACATTCTAGAGGAAATACTTTATATATCCTCGACGAACCTACCACTGGGTTACACTTCCATGACGTTGATAAGCTTCTGCATATCTTGAAGATGTTAGTTGAAAAAGGCAGTAGCGTAATAGTAATAGAACATAACACTGATATTATTCGATTTGCTGACTGGATTATCGACTTAGGGCCTGAAGGCGGAGACAAAGGCGGTGAGATAATAGCAGAAGGAGATTTGAAAAGTATAAAGGAAAACAACAAAAGTGAGACAGGCAAATATATCTAAGCACCTTGCTTAACAACCGCAATAGCCTCATTAAAGTGTTTCTCCCATCCCTCAAAGTATTTCAACCACGTTTCCTCTTGTGTTACACCAAACTTAGCGACAATACTACCTTCATTATTGAGTATATCCGTTGAATGAATTTCCGAATGATATTTAGGAATCAGCCCATAGGATAAGCTTTTAATTTCATCCCGCTCTAAACCTTTCATACTAGCTAAAGAGTGGATTGTCTCTCTACTCTTTAACTCTTCCTTCGCGTGTTTAGCCATAGTTTTCTGCTCGTAGACCTGAGGAAACATATAGGACTGCAAAATTATCTTATATAACTTAGTCGGAGCCAAAATTACTCTAGTACCAATTTCCGTCTCATGTACCAAATTGCGAATATTTGTCCCATTATTCTTAATTATCTGACTTGCCAATGTCATACCCGAAATAATTTCATTGCTGAAGCCTTTATAATCAACTTTATCTCCCTTTACCAATGGAATATTGTAATAAACACCCTTAGACTGTGCGGACCACTTGATAACTGGCCTTAATTCAGATCCCGAAATAATAGGCTTGAGATAACTCTTAACTGGCTTCATGCCCCCACTTAAAGCACTCATATCAAATTCTTCGTTAATTTCGACAATACCTGTACTTTTGATTCCATAATCATCCACTTCGCCAATCTGATTTGTGAAAAGACATTCAAGGTCAAAGATTATTGGAAAAGGCATATTGATAACGACATTTTCTGCGTTGATATCAATAGCCCTCAGGGCTAAAAGTATTGAAGCCACCTGGCCTAAGTTGTAGTAATACTCTCTAAGTTCTTCATTATTTCTCGATTCCTCGTTCACCTTAATGAACTTTCGCTGGATACAGTCATTGAGAACGGAATGAGGAGGAAAAGATTCTTTTAAATGTGGAAATAAACTTGATAGGAATTTATCCAAAAAAATCGAGTAATATGCCCTGTTCTCAAAATACACATTACTACCAGATTTATACCTCATATCATTAAATTTATGAACATCTCCCAAAATCAAAAAGTCTTCGCTACGAGTAATTTTTCGGCCGTAGATAAGACTTTCGTTTAGCTCATTAAAGAAGTTTTTTAATAAGGATTGAATATTTGAGTGCAGTTCATCCATTTCGAAGAATTTACCTTCATGTACAAAATCAGAAAAATTCCTGACTTTTTGCGCGTAAAAAGAAGTAACTATAGTCGGTAATAGCAAATCTTCGAGGGAGACTCCTAAAAATCTATAATCAGGGAACTGCATCCCTTGCCGTTTCGCCCAACTAACCAGACCTTTTAGCAGAGCATCTCTCATAAATAAAGATTAATCATCATTACATGTGCCTGTTGCACAGCATGTGTAAGATTCACTTGGTCTCAAACCAAACTTCTTTAACTCCTCTACATTGGCATCAAATTCACCAACTCCGAGAACATCAACACCCATTATCGCTATTTGATTCAACTCCATTTGTGGTTTAGATTAAATTAAATACTTCTGCTCAATAACTTCTGCCTTTAAATCTTTAAGAGCAGCGAATAAGCTTTTTTCCTTAGATATCACCTCAGCAGAAATTTTCCCAGCCCCTAAGTTCCGCAGATAATCAACTGCAAACTCAAGTAATTTTAAAGCATTTCCTTTGTTATCGTGGGAATCAAGTAAGCATAATGCCAAAATCTCAGCATTTCTACTTGTTAACATTGTATTAACAAACCCTAAGAAACTTTTTGATTCGTCTAAAAGTACAAAATACTTAAATTCACTCTTATCATCACTAA
The DNA here is from genome assembly GCA_021463465.1 of bacterium. Lineage (GTDB taxonomy): Bacteria > Patescibacteriota > Dojkabacteria > SC72 > SC72 > JAJTYH01. The sequence continues at coordinate 317,429 of JAJTYH010000002.1, forward strand.
TACGAGCGCTTACATGCTTGAGAATTCCATCAAAATTGGTTTTATATTTATCATAACCAAATAGTTGATTTGAAGACATAAATTTACTAACCAGAAGGTTACAGATTTCCTCAGAATGACTTACATTTGCAGTGACTACTTCCATTATAACTCCAGAAAAAATTATAACGAGAACCTACTTGAATAATGTCTCAAAACTATCTCGAAGTCAACTCGATAAGACTATTAAGATTTAAATATTTAATCTCTTCTCCAGTCCTTTTCTTAACTTCATAGCCTCCTTTTTCCAAACTCTTCTGACTTACCACAATTCTATAAGGTAGCCCTATTAAATCGGCATCGTTGAATTTCTCCCCAGCACTTGCCCCTCCCCTATCGTCCCACATCACTTCGACTCCAGCTTTTGTAAGAGTCTCATAAATCTTGAGTCCTTCTTCCTGGGCGTTTTCTCCCAACGCAATCAGGTGAACCTTATATGGAGCAACACTTTCTGGCCAAATCATTCCCTTGTCATCATGGAATTTTTCAGCTATCACTCCAAGCAATCTACTAGTTCCAATTCCATAGCTCCCCATATAAACAGGCTTACTTTTCCCATCTGCATCAACAAATTGATAGTCGACAGCATCGGTAAACTTAGTCATAAGTGGAAAAATGTTACCCACCTCACTTGCCTTGAACGCTTCATACTCCTCAGATGTTTCAGGATATAAATCTCCTGATTTAGCCACTTTCAGGTCATGAAACTTTTTTGGTTTTTGAAGATCTCTCCCCCAGTTCACATTGGCCAAGTGATAATCGGTTCGATTCCCACCTGTTTCAAAATTTATCAACGGTTCGATCGAATCATCAATAAAAACCTCTACATCATTTGGTAAATTCACAATTCCAGCATAACCTACCTTTGCCCCTGTAACCTTCTCTACCGTTTCGTCACTAGCTAACTTTAACTCCTTCACCCCAGCTACCTTCTTTAATTTCAATTCGTTGACATCATAATCGCCACGAACGGATGCTACCAAAATACCTTTTTCTGATTCGAAAATAAGAGTCTTTGTTGTTTGCGAAGGTTTAATTCCCATAAACTTTGAAAGTTCATCAACACCAATAATGCCCTTTCCCAGAACTTCCTCCATTGGCTTCATCTCACTATCCTGCTCCAAAGCAACAGCTTTAGATGGTGCAATTTCCTTATTAAAGCATTGGTTATTACTCTTAACACGAAAGATTAGATCCTCTCCCGTTTCCAGTCGAGTCTGGAACTCATGCGAATACTCTTCAGTGAAGTCACCCCCTGAAGCAGCTGTGTAGTAGGTTTGATCTCCCAGTCCTAAGCGATTATAAACTTGAATGTAAGCCTCTCTGGCGACTTCGTAAAAGGCTTTCAAGTCTTCCACACTCTTATGGAATGAGTACAGATCTTTCATTCTAAATTCCCTGGTTCGTAGCAAGCCTGTTTTAGGTCTCTCTTCATTTCTGAACTTAGTTTGAATTTGATAGACAGCAAAAGGTAAATCTTTATAACTAAAGTTAAACTTCTTAGCAGTGGGGGTAATTACATCTTCATGAGTAGGATTAAGTACATACTCAGCATCATTCTTCTTCAAAGACCCTTCGTTAGCCCCAACTACCTTGAAAAGCACATCAACACTATCAAAACGGTTAGTACGCTTCCAATATTCAGTAGGCACAATAGAAGGCATTAGAAGCTCTACACCAATCTTGTCCATCTCTTCACGAACAATCTGTTCAATCTTGTGTAAAACCCTCACCCCAAGAGGTAGAAATGTATATGCACCAGCCATCACCTGATCAATAAAGCCTCCCCTAATTAGGTATTCAACCCCTTTTGTGTCAAATTCTTTGTCTGCCTTAAGTGTCTTGCCGAACAATTTGGTGTATCGCATTGTAGTAGTATAAAAAAATAAACGCCCTTACAACAATTTAAGTTAATCCTTAAACTATTGCAAAGGCGTGTAAATCCGCGGTACCACTTTGCTTTCATCTAAATGTTTCCACTTAGATCTCGTATGCTAACTGAGTATTAGCAACTCCCTGTTTACATTAGAGGGAACTAAGAAGGTTAAGGATAATGATCCAATCCCTTCTCACTCCAGGAGTGGGACTCCTTTCAATGTGATGTAAGATATTCTAACAGTTATAGATGAAAAAGTTAAGATACAAATCCCCTGTCTTTGTCTATCAAATATCTCATATATTCAGAAACGGTCATATCATTTGAAGCAGATTCCACATTAAGATGACCTAATTGCGACTTAGTAAGGAACATATTGAAGCGCTGATTTAATGCAGCCTTACTGTGTTTCGCCACAAATGTTTGAACTATATGGTCCAAATTATTTTCGTCATACCTGGCGCCAAAAAATAGTTTGTGATTTATCTTTTGACTCATATCTTCGATCAATGACAGACATAATACAGGCTTTTTATTATTTAGCGCCAGAGTTGCTTCATGACCAAGTTGAAAATCCTGGTGACTGATCTCAATTACAACAAGATCAGAAAGTAAAATACTCTTACGCACACTCTCATAATGAATCTTACGTAAATCCTTCAATCGGAACTTTTGTTTATCTGTAAGTGTTTTCAGATAAGACTTAGTCTCTGTTGATATCACATCATTACAATACTTTTGAAGGGTTTTTAATACCAGGTCATAGTACTTCTGGTACTGTTGTTTACCATACAATGATGCAGTAAAGAAGATTTTCATACATATATACGTATACAAGTTATATTTACATAAAGAGAATAACATATATAATCCAGAATATATACATAAAGTTTTAGCGTAAACTATGATCAGTAAATTAGGAATACATATTAAGACTGCAGATATAAAAAAATCATACCCTTTCTACAAAGCTTTTGGCTTCAAAGCTATATTTGCTTATGGGAAGCCAGGATGGTTAACTATGCTCAAAACAGACTTTCCAGAGCTTCCAACCGCACCCGAAGAATATAATGGTGTTACGTTTGAGCTTAATAATACAGAATTCGAATTAGGAGAAGGACATGTTGCAGTAAAACCCGAAGTCTTCAAAGAAAGAATTCATTCATCTAAAGTCTCAGCAATGATTGATGCTCCTGTAGATGAGGTAGTAAAGATATGTAATGAAAATAACTTTGAAATAGCTGCTAAACCAAGAATTTTCCACTGGGGCAAGAGAGAAGTCGTAGTAAAAGATCCAGACGGCTTTATACTAGTCTTTAGAGAACCTTTTAAGGGGAAGTAATCCAAAAATATAAGCTACCAAAGCTGAGGTCACCAAACCTCCGTAGACATCCATTATGTAATGTGACCTCCCAACCATAATCAATACTACACTCACTACTGCAACAGCACTCATAACCAATCCAAACTTTCTGTTCCACCTCAGAGTAAACAGAGAAAGCATGAAAGCTAGAGAGGTATGACCTGAAAAGAATAAGCCATTCTGGTCAAAAAGCATCGATAGTTTAAGATTAATATGTCTTAAATCGTAGTGAGACCAAGGATATCCTGCTGGATTCATGATTACAGCAATTGCCCTCAAAGTATATATTAAAGACAGTGCAAGTAGATATTTGTCTAAGTTTTTAAATTTGTATTTATATCCTACCCACAAAAAGAAGATAATCATCGAAATCTGAATGTAGTCGTTAACCACATACGCCTCTTTCCAGTAAGGAAGAAGAGTGAAAGTACTATCAATAAGGACCGGACGAGCTGGGGCAATAAGAGGGATAAGCACATTGCAGCTATACATGTTGAGGGAAAAAGCAATTACTAAAGCGACAAAACCTACGAGTATGCTATTTTTAGCGTAAAAATCGTTAAAATACTTAGGCATAATTAGGATAATATATCATATCGGGGTGATCCGATTTGAACGGACGACCTCTACGTCCCGAACGTAGCGTTCTAGCCATCTGAACTACACCCCGCTTACCCTGCAATTGTACCATTCGGTACCGGTTTTTCAGGAATGGAAAGAACGGGAGTAATACCGCTATCGTAACCGATATCAAACAACATGCCCTCCGAGACTTCACCCACCATACTTTTAGGTTCTAAATTCACAACAAAAAGAGCCTGCTTGTTAAGTATTTCATTACAATCTTCCCTCTCCTTCTTCATCCCTACAAGTATACTCCTTTTGAAATCTCCAAAATCGACCGAAAGCTTTATCAACTTATCAGATTCCGTCACATCTGAAATTTCAATTATTGTACCTACTCTAATATCCAATTTAGATAGATCAGCAAAACTAACATTTGGTTTAACCGGTTTAGTGGTAAACATATATAGTTAATTAATAATTTACATTTTCTCAATCGGTTCAATACCCAAAAGATAAAGTCCCTGCTTTATAACTAAAGCGGTCTTTTCCAATAGGACCAACCTAGCATTTCTAAAATCGTTATTAGACTCTTTTAGGATAGGAGTAGTCGTGTAAAAACTATTAAAGGTGTTGGCCAACTCATACAGATACTCACAAAGAATATGGGGAAGTAAACCTTTGGCGCAATTATTTACAGTGGTTGGATACTCCAAAAGCTTCCTGATTAAGGTTAATTCTTCAATTTCATTTAAGACAGTCTCTAATGCTATCTTTGAGTCTATATTCCCCTTTTCCTTAGCCAGAATCGACATTGCTCGAGTGTATGAATAGATAATGTAAGGGGCTGAATAACCACTCAAATTCATGAAGGTCTTAGGATCGTAGTTGATATCCTTATGGAATTCATGGGATAGAATATTAAATTTGAATCCTGCAACGGCAATCGCCCTGGAAATCTTCTCAATATCCTCAACTGAATACTCTTTAAGCTGAGAAATCTTGGATTTGGCAATTTCCATAGCCTCCTCAATCATTTCATCATATCCAACAGTACCTTTACGCGAAGAGGTTTTCTTGTTGTCTAGAAGTAGCCAACCAAAACCTAGGTGTCTGTATTTACCTACCATCTCTGGTTTAATAAGTTCAAAAGCCTTGATAACCCCTCTGAAGTACTCATTCTGTTCAACCGAAGTCGTAACCAAAGCAAACTCTAAATCAGGATACTCCTGGAATTTAGTTTCAATAAGGCCAATCTCTTTACCTGAGTATGTAGGATTTCCTTCTGAGGTGAGGAATACCCACCTGGACATCTTATATTTGTCGCCAGGAAAAATAATAGCTCCATCATCTTTCACAAAAACGCCTCCGGTATTTTTTTGAACAATCTCCTTACCTAATTCGGACACCTCACTTTCAGGATATTGCCTATCATACTTTACGCCCAAGCTTCCAAAGAAATCATTTAAGTATTCGATACATACTTGTCGTGTTTTATCATATATCTGGTTGATAAATTGATTTTTTTTGGTGAAGAGTAAGTTATTTATTTCTTTTACTACACCTGTGACCGAATCTTCAGTTTCAAACTCCTTAGAAGCTTCAACATAAAGATCCGAAACGAATTCCTTCACCCCACGGAAACCATCTGATTTAAGTTTTTCCTCTACCAATGCATAGGCAGAATCAATAACTTCTTGATTCAAGTCACCCACAACAAATTCAGGTTTTACCTTACTAATCAGGGCATAAAGTGTTTTAGCTACATACGGTCCAATATCACCAAAATAGTTAGCGTGTATTACTTCATAACCTAAGTTTTCGTATAAGCGCGAAATACTTAAGCCTGTTATAGCGCTCTTTACATGCCCCACAGTAACAGATTTATGTGTGTTAGGCTGACCATACTCCACCATTATCCTTCTTCCTTGATATTCTTTAGATTGCCCAAAAGTCTCTTTAATTTCTTGCAAACTCTGTTTAAGATAGCTGGAAGAAAGATAAAAATTAGCGAATCCAGGTTTAATGAATTCTACTTTAGAGACTTTATCGTCTTGGGGAAATTCTTTGGAAATCTGTTCTGCGATTTCAAGAGGATTCCGACCTAATTTACCAGCCATTTTCATGGCAATCGGGGTTGTGAAGTCGCCAAAACGAGAGTCACCCGTTCGTGAAACGATAACCTCGCTAGGCTCTATATTGAGCACCTTGGATACACCTGTTTGAATTAGTTCCTCAATTGACCCTTTGGCATATAAAAACTTTCCAGTACTCATTTTATTCATAGCAGTGTTTTATTAAAATTTAATTCGTTTCAAATACTTACTCATAACCATTACCCATCTCTCCTATATCAACCACCTGTATACTATTTTGTTTCACCGATTCAAAAGCAAAAACTCCCATCCCATTATCTAACTATACCACTTTAGATAACGGGACGAGAGTTTGATTACCCCCGCGGTGCCACCCTGTTTTCGGACTACCGACGCTTTTACTTTCTTCAATTGTAGCGATTGATCACATGTTGGCTCACAGCTACCCAACTTGCTTGATATGTAACTGATTATAACATCAAATAAATCACAATTACCAATACAACCAAACCTATGACTACTAATCCTACTAAAAAATTCTTTCTATCATCACCCTTAATTATTTTAAGTGAAGTCTCTTCCTTGTTAATCACTGAGCTTGTATCCGAAGGTGTTACTGCATCTGGTAATTTAACCTTGCTATCAGGTGTTAGTTCAGGTAAAGGCTGGTCGGGAGCGGTTACATCCGCTCCTACCTTAATCTCATCAATTGGGGTATTTGTTGTTTTCATAATAAGCACCTTACATATTAATATACGCGCCCGGAAGGATTCGAACCCACAACCCCTAGTTCCGAAGACTAGTGCTCTTCCAGTTGAGCTACAGGCGCATTTAAGATGTTCTTAAGTTTTGAAATTACGCTTTCCCAATCGTTTCCATTATACTCTAGAAAGTAGTCAGCCTCAGAAGTAGTTGGTACTTCCATCCTTTCCTTCTGCTTCTCAATTAGTTTTACCCAGGTTTCCAGCTTACCCTCTTCTACTAACCTTTTATCAGCTTCTATTGCCCTTTTCTCAATCACTTTCATATCGGGATTAACAAAAATCAATATCGTTTTAACATACTCGACAACATCTTTTACTGCCCCCACCCTCTCCTGTCTATCCTTCTTAATCTGATTACCTGAATCCTGTATTATATTAACAGCTTTTTTAGCTAAAAACTCTATCATAGTCTTTCTTAACTCATACGTTGCCTCTTGCCTTATTTCATAACTCGTACCATCAACTGTATTATCATCTTTAAAAAGATCCATTGTATTCAAAAAATCATGCATCGACCTGGTTTCAACACTCTCGAATTTGCCAGGAAAGCTTCCCTTAATTTTATCGACAAGCCAAGTTTTACCTGAAAGCGAATAACCAACTGTAAACAAATAGTAGTACATTCGTTTTGTAACAAGCTAAATTCACGTACCTGGCCGGAATTGAACCGACAACCTTTGGTTCCGCAAACCAATGCTCTATCCAATTGAGCTACAGGTACATTCTATGGCGTACCCGGCCGGAATCGAACCGACAACCTACTGCTTAGAAGGCAGTTGCTCTTCCTATTGAGCTACGGGTACACAACGCAGCATTATATCTTAATAACCCTTATTCTTACAATTGTTTCTGGGATCTAATTAGATTCACTATCTCCATAGCTTTAGACTCTGATACATTCAAACCAGTAGGTAAATTCACAATCATTTCGGATGTTTTTTCCGCCACAGGACATGAACCTTTTATATATTTCATTTTCTGTAGATTAGTTGCTTTTGGAAAAACTACAGGACAAAACCATTTATCATAAAAAGGATATCCTAACTGAGCAATTGATCCAATTAATCTATCAACATATTCCTTACTTTCAGGAACATAAGGATAACGAACCAATGGCCCTGACAAATTTAACCCTAGCTCTCTCGAGTATAACTCTGTTAACTGCTTTCTGTGTGACAAAAGGATATTGATCGACGCTAAGCAGTCTACGGCAACCCTTGCCAAAACCTGAGTAATATCCTTTACTGTAAGGTTTAATCTTGCGCCTTGATTTTCAGAAACTGAAAAACCTGATTTAAGCAAACCTATTCTCTTTAAAATCCAAACAACTCCCGATGTAAATGGTTCAGGCACCAACCGAATACATCTCCAAAGCATAGGATTTATCATCCATTTAAATGACTCCCACCTTGATATTGGCTTAATCTCAGAGTATTCGTCTACTACCCCCGCAATTAATTCAGGATTATTCACAATCAAAGCCCCTCCTACCCTAGTTGGCAACATTTTTTCAATACCAAAGCTGAGCATTGTAGCATCACCCCAGTTACCCACATCAGTATTGCCAAGTGTATGTGCGCAATCCTCTAAGACCCAGATTCCTCGTTGCTTACAGAAATCAATAATCCGCTTGTCAGCCAAAACCCCAAAAGTATGCTGAAGGATAAGAACCTTAGTGTTATCTGTGATTTTCTCATTTAGATCCTCCAAGGACATATTGTATGAGCCTTCAGTAATATCGATATATAAAGGCTCTAAATTATTCGCCAAAATAGGGTTAATTACGGCATTACAAGTAAAAGCCTGAACAGCAACCTGTGAGCCACTAGACAGAGATAATGACTTTAGAAAAAGATATATAGCTGTACGACCATTTAACGTAGTATAAACGTTTTCACTCCCGTACAGTGATGATATTTTTGACTTAAGCTTCTCTTTATAACTACCCTTGTTGTAAGCGAAGATATTGAATGTGTCTAATAAATACTTAAGCCCGTTCATAATTGCCCAATTACTTTATTCCTCTGATTATATATCAATCCCTTTGTTAAATTAACCACTATATCTCCTGTTTCAAAAGTTACAAAAGTCCTTACACCAAATCTTTCGAAACGCTTGAGTACTGCTTCAGACGGGTGACCGTAGATATTACCCCAACCAGCACTACATATTGCATACTTAGCTTGGATGCTCTTTAAAAAGTTCTCTGAAGAAGAAGTAACGGAACAGTGATGACCAGCTTTAAGAATATCGATTTCACTATATTTCATTTCCTTTTCTAAATCTTCATGAGCATCGCCCATATTTAAAATTGAAATCCCTCCAAAATCTAACTTTGTAATTACAGAAGAATTATTTATCTCATCCTGAGTTTTAACACAACTTCCTTCCTTTGAGGTAGCAGTAATCTGATAGCCCTCCCCTTTAATAGCCAATCCTGAAACCACACGAACACCTTTCTTCATTAGCTCGTCCATGAAAACAGTATAGAATTCGTCAAACTTACAAGGTTTAGCACTCAAAACAACCGTCTTTACCTCAAACCTCTTAATAACCTCTACCAATCCAGCGTAATGATCAAGATGAGGATGAGTTAAAATCAAAACCTCAATGCTTCTATCGTAAAAACGTACGTATCTATTGAACTTTTGAATAAGATACTTTCCAGGTCCACCATCGATCAAAAGCTGAAAAGATCCACTAACAAAAAGCATACTGTCTCCTTGTCCTACATCAAAGAACACAATCTTAGGCTCGATTTTAGCAAAGTACGTTACATTTGCCAGAAGCATTAATATACTGACTAGTAGCGATACTAAGTTCGCACTCACTGTTTTTTCATAACTAATTTGAGAATCCAAAGAGTAAATATAACCGACAAGACATAAGAGACCTCAGGATTTAACTCTAATAATGCGTACGGTAAGGTACCAAAGAGATTTATAACCATCTCAACAAACTCCAGACTCCCCCATGCTGTGTAAAGCAGAGGTTTAACAATCAAGCCAGCAACTCCAAGTAGCATAACCAGTTCAATAACTGGCAATACAATCATATTGGCAAAAATAGCAAAGGGTGAGAGAGTCTGAAAATAAAACAGGGTAACTGGTAAAGTTGTTAGAGTACAGGCAAATGTTGAGTGTGGGAAGAGTTTTGAGGGTATGAGCTTTTCTAGAGCTGGCACAATCCATAAAAGTCCAAAAGTAGCCATTGCCGAAAGGGTTAATCCAATATCAAATACAACTAAAGGATTAATAAAGATCAAAATTGAGATGGTTAAAAGAAAAACTTGCTTAGTATCTATCTTAAAATCAATTAATCCGGAGATCAATGTTGTTGATGTCATAGTACAAGCTCGAACCATTGAACTACTAAACCCTGTTAGTAAGGCGTAAAACCAAATTGACAGTAATTTGAAAGTACTTTTAGCTCTAATCGATCCAAATAAAAGAACCTTATCTAGCGCTAAAATCAAAATGCTCACATTATAACCAGAAGCCGCAATTATATGACTCAATCCAGCACTACGAATGCCCATTTCAAATTCATCCTCAAATGCTAAATCGTAACCAAATATTATTCCAAGCAATAAAGAACTCTGTGGCTCGGGAATAACCTTATAAATCCTATCTCCAATTTGATCTCTAATTGAAAAGAGTTTAGACATGTAAGTTTCTTTACAATCTAATCGGACACGACCTGCCTTTATATAAGTACTTTTAAGTAAATCATAATTTAAAACTTCTTCTTTCGGCTTGTTTAACAGATTTCCAGTTAGGTTACACAACATGTAAGGCTGGTAAATCAGCAAGTTATTAACCCTTATCCTAACGCAATACTTTATATCCTCTAGTGTACAAGCAATATAAGTAGTTTGCTCTTGTCCAGGCTTTACAGTCGGGCTTATTTCCCAGAACTTTGCATTTAAGTCCGTGAAACTGTAAACAGTATCTCCGTATTGGCTGATTGCTTTAACCTCATTTTCTACTCTTACAACCCAAAGGATAACGCATACTATTAGGCATAAAAATTTGTAAACAGAACTAATACCTCCTCTCTCGGTATATGAAACATATATCACTACTGAAGCAGTTAATTGAAGAAGTAGTATAACAACAGTTAGCTGACTGTGACTTAACTCTATACTACCTTTGTAGATATATAACCCTGTAGCATACACAGCAGCTCCCCACAAGAAGGCCGAAAGTACAAAGTTTGTAAGTAAAAAACTAAATACAGATTTCGGGGAGGAGCTTCTCATACAATTGATCCCCTATTCCACTTACATTATTCAAATCTTCAACCGTTTTATACGGGCGACCATCTATTATTTTTTCAGCCAAACTTTCTCCTACTCCTGACAATTCCATTAAATCACTTTTATTTGCTTGATTTATACTTACACAAGCTACTGAACTACCTTTTATCTCACCTTTCTGAATTTCCTTATTTACAGCAACGTATTCCAATAAGGTGCAAGACTGATCTTTAAAATATGGAATATACAGTTTTTCATTTCCAACCAGAACCCTTGAAAGATTCAGGTTGCTGTCAACAAATGCCTCTGCATAAAGGTCCTTTTTAAATCCACCAGCTCGCTTTACTGCTTCGACTACCAGTGTTCCCTCTTTGAAACAATATACATTCGGATTAACTACCGCCCCAGAAACATCCACAAATACCTCGCACTCATTTTCTTGAAGTGTAGCTTCACCTCCATAAGTGCTTAATTTCGAATCGGAAACAAAAACCTCAGGGGCTTTTGAATCAGGTTTTAAATAAAACCAAATCCCTCCCGCAATAAATACTACAGCAATCGTGCCGAAGATATATAATCTAAACTTATTGAAAACATTTTTAAAATCCACATGTTCACTCTATCCTACCAAAGTGAACGGATTCTTATTTCTCTATAATCTGTATAGATTTAATAAGTACGGGTGCTGTGGGAACATCATTATTCTTTACATTTACTGCCTCAATGCTATCTACCACATTAAAACCCTCTATTACTTTTCCAAAAACCGTATGCTTCCCATTCAGAAAATCCCCTGTAAACGTCTTCGTTGTAATAAAAAATTGAGATCCATTCGTAGCTGGTCCTGAGTTAGCCATTGCCAACACATACGGACCAAATTTAGTTGTTCCAAAACCTGGAGTATATGTATAACCTAAAAATTGCTCGTAAAACTGCTGTAAAGAGATGTTCGCATTGGCAGAAATTACGCTACTTGGATAAAAGGAACGCAAAAAAGTTGCATCAGATACCTTAATATCAGCTAAACCAATAGCCGAAGGATCTATTTCATCAGCGAACTTGTAACCTGGACCTCCAGTACCATCCCCTTTAGGATCTCCACCTTGAATCACAAAGTTCTTAACCACCCTGTGAAAGTTTAAATTGTCAAAGTATTTATCCTTTGCTAAAAATACGAAATTATTCACTGTTACAGGCGTATCTTTCTCAAACAGGTCAATAGTGATATTTCCAGAAGTTGTCTTTATAATAGCTTGGTAATCACGGCCTTGCTTTAAATCCATCTGAGGAGCCGAAGTATATGTCTTTCCTTTATTATCAAGGATTGTATTAACTCCATCTCCAGTTAGACCTGTGCCTACATCCAAAGGTTGCATACCATTAGAATAAAGGAAGCCCAGTATTAATACAATAAGAATAATGCCTCCACCTGGAAGTAGAATCTTTTTATGTTCCTTTAACTGATCCTTAATATCAAACGCCATAAAAGAAATACCTTAATTTATACTAATATCTTATCGTGATACCGTTAGTTTGACAAATACGTCCTTGTCGGTGGTATTAAACACACGTACGGTATCGCTTGAGGTCGATTGATAATAGTAATCACTCCCCAGACCTTTAGTACTGAAATTTGTTCCTTCAGAATTACTCGAGATCAGCATTGAGACATCCGACGGTGCTTTACCAAAACTGTGTGAAATATCTATGTGAGACTCTTTAGAAACTTTTAGCCACCCCGTCTTATATACTCCACTCCCTCCAACCTCACCTGTAGAATCAACCGAGAAGACAGTTTTTCCATCTGAATTTTTGATTTCAAACAACTTCTGACCTAGACTATCTCCAAGCTGTACAATCAAACCTCCGTCACTCCCTTCTAAAATTCCTGATATCAACATATCCCCTGCAATTGAAACATTTCCACCTGTATCGACACTGAAGTTGTTGTCGCCGATGTTCAGAATCCCCCCTGAGAGCACTCCAAAGTTTCCATAATTGCTACTAAAGCTGTTAGCCAGAACATCTTTTGTCGAGACCAATCTGTCGCCATCCACCGTCCAAGCAGTATTGTTGAAGTCTCCATTATTATATTGTGTCACCAATTCTGCCAATCCCTCAGTCATCCAGTCAGGCTGGTACCACTGTACAGAGACATACCCCATTACTTTCCCCACAAAGACATAATCATCAATCGTAAGAGCCATTTTCGAAGTAATACCATCCCTTGTCTCTTTATCAAAACTGGTAACAGGAACTTTGAAACAAGGATGTAGCTCGTTTTCACCGTTATCTTTTGGCCATACAACAAGATCAAGTTCATCAACCGATGAACAGGTTTGATCGTTCCAAAGTATAGTCTCCTCGATAGCTCGTGCCACAGCAAATCCAGGTTGAGTAATCCTACTGCCATAGCCTTTGACCGGTGAAACACCTAACGAATCTCCCATTTTAATCCCCAATGAACCGATAATTACTTTAATTGGTACTCTACCTACTAATGCGACTGGTCTTTGATCCTCTAAATCGTCATCATTCATAGTTAATCCAGGTGCTGTAGAGATTACTCCCATAATGTTGCCCGAGTTTGTACTGTCTGATTTTTCAATCTCACCATCATACTCTTGGGTTATACTAACTAAATCACCAGCATTTATGCTTTTATCCTTCACTCTATACATTTCTGCAAGGTCCGCACTTTGGATACTAAGTGTATTGGCATAGATAGTACCAGCTGTACTACCAGCACAGTTATTTGCATCATTCTTCACACAGAGAGATCCTACAACTTTCAATGTGGTATCAGGAGTTGAATCACCTATGCCTACATTGCCAGTCGCTCTATATATATTTCCCCCCGATTCAGTCCACCCTGTCCCAAGCGCTACTGCACCACCAGAGTTAGTTATGTTAATCCTAAGGTCTTGTGTTTGGCCAGTGTAATTATATAGACGAGTCGTATTAGAATCTATATTTACTAACTTATAACCTGTGTTCCATGTGATTTGAACATTATACAAAGTAGGTCTATACGCAGCATTAGTTGTAGATAAAACTACTCGATACTGTATATAGTCATCGCTCGTGGAAGTAATTGCAGCTCCAACTGGATTACGCAAATACCTATGTGCATTCATATTATCCAAATATATATCAGTGTTTTGGGATAGTATTGTCATTCTCAATTTAGTAGCCGCATTACGCAATGACTCATCAATACCAGAGACATCCCAGTAAATCTTCCTCCAAACATTGGCCTGAGAAATATGGAAAGTTTTTTCAAACTCAGTACCTGCGGCTTCTCCAAAACCAAGCTTTAGTACACTTCCACTTGTGCTGCTATAAACCCAGACAGAGATATAATCAAAAGCGCTAATATCTTTTGCTGAGACAGATGCTTCTGCATATCCAGTAGTTGTAGCACCGGAAGTAAACTTCGTCATATTTCCAGTCGTAGCTTCATCTTCATCCTCAAAGAAATCAATGTTCCTAGCTCCCCCTCCATCCGCCACAGTGAGATTATCTGGAGAGCTACCAGAAACCCATCCCGTATGAGTATTTAAGTTCTCAAGTACCTTTTCGTTAGTGTCTGATATAAGTGGCTTCCAGGCTTCCCAACTACCATCTGTTGAATTATTTGATTTACCCGATCGAGTCTGAATCTGGATTGTTCCATAAGTGTTACTGTCCGAATTCCAAGATATATTACCTAAATCAGTTGATTGATTAGTTGGGATTTCATTTGAAGTATATATTGCGAAATCATTTGATGAGATTTGAGTTGAAGACGTATTTGAGACAGGTACGCCAGTAGCCGTAACTGTATATTCAACTGCAACTCTTCCATTACCACCAACGCCCCCGTTGTATGCTGTGTTGTTAGTACCGTTATTATAACCTAGACCACCAGAGCCACCAGTTACAGAGGTAAGTGTGGAACCAAGA
>JAJTYH010000003.1 GCA_021463465.1 bacterium
ACCGCCATCGGAGCAGGAGCGGCCTCCGATGTTATTGGTGGTATTAATGCTTGTATTACTACTTACTGTTACGGCTCCGTCTCCTCCCGTACCAAAGTCATTTTCATTATAATTAATCTGTGCTGATGTTGTTTTCTTTTTTTGTTTAAAAGAAGGATTAAACTCATTATCAAAATCATCAATAATAGTATTAGAAGAGTCCAGCGCTTGCTTCCACTGAGTCCCAACCTTTACCCAGGCAGATGAAATAATGTCAAAAGTATTAAGGTTATGAGCAAGCTGCAAGTATGAACCGTTAACAACAGTACCGTTTGTAGAGAACATTTGACTTGTAGATATTGCTCTCCAAGCAGCACCATCGTAAACAAAAAGACTGCCAAGAGCTGTATCATAGACTAATGCTCCAGCACCCACTCCAGAAGGTTTAGAAGCATAATTCCCTACTCTAACCTGACCTGTTGCAGTAACGTTGGTACCATCATTTTGAAATGCACTTGTTGCCACCCAATCAGTACCGTTATGACGAAGAGTTTGATTACTTGAACCAGCATAAACCTTACCGACTTCAGCCCAACCTGTGTCTTTATTGTAGTATAGTTTTTTATCCGTTGAATTGTATACAAGCGAGCCTTCACCGATTGCTGTGGGATTAGTTGCGTGATTCCCAAGCCTTAGTTGACTGCCATTTAGTACTACATTCCCTGAGAATGTTGCGTTGAGGACATTAGTAAGGCTATCTCCCGAAAACGAGATACTTCCCGAATTCGCATCAATTGATATGTCACCTGCACTATTTGAAATAGTCGACGAAGCCCCTGCAATATCAAGCTTAGACCCAGGCGTGCTAGTACCAATACCTACATTTCCTGAGGCATCAATAACAAAAGGAGTGGTATCGCTGGCCTGGTCATTAACCCTGAAACTTACCCCTGCCGTTGTGTTGGTTAAATTTAAGACCTCATTACCTTCGTCAAAGAAAAAAGGCGCAGTACTGCCAGTTCCGCCTAATGCTAGGTTATCAGTAGTTGATGTTAAATAAGTCGTTGCACCTCCATCAGTAAATAGCCCTCCGCCACCACCACCGCCAGCTAAAATATCAACATTAGTAGAGCCGTCAAAAAAATAAAGGTTTGTTCCATTCCACCATAAATCTCCATTTATCGGTGCAGAAGGATTAACGCCTGCAGATGTAGTTAAATTAACCTGCGCAGATGAGGTAGTAGCAGCTTTAATGTCCAGAAAAGCGTTAGGGCTCGCTACCCCAATACCGACGCTACCAGCGTCAAAGTTAGTGACAGAAGTAGTCCAAAGAAACTTCATAAAGCTCTTTGTAGTCGTGCCGTCAAAAGCAGTTAACCAAAAGTCCAGATTATTAGTTTGTCCGAATAACTGCCACTGGATATGAGTACTATCAGTGGTTGGTCGCTTCAAAATCAAGCCACTTTCAATGCTGTTAGCGCTAACTTGAGACATTAAACCGCTATCTGCAACTAATAAACGGTCATTACCTGCTGCGTTTTTAAACTTTAATGTAGGTGTAGATGATGCATCTACTCCAAGAAAGTATGCACCAGCACCATCTGTCCTCCCTATAGAAAGGGTGTATTCTTCACCATTTGCCTTAAGTATCGTCCTACCTCCCTGTACTTCCAGTTTCCCTCCAGGCGTACTAGCACCAATTCCGACATTACCTGAATTATCAATTACAAACGGAGTAGTATCAGAAAGCTGATCATATACCCTAAAAGAATCCCCAGAAGTTGTGTTTACTAATGTTAGTAGCTGTGCACTCACATCATAAAAAAACGGAGCACTAGTATCGGTTCCACCTAATGCCACATCCAAACCTGTGTAACTATAGATAATATCTGGAGTTGGAGTATCATTCAAACTCCAAAGTGAAGGGTAATTACCGACATACGCCTGCACTGCTAGCCACTGACTTCCATCGTATAGTCTCAAAACATTGTCATCGCCGTCAAAAAAAACTTGTCCTTCAGATATATTTGAGTAACCAGAGGTGTTATCAACCACATCAAACTGAAATTGTTTTGTAGAACTAGCAGCTGAAAGCGCGTATGCTGCGGCTCTAACTCCCATACGACCACTCGAACCTACAAACGTTTCAGTATAAGTACTCCCGTTAGGAGCAAAATCAATTTCCACATAGACTGACGAATTATTAATGAAAATATTGCGGAAACTAGATTCAGATCCAGCGGAAAAAGTGCCTGTTCCTAAAATCAGATTGAAAATACCGTTATAAGTACCGATTTCTACATTTGAAAAGACTTCACTTCCAAAAAGTGTTCCAGATGTTGCAGCATTGTAATACTCCACACGGAAATCACACGTGTCATTTGATACTCCCGCAACAACGCATGAAGGGTTACCTGCACTCACATTTAACCCTTCAAATCCCGTATCATTACGGACAATTTTACCTTGGAAGTTAATCGTTTCAGATGTTGCATGGACCAAAGAGGAATTGTTGCCTAGCAAAAATGCAGCCAACAAGGCCGTCAAAACAGCAGAAATCCTTTTTATTTTAAGGTTTTCTAGCATTTTCGGGACAGTACTAGATCGCCACCCTAATTTAACAGGCAACACATAGTATGTTGCTATTAGCAAATATATGGAAAAAATGAATCACTGTCAAAGTTTTAGACTCTTTTTCTACCTATCGGTCATTGTTATACAACTACGTTAACAATTTTGCCTTTGACGTAGATAAACTTTTTGATCAGTTTACCTTCAAAGTGCCTATTTAGTAGCACATCTTCCTCTACCAGTTTTTTAAGCTCGAATTCCGAAATCTGATCAGATATTGTAACCCTCCCTCTAACCTTTCCATTGATTTGAACCGGGAGTTCCATACTATGTTCCACAATTGAGGTTTTCCTAGGGGTAGGCCACTTTTGAGCATGTACCGAGTACTCATTACCTAGCATACTCCAAAGTTCTTCAGCAACAAAAGGAACAAATGGAGCTATCATTAAAACAAAGTCCTCAATATTAGCTTTAGAAACTTGATCTGCACCTACCTTATCGAGGAAATTCATAGTTTCCATAAATTTGGCTACAACTGTATTATATTGAAACCTCTCTAAGGCTGTTTTCGAGAATATATTTACCTTGTTTAGAAAATGAGTTACTTCAGGAGATCCGTCTTCCTTAAACTTCTTCGAATTGTCAGCTACAAAGGAATAAACTCTCGATACAAAGCGCTTAACCCCATTAAGTGCGCTTTCATTCCAAGCCATTGTAGAGTCAAAAGGCCCAATGAACATAAGGTATGCCCTAGCTACATCGGAACCTACTTTGGCTGTTACATCACCAGGAACAATTACATTTCCACGAGTTTTACTCATCCTTCGATTATCCGAACCCAAAATAACCCCGTGAGATACACGTTGATAGTACGGCTCAGGAGTAGTAACCGCTTTCTGGTCATAAAGAAACTGATGAATAAACCTAGAGTAAAGCAGATGCAGGGTATTATGCTCATCACCACCAATATAAGTATCCACTGGCAACCAGTAACTCTGTTTGCTAAGGTCGGCAATAAACTCCTTGTTTAAAGGGTCTACATATCTAACAAAGTACCAGTCGCTCCCCGCCCAGTTAGGCATGGTATCCGTTTCTCGCTTTGCAGGACCTTTACATACAGGACATATAGTATTCACCCATTCTTGCATATTCGCCAATGGACTCTCCCCTGTTTCAGTAGGTTCGTAACGCTCTACCTCTGGCAATTTGATGGGCAAATCAGATTTCTTTACAGGAACCCAGCCGCACTTCTCACACTTAATCATAGGAATAGGTTCGCCCCAGTAATGTTGACGGCTAAAAATCCAATCTCTTAGGTGATACCTAACCGTTTTAGTGCCCCAACCCTGCTTTTCTATATAATCCATCATGAGTTTTGTAGCTTCATTAATCTCTTTACCATCTAAGAAGCCCGAATTAATCATTACTCCAGACTCCTCCTGTACCTGTTTCTTATCAGTTATTTCTGATTGATCCCCGTCCTTGCCCACTACAACCCTCAGAATTTCAAGTCCAAACTGCTTAGCGAACTCGAAATCACGAATATCATGACCCGGAACTCCGACTACAGCGCCTGTACCCACACTGCCCAATACAAAATCCGTAATCCAAATAGGCATAGGCTTCTTAGTCAAGTGATTAATCGCGTATATACCAGTAAAGACACCTGTCTTTTCACCTTCAGAAACTTCTTTCTGACGTTCCAACTCAGATTTATCCAAAGTTGCTTTTACATACTTTTGTATTTCATCCAAATCCTGATTTGTCTTAATCTTTCCTTTAATTAGCTTTCCAACCAAAGGGTGTTCAGCAGCCAAAACAATAAAGGTGGCTCCGAAATTCGTGTCTGGGCGAGTTGTAGCCACTGTTACAGTCTCATCAGTACCTTGAATAGGATAAGTGATATCAATCCACTCCTTCTTATCTATCCAGTTGATCTGAGCGGCCTTAACTTTTTCTATAAATGCAGTGTCTTTCAAACCATCAATCAATCGATCAGCATAAGCTGTAATCTTTACAATCCACTGACTAATATTTCGCTTACTTGTTTTAGTACCACATCGTTCACAGTTACCATTTACAACCTCTTCATCTGCTAACCCAATCTTACAAGAAGGACACCAGTTAATAGGTCGTTCTTCTTTGTAGGCTAAACCTTGTTCAAAGAGTTTAATGAAAATCAACTGAGTCCATTTGTAGTAGTTCGGATCTGTTGTATTTACCTCTCGACTCCAGTCAAATGAAAAGCCTAAACTTTTCATCTCTTCCCTGAAGCTGTCCGTATTCTCTTTGGTTACATCCTGAGGTTTACGCTTCACCTTAATAGCATAGTTTTCTGTAGGTAAACCGAAAGCATCCCAACCCATTGGGAACAACACGTTATACCCTTGCATACGCATAAATCGAGCGTAAACGTCACCACCTGTAAATGAAAAAGCGTGACCTACATGTAGCCCGCTACCACTTGGATATGGAAATTCAACAAGCACATACTTCTTTTTCCGCCCCTTATCGTTATCGACCGCCTTATACAAATCACCTTCAAACCACTTATCTCGCCACTTCTCTTCTACTTTTTTGAAATCAAATATTTTTTTCATAAAGACATTAATCAATTTAAACTGAAATTGGTTTTAATACAAAAGTTGATCCCCTAAGGGAGGAGGAGTTTTAATGTCTTAGTTGTGTAGACAGAAGATTTTTGCATTTACGGGATTATAGCTCAAAGAAAGGAGAAAATAAATAAAAGCGATATCCCTAATTCTTTGATTTCGTCGAGCAGTGAAGATAAAACGATTTATCATTGGTGGACCTGGTGGGATTTGAACCCACTACCCCTTCTATGCCATAGAAGTGCTCTAGCCAAGTGAGCTACAGGCCCTAAACTATGTTGTACTCATGGACTCAGCCGGAGTCGAACCGGCGACCTTCGCAATGCGAATGCGACGTTCTACCAACTGAACTATGAGCCCAACTTCCGCGATTATACCACTGCTAAATACTAATACCAACAATAACTAGCGTGTGAAGAAGTTGAGGAGGACTTGAAATACGGAGATGGGTTAACATCGTTCCAACTATCCCATCTACCCCTAATTAGCATCATGTGTACATGCGTACCTGTGGCATAACCAGTACGGCCCATCTTCCCAATAACCTGGCCACCTGACACTGTTGAGCCACTTCCTACATATATATCGTCCAGATGTCCGTAAATAGTTGAGTACCCATTACCGTGATCAATTGCAACTGTCCAAGCTAAACCAGTCCCTCCCCACGAACCTATGCCCCTTGGAGGGCAGTTACCACTTTGACATCCTGCAAACACAACCTTACCTGGAGCCGACGCAACAATTTTAGGATAACTACCATTAGTATCTCTAATATCCATACCATTATGATACCCATTCCAACATTGGCTTACACCCCCCTGTCCACCCGAGACTGGCCAATTAAGGAATCTATTCGCTGAAGATACTTTAATAGAGCCCTTTGTAAATGTTACTGGAGGTCTAAACACTCCAGAGTAGATAACCTTAGGAGGTGATTTAATTACAGGTTTTTCTATTGGGGTAGCACCAGGGATAAGGATAGTTTCGCCAGATTGAAGCTCATATGGATACTCTTTCAGATTCTTCTCTGCAATAAGCTGTGGGTTAATCTTGTACTTTTTTCCAAGCGTATAGACTGTATCACCCTTTTTTGCTTTTACAACAACACCATTGTAAGGAGGAACATTTAATACGTCGCCTGGACGAATTACATCATCTTGAATAAATGGGTTTGCCCATAAAAGAGTATCAGTTGATATGTCATTGTTCTCAGCTATTTTAAATAGTGTATCACCAGGTTTAACTGTATAATTTAAGAACTCTGTCCTACCTCTTTCCTTAGGTGAAGGAGTTGTACTTGTCCCCCTTTGTACTAACCTATCTTCTCTGTTTAATGTCGTCGTACCTTGTGCAAATATACTCGTATATCTAACGCCAGAAACTGGAGATGACGACTTATAAGCGTAGCCCATAAGAAAGACTAGGAATATAACGAGTACAATAAAATGTAATGAGAATTTGAAGATTCCTCCTCTACCCCAAAATAGATTTCTAACAAAAAACTTTCTAAAACCCTCTGTATACTGATTTATAAGCTCACCTAACACTCCAACCAATACCAACGCAACTCTCAATCGTAATGCAGTGTATGAAAAAAAATCTAGAAAGAACAGTACAATGGCGCTTCCCTTGTATTTCTTCTTAGCATAAGCTACCTGCTGGTTAATTTTTAATCTCCATCTAAGGAAGATTGATGTGTCAGAGTAATTAAATGAAAGAGACTCATCTTTAGCAATATCACTATCTTCAACAGAGTCCAGGAGTCGTTTGATACTACGTTTTGCGATATTTTGTATTGAAGGTTCACCCTTCATAGTCTTTGATTATACCAGAATTAAGCCTCGTGCAACTTGGCTAAGAATTCCACATTATTTTTGGTCTTCTTCATTCTGGAAACAAGCACTTCAGTTGGCTCTTCATTGTTATCTAAAACCTCAAGCATACGCCTAATTCTCCATGATTGGTTTAGTACTTCCTTACCGAGCAAGAACTCTTCATTTCGAGTTCCGGAATTAATAACATCGATTGCGGGATAGATTCTACGGTTAGAAAGATTTCTGTCTAAATGCAATTCCATGTTACCTGTACCTTTGAATTCTTCATAAACCAAGTCATCCATCTTGGAACCTGTATTCACAAGTGCAGTAGCCACAATGGTTAAACTACCGCCATTCTCAAAATTTCGAGCAGCACCAAAGAATCTCTTTGGAGGATAAAGGGCCACTGGATCAAATCCACCTGATAGAGTCTTACCTGATGTAGGCATAGTAATGTTATAAGCACGAGCCAAACGCGTAACGCTATCCATAAGGATAACTACATCTTCACCCCACTCAACCATTCGCTTAGCTTTTTCAAGCGCCATTTCGGCAACCTTACAGTTATACTCTGGCATCTCGTCAAAGTTAGAGGCAAAGACTTCACCTTTAACACTTCGCTGCATGTCCGTGACCTCTTCGGGTCTCTCACCCACTAACACTACAATCAATTTAGCCTCGGGATGATTCTTCGTAATACCAGCAGCGATATCTTTAAGTAACCACGTCTTACCTGATTTAGGAGGCGAAACAATCATAGATCGCTGACCAAAACCGATAGGACTAAGTAAATCGATTACTCTGGTAGAGATAATATCGCTTTCAGTCTCAAGTTTAATCTGTTTGTTTGGAAAGATTGGAGTTAACTTATGGAAGAAAGGTCTTGCAGCAGCTTCAGCAGCTGGCCTACCGTAAACGGTATCAACCCTGAGCAAACTCAAATACTTTTCTTTATCCTTTGGAAGCCTTGCAGGACCAGCAACTACATCTCCTGGTCTTAAGCTAAACTTTTTAATCTGTGAACCGGAAATATATACATCGTTTTCCCCTTGTAATGGACCATCGGTTCTCAAAACACCATGTGAACCATCGTTCATCACTTCAAGAAGCCCCTCAACAAAGATAAAGCCTTCTTTTTCAGTAGAAAGCTTTAATATTTCAATAATCAAATCTCTCTTGGGTAATTCCATGAAATCTTGCATGCCAATTTCTTTGGCTTTGGTGCGCAACTGAGCCAGCGTTTGCTGCTCCAAATCTTTTATTGATACGTCCATAATGGGAAAAAATAAATAATGAAAATAAAGATAATGGGTTCGACAGGTAAAGTATATGTAACAGAAAAATTAATGTCAAACTTGAGAATAAAAGGGTGGGATCGGTACTGCCCCGACCGACCCCGATCTCTTAGTACAGAGAGTACAAACAAATCGGCGTGCAATAGTATTGCATCCACAATCCCCTTTTCCGAGGGCCCAGTAAATGGGTTTACCAAACCAAACCCTGGGAAAAAGAGACTATTTTCTTTATGAATTTTTCCTGTTGCCCAGCAGTGTTTAGCACCCCAGACAAAGGGAGAAATCCACAAAGATTTACACGCCTTTTGAAAGATCTATTCGAAGTATATCCCAGTTAAGGTATATTGTCAACCTATAAGAATAGTCCTTAAGCAGACCTTCCTGTTTAAAGCCGTGCTCGTGGGCTAAGTTCCTTGGTACTACCGCATATGTTACGATTACAATAAGGCAGCGTTATTGTTACGAAAAGTGTGGAAACATGGACGCAAAAATTTATAACTGCTTTATATTCGTTGAACCTGACATGCCCGAAACAAGCTTGTAGCCGAGTCTTTTAGCCTCTTTGGCTACTGTTTTGTATGTGCCCCCTCGCCTTATTTCACCAGTCAACCCTACTTCCCCGAAATACACAGACTTAGAGCTTAACGTTTCATCTCTGGATGCCGACTTGATCGCCATGCATAGAGCAAGGTCTAAAGAAGGATCGCCGACCTCCACACCTCCGACAACATTTACAAACACATCTTTGTCGCCTAAATAAACGCCGCCTCTACGCGACAACACCGCACATAACATATCCAATCTTTGCTTCCTAACGCCATTAGCCACGCGCCTTAAAGGGCCGAATTCACTTCCCCTATCAACCACTAACGCTTGAACCTCTACAAATACCACCCTAGATCCCTTTAATATAGAGCCAATCGCTGTACCTTCCCCCCAGTTCTCATCATCTAAAAAGGCTTGGGAAGGATTTTCAACCTGAACCATACCCTCTGAACTCATTTCGAATACTCCTATTTCATCTGTCGCTCCAAACCTATTCTTCCCAGCCCTAAGTATCCTAAACTGCGAATATTCACCTCCTTCAAAAAACATTACAGAATCAACAATATGCTCCAATACTTTAGGGCCAGCAACGCTACCCTCTTTTGTAATCTGACCGATAACAAAAACTGCGGCATTATAAAACTTAGCTATACGTGTTAACTTCGCACCGCAAACCCTTACCTGACCTATACTTCCAGCATAACTCCTTACGGTTTCAGAGGAGAGCGACTGTACGGAATCAACTATCACCAAATCAGGCATTTCCGCTTCTACCAAAGCATCTATAGCTTCCACTACAACATCTTCAGAAACTAATAAGTTACTATAGGAGTTTGCTTTTGATATACGTTTTATCCTAGAGTAAATTTGGCTAGCTGACTCCTCTCCTGAGATGTAAAGAACCTTTTTAGTTTGTGATAGATTGACCGCAATCTGAGATAAAAGCGTTGATTTACCTATACCAGGTTCACCCGCAATTAAAGTTATACTGCCAGGTACAATTCCACCTCCCAAAACTCTGTCAAACTCAGTAAAACCACTAAGTAGCCTTGCAGATGGAGCATTAGACTTTCTGCTTATTTCATTGAATTTATAAGCCTTACCAACGTATTCTTTCTTTTTACTTTTGCCTTCAGCTTTCGAATCTTCTACAGCCTCCTGAAGACTATCCCACTCACCACAAGCAGAGCACCTTCCTGACCATTTTAAATACTCAGCATTACAGTTAGTACAAAAGTATTTCATTTCGCTATATATATCTCAGAGTTTTTGATATCTAAAACAACTTCTTTAAGCTTCTTATCACCCTCGTTTTCAGGATTTTCAAGGATATGGTTAGCAAGTACACTTTCAACACTATCCTGAAGCATACGGCGCAATGGCCTTGCTCCATATTCATCACTAAACCCTTCCCTGACCAAGTGCTCTTTAACTTTATCCTTAATCAGGACCTTAAAACCAACACTCTTCAATCTCTTATTTAGCTGCGAAATAAGTAGATCTACGATTTTTTTAGCATCTGATTTTGTTAAGGAACGGAAAATGACAATATCGTCTAACCGATTAATCAATTCTGGCCGTAAAGTCTCCTTCAGTCTCTTAACTAGCTGGTCTCTCATACTCTCATAAGCGCCCTCAGTCTTACTATCAGTCCTATTATCACTCTCTCCTCGATCTGCAACAAATCCTAAAACTTTATCTCTTCTTATATCTTCAGCACCAATGTTGGAAGTAAGTACTACTACGGTATTCTTAAAGTCTACACGTCGCCCTTTCCCATCAGTTAGATGGCCGTACTCTAAAATCTGTAGCAGAATATTAAGTACATCATTATGAGCTTTTTCTATTTCATCAAACAAAACTACCGAATGTGGATGCTGACGAATCTTCTCAGTTAATTGACCACCTTCGCGATACCCAATATAGCCAGGGGGTGAGCCAATAAGCTTGGATACACTATGCATCTCCATAAGCTCACTCATATCAATTTGTACCAGCCTATCCTCATTTCCAAAAAGTTCCTCGGTAAGAGCCTTTGCAAGCTCCGTCTTACCTACCCCAGTTGGACCCAGAAACAAGAAAGATGCCCATGGCCTATCCTCGTCTGATATCCCTGTTCTGGCTCTCTTAATAGCATTGGACACGACATCTACAGCTTCATTTTGTCCAACAACTCTCCTATTAAGTGACTTATTTATGTTTATCAGCCCGGATCTCTCATCATTACCTAAGGTAGTAATCGGGATACCAGTCCACTTTGAGACAACCTTTCTAACAGTAGAAATATCTACCTCATACTCTTTACTTTTAGCAACTTCTAACCTCTTTTTCTCGAACTTATCAATCTCAGATTTGAGCTTGTGCTCTTTTGACTTAAGGACCTGAGCCTCTTCCATAAGATCCTTTTTAATAGCTGATACCTTCTCTACTTGAACTGTCCTTAGCTCACTTAAAAGATCAGAAATACCTCCGTATTCAGCCTCAGCCTCAAGCTTCATAGTAGCTGCGGCCTCATCAAGTAGGTCGATTGCCTTATCAGGTAGAAATCTTTCACTGACATATCTATCTGATAATTTAACTGAACCTTCTAGGGCTTCTTTGCTAATCCTTACACCGTGGTGAGTTTCAAGAATTGGTTTAATCCGTTTTAGAATTTGAATCGTATCTAATACAGAGGTTTCCTCAACAAATACTGGCTGGAACCTTCTTACTAAAGCATTATCCTCTTCAAAATACTGTCGGTACTCGTTACTCGTTGTTGCACCGATACATCTAAAATCATTACGAGTTAAAGCTGGTTTTAGTACCGCAACAATATCCGAAGGCATACCAGGAATTCCGCTGCTTAATATGTTATGAATTTCATCGATAAAAACAATAATGTCAGAGGAAGACGTCACTTCTTTAACTATAGCCATCATTTTCTCCTCCACATCCCCTCTCATTTTGCTTCCCGCCATGATACTTGAAATATCCAGAGCAATGATTCTAGATTCTTTTAAAGCTTGAGGTACGTTTCCATCAGCAATTCGTTGGGACAAAGCTTCAATCAATGCTGTCTTACCTACTCCTGCCTCACCTACAATAATAGGATTATTCTTTTTTCTACGGCTTAGTACATTGATTATCTTTTCTATTTCAGTATCTCGGCCAATAACAGGATCAAGCTGACCTGCCTCTGCTTCCTTTACTAAATCCCTCCCAAATACGCTAAGTGCTGACTGTTCCGGCATTATGGAAGGTACATTATCAGGCTTAGAAAGAATCCCCATAGGATAGGTAGCATAGTTAAACAATGCTTCTTCAAAAGCTTTGTAATCCAAACCCTTCTTACCCAGGTTTAATGTGAACTCATCTTGTTGCTTAAGTAGTGATAATAGTATATGTTCTGTTCCCACATATACATGCGAGAGCTTACTAGCTATTGAATACGCACCCCTAATTATCTTCTTGGTGGATTCTGATAAATTGAAATCTAACCGAGTCTTTGAATCTTTTTTAAACTCAAATTGCTTATCATTTACTATATACTTTAAAATATCGCCCATATCTACTCCCATAGTATATAGCGTGCGAGTACCCAATGATGCCTTGTTGTGTATAATGCCTAAAAATATATGAATAGGTTCAATCTCATGTGAGAACATCTGAATAGCTATTTCAGCCGCTAGATTGATCGACTGTCGAGCATTTTCACTTAGTTTTGTAAGAATGTTGCCTTTAGTCATAGCTGATGCTTACGCCATTAATTATACCATAGAGGTCAACAACGACTTCTTTAATAATTACAGATTATTCTTTAGGAAGTTCCGCCTCAATCGCCTCTTCAACAGCTGCGGCCAACTCCTTTTTTGAAATCTTCTTAACTTTCTTTTCAGTCTGAACTGCTTTGATACTAAGTCCCAAATGACGTTCAGTTGAGCTGATTGAAAGAATCTTAACTTTAACTGGATCGCCTTCTTTAACTATATCTTCAGGGTTTTTAACCAACATATCTGACATTTCAGAAATGTGAATCAAACCGTTAAGGCCTTCGCCCAGTCGGACAAATGCACCGTAAGGTACGACTCTTTGCACACTACCTTCAACCACATCACCAACCTTGAACTTAGAAATAGCTTCAGACCAAGGGTCTTTTTGTAGTCGCTTAATACTGTAAGCAACACGCTTACCACTATCAAACATCCCAATTACCATAACATCTACTGGATCCCCTACTTTATAGATATTGCTAATGTCTTCAACCTTGTCCCATGAAAGCTCAGATAAATGAACTAAACCTTCCAGTCCAGCTGCGTTAACGAATACACCAAACGGCGCAATACCACTGATATGACCTTTAAGGGTATCACCTTCCTTAACCTTCTTAAGGGTGTCTTCTCGCTGCTCAATATCTCGGGCCTGTGTGACCATTTTCTCGGAAAGGATAATCCTATTCTTCTCACGATCAAGCTCAATAATCTTAGTCTTAATCTTGGTACCAATAAGAGAAGTAAGTTTCTTTTGAACTTTCTCGTTAATATCCTTACCAACTCTCCTTACCCCATCTGCATAAACGCGCGAGGCATCAAGCTGAGAAGTGGGGATAAATCCACGAATATCCTTGCCTAACTCTACTATAAGTCCACCGTTATTAGA
Organism: bacterium; assembly: GCA_021463465.1. Taxonomy (GTDB): domain Bacteria; phylum Patescibacteriota; class Dojkabacteria; order SC72; family SC72; genus JAJTYH01. Next base: position 13,459 of record JAJTYH010000003.1, read on the forward strand.
CTCAACAACAGTAGCGTCAACAACATCATTCTTTTTCTTTGCTTCATCCAATTTCAACCAGGTACCTGCCTGCTGAGTTCTTCTAACAGAAAGAATCAACTGACCTTCTTCATCTTCGGGCTTAACCACGTACACCAAAAGCTTATCTCCAACCTTTTGATCCAGAGGGTTAAATCCATCAGCCTTAAGTTCTCTCCCAGCAACAATACCTTCTGATTTGTAACCAACATCTACTACAATAATTCCAGGTCTAACATCAACAATAAGACCTTCTACAATATCTCCACGGTGGAGAATCTTAGGTTGATTAGCTGAATCTGAAATGAATTTCTGCAGTGCAGAATATAACTTCTTGTCGTCCATAATGATAAAAAATGGCCCAGACTGGCGGAACAATCTAAAGGCGTACATCTTCAAAATATTATTTACCCGCGGTCAGAGTATACCACAAAGTCCCTACTGAGGAAATATTCTTGACTTAAAGGGTTTAATTGAGTAGTATCTGGCTCCATGGAGCAGATTGAGAGGCCCTTAATAACCAAAGTAGGACTTGAGAAGCTCAAGGCAGAACTATACCAAAGGGAGAATGTCAAAAAACAATCCCTCGTCTCTACCCTAATATCCTCAAAAGAAGCTGGTGACGAAAGAGAAAACGACGGCTTCAGCCTAGCATTTGAAGATTTCCAAATCAACGAACAGAGGATCCTCGACTTAAAGGAAACTATAAAATTCCATCAATTGGTTATCCCTAAACAGAATAACTTTGTGGAACTGGGGCATAAAATAATACTTAAAGACCTGAAAGGGAAAGAACGTATACTGCAATTAGTACCTCCAATAGAAGTCGACCCTTTCTTGGGTAAGATTTCAGATAAATCGCAAATCGGTGAAATGCTTCTCAAAAAGACAGTTGGTACAAAAATAGTTTTAGGAGGTAAACTTTACAAAATTATAAAGATTGTTACCTTTTAGCCAAGTATGCATACTTCTTTATCAAATGTCTAGTTGAAAAATCCTTAAGTTTACTCTTACCAATTTCCAAGATAGTTGCAACTTCCATTATACGGGCCTCATTTGGAGCTTCAATCTCCATAAACTCAGGTATATGACTAAGTGCTCCAAGATACCTATCAAAAACAATACTAGCATCACCTAACTTCCATGACCTTCTGATTTTTTCATCTTCCCTTACAACCCTTTTAAAACCCAACTTTTCAAGAAGAGTTCTTGTTGTATCAAAGCTTGAAACACTTATTTCAGTTTCAATTCTCTTTTTAACCTTACTACCCTTTTTCTTATTTCCTGGGACTTCTTTAAGCGTCAGCACAGTACTTTCACCCTCTTGCCTAAGTCTTAAGGTCTTATGTGAAGCCTGAACGTCATTTTGATTATTATCTAGGCTCAGTGCATGGAATTTTAACTCAAATTCAAACTCTGCCCCAAGTATTTTGAGTTTATCTTCTATCGCTTTTCGATTTATTTCTAATACTTTTACTTCTATCTCTTCCATTATTTGTCTTTGCAATATGAACAGTACTCTTTAAGTATACACCTTGATTCATTCATCCTAGCTTTACAGACATATCTACCATAAAGTACGAATGTCGAATTTACTCTATGCCAGACTTCTTGAGGGTAAAGCTTTTGTAAATCCAAAGCTACTTTCTTTGGGTCCGAATGTTTGGTTAGTCCCATTCTCTGCGCAACTCGAATCACATGAGTATCAGCACCTATACCTTCATTCTTTTTATACAAATCATTAAGAAATACATTGGCTGTCTTTATACCCACACCTTTAAGCCTAATCAGTTCATCAACTGTATCGGGTACCACCCCACCAAAATTAGTCTCAAGCGTCTGTGCAGTTTCAACGAGATACTTAGCCTTAGATTTAAAATAGTTCACCCCAGCTATCAGTTCTTCAATGTCCGAAATATTAGCCATTGACAGTTTTTTAGAGGTTGGATACTTATCAAAGAGTTTCGATGTCACTGTATTGACTTTTTTATCAGTCGTCTGAGCCGAAAGAATTATACAAATCAGGAATTGAAAAGGCGTTTTCCAATTGCCAAGTTCAGATTTAGCATCAGGAAATAAGCTTTCTATCTTTTTTAATATTGTTTGTGATTTATTCATATAAACTTTTTAAATCCAGTTACTAATAAAACTTTGGGTTTTTAACAACAACCTCTCGAAGATCTTTTGCAAGGATAACCTCTGATTCATATAAACTTTCAGTACGTCTCTTAAATCTCATCCCTTTATATATTATTCCGACATCGCCAGTGTAGTAAAGTAACGGGATATCGTTATAAAAGTATCGTGGCTCAGGTCTCTCATAAAACGCACTGAACGTTTCAGATACATAAGATGCTGGTACAAATGGATTAAGTCCCAAATTTCCTATACGTTCCAAAACATCTAACAGATTTATTTTAATGCTGTTTATCCCATCTCCCTCATCAAACCAATTCAAAGACCCTTGGTAGTTCCTTAAGCATATAATTAAAGCTATAACAAAAGGGAGATGATTAATATGAAAATCAATTCCAGACGTATCATTCTCTATATATATTATATCTTTTGAGAACTCAAATCCTAATCGGTTTCTTAAATTTAAGTAATTTTGTAATTGCGTTATTCTTAATTTATCGTGAATATCTTCATCATGACTTCTGACACTAAGGCTTCGCAACCATCTTTCACTATTATTCGGAACAACGACAAATGTTACATCCTCCTTAAGTAATTCCTTATTCTTGTATAACGCTTTAACCATCTCTTGTACTTCTGTGTCGTCACCTTGAAACACATCAGTAGATGCGGTTCCTCTATCTTTAATTAAAACACGACTAAATTCATTTCTTTCATTAACCCCAAAAATATCGGGTAACATTTTGACAAATGGAGGTAGTCTTTCTGTAAAAGTCCATGAGAAAACCTCATTCATAAAGTTTTCCAATATACATCTTGAAGTAAGAAATCCTTCTGCAAATCTGGCGTTTTCAGAACATGCTCTACTCCCATTAAGTAAAACATCCCCATTAATACCTTCCTTCAAAACCCTCCTCCAATTAGGATACTCAACATCTAGATTTAGAGTTACTTCTATAAGGCTTTTCCAGTACTCAGGTCCTAAAGACTTTCTGATTTCTGAAAACAATTGGGGTGTATTTAGCTCTCTCTCAGAATAACTTCCATTACGATGTGGAAATACAATGGGTAAATCTGGAGGTTCAATTACAGAAGCGACTTTAAATGGGATTTCTCCATTTTCTTGGCAAATTTTAGACATAAATGACACTATGAAATGAATCCTTTCTAATAAAGTGCCTTTGCCTATTTGATTTGGCCCCTCAATAGATGTAAGCAAAAATTTCTCATCCGATACCATAAAGCATTATAGCAACAATAATGGGATAAATAGAGAAACAAAAAACCCACCTTTCAGGTGGGTTTAATGACAGTCCCGGCGACGACCTATCTTCCCAGATCCGTACGGACCAAGTATTTTAGGCGCTGGAGCGTTTTACTTCTGAGTTCGGGATGGAATCAGGTAGTTCCACTCCGCTACAACCGCCAGGCATAAGTCCTAAAAATTTTAGAACTCGTGCCTGGCCTCTTCTTACGAAGAAGTCAGGACTAAATTCATAAAGAGCAAAAGAGTGTTTGCACACTCAAAACTGAATAGAAATATACCTACCTAAAAATATCAAAGCTTTTGATTTATTAGTACTTCTAGGCTGAACACATTACTGTGCTTACACCAGAAGCCTATCAACGTGGTCATCTTCCACGAATCTTCCGCTAGGTCAAGCCTAGCAAGCAAATTTCATCTTAGGACGAGCTTCGCACTTATATGCTTTCAGTGCTTATCTCTTAGCGACTTAGCTACCCTGCGATGCTCTTGGTAGAACAGCAGGTGTACTAGAGGTCACCTCGCCCCGATCCTTTCGTACTAGGGGCCACCTCCCTCAAATTTGCAACGCCCGCATCGGATAGAGACCGACCTGGCTCACGCCGGTCTGAACCCAGCTCACGTACCGCTTTAATGGACGAACAGTCCAACCCTTGGGTGCTTGTCCACACCCAGGATGCGACGAGCCGACATCGAGGTGCCGAACGGTGCCGTCAATATGAACTATCGGGCACCACCAGCCTGTTATCCCCGGGGTAACTTATCTCCGTTAAACAATAGCGATTCCACATTCTGCTAAAGGGTCACTTAGACCTGCTTTCGCAACTGCTCGGGGTGTCCCCCTCACAGTAAAGCATCCTTATGCCTATGCACTCTTCATCCGATTTCCATCCGGATTGAGGATACCTTAGTGCTCTTGCGATACTCTTTCGCAAGAAACCGCCCCAGTCAAACTGCCTGCCGTGCACTGTTCCTTGGCTAGATCATAGCCACAGGTAAGAAATAAAACGTTAAAAGGGTGGTATTACACTTGGCGCCTCCGCTAGACCTGACGATCCAGCTTCAAAGGCTCCCACCTATACTCTACATCCAAAGTTTTATCCCAATGCAAAGCTGCAGTAAAGCTCCACGGGGTCTTTTTGTCCTTATGCGGGTAGGCCGCATCTTCACAGCCATTTCAATTTCGCCGGGCACGTTGTCGAGACAGTGAAAGAATCGTTACGCCTTTCATGCAAGCCACTAATTAAGTGGCGAGGTATTACGCTACCTTAGGCATTCCTGTTACTTATATCTAGAAAAACTAGATGACCTAATTACTTAGGCGGATACATGTTCATGTATCTCACTACATTGCTGTAGTGGTCGGACTATATCTTCACATATTACTATGTGTCTAACATTTAGCCTCTGAGGATTCTATCAATTACTATTTTTCTGTCCCACTTTTTACCTTTACCTAACCGATTTATCTTGTAAGCATAATCAACTAGCTTTAAAAAACCAGTACGATTGAGATGCTTTTTGTAGTACATCAGAGTAACTGCTTCTGAAAAAATTTCAAAAGCTTCTGACTTTACAATTAACGGATATTTCTTGAAGAAAGGTATGACTTTAGTAAAACATGGAGTAATTCCAGATATTTGATAGGTAAACACATTAGAAGGATTACTCTTTCTATGTATAGAACCAGTATCAAACATACTTTGGATTAATTTAAGAATATCTAAACCTTTCTCATGTTGATAAACATAAAAAGCCGGTTCAATTCTTAAACCATATTTCACATTATTTCTATTCTTAATATTAAGACAGAAACTACCTTCTCCATCAATAAATCCTGAGATAAACCAATTAATGTAATGCGTATTTGCGGGAACTGTATTTGAAAGTCTTTCCTGCTGATTGTCCAAAAGCATAAAATTTTTACTCTTTAAAAAGTATTTATACCGTTTAGGATGTCCCAGCATATAGTTAGATTTTATAACGGCCCAATATCTTGTAGCAACACACTTAATTTCTTTGAAATGAATTTCTAAGAAAATTAAGAGTAGATATTTATCTACCACCGTTATAGTTACAGCCGCCATTGACCAGGGCTTAAGTCGTCCGCTTCACAGCAGCTAGGACACCGAAGTGTACCTAGGAGCCGATCACAAACTTCCTTAACCTTCTGGCATTGGGCAGGCGTCAGCACTTATACATCTTCTTACGAATTTGCAAGCGCCTGTAGTTTTGTTAACTAGTCGTTCTTTCCAATTTCATGCTGCCATAATCAACACTAGATAAATCTTGTGTTGTATGGCCCTCCTTCTCGCGAACTTACGGAGTTAATTTGCCGAGTTCCTTAACAACGCATCACCCGTACGCCTTGGTGCATTCACACCAGTCCACCAGTGTCGGTTTGCAGTACGATTGCAAGTAAATTTAGTATCCCCGAAGGGATACAGTTAGAAGTTTTTCCAGGAGGATTAAATACGACAAATCGGCTTCCCGAAGGTTACCTTTACGTCACAGCTCACATACGTTTACCCGAAGGTAAACACGTCTCCCCGGATTTACCTGAGAAGACTAGTTCACTGCTTGTGCCCCAATCCTTAAGGGGCCTGCCTTTTCAATCCCCGAACTCCATCACAATACTAGCAGTACAGGAATATTAACCTGTTGCCCATCGCATACGCCTTTCGGCCTGTGCTTAGGATCGACTAACCCATGGATGACTGACATAGCCATGGAAACCTTAGACATTCGGCGAGCAGAGTTTTCATCTGCTTTGCGCTACTCATCCCTACATTCTCACTTCTATGCGCTCCAGAAACTACTTACGTGTTCCCTTCACAGCGTTGTCTAACCTGCTAAGGCTAGCATGCATAGAACGCTCCCCTACCGCCCATATCCGTCGAAACGGAAATGTACTTGTAACTTCGGAATCTACCTTCAGCCCCGTTAAATCTTAGGTGCAAAGTCTCTTGACTAGTAAGCTTTTACGCACTTTTTAAAGGGTGGCTGCCTCTAAGCCAACCTCCTAGCTGTCTGAGAATCTTTACCGCCTTCTCCACTCAGGTAGAATTTAGGGTCCTTATTTGACAATCTGGGCTGTTTCCCTCTTGAGCATAGGAACTTAGCTCCCTAGCTCTAACTGCTGCAATATACATACCGGTATTTGGAGTTTAACAAGACAAAGTACGATTACTCGCCTTCGATCTTATTAGTGCTCTACCCCCAGTACTTAAATTGCAACGCTAGCCCTAAAGCTATTTCGGGGAGAACCAGCTATAACCAGGTTCGTTTGGCATATTACCGCTAACCACGTCTCATCTCATAGATTCGCAAGTCTAATGAGTTCGGTCCTCGATCCTAATTTCTTAGGACTTCAACCTGGACGAGGCTAGATCACCTGGATTCGGGTCCAGTGCATACGACTCAAATCGCCCTATTCGGACTCGCTTTCGCTTCGGCTCCACCGTTTCCGGCTTAACCTTGCCGTACACAACTGACTCGCAGGGTCATTCTTCAATAGGCACGCCGTCACGGGATATACCCGCTCCGACTGTTTGTAAGTATATGGTTTCAGTATCTATTTCACTCCCCTAACAGGGGTTCTTTTCGCCTTTCCCTCTCGGAACTTTGTTCACTATCGGTCGTAGAAAGTGTTTAGCCTTGCCAAGTGGTCTTGGCAGCTTCCCACAGAATTTCACTTACTCCGTGGTACTTAGGAAAATTAAAAGAAGATGTACTGATTTAATGTACGCAACTGTCATGCTCTACGGTCTACCTTTCCAGGTATGTTCCAATATCAGTATATTTTGTAACTTCTCAAGAACCTTGCTGTGTTCTTATATAATTCCCTACAACTCCAATGTCGCACGAACAGCAATTTACGGACTCTCCGCATCAATCATCGCAACGCGAATCATGAATTAGATACTCCTTACACGACATTAGTTTAGGCTTCTCCCTTTTCGCTCGCCACTACTAAGGGAATAATCCTGTTGGTATTTTTTCCTCCGGTTACTGAGAGGTTTCACTTCACCGGGTGCCTTTCCTAGCAGCTATGAATTCACTGCTGGATGATCAGACATGACTCTGATCGGGTTACCCCATTCGGAAATCTCCGGGTTCTAATGTTTGTTTGGCAACTCCCCGAAGCATATCGCAGCCTACCACGTCCTTCTTCAGCTTTCTACGCCAAGGCATTCACCATATACCTGTAGCATCGCTTTATATATTTTTATTAAAATGGTTGTATTATTTCTATTCAGTTTTTAAAGTGCAAAATCTTGGACCTGGGTGGACTCGAACCACCTACCTCTTCATTGCAAATGAAGTGTTCTAGCCAGCTGAACTACAGGCCCATACCTATCTATAGTTTTCAAAAAAGAGCATCTGGGCGCACCAAGAATCGAACTTGGGACCTCAGTCTTATCAGGACTGTGCTCTAACCAGCTGAGCTATGCGCCCTCTGATTCTAGATAATTTGATAAAGATCTAACTTTGAAAACTAGATAGTGGTAGGAAGTACTTTTTGGGTACTCCTTAGAAAGGAGGTAATTCAGCCGCAGATTCCCCTACGGCTACCTTGTTACGACTTCATCCCAGTCATAAGCGTTACCTTCGTCATCCCATCCTTACGGACAGAACACCTTCGGGTATCACCTACTTCCATGACGTGACGGGCGGTGTGTGCAAGACCCGAGAACGTATTCACCGTGACATGGCTGATTCACGATTACTAGCAAATCCGACTTCATGTGGTCGAGTTTCAGACCACAATCCGAACTGAGAATGGTTTTTTAAGATTAGCTCCGCCTTGCGGCTTGGCTGCTCGTTGTACCATCCATTGTAGCGCGTGTGTCGCCCAGGACATAAGGGCCATGCGGACCAGACATCATCCCCACCTTCCTCCCCGTTTTACCGAGGCAGTTTTCTAAGACACTTGTAACATAGAATAGGGGTTGCGCTCGTTTCGGGACTTAACCCTACATCTCACGACACGAGCTGACGACGGCCATGCAGCACCTGTATACCACCCTCGAAGGCGGCCACCGTTTCCGGCGGCTTGCAGGTATATTTCAAACCCTGGTAAGGTTCTTCGATTACCATCGAATTAAACCACGTGCTCCTCTGCTTGTGCAGGTCCCCGCCAATTCATTTAAGTTTTAGTCTTGCGACCGTAGTCCCCAGGCGGGATGCTTACCGCGTTAGCTGCGGCACTCAGCACTTCCGTCCAAACCCCGAAGGGTATGAACAGTCATGCCAAACACCTAGCATCCATAGTTTACAGCGTGGACTACACGGGTATCTAATCCGTTTTGCTCCCCACGCTTTCGAGCCTCAGCGTCAGATAATGGCCAGCCGATCGCCTTCGCCACTGGTGTTCCTCTCGATATCAACGTATTTCACCACTCCACCGAGAATTCCATCGACCCCTCCATATCTCAATCCTAGAAGTTTCCAATGCCCTCCCCAGGTTAAGCCTGGGTCTTTAACAAAAGACTTTCTAAGACGCCTACGCATCTCTATACGCCCAATTAATCCGGATAACGTTTGTGACCTACGCATCACCGATGCTTCTGGCACGTAGTTAGCAGTCACTTATTCGTATGGTACCGTCATTGATTCTTCCCATACAAAAGGAGTTTACGATCCTTAGACCTTCATCCTCCACGCGGTGTCGCTGCGTCAGGGTTGCCCCCATTGCGCAAAATTCCTAGTTGCTGCCTCCCGTAGGAGTATGGACCGTGTCTCAGTTCCATTGTGGCTGATCGCGCTCTCACGCCAGCTACCCGTCTTAGCCTTGGTGAGCTATTACCTCACCAACTAGCTGATAGGACGCAGACTCAATCTGAAGCGATAAATCTTTACCAACTCAAACTTGCGTAAGAGAAGGACCATCGAGTATTACCCCTCCTTTCGGAGAGCTGTTCTCGACTTCAGTGCTGATTATCTACGTGTTACTCCCCCGTTCGCCGCTAACCAAGCGGGTCTCATCGACCGAAGTTTCAAAGACCCAAAGGTTCGCTCGACTTGCATACCTTAGGCACACCGCCAACGTTCATCCTGAGCTATGATCAAACTCTCATTGAAAAGCATTGTTTCCTGTACAAAAGAGTACAAGAAAACTGTTGACGCTACCCAACAGATTTTTCACTCACAAGGACATTACGTTTGCGTATTCAAATTTTTAAAAATGAATTTGCAGGAAATGTCAAAAAATTACTTTTGACTTCCTACCACTATTTAATTTTCAAAGCGCAAAATGAATTGGTGCATACCATATACAAACTTTGCGTGTAGTAAGAAATTCGTTAGAAATCTAAATTTCTAAGAGGAATTCTGATTCTCAAGTATCCCAAACTCAATGTGGGGGTATTATACACACAAAAAACCGATGACACAAGTGCTTAAACCAGAAATATTTACCTAAGCAAACATGTGCTCTAACTCTTCCACAGTAGTAACCTGATTTACTGCTTTCTCCCTATCAAATTCAATCATTCGGGGGAACCTCAAGGACAAACCGCGGGCAGGCGTATCTGCAACCCCCTTAGTTGTTATTGCCTTCGTTATATCATCCGCTTCAATAGTACAGACCACCTCAGGGATTACCCACACATCTGGCTCCAAGATTTTACTAACTATGACATTTCTCGGGATTTTCTTAACAACCAAAGGCTTCAATCTAACCAAAATCTTCTCCCATAGCTCATCTGTAACCCCAGTACCCAAACGTGTCACTGACTCAAAAAGCTCTTTTTCATGGTTGTAAACTCCACAAAGTAGCGCTCCTATACCAAAAGTCGCACGCTTACCCGACCCTAGGTAGTACCCAAGAATAACTACGTCAATCGAATCACTCAAACCAGACATGAACGATTTTTTGAGCTTAATCCATTCAAAGTTTCTACTCCCTGGGGTATATCCTCCAGAGGGTAACTTAGCTATTAAACCCTCTAACCCGGCTTCTACCCACCTGCTAAAATTCTCTTTCAAGGCACCCTCGTCAGTTATCCGCACACTTTCTGCCTCTAAAATATCAGTATTCGCACTCTTCAAAAGCAAACTCAACTTACCTATACGACTTTCCGTACCCTCATTAATCTGATTTTGACCATCTAAGTACATTAAATCAAAAGCAAAAGACTTTACAGGGATATCCGCAGATATTTTACTAACCGCATACTTACGTTTTCTTAACATTGTATCTTGGTAAGACTTAAAGTGAGCCCTCTGCGAGTCCCACCCTATTACCTCACTATCTAAAATAAAGGATTCTGATTTAAGCCGTTTTGCAGCCTCTACAATCTCAGGAAACATCTGAGTGACGTCTTCCAGATTACGTGTAAACAACTTTACTTGAGTCACGTCGCCACCAAATAGCCCTGCCTGGCTTTCCTGCTTTAAGTATTTAAACCAGATTCGATCTGAATATATAGCGCCGAAACCTTTGACTGACTTATGAATTTGAAGCCTCAAACCGTCAAACTTAGGTTGGACAACATAACTTTCTCCCATCCGAACTGTAATCTCTTCAAAACTTTTAGCTCGTTCTACTAATCTCGAAAGAATTGGTATGCCAGGTTTAACTTCAATCTTTCTCAAATCATCAATTGACCTATTTTGGCATACAACCTGCGCTATATATCCAATATCCGCACTCACTCCATACGCCTTATCTAACTCTTCTCTGACACTCTTATCCCCTTTGAACAAAAAGGAGAAGACATCTAGCAATGTCTTAACACTCGCCCCTAATCTCAAACTTCCGCAAACTATCCGAGCGAAAAACTTACCTTCAAGTTTTGAGAAATCAGAAAGAGCTTTAACCAAAATTAGCTGCTTCCTTTCAGCCGAACCTAAACCTCTGGCATTAACAATACTCCACAGCAACTCATAGACTTCCATTACCTCCATATTCGAACCATTACTCTTTAATACATAATAAACGACTGTGCCTATATCCCCGCGGGCTTTACGCAAATCCAAAACACTCTCTGAAGTTAAACTTTGAAGAGCTTTCAAAAAGGTTTTTTCGGATGTTTGGAATTCACTATCTACAAACAATGGAGCAACACGACCATCAAGCATATACGAGACAACAGTGACTTCCTGCAAGTTAAGGCTATTGTAAAGTTCAACGAGCTTAGCAGTCATTTCATTACGCGACGATACAGCTTCAATCGATTCCAACACCGAAACTAACTGAGAAAATTTCATACCTATTTAGCCAGAGTATAGTTGACAGACTTTGTACTCCCATTACGCTTAACAAACCCCATTTTTTCAAGCTTATTCAAATCTCGTCTCAAAGTTCGATCTGTCTGAGCAAACAGCTTTACCATATCCGAAACCTTACCCTCTCCTCTCTCAGATATATAGTCCATAACTCTCATTTGACGATCGTTTAGACCGTTCGAGGCAAAAGTTGACTCCGGTTTAAGGTTCTCTACTTTAAGCGCTTCTTGGACTTTAACTTTAGGAGGAAAGACTCTTCTTACAATTACAGGTCTACGAGCACCGCGCTTCTTCATGAAAAGATAGTAGATTACCACCACTGGTACTAACAAAAGGAAAAGAAGATACCCGTAGTTTTGTTTTTTCATGAAAATAAAGCTCAATTTACATTGAATTCTACAATAATTTCCATATGGATGTAATACCTACTTCAGTTCGCTCATATTGCTTCCAGAGGAGACATTCACTTCCAGCGGAACATTGAGTTTAACGACATTTTTCATAATATCTTTAACCTTCTCACTGAATTCCTCTACAAGTTCTTCTTTTACCTCAAAAATCAATTCATCATGAATCTGTAGGAGCATATAAGCTCTATCCCTGTATTTCTTCTGAATCATTTCATCTATCTCGACCATTGCAAGCCTCATAATATCAGCTTCACCTCCTTGGATAGGCATATTAACAGCTTCGCGAATTGCCGCATTAAGCATATTTCGATTGCGAGAAGATAGTCCAGCAATATGCCTTGTCCTCCCAAACATTGACTGAGCGTATCCATACTTAAGTGCTATCTCCTTAGCCCGATTAATATAGTTACCTACCCCCGAGTATGTTTTGAAATACTCTTCAATATACTGCTGAGCCAATTCACCAGAAATCCCAGCCAATCGAGATAATCCATACTTGGTTTGACCAAAAAGAATTGCAAAGTTAATAGTTTTACCCAAATTCCGCTCATCTTTTGTTATTTCACCCTCAGGTTTACCCATAACCCTTGCTGCCGTAGACATATGGATATCCTTCCCTTTAATGAAATCTTCGACAAGCGCACTATCCAGAGAAATATCAGCCATAACCCTGAATTCAATCTGCGAATAGTCGGCCCCTACAATTTTAAAACCTTTTCTTGGCACAAACACTGAGCGTATCTTCGACGCAAACTCACCTCGTGCTGGGATATTCTGCATATTAGGATTAATAGAAGAGAAACGTCCAGACGAAGAACCAGTCATTTTAAAATCGGTATGAACGACAAAACCTTCACCTTCTGATTCAATCGCCATCAAAGGTTTGACATAAGTACTGTGAATCTTAGTAACTTCCCGATACCTAAGAACTAATTCAATAACCGGATGCAAAGATTTAAGCTCATTAAGGATTTCCTCTCTGGTACTGCGCTTCCGACCGCTCACAGGCAATGAAAGTTCCGTAAAGAGCACATCAGCCAACTGCTTTGGGGAATTCACATTAAATTCATGACCTATCTCTTCATAAATCCTTTCAGTGACAATCACCGTTTCTTTAGAAAGCAGTTTATCTATCTCAATGAGCCTATCCCTTCTTAATGTAACACCTCTCTTTTCCATCCTGGAGAGCACCCGTGCAAGCGGTATATCAAGAAAATTAGAAACGACTTCGTAAGGAGTTAACCCTCTGCTTTTAAATCTATCCACTAAGAACTCAAACCATTTCTCGACATACTCACTATTTTCCGTATTCTTCATCTGAGCTTTCAACGCGTCAACAATTTCAATAAATGCTTTCCCTATTTTATTGGCATCACCCTTGTCCAGCTTGTCAGGCAAGGCTTTAGCTACAAACTCAAAAGCGATTGAAGGCAAGTCGTATGATTTCTTACCAGAAGAAAGTAAATGGGAAAGCAACTTTATATCGAAAAAGCTTTTTCCTTTAGCAAAGTCTACCTGTTCCCCTTTCCCACAGCTTCTTCGTAATTATAAAACCAGGTTTCACAGCTTTCATCGTCCGTGAAACTCGGAATAATCTCTGTGGATAAATTCCCCTCCTTATCCGCGATACATTTTAACCAAAAAGGCTCTACAGCTACCTCTTCCCGAGGAAAGTAGCCATATATAACAGTTCTCGGAGTGCCGACAGGTACAAAACCCTGGGACTCACTATCGACCTCAACGCCAAACATCCCTAATTGCTCGCCCCTACTTTGCCTATTTGCCGATTTAGGAATTTTGGTGATTAAAGACCTAAATTCGAGTTTTTTAAATATTGTCGCCACTTCGTTTTCATCAAAATCACTTAACAAACAACTTTCGAGCTGTAAGTTCAAATCCACACTTTTATTTATTGTAGCTAGATCCTTACTAAACTCAGCCTGCTCTACACCTTCCTTTAATAAAGTTGCTACTCTAGGCGTTAAAGAGGTTAAGTTTTTGTATATACCCCCTAGGGTACCGTACTTATCCAAAAGATCTTTGGCCGTTTTATCCCCCACGCCTTTAATGCCCGGAATATTATCCGAAGCATCCCCTACAATAGCCTTATACTCCACAACCTGCTCTGGGTAATAACCATATTTATTAAAAGCAGCATTTCTATCGAAAATACTGAGATTACTAAAACTTCCCTGAGGGATACAAACCTTAACTTTCTTACCGATAAGCTGCAAAAAATCCCTATCGCCTGTTATTAAATACGTATCAGTATCGTAATTCGTCCATTTTCCCCTCTCAACCCACTCTGAAATGGTACCTAATATATCATCTGCCTCATATCCATCTTTCTTAAGAATAGGAATATTCATCGCCTTAACTACCTCTTCCACTATTGGAAATTGGTCAATCAGCGATTGATCGGTTGGTTTACGGTGTGCTTTGTACTCTACATACTTTGCATGTCTAAAAGTTGGCTTACTTGTATCAAAAGCACAGACCACGTACTTAGGATCAAACTGTTTCAACACCTGCAAAAGCATCACTGTGAACCCGTACACAGCATTTACCTGAACTCCATCAGACGTAGTTAGTGAAGCGGGATATGCGTGGAATGCTCTGTGAATAATTGCGTTTGCATCAATCCCAATGAACAAGTCTTTACCCTTTGCCATAGCGTATTATACTCTACCAACCAGTTACTTCTCAATAACCCTGTTAAATTCCTCCCTGCTAAGCTCTTCTTTCTCCATCAGTTTGGCCACTAATTTGTCTACATCAACCTTATGGTCGCTGAGAATCTTACGGGCATTTTTCTGAGCCAAATCAATGATAGACTTAATCTCATTGTCGATAAGTTCCGCCGTTTTATCGCTATAATCCCTATCGCCCCCATACGAATATCCCAAATGAGTAGTCTCTTCCATATTTCCATATTTAACAAAGCCCAACTTTTCACTCATCCCCCAACGACGAACCATCAATTTAGCGATATCTGTAGCATGTTCAATATCCGAAGCGGCACCATTACTCATCTCACCAAACCATATCTCTTCAGCAATTTTTCCACCCACAGAAGACTGAATTGCGGCGAAAAGCTGAGTCTTCGTCTCGTTCGATCTATCTTCTTCTGGTACATAAACAGTGACACCACCGGACATTCCTCTGGAGATCATAGAAACCAACTCCACAGGAGAAGATCCTTCAGTGAATTTGGCAACAACTGCATGCCCCGCCTCATGATAAGCAACTCTTTTAAGGTCTTCTTCGGTTCGTTTGTTTTTAAGCTGCCTTCCAAGTTTAACTTTAAGATATGACTCCAAAAGATGCGACTGAGTAATCTCTTTTTTGTTCTCTTTAGCTGCCATAATTGCAGCTTCGTTCAAGAGATTTTCTAAATCTGCACCCGAATACCCCACTGTTTTCTTCGCAACAATCTCCAAGTTTGTTTTTTCAGCAAACTTTTTATTCACCGCATGGACCTTTAATATATCCAATCTCTCATGGAAGTCTGGCATTCGAACAGTTATAGTACGGTCAAAACGACCTGGACGAAGAATCGCTGGATCCAATACATCTGGACGATTTGTAGCAGCAAGGACTATTACATTCTCGCGATCTTCAAGTCCGTCCATTTCAACCAAAATTTGGTTTAGAGTTTGCTCTCCCGCTCCAGAATGGAGCACAGTACCTCTCTTTTTTGCCACAGCATCTATTTCATCAATAAAAACGATACAAGGAGCGGCTCTTCTAGCTTTTTGGAACAAGTCTCGAACCCTAGAAGCACCTGCGCCAACCAACATCTCTTCAAATTCTGAACCAGAAGTATGGAAAAATGGTACTTTAGCCTCACCTGCTACGGCTTTAGCTAAAAGTGTTTTGCCTGTACCAGGTGCACCAGCAAGCAGAACACCCTTAGGGATTCGTGCGCCTGCATCAGTGTACTTTTTAGGACTTTTCAAAAAATCAACTATCTCAATCAACTCTTCTTTAACGTCTTCAATTCCAGCAACACTATCAAAGGTTACTCCAACCTTTTTACCAAAAAGCAGTCTAGCTTTTGACTGACCAAAATCCATAAGTTTACCCCCTGATTGCTGCATCCCGCGAATCATGTTGTACATCATCACAAGTCCAACGCTAAGTAGAATCATCCAAATGATATCTGCAATAGAAATCTGAAAAGATGGCTGGTAAAAGTCATTTTTAAGTGTCTTAATGTCCACCCCAGCATCTGCTAAAACTGAATAGAAATCAGTACCTGGTTGCACCAAAGCAAACGAACGTTGCGTAGTCTTTATCTCAGTTCCGCCAACATTCTGGATAGCTTCTTTTGAGAGGATAACCATCTCATCTTTGATGGCAACTTTACTGTAATCACCTCGTGAAATATCACTAACGATTGCACTCAATGAAACCTCTTTCCCTCTTGCTTGTGCACCAAGAAAAAATGACCAGCATGTGAAAACAACAGCAAATATAATAAGCGAAATTAAGAGATTTGTCAGATTAAAGACCTTACTCTCAGGTTTAAACTTTACGATATTTGGGCTATTTTTTTCTTGTTGAGGCATTAATATAGAGATAAATGTTAAAAATATGGTGACGACAGGAATCGAACCTGTGACCTTGGGTTTATGAATCCCATGCTCTAACCTTCTGAGCTACGTCACCAAGTGTCTGAAATTATATCATCAAAGGAAGCTTTCTAGCTATTGACCCGACCAGAATACTCTCCTGTCTCTGTATTCACAATAACAATATCTCCCTCATTAACAAAAAGTGGTACATTTATTTTTAAACCTGTTTCGAGAGTAACTGTTTTAGTCGGATTACCTGCGGTATTCCCCCTGACTCCATCTGCAGCTTCTGATACTTTTAAATTCACAGATGGTTTACGTCTAACATCCAGGACTTTACCCTCATATTCAACTACTAAAGTTTTATCCCCCTCTTTAAGGAACGGTACATAATCTCCAATCATTGCAAAAGACAAAGATACCGTTTCAAATGTTTCTGAATTCATAAAATACGCACTCTTACCATCATTGTATAAATACTGTACAGACTTAGTTTCTGGTTCAAAAACTTCGACTTTAACTCCAGCTTTAATTGTAATTGTTGAGTTGTTACCTGTCTCAACACTTCGAAGCTTCAGTGTAAGGAGTCCGCCCTGTCTCCCTTGAGTCTTATACGCCCGGTCCATGATGTAATAATCCTTACCTTCAAGGCGCATATACATATCTTTTCTTGGCTGATCAGTAAATGGCATAAATTACGGTATCAAAACATTATGAAAAACCTTATATTCTACTATTATATCGCAAAACCTTGCAACTGGGTTTATTTTATAACAAGATTCACAGACGCTTCATGGCTAGCGTCAATTGCTCCAGATTTGGAAATTTGTTTATGTTGACCCGTGCAAGCACTACCTTTTTTATGCGTTACAGACACATTTATCGTAATTTGTTCTGGGAAACTTTCGGCGACAAAGTGGTTGACTGATACATCCTCACAATTTTGAGACGCGCCTGTTAATGTGTAGTGCCATTTAGTACCGTCATGTGAATAATGTAGAGTATAACCATGTGAAGTGATTTCCTTTTCAGTCGCCTGACTCGGTTTGTAATTTTTCAAATCATTAAAACTTCCACCAGTATCATGAGGTTTATTTGCTACAGGTGTACTATCTGGTGAATAGATATTGCAAACTGCCTCGCATGAAAACATATCTCCACTAAGTGGGTTATGAGGAGGCAGATACTTGCATCCATCAACCTTAGATTTATATCCAACACTTGAAATTGACTTATCCAAAGAAGATATCAAAGAACGAATTGAAGATTTAACAGCATGGCTTGACGTTGAGTCCGCTCCTAATTCTTTTAAGTACCTTGCTAAATCTTCACGGATATCCGCCATTTTCTTAACTTTAGGATCAGTTTTTGTTGCGTCCTCTACTTGGCATTTTACATATTTATCTGTATTAGGGACGCACACATTAGAATTTGCTTTCGCCATTACAACACTTCCGCCATGTTTGCAGACACACTTCGTAGGCAAACATACTGACTTTTCACCAGCACCACATGCCCTGCCTTGACTACAAGTACTAGGTAAGAATGCAGCATTAGAGTCACTTGCCCCCAAAAAACCAGAACTGTTCATATACCATCCAGCGCACAGCAATAAGATAAAAAGTACCCCACCGATTATCATTACAATCTTTGACTTTTTGCTCACTGTCTTCATCTGTTAATGCTTGAAAGTTAAGTTAAGAATAAAGTAACAAAAGGGACATGGTTATGCAATCCCTATTTTAAGCTTATTGTTCCAAAAAATGTTAATACTTTGGAGTACGCAGTAACGATAAAGGTATCAATAGCTAAAAGCCAGTCAACCCCTTTATCAATAACTGCAATTGCATCGATGGTACCCTGTAACTTTTCAGTGTCAATACCTAAAACATCATCTTGAAATAGAACAAGCTGGTTTGGATTATCCTGGGTTCCAAGTACCTCTTTACCTAGTACGCTGTTTTGAAGTTCCTCTTCAGCCGTCGTTACTCTTTCCGAAGTGATTATATATGATATGACAGGAAACTCTTTAATAATATTTGTGCCTTTACCGTCATTGGCTAATACCATTGAAGTTGGGAGGAATTCTACCTGCGTAAGTCCAGCACTTTTCGATTTAAAATATACTGTACCAAAAACCCCACTCTCTTTATCAAATCCAGGATGTGGTAATCCGCCAGTAAGTCGAGAATAGCCAGTTTCGTTATTAATCTCTTTCTGAATAAATACATTGGCAAAAGATTCTGAAGTGGTAATATCTACTACTTCAATTTTTTCAGGGTCAAAAGCTAAATCGGCTTGTACTGCATTAATTGGAGTCTTAACGCCAGAAATCTCAATTTTCATTGGAAATATCTCTCCTATCTTATACTGTGACTTATCAGGAATCACGAAAGAAACTGTCTTTGGTACTTTAATCAAACCAAGCGATTCAATTACCTGACGCTCAATAAACACCACAGCAACTGAAAGGACTGTTACCATAAATACTAGGAGCCCATTATAAAGAGATGAGGTTAATGTCTTTGGTTCAACGCCTTGAGATTTGAGGACTTTTTCATGGCACAATCTACACATCTGCCCATCTTCACGTGAACGACACGAGAAGCATACTAACGATTTTGGGAAAAATAACCACCATATTGGATAGGCTGCCGCTACGAAAAGTCCGAAGATACTAAATAAGTGAACAAGCACCCATGATAATGGTATGTATAGCACAAAACGTAAAAAAGATAGGAAAAGTGCTGGTTTTAACTCGAGTTTTTCCATTCGGAGTAGTATAACAAAATTGAGAAATCAAAGATATCACACTTCCTATCCCCATTTACATCACATCCAGTCCACACAACTTCTTGAGGCGAAGTCAGTGTTTCCTTTGATATAAAAAGGTTCCAGCTACTATTCCAAGACTTCACAAATCGAATAAACTCGTCAGCAACCAACCAACCGTCCCTATTAATATCATAAGATCTAAGTAATAATGGCAACCTTAAAAGTGGTATGGGTTCAAACGTTGATGTCACAGGTGGCGATAATGTGGGAGATGAGACAGGTGGGTTTGGAGTAATTGGAGGGTTTGGAAAAACACATGCACTGAAATCAAACGCACAGCTAGCATCACAAAAAGTCTCTCCCTTACCCATACCGTAATCTTGGCAACTATACTGCAAGCCCAGAACTTGCTCACATTCCTCTTGCCCTTCCACAACCCCGTCGCCACACACACTAAGATCAACCGATGCTCCAATAGTGGAATCAGACTGCGCAAGGATAGAGGATATATATGAAAAAACCGAAAAGAATAAAATTGCCAATACACTAATTAGAGCTGTAATACTTCTGCTCATGAATACTACTTTTCATCTGATTTCTTAGCCTTAATCTCGATATTAAAGTACTTTTTGAACAATAGCATACCTACACCTGCGCCTAGTAAGATTGAAACTCTTTGTGGCCAAGGAGCATACAGATTCCATAAGGATACAGCGCGATAGTACACTCCCATTACAACATTCGCTGGATCAACTACAAAATATAACTTCGAAGCAGCTGCAATCCCTACAGTAGAGCCTTCTCCATTAACTTTCTTAACAGGAGAAGCTTCAAGGTAAGCGAAATAATCACCAGGGACTACTTTAAGAGGTACATCCAAGGTTATTTCAACTACCTGAGATTCGTTGGGTTTAAGGTGGAATTGAGAAGGACTAAAAGAAAACCATTCCGCTGCGGGTTTTTGTTCTGGTTGCTGCTCATGATAAGTCACAGAAACCGTATAATCACCTTCTTCGTCCCCTGTATTCAAGACGGCAATTTGAGGTAGTTTGTAAATAATTCCAGGTTTTAGTTTTTCCTCCACAACTATTTTACCCGTTCCGACTCCAACGCCGATAGAGGCAAAAATATTGCCAGAAAACACAAATACCATTAGGAAGACTAGGAGAATCAGACCGTATTTATTCATATACTAACTATTCTTTAATCCGCAACAGCCTGTACTATAACATCAACGGATTGCGATGTATAGGAAGAAGAAGATGAAGGAGTTAATAGCTGTAGATGGAAAGTTTGAGTACCACTTGTAGCAACCGAGTTGGCAAGTGTCTGATAGCTTGTCGTTAGAGCAGTATAGTTGGTGGGTGGTGTATTGCAGGTAGCAACACAAAATCTATGCACATATTGATCAGCTCCAATAGAGGATGCAAGCGTCCAAGCAGTACTATTTTGGCCCCTTATGTTGAAATCTTCAGCGACATTACCGTTATTTGTTGCTGTCTGCATGTCATTGACATCACCAGTAATTGTCGATCTAGAAGTGCTGACTGCCATTATACCGTAAGCAATACTACCATCGCTAACCGTTACTGAGATATTTTGAGCAGTTACAGTCGCAGCAACAGTGCCAGTATCAGCAGCGTATGCCATAAATCCTGAAAACATAGTAACTAGTATTAGATAACCAGCAATAATTTTCTTCGAAAGC
The DNA here is from genome assembly GCA_021463465.1 of bacterium. Taxonomy (GTDB): domain Bacteria; phylum Patescibacteriota; class Dojkabacteria; order SC72; family SC72; genus JAJTYH01. Next base: position 34,579 of record JAJTYH010000003.1, read on the forward strand.
TTCATATTCAAAAAATAAAAGTAAATCTGACGCTTAAAATTATCTGAATAACGAGAGTTAGTCAACAAGCAAACTTTATAGGGTATTAAGATTGGTTGCGGGGGTTGGAATCGAACCAACGACCTTCAGGTTATGAGCCTGACGAGCTACCTCTGCTCTACCCCGCGTTAACAACTACGCTACGAGATTATATAGGAAATTTCTCGTATCTTCAATTAAATATTAACTACATACCGTAAATAAAAAAATCTTTCCACGTTTCGGAAACGCTCTTTTCCTCAGGAATCTTTGCAACTCCAAGTTTTAGAATACTCTCTAATTCTTTTTTAGCTAGATTTAAGGATTGATCTGATAGAACAAAGATAACCTCTCCTCTTTTCGAGTAATTCAGCCGATTACGAATATCAGTTTCTGTATAATCATCCGTCTCGATACGTGTTTTATCCAATATCAGGGATATATTTTTTAATCTCAGATCAGTAACTTCTTCCCTTGCCCTATTAAGTATAGCCATTTTATCTTTGGCAATTTGAATCGAGCGAAAGCTGTTAAATAATAAGAAAATTGAAAACACAATAAATCCAATCAAAATAAGTAAATTAACAAAGTATGAAAACCCAGAAGCGCTTTGCAGTGTAGAAGACTGATTTTTCTGTTTCTTAAAAAGTATTTCCTGCATACTTTCAAATAGTAGCTTAAAGCTTGTTTTAATACAACAAAGTGTTAAAATGCACCCTATAAAATGCTAGACCTAGGACAAACAGAAATAATAACGCAGATTGATTTCAGACCACAGACAAGAGAAGCCCTCCTGCTTGCATTATGCCAGCGAATCGATGTATTCGATGAAGTCATTCTGAATAACTCAGATAAAGACAGTAACCTCGAGCTATCATCACTTAGCACACCAATGAATATAAAAAATGAGGTTGCATTATTATCAAGAATCCTAAAAAATGGAGATATAACCGATGGATTAATGGGACTTAGATCCGCAATCTATATTATTGAGAATAAAGACATCACCAAAATTGCACCAGATACAGTTTACAATTTTATCGATGCTTTAATTGAAAATAGTGATAATAAGCTTCGCTTTGGAATTTGGCTATATACGCTATACAAAATCTCATCAACATTAGGCAAAAGCCTTGTAAAGAGCCCTTTTGACCCAGCAATACCTGTATTCTTAAAGCTTTCCGAGCTACCAAGTAAACTACATTACGAAGGCGACGAAAGCGAAGTAATTACAACATTACTCCTCTTAACAACGATAAGAATATACGATTACCAAAATCTATTACGAGCACCAATCGAAAGTTTTAATTTACAAATTACAGGTAAACTTGGCGAAATTTTGACTGGAATAACTAATCCTGAATGCCAAAGAGAGATTTACAAAGCACTATTCACTACCTTCAAAAAAAGTATCCACGAATTAAAGGCGAAAATACCTACACTAAAAGAGTGGTCGCTAAAAGAAGAAGATATATTAAAAATACAGAAGGAATACCTTTAAAACTTTTGTTGACCCTTCTATTTCACAATGCTATAATCCCTATAGTATAGCCCATGCGGTTAACTTATATTGACATAGAATGAGCGCAATAAGAAATCCAGAATTCGCAAAATATCACACTATTTTCGTAGAAGACCTGAAAAAGAAAAGCAGATCTAACTCAACGGTGATTGCTTACGCAAAAGACATCGAACAGCTTCTAGCGTTTTTCTCTCAAAAGGGTCTACTCGACCTTTCCAAAACAACAATAGAAGACCTTGAATCGTACAAGCTCAATCTCCAAGAGAATAACTACACACCAAAAAGCATTTCTCGTAAGATCAATTCGACAAGAACTTTTTACAGATACCTTGTTGAGAGAAACCATATCTTAGAAAATCCTTCTGAGAAGCTTGCACACCCAAAATTCGAAATTAAACCTCCACGCGTCCTTTCCGAACTTGAGTATCGTGCTCTAAGAGACGTCTCACGTATTGACACAAGGCTCTACACTATAATCGAGATATTGCTACAAACTGGAATAAGAATCGGTGAACTAGCGACCTTAGGCATTGATGACGTTCGTGTATCAAACGATAACAAAATCCCCTACCTTTATGTTAAAGCCCAAGGTAGTCACCCAGCTCGAAAGGTACCATTAAACCAATCAGCTTACAAAGCTATTCAGGAGTACCAAAAAATCAGACCAGAGAGCGAAGATGAAACTCTCTTTATTACTAAAAATGGTAAGCCGCTTCTAGTTCGTAATATAAGAACTACTATTGACAAGGCTTTTGAAAAATCCGGTATTAAGAATGCTAAGGTGAACGACTTAAGGAATACCTTTATCGCCCACCATTTAGCCAACGGAATGAGTTTAGTAACTGTTTCCAAACTCGTAGGTCACAAACGACTCTCAACAACCGAAAAGTACCTTAATCTTGTTAATAATAAGCAAGAAGACCAGGAAAAAGGTTTGAAAGAGCTCTGAAATGACAAAACTTTTTGGTCATATACTCCCTACTTTTCGTGAACCCTTACCACAGGACTCATTCGAACAATGTCTTGTGGATTTAAATATCCAATTAACCCCACCAAATATCTTTTTCCTCAATTTCATAGGAAGGAATGCTATTTGGCGTGCAATACAAAGTAAGCAGAGCGACAAGCCAATAATCATGAATCACCAAGAAAAGCAGATTATAATTGCCCTCTCTAAATACGAGAGCCCACTTTTAATGGCAAAAGGTGATCCTAAAAACTACGTCAAACACAATATTCTTAGGCTTGATGATTCATTAGGAAGGCTACTCGTAACAGAGGGTAATGCTATATTAATTGAAAAAGAGGCGGGAGTAACTTCAATATCTGGAACATCGTTTGATAAAGATTTACAGATGTACTTTACATATTCAATTGAACTAAACTGAGACGAAGTAACAACAATGGCTTACAATCCTAGTAAGAATCAAACTATAAGGAAGCACTTTCCACCTTCCATTATCAGTGAAACGCATAATAATCTAAGAAATGAAGTGAGTTCTGCCCGTATTAATAACCCAAGTTTATGCAGATTATCAGCTCTTTTTCAAAAACCAAATACAACTACTGAACAGTGGTTAAACCCTGATGGCACGATCTATACTGGCGAATTTCTTACCATTATGGATAACGTACTAAAGCATGATTTAAATATCCTCCAAAACTGATTTAAAATGAAAAGAGAGACATTCATGAAAGAATTTGCTTACTCTCTGATATACTTTACTAAATGAACATAAACGTTTCAGAAGGGACCGCTCATAAACTACCAAACGATTTAAAAAGAGACCTTTTGTCGGACAGAACTGCACTTAAAAAATGGGAAGGGTTAACACCGGTTGCACGTAATGAATGGATTTGCTGGGTTATATCAGTAAAGAAAGAAGAAACTCGTCAAAATCACATGCTTAGATTAATCTCCGAGCTTAAAGAAGGGAAACGTAGACCCTGTTGCTGGATTGGATGCATTCACAGGGATGATAAAAGAATTAGCCCTTCAGTAATGGGGATAATAAACAAAACGAACAAGCCATAACAATTTCAAGCATTCGACTATTCAAAGAAATATGGGGGAGGACGGAATCGAACCGTCGACATCGGCTTTATAAGAACCGCGCTCTAACCTTCTGAGCTACACCCCCGCCGCTGCAGAATTTTATCAAAATTGCCTGAAATAATCACTATTTAAGCGTTAACGCTGGAGTCCCGCCAGGATTGGTCTGCGAACCAGGAGCCACGCTCAATTCCGCTCTCTGAGCAATCTCCTCCTCAACTAACTTCACATCCCTACCATACTTTAACCTCGAGAGGTTTTTCACCATCTCAGCAACCTCTTTATTCACTTTAATATCGAAACCAGAGTCTGGAAAATTAGGACCGTAGGTCGGATCTAATGAGAAAGGCGCTGGGTACTTACCTCCAGAGATCATTTTAGCGTAATAATGCATGTTAGGCTGATTCATAAGGTCATTTGCTGTAAACGTAGGCTCAAACTGTGATTCCAAGTACTTAGCATCATCAGGGCCAGCACGAGCAATTAAGAGCGTACCAACATTACCAAAGACTGCATTCTTGATATCATCGGTTAGCTGTCCTATATACTGGTTGGCAACCGTAAGGTTTAGTCGATATTTACGGGCTTCAGAAAGAATTGATGCGAACTCATTTGTTGCAAAATTCTGAAACTCATCTACATATAGATAGAAGTCCCGCCTTTGAGATTCATCACGGATATCTTCACGACTTAAGGCTGCTGAAACAATTTTAGGGATAATCAAAAGCCCAAGGAACTGAGCATTTTCCTCGCCAATTAATCCTTTCGCAAGATTTATAATCAGAATCTTACCTTCATCCATCACCTGACGGACATTAAATGAAGACTTTGACTGAGCTACAATATTACGCACAGCCAAGTTAGTGACGAATCGGTCAAATTTGGAAGTAATGTAACCTAAGGTTTCTGACTTATGGAAATCACTCGTCTTAGCAATCTGATCGGTCCAGTATCGCTTCACCAAATCATCCTTAATCAAAGGTACCCACTTCTCCTGTACCCATTTGTCGTCAGTGATAATACGAAGTACCTCAAGAAGGGTTGAACCCTCCTCAGACATAGCTGTCAGCATTGAGTTTCTTACTGCGCGCTCCAAAATTGGACCTACAATTCCTTGGTTATGGGGGTCAAAGAGCTTTTTCAACAAATCAATGAAACCGTTAACAATTCTGTGCTTATCCTGTTCGTTCTGAAACTGCATTAAATTAAAACCCATTGGACGATCGTAGTCAGCTGCATTGAAGTAAATAACATCTTCGGCCCTTTCATGTGGAATCCTATCTAAAAGCATTTCTGCGGTAGAACCGTGAGGATCAATAAAACAAAGTCCTTCACCATTATAAATATCCTGTATCATCATACGCACCTGCAGCCACGATTTACCTGAACCAGTCTGACCTAATACATACGCATGTCTTCGACGATCATCCCGCTCAAAGCAGATAGGTTTGGTAATACCCCTATACTTATTATTCCCTAGCCAGATTGAGTTTTTAGATTTAATATCAGAGCTTATCCATGTTGCGGCAGGAGCATCTTTGGCCAATAACCAGTTTACGTTGGGCACAGTGACATCCTTATTAGGAAAGTGATACATAGAAGCTAACTCTTCGACATTAAAGACTGAACCACCTCGAAGAGGCATTCTTCGATAAAGGACGTCATGCATGAACTCACGCTCCTTAAATTTGTTCAACTTATCCTTCTTCAACTCATTGATTCCTGGATTCTTAAACTGATCAAAAGCCGACACAACGTTATTCAAATGCATATTTGCAATATCAGCATTGTTGGCAGTAGCGACAACTCGAACGGCAGCTCTAAAACCCGTCTTAGCAGTCTTCTTGCTTATCGCTTGAATTTGCTCCTGACTTACGCTAATCCGACTCTTCTCAGGATCTGAATTATTCTCTTCAACTTTCTGTACAAATTTTCTTCCGTTCTTCTGCCACTTACTCGCAGTTGGAGAAATTACAATCTGGATCATTATCCCCTCACCTTTTCCTATTTTGCTAAGTGTAGAAAGAATGTTGGCTAAAGGGTCTCCTTTAAAATCCTCTGCCACTTTCAAAGGGTAATACTCTTCATCGGTTTGGATTAGACTAGCGTATGCTACCTTCCCACTCTCTTCAAATATATTGTATTCCTCTGATATAGAAACTTCAGCATCCTGATAAGATCCGAGTATCTGTTGCTCTACTAAATTCGCCAACTTTTTAGGGGCATACACATAGAAACGGATTTCCCCCGGCAACCCTACAATTTCAAAACTAACGCTATTACCTACCGTAATGAACTGCTCAATCCCCTTTCCTCCTCCACCTATACCATACAAGTTAGAAAACATCTTCTCTGCGACACCGATTTCAGTCTCATTACCTCTTGGCACCCTCACCTCAAACAGTACTCCAGATTTAGTCTTTTCGTCACGGTCTTTTTTCTTAAGAAGGTTCATGTAGTAATAGATTAGGCCACCAATGGCACCTGCAAAAAGTAGTATGAAAATAAACAGTGTGACAATACCTCCCCATTGAAAAGCAGTACCAGGTTGAGGCACATTGTAACTATCCTGTGGGTAGTTAATAACCTCACCTGGCACAACTCCATCGCCCGGTTGAACCGGCCCTATAACCTGTGAATACACTTGTGAATGTGATGGCAGCTTAAGCATATCTATCTGGGAAAATATAACACACCAAAGCGATAATAGCTATTTATTCAAACAGACTAAAGATCTTTGCAATCAGAGTTGCAGCCCAAGTTTTGGCGTCTGAAACAGGAGCATCATTTGAGATACTTTTGGCATTAGTATAGGTAGTAGTTGTGGGCTGATATCCGAAGAAATTGTAGGTTTTAACATTCGCCGTCTTGGCCTGCTCTGCTTCAACTCTTGCGACTTCTTCAGCTGGCATTACGGGTTTAGCAAAATTTTCACTATTTTTTTTCTCTTCTTTGAGCACGTTTAATGCGATTTCAAACTCTTCGTTCTTCTCTACTTTTTGTTCTTGCTGCACAATTACCTCAGGTTTAGTCGACGTTACTGGAGCAACCTCTACTGAAGGAGTAGCTTCTTCAACCCTAACCTCTTTAACGTATTTCTCATATATTCCGTGTTGCCTTAGCATTTCCTGCTTCTGATCAACAGTGAGAGTTGACCATACAGTTGCAGGTACGATATTAACCAACTCGGCAGGAGTCTCTCTTAACCATTCCGCTTGGGGAGGTCCTTTTACCTCGTTGTTATTCTGTAAATCGGTGGGCTGCATATTGCCACAAATTATATCATACTCTCTCGCTTCTCCCTGTGGAATTCACGATTCAAATCACGTTCTTTCTCCTTCAGCTTCTTTTCATAACCTTTTCGACCCCTACCTAAACCTATCAAAACTTTTACTTTTCCTCTATTAAAATACATTTTCATAGGAATAATAGTTAAACCACCTTGCTTGCTTTTCGATTGTAAGTTGAGTAATTGACCTTTTCTTACTAATAATTTCCTTGACCGGGCTGGATCGTATGTCTCATCACTACTAAATTTGTATCTAGCAATATCCGCATTAACTAACCAGAGCTCACCTCCAATAACTTTCACATATGCATTCCCCAAGTTGACTCGATTATCTCGAATCGACTTCACTTCTGCACCAGTAAGTACAACACCCGCCTCGATGCCGTCTTTAACCTCATAGTTACGTAACCCTTTCTTATTTGCGACCATGGCCAGAGTATATCACCTACTTCAGTTTTAGCTTCAAAATTCTATTGCCATCAAGAATATAGAGGTTCTCCTCATTATAGTCAGCGGCAATCTCTCGAACATCCTTCAACATATCGTCTCTTGCTCCTCTGTACACGTACTGAGCTAACAACCGCATCTGATTCGGATGCAATACCTCTCCACCTGCTTCAATCGGCTTCTCAAAAACTAACACCCTTTCATTAGTCTTATCGAACACATACATTCGTGCACCTTCTCGGGTAACGGTATAGGCAGCTGACAATTCTCCTAAGCCTTCGACATCCTCAACTGTTACAGCATTCAAAACAGTTTTATTTCGAGTATAATCAAAAGAGTATCGCTCAATTCCCCTATCACCTGAGGTCATCACATAAAGGCTGATATCGTTGGCTAGATTATGCGCAGAATCAAATGACTTACCACTTACATATTCAAAAGGATAACTGTAACCAGCACCAGTTCGCCCTGACTTCATCACAGCCTTTTCAGAAGGACTGAGAAGATATACGTTATCGATATTGGTAATAATCGCCATATCCACTACAGTCATTCCCCCTATAACATCACGATCCAGACCTGAGAGTACTCCAAACCTTCCGATACTTCCGTCTTTTCCAAAAGGAGCCCTTACCATCCCAGCCTGCTCATCAAATACATAAACCCCACCTTCTCCGTAATCTACATATTTAGGTTGTTTCAAAATATTTTTACTATCATCCAAAGGTACTGCCTTATTATCAGCCAAACTCATTTTGTAGACCTCAGGTCCACCTGCATTTGAAATGAAAAGAAACTCATTCTGAAATTCATCCTTGTAGCTAGTGATATCAGTAAGGTTTACAGCATCTCCAAACTGAGTTCTACCGTCCAAAACAAATTCCAAAGTGCCATCTTCCTCCGACACACCTACCTTTTTCGCAATCTTATCCATGATTGCCTGCAAACGAGTTTTAAGAGAATTCATTCGAACTTGATCATCTAACGATAGAGTCTTGCCTTCAAGAGGTATGAGCAAGCCGTCATTATTGAAAAGTATCAGCTCTGCATCATCAGAACTTGTAAGGTAAGTTTTTTCAGCTTCATTAAGAACCTCTTCCATACTCTCAAAAATCCCCACAGCCTGTTTATGCAAATCTCTACTCTGCTTTGCGGCAATACTTAACCTTGCACCACCATAGATCAAGAAGATTACTAAAAGCGCCAGAAAGAAAATCCCGAACCGCTTATTCCTTAATCCGACTTCTTTGTACCCATCAATCTTAAGACCTTGTGCCATTTGCTTTTTCCCGAAACTCAAAAGTGATAACCTAGCCATTAAACTTTTAAACCAGTTCTGCCTACCGTACTTTTCACGAATCAAGCCGTTTACCCTTGCGACTACCCCACCACCTGCAACACCTAATCTATTTACGATATTGGTAGTGACTTCACCAATCTTAATGACTCCAGGCCTCACCTTTCCTAAAGCACTCTTTAAAATAACCTGAGCCCTTGAGAGGTGTTTCCCAAAGTTAAAATTCAGCTTTTTATCTGAGATCACTGATTCTTCAACAATTTCGTCGACGAGCTCTTCACGGGTAGGTAGTTCATCTTTAGAAGTCATTGCCGCTGAAGTTTCAACTTCAACCTTCTCTTCGCCGAGCTTTACCTCTACTCGTTCTTTACGCACCAAAGGTTCAATAGGTGGTCTTTTAATCACCTTAAACTCTTTGCCAGAAAGTAGAAGCAAGGACTCACAGCCCCTGAGATAAGCCGAAAGTTTATCAATACCTTTAGCTATATCATCGGCCGAATCTCCAAGTTTCTTATCGGAGGTAATCTGATCAATAAGTCCTGGTGAACTCATTATAAGCAAATCAGAATCAGACCATGCCATGCTTAAAACCACACCTTTATTCTGATTGACAATCTGGTCCACCTTCACAAATCCACCGTTTTTATAAAGCAAAAGTTGCTGTTCACCAAAAACGGTTAAATAAGCACCCTTACCTTTAAACACTGCCAACGCAAAACTTAGATTGACACCCTTAGAGTCAAGCTCAGGCTGATTCTTAATCAAATCAGAAGCTTTACGTGCACCCACAGCAACAGAGTGTTTAAGACTATCAATAACTGTAGTAAATGGAGAGTAAAAATAGCTATCAACAATTGCGTCCCACACGAACTTCGCTACACGGTCAGCTTGTATCCCCTCTGACCCAATAACTGTGATTAAACCATGTAATTCCCCTTTAGCTTCAAGTTCTTTAGGATTACTGGGGGCAAAGCGATTAGTAGAAGTCAGTGCAAAGTTCTGCACATCATTTGCGATGTATCTTAAAGTGTACAGAGGCATAGCTTTAACCAAGAAGAATTAATATTACTGCGAGAGCACTTCCCACAATCCCAACCAGAAGTAGAGCATATGAGAACAGTTTCGAAGTGTTGTTATTGGGGGTTTTAACAGTATCAGCTAAAATTCTTACCCTTAAAATTAACAGGAAAACATAGATTAGATAACCTATGACAAGAACTAAAAACAGTAGCTTCAAAATATCAGCTACTCCGGAAGATCCAAGTTCGATTGTGCCAATTCCCTCTAAGAAGTCCATTAGATTTTACCCTCCTGCTTCAATTCAAGTAGATCTAAAAGCGTATCTTGAACGTCGCGAGGTCTGGGTACATTATCAAACACAAACTCCCGCTGAGCTCCAGCAGTTTGAATATATACATTTCCATAATCAAAAATCGAACTGAAAATACCAACAGGTTTGTGAGTCACATCCTCAATCTTTTCTAGCTGAGCTTCTGCAAATTTATGATAAAGAACATTATTAAAATCGACATCTACAATCCTCTGATCAGTAATGATATTAACGGTGTAGTACCACTTAAAGTATATGTCCACCGCCAAAGTTACTGCTAATAACACGAATAAAAGAGAAGATCCTGCTGACAATCCAAAGTTGCTTCCTTCCAGAAGCGAATCAATTACTCTAGTAAAGACTATTGGAGTAATAAGAAGCAAAAGGAAAAGTAGGAAATGAGGGAAAAACACAATCGGGTGCTTTCTTACGAGTAGAATTACACTCTCTTCATGATCTTGTCCGTTGAAACTTACATCGGTAGGGAAAGCACAAAACGAGCTTGTATTACTGCCATTTTCTCCATTACTAAGTCGATCGATGAAACTTTTTTTCAGTTTGGCGAATTTTTTAGGCACCACCACCTTCATATAAATATGAAGATAGCATAAACACGGGAAAAACTAAACCTTTACTTCTTCAAAACGTCTATGAATACATAGTTGTTTTGAGGTATGGAGAGATACCCAGGGGCTCTCATGTTAAAGACCTGTTTGAAATCTGCACCGCTTAACTCGACCGCACCTCTATTAGTAACAAAACTCACTTTTGTAGTAGCTCCAGCACCATTTTGGGTAACCACAGGATTACCATTAATAGATGTCACTGGGCTACTAAGCAAAGACTTCATCTCGTCCATTGAATACGGGTTACCCGAGAGACCGCTTATTTTGCACTGCGGAAGGGTCACAGGAATTATACGGCTTGTATTTACATAACCTGTTACCCCACTACCTTTAAGTACTAAATAAGTGTTTAAAAGATCGGCCATCTCAGCCTGTGAAAGCCATGGATTAGGCTGCGCAGAACAGGCTGCAGAACTGTCTGAATATGTTTGACGATACCATGCTCGATAAAACCAAGGGCTATTCGCTTTGCTCTCCCAAGCATTAGTAGTCCAACCATTCCCTCCACCTTGTCCATCAGTAGTATCCCATCCGCTGGTCGTGAGGTAACCACCAGAGGTGGCGGAATAGTAAGTAACAACTCCACTGATTATTTTTCCATTAGTCTCATCCACTGCCTGCTTCCACCTAGAAGGAGGATTGGCCGACTTAGAAGGGTTCCATACCTGGCAACTCTGAGTTATGCAGATTGTAGTGCCGTTGTAATAATAGTTGTAAGCATAAGTTCGAGCGGCAACCGCCTGAGCCTTTAAAGCTTCAAGGTCCCAACTGGACGGCATTTCAGCAATGCCATATAGATAATCAGTCTCAAAATCCATAGAGCCATATCCTTGCACTTTGATATCACCTGAAGTACCTCTAGTTACTGGACTTTTACTGTAGTACGCCTTCAATATTGTTTTGTAATCCTGGTTTCCAACAACGGCCCTAGCTTGTGCACCGTACTGACTCATACCTAAACGGTGTGTGTAAGCACCGAAAGAAAAGACAGCAAAGCTGCCTGTTGGAGCACTCTGTTGAAACCCAGCTAGAGTGGCTGCGGAATCGCCAGAAGTTGGCACAGTTCCTACACTCGTTGTGGCACCACTTTTAGCGACAAGGATTGCTACCTGTAAATCTGAAATCTCATCTTTGAGTAAGGTAATCTGTTTTTTCAAACTAACACTCTGCGAATTTTTGGCATAAATCTGATTCTCGTAGCTGTTCTTCTGAGCTATCAAATCCAATTTGAGCTTCTCTGTATCCTCTCTCTGGCCATCTAAAGCTTTCTTGTCTTCTGCAAGTGAAAGCTTTTCACTATTTATTTGCGCAAACTCCTCTCGCTTGCTTCTGAAATTAGCAATATGCTGAGAAAGTAGATACTGTTTATAAAAAAGATTCTGCGCAAAACCTGCAGAGGAACTGTTCAAAAAGAAGTAATCGAGGATACCTACGCGTGTTACTTTATATAGATCATAAGAGACTTGCCCCAATTGTTCTTTCTGCTTTTCCAGTAGTTGTTCTTGAGATTTAAGCTGTGCACTTTTGTTCCTAAGCAACTTCAAAGTGTCATTAAGGTAACCTTCCACTTTGAGAATCTCTTTCTCAATTAGTACGATCTTCTCATCCACACTGGCAGAACTCGCATTGATAGCTTCAATCTCTTTTTTGATTTTTTCCAGATCCTTTTGCTTACTTTCTACCTGCCCACTCTTATTATCTAACTCATCCTCCAAGTCACCTAATGACTGGGAGTATACTGGAGAGAAAATCACAGAAAAAAGAAGAGTCAACAAAAGGATTATGTTTAGGGCATTCTTCATAACCTTAATATTATACCTGAAATATTTATCCGCCTAAAAAGTCGAATACGAGTTTGAGAACCCAGCTAAATATGAAAAGGAATATCAAGCCACCAATAGCCCAAGTCAGAGTACCACGTGCTTGATTAGTCTTAGCTGAATCTCCAGCAGAAATTAGCCAAATGTAACCACCGTACACTACCATACCTGTCGCTACCAAACCTCCAATAGGTAGAATCATGTCAAAGAAAGCATCCAGAGAACCTCCAAGTTCTTCAAAGCGTGGAGGTGCAGATTGAGCATGAACCAAACCCACAGTAAATAAGAAAACTATAATTGTAGTCAGCGCGTTTAGAACTTTCTTCATATATCTATTCTAACATGTAATACAAAAAAAGGCAGGGTTGCCCCTGCCTTTTCCAATTTCAAACCGAGCTTATGAAACTTTAAGTAAGTTTGTAAGCACGAAGTTGACTATAAGGACTGAAACGAAACAGATTACCAAACCAACAACGGCATAGGTAATACCCTTTGTAGCCTTCTCAACTTTACCCTCATCCCCTGCAGCCATAATATATTGGATACCACTGTAAACCAAGATACCAACAGCTACTAAAGCTGAAAGTGCAATCACTAAGTTTAGCGCACTCTTAATGAAACTTATAAGGTCACCACTTCCTGCACTGGAAATACCACCAACAAACTGTCCAGCACTCTGTGCAAATACAGCCGATGTAAGGTAAAGAGATGACGAAACAGCAGAAGCTGCTGCTGCAATCTTTGTCAAAGCATTTCTAACTTTCATGTTTATGAGTATTAAATTAACACTGCTATATCAAACAAGAGTATTATATTACACATATAACGCTCTTTTCAATACCTTACCTCAAAACTTGTTCAACTACAAATTTGATAATTGTTCCAGCCAAAAATACAATTAGCATACCGATTGTAGCTGCTTTGATTGTATTCTGACCCTCAACTAAGTGATCAGCTTCTCCTTGTGCTGAAATTATGATTTTATATCCACCGTAAACATATAGTGCAACTGTGACCAATGCTGAGAAAGCAATCGCTGTATTAATAAGGAAAGTAAGCCTTTCAACCGTGCCATCCAATGTCGTAAAAGCGTCTCCTCCAAAAGGGTTAGAAATACCGTACCAAGTAGCAAAAAGAATTCCTTTAGTTTTAATGTATTCCCAAAATTTTTTCATGGCTGAATTCCAGGTATATTAAGTGTGTTTTGAATCAAAAGTAGTATCGCAACCGAAAGAGCAATAAGGGCAAATCCTATGATGGCGTTAGTAGCCACTTCTCTTGCCTCACCAAGCTTTTCAGGATTTCCCTGACTTGTAATCATAACATATCCTGCATAACTCATTAATGCCATTGCAGCCAAAACTCCAAGTGGTACCGATAAACTTACCAACGCATTTACCAACCCAGTAAGGTCCTGTTGTTGAGTCACGTTGTTGATTTGACCAGCAACAATTTCCCCGAGTGCATCGGCATGAACTTTACCAGTCGGAATCAAGCTAATTATCTTATTTATCAAACTCAACATATTCTGCGCTATTATACACTAGATTAATCCATCATCCCATATTTGATTCTTCTCGCAAAAAAAGCAGTAATGCCCTTCAGGCACAGAGAAGTCCCCTGCCCTAATTTTTGCAACTATTTCGCGGATATGCGCGAGCACCTGAGTTCTACGCGTCAAATCAACTGTCACTTCAATCTTTTTACAGTGCTCAACATATACATACGAAGCTTTTTGAACTACAAATCCCATTGTTTCAGCAACAATATATGCATAAAGCTGAAGCTGCCAGTCTTTCTGAGCCTCTTTAATGTCCTTAACCTTACCTGTCTTGTAATCCATTATCTCCACATACTTTTTCCCATCTTTCTCCTCCAAAAGATCAATCCGGTCAATTCTCCCACGAATCTTAAAGTCATCTAAGGCATATTCAAAAGACCTCTCAATATACAAAGGTTTTTCCTTTAATGAGTAAAATTTATCAAAGTATTCAGAAAGCGACTTTTCCCCCTCCTCGTAGCGTTTAAGCTCGTGATCCTTACTATCATACCCAGCGCTAATCCAATTCTTTCTATAGTACCGAATTAAGTCTTCCTTTGTTGGTAAAGTTACAAAACCATCCAAACTTTGCCTCGAAGCAGCCAACTGCTCGTAAACGTTCTTCAGTGTATTGTGAACCGCACTCCCAAAAGATGATGCACTCGAAATTGGCGATGGTAGTTTCAGAATATATTCATACTTATACTGTCGGGGACACATCTCATACATATGGAGTTGTGTGTAGCTGAATTCGTTAAGAGTTTTAATCCCAAGCTTTACATAGTCAAGTGCAGGCGCAATAGATTTAACCTTTACCTCTTTCGATTCGACCTCTGGTACTACTTGCTTGATAACCTCTTCATCTAGGCTTTCAAAGATAAAAGGGCTGAGTTTTTTCTTACGCTTACCCTCACCGTAATACTGTGCCCCAGTAAGGTAGAGGATTTCCTTAGCCCGAGTATATGCGACATAAGCTAATCTACGTTCCTCCATAGTATGCTCAGCCTTTGGGTTTTCCGGTAAAATTTCTTTAATCAGTGCGTCCGGAATTGGAATAGTATCTTGACGATTTCGACTCGGAAATCTTTCAGATACCATATTAGCAACGAAAACCACAGGGAATTCTAAGCCCTTTGAAGAATGGATTGTAAGAACATTTACTGCATCGTATTCGTCAAACGAGGAGGCATCTACCGTTGGGCTTTCCCCTACTTCTGCACTATACTCGAGATAATCCAGATATTCATAGAGGTTAGTACCAGGATTCTTATGCCAAAAGGTATTGAGCATATCAAAGTATTTACGTACATTCTCTACAATAAAAGTATTCTTACCACTGTCATCCTCAGTATATTTAGCTTTCAAACCACTATGTTCAAAAAAATGGTAAAGGATTTCACCTGCAGATTTCCCCTTAGCCAACATTTCCATTGCTCCATCATATATATCTACCAACTGCTTTATTCCCCCAACAGTCGAGATCTTTATATTGCTAGCCTCAATGCTTTCATCGCTCCCAATCTTCTTTCCTGCAATTCGTTCCAGAACTTCCAAAGTCGTTTGCTTTTCTAACTTAGCCACTCTCAGAATTTCGACGATATCACGGGGTTTAAGCTGCCATTGAGGCATGCTCAGTATATTAAAAGAGCTCACAGCATCGCCACTGTTCACCAATGATTTCAGAAAGGAGATTAAGATTACCACCTCAGGCCTTTGGTACAAACTTCTTGAACCACCTAATTTGTATGGAATACCCCTATGTCTAAGCGTATCAATAATTTCATCAGCATGTTGATTTGCCCTTACCAGAATAGCGAAATCCTGAAAGCTGTATTCACCCTCTTTGTGAAGCTGCGTAATCTCTTGCGCAATCTTTTCTGCTTCGCTATCAGAGGTATTTTCGTGTAGTAATCTAACGCTTGCTTCCCCTCCTTTGCCTACCTCGGACTTCAGCTGCTTGTCGATTTTTTCTTTGACTTCTAACCGGTAAGGATTGTTATGCTTTACCAGCTTGTAGGCCACATCTAGAATGGCCTGATTTGACCGATAATTAGTAGTTAAAACAACGCTTTTTGCCTCAGGATAGCTCTTTTTAAATTGGAGGATATTAGAGATTGCAGCACCTCGGAACTTGTATATCGCCTGGTCATCATCCCCAACAACGGTGATGTTAGCACTTTTTCTATCCTTTGCTGTAGCAACAGGTTCTTCCTTTCCTAGAGCCAATAAGTTGACTAATACATTCTGTGTATAGTTGGTATCTTGAAACTCGTCAACCAGAATATACTTAAACTGTTTATGATATTTCTCAAGAATGTTAGGTTTTGTTCTGAAAAGTCTCAATACAGTAATTATCAGGTCTCCAAAATCCAATTTTGAATTGACAATCTTTACTTCAGAATACATCTTGTAGGTGGCGCTTAATTCCATTGCCTCTTCTTTAACCTCTTGTTCCTCTTTAGTGGTAGCTTTTAGGTTGTTGGCATAATCAATGTAATCCTGGGGGCTTACATCTTCATCTTGAAGCCTGGAAAAGTGGGAAAGGATGTCTGAAATGAACCTCGTAGGGTTACCCAGAGGCCTGAACTTCTTCAAAGGGAAAGCAAAAAGGTTTCTGCGGAAAAGGATATACGCTTCAGACTGAGTCATCAAACTGTAGCTGCTGTCTAAACCAATATATATACCTTCTTGTTTGAGAATTTTGTCAGCAAATGAATGAAAGGTAGAAATCCAAGGCTGCTCATAGCCTAAAGGCATCATTACATCTACTCTTTCTTCCATCTCATTAGCAGCCTTTTCAGTGAAGGTGAGCGCCAAGACCTCAGAGGGTTGCGCCCATTTCTCATTTAAAATATGCCCTATTCGCTCAGTGATTACTTTAGTCTTACCGGTACCTGCACCAGCAATAATAAGGAGCGGACCAGATTTATGTTTAACAGCTTTAAGTTGATTAGGATTTAAATCCATTATTTTGCTATCGATTTAAGTACTTCACACTCTTTTCCAAATGTCTCGGGTTTCTTCAAGTTCGGAGTTTCAAGAATGAAAGGGATATCCTTCAATTTAGGATGATTAACAATATTTGTAATAGCTTCTAAACCAATCTGGCCTTCGCCTAAGTTGGCATGTCGATCTTTATGGCTATTAAAAGGTACCATCGAATCATTTAAATGGAAACATTTAATATTCTCCAAACCTAAAATTGACTCTATTTTCTTAATAATTCCCTCCAAATCATTTACCCAATCGTAACCACTCACGAACATATGCTCAGTATCAAGCACGTAACCAATCCGTTCTTTCTTTTGCACCCCATCACGCATACTGGCCAGTTCTTCCAATGTATCGCCCATAACCGCTCCAGATCCCGCAGAACTTTCAAGCAGAATTGGACATTCTCCCTGGGTGTTATCAATAACCCAATCTAATCCATAACTAATGCGTTTTATCCCTTCTTCAGGGGTTAAATCCTTTGCTGAACCAGGGTGAAAGGTAACTCCTATCACTTCAAGGTCAGAACCTAGCTCTTTGGCATATTTCATGAGATTTGCGCCATAGTTAACGTAAGTTGCTACTGAAAGCTTGCTTAAATGGAACATCTGGCTATCCTGTCTTGCAAGATTAATCAGATACACTCCGTGCATCAATACCTTCTTAACACTGCTATTCTTTTGCAGCTCTACAAAAAGCTTAGCGTTCTCCTCAGGAAGTTCTTTAGCACTCCATCGCATAGGAGCAGAAGGCATAATCTGAACAGTGTTAATACCGTATGTATCAGCCATCTTCATAGTATTAGCTGGACCACCTGCAGAAGTAACGTGAGCACCTATATATCGCATAAGGCTAAATATAAATTTAGTTACTTTCTTTTTCAAACACTCTATGAATTGTATCACAGGAAAGTAAAAAGATTGATTAGGAAGGACATTAAATATATAATTTGCAAGATTTTACGGGGAGAGGTGGCTGAGTGGCCGAAAGCGCCTCACTGCTAACGAGGTGTACCTAACGGTACCACGGGTTCGAATCCCGTCCTCTCCGCCATATATTCACGGTAGCGACAAGACCCACCCACCTTCCTAAGGAAGGCTCACTGGGATTGAGTTATTTCCACCCTTAAACCATTGATTTCAAAATAATGGCCTTTGAGTTAAAATGTACCATTCTCAGAGGAGTTTTAGTGTATTCTGGTTTAGTATAAAAATATCATTACGGTTTAAAGTATGCCTTTGCAATCATTTCCCTATAGGGAAATGATATTTTCATTATCTTAATCTCCTCCTCACTATACCATGAGTACTTATCTGGTAAACTCTTTGTTGGCTTAAATTTATAAAGCGGTGTGCATGCGTAAACAATAGATATTTGATTGATTTCATCAAAGTTATACGCAGCAATAACACCTAACATTTCTATCGTTAATCCAGTGTAATTAAGTAAAAATCTTTTGTAGGCATCTTCAATTCTCTCTCTATCATTTATAGTCGAAAATGGCAGCATAAATTCGTCATTGAGCTTTTCTAATAAAATTTTATTCTCACTATTAAATAAAACTGCAATTACCTTAATTTCTTTTTTCATAATTAGATTATACAACTTTTAGTTCCAGACCCGTATGTTCCGCCATATTTTCACGGTAGCGACAAGACCCACCCACCTTCTTTCAAAATCCTTCCACACTTTAAATTATATACTGGTGGAGGAAAACATCTCGAATTTCGAGTTAAATTAGTATAACTCAGTTAGAAGGAGTTACCTTTTTTTTCTTGGGCAAGTGTGATCTTCAAATCCGGTTCCTTTTCTATTCCTATCCCAAAGATTTTGTTGATAAATTAGCGAAAACATATGTACACCACCATATGATAAAATTAATAATGGAAAAGATTGGGATTATAGGGATAACATCAGAAGGAGCTTCTTTATGCTATAAAACTATTATCGCTGAATCCACAAAAACGCTAGGTGGATTTAATAATGTAGAAGTCGTACTAGTCCAGCCAAATTTTAATAATATTTTAGAAGCTCAAAAGACAAAGGATTGGAATAAAGTAGCTACGATTATTATCGATTCTGGTAAACAACTTGAAAAATTAGGAGTAACTAAAATTGTAATTCCAGCAAATTCAATCCATTTTGCAATTAAGAAAATCCAAGCGGGACTGGATATTCCTGTGATTAACATATTAGATGTTGTAAAGGATGTTTGTATAAAGGAGAATTATAAAAAAGCTTTGATTCTAGGAGTTGGAATTACGATGAGCGATAATCTTTACAAAGCTGTTCTAGAAAGTAATCATGTAACTTACACCCTTCCAAACGAAGATGATTGTAATGCTCTAGATAGAATAATTTACGAAGAACTCGTTAAAGGAATTGTAAGCCCAGAATCGACAAGAAAAATCCTGAATATAATACAAAAAGGCAAGGATAACTTATGTGACGTTGCTATACTTGCTTGTACTGAACTTCCGATGGCTATAAAGAGCACTAATTCTCCTGTACCAACAATTGATACAACGAGAGAACTTGCATTAGCTTCTTTGCTAAACTAATTCTTTACGAGGATTTTAAGTTCGTTTAATAAATTATCCTCAACTTCTATTTCACCAGTGGACAATACTTTTGCCATAGCATCATCACCTTTTTCGCCTGGGAGCTGAACTTTCTTAACTCCTCCAAGTGTTTTTGCATTATGTATTCTTTCAACAACCATATCCATATCTTTTTTGAATTCATTTATATCTACAAATGCTGAGGGATCAATTGCAATTACAACATTTCCCCAACCAAGTTCAGATTTAATACCGGTAACAGCGGATCTGATAACTGGGCCTGTGAGAAGTTCAACAACAAGGTTTAATCCATATCCCTTATAATTTTTATCAAATGGTCGAATAGCTCCTTCCATTGCTTTTGCAGGATCTGTTGTTAAATTTCCTTCTCCATCATACGCAACATCACCTGGAATACTCTGTCCAGCAGTTTTTGCTTGTACTAGACCAAACCATGCCATAGCACTTGTAGCCATATCAAAGACAACAGGTGCTTTTGTTGTTGGAAAACCATAAGCCATAGGATTTGTTCCAAACTTTGGTTCGTATGATCCAAACGGTGCAACAGTTTCCGGAGACCCAGAATATATCATTCCTACCATATCAGCTTTTGCAATTTCTCTTGCAAAGTATCCAATAGCACCTGTTGAACTAAATGTATTTGTTAAACCTACAATTGAAATCCCAAACTCCTTTGCTCGTTCTATTGCCATTTTAATGGCCTTCTTCATTGGCACCATTCCAAAATTCTTTCCTCCATCTAATAATACTGAGGCTTTTCTTTCTTTTAAAACTTTAATCTCAGTCGCTTCGGGACTCTTCGGAATTCCTTTCCCAATTAGTTTAACTATTCCTTGGTTATTTCCTCTCATCTGTGCATATAGCAGAACTTCACCAATCACATTTGACTCTTCTTCTGTATACCCATATTTTAATAGTGCTTTATGCACGATTTCCTTTAATTCTGATAACTGAATTTTCATATTTATTTTTGTTAATTTATCGACCATAGTTTATCGCAATTACTCCTAAATGACGAATTTGTAATCTGCTGACCTCTTCACCTATGGTAATGAGGTTTGAACATTTTTCTTTAAAATTCCTTAACAGCTAATAATACTTTCACACGGTTGAAATCCAGCCCTCTCCTCCATAACCGCTCTACAATGACAGGGCTCACCATCTTTAAGATTGCTTACAGGAATGTGATTCGTTACATACTAAAAAAGTAGTTCCCAAATCTAATTCTTCAATACTTAGTGGTATAATAATCCAAATGAAATATATAACCAAAGAACAATTTGAAACCATTAAGAATATTCCAAGGGCACGATTAACAGCACGATTTTTTGTATACACCGGAATAATAATTCAAGCAGGAAACAAAATTTTACTCTGTAAACCGAAAAAATCTAAATACCTTGGTTGGCAATTACCTGGAGGAAAGGTTCTGTGGAGCGAAAAATTCACAAAATGCATCCAAAGAGAAGTACTTGAAGAAACAGGAATGGAAGTGACATTAAAAGGGATAGTAGGTGTATATCAAAGAAAAACAACACCTGAAGATGAAGAATTTATTAGAATAATTTATTGCGCCAATACTTTTAAAAAGTTACATCGTAAGCCAATTGATCCCGAAATTGAGAAAGTCCGCTGGTTTGATATTCAGGAAGTTTTAGAAGGAAAAGTTGAAATTCAATCACTCCAAATCATTAAAGAAATAAAATACTACCTGAGAAACAAGGTTTATCCTTTAAATTTTATTAAGGCTTATAAATGGTAAGAGTTTCGCACATGCTTATAAAAATCTTAATCTCCAGACTCGTATGTCCCTCCATATTTTTATGGTAGCAGCAAGACTCAACCCTCCGCACAAAGATTCATTAAAAAATTAAGTTAAGGCTCTATAACGTTAAGCTTCAGACACATATACCCTTCGATGCTCTCACTGTAGTGACAAGGAGCATTATCTTTCTTTCAAAACCTTTTGCCAATTTAAGTTAGCTTTCTCCTAGAATCACTCACTAAAAAGCAGAACCTTGATAAACGAAAATATTAGAAATCGTTTCTACTTGTTTCAGGTGGATTGCCACAACTTGATTCGTATGAATAGACTACAAATCCAGTTTATGCCAATTCATTTTCAAACAATCTACTAGCTACTTCTTAAAAATATCCTCAAAAAGTTTTTCAAAGTCGGAGTATCCGGCATCAGTTGTAAAATGTCCTGCATCTTTAACAAACACATACCTCGCTTTAAAAGTCTTTGCAATTTTTTCACCGTGACTGACCGGAATATAACTATCATTACTGGATTGGTACACAACAAACTTCTTACACTGTCCTTTTATTTTTTTAAAATCAAAAGGTTTTGCAAAGAAAGTATCTAACAAGCCATTTTCCTTTGGATACCAGAGATAATCAATAAAACCGCCAACCATATAAAGAGTATCAATTTGATAATCAAAATCAGTTAGAAGATTTAAAACAAACGATACACCTCTGGAGTGAGCAATAAAAACAGTTTCCTCATTTATTTTATCTTTGTATTTATCTAATTCCTTGTACCACCGACTTAATTGATGACCGTCTTCACAAGGAAAATCAGGGACAACACATTGATAACCCTGCTTCTCTATCTTGCTTTTCATCCAAGGAAACCAGTGTACTTTAGATGAATCATCAGAGCCATGGATTATAAAAAAGTTTTTCATATAGTTTTTAAATCGATTATACTCTAGTTCATTGATAATCTTTCAAGCCTAGCAATCATTTTAGTAAATGTATCCAAATCATCAGATCTTTTAAGTCTTTCAAATGTAAGAAGAGAGTAATACGATTCTTCAACTAAAAATAAAATCTCACTCAGAATCCTATATTTACAGTACTTTTCTAACAACGAAAGCCTCTCCCAGGCCTCTAAAAATCTTTCGAAGGTTTTCCTTGATAGAAACAGCTCAGACTCAAAAATATCATAGAAGGGTAACGTTGAGTGAACATCATCAAAATCAATAATCCCTGCGTATAAATTATTATCCATATACACATGCCCAGGTATATCTGCATGTACTAATCGACCAACTTCTAACTCAACTGAACTATCAATAAGTCCTTTATACTTGTTCTTTAACTTGTCAAAAATAGTAGTTTCGCCAATTTGATAGGACAAGAGCCCAACAAATGTTTCAAACTTTGAAAGAAAATAATCTTTATAATAACGATACTGACCATATAAGCTCTTACCCTCAACTCTTATATTCCCAAACCCGCTGACATCTACCCCATTTATAATGGAGAGCTGTTCTGCAATTACCTCTAATTGTTTGTTCCATTGAGATGGCGTACCTGAATCACCTTGTAGTTTATCGATAATAAGCACGTGTTTACCGTCAAAAGCACTAAACCTATCTACAAAAGTTATTTCAGGTGTACTAACACCCTTTGCTCTTAGCTGATCAGTGATAAACTTCTGAACCAGATAATCAGAACTGTTATCATGACTAATCTTTAGATAATGGGAAGTACCGTCAATAAAGCGTAAAATAAACACATTCGAAGATACACCTTTATTTAATACTGGGTCGATACTCTCAAGTTTGAAGCCCTTTTGGAACAGGTACCGTTTTACTTCTTCAATATCAATTTTATCAATCACTATTATATACAGCTCTTAACTTTAAGATTTAATTATAGTTTAATAATACCTAAATATCACTTCCCAAAGAATTACAGTCTCTGGAAACAAAAGGAAAACTAGATGACATGACACAGGCATATCCAATATAGAAAGCATAATTACAACTGATAAGTAAAACTTTAAAAATAAGTGCTGTTATTTTTGATAGAGTTGGGGTAACTATCAATAGCGAGTACACGGTAATTAAATCCGTTACGTCTATTTTTCAAAAGCTAGGATTTAATATAATGAAAAATGATTAAAGTATCTCGTAGGGATAAGTTAAAACACTAATAAGAACTACTTTCTAAACAAATCGGGCTTCAACCTTGAAGAATACTAAATACTCTCTTCTACTGGTTATTAGGATCAAGTCCATTATTCAATGAAATCATAATGGGAATCAATAACCCCTGCTGGATACAATACAACCTCAACAGTGATTAGATGCTAAATCTTCTAAATAAATTCAACGTGATTGAGGCAAAAGAAGATCTTACGAGATCAAAACCTAGCCCTGAACCATATCTAATAACTGTAAAAAGTTAGACTTCCAACTATGCCATGTATTGCGATTGATGATACGGCTGATTCTTGCAAACCCTTCAATTTAACGAGTTTTTAGATTTCAACATATACAAAAAACGCCCGGTAAAAACCGAGCGTTTCAAGTTCAAGAGTCGAAGTGAATTAGAAACGTCTGTCGTTTCTGTATCCACCGTTATCTCTTCGACCACCGAAATCTCTTCGGCCGCCACCAGAGAAACTTCTTCGAGGTCTCTCTTCTCTTGGCTGAGCAAAGTCAACCTTAAGAGTTCGACCATCCAACTCCATGCCATTCATGGCATCGAGAGCTGCTTGAGCCTGCTCTGCTGTCTCGAAGGTAAGGAATCCGAATCCCTTTCCAACGGGCTTGTATGAGTCAACAACCTTACCATGAGCAGAAGCAACCTCTACCAATGTCTCAATTGTTGTATCGTAGGATAGATTTCCTACAAACAATTTTACTTTATCCATTAAAGATAAAAAATAAATTATATACCTTACAATACCAACTAATTGAAACACTAGTTACGATCTGTAAGCAGTGCATTATACCATGAAAGTAGTATAATGAAACTATTAGATTGTTTTTACCTAAAATGAAAAGCCGGCATTTACAGTTTCTTCTGCTCGGACTATCTGCAGTGACCTCGGTGATTATGTATTTCAACTTACCGAATCGAATCCCTTCTCACTGGAATTACCTTGGACAAGTTGATGGATTTAGTTCGAAATTAGCTGTATTAGCAGCATTTCCCCTCTTAACCCTGTTCATCTACTCACTTTTAATGCTGATTCCTAAATTTGACCCTCTCAATAAAAATATCAAAGAGTTCTCTGTTGAGTTTGAGAAATTTATAACCGTGATGATGCTCTTCTTTTTAGTAATACAGTACCAGGTTATTCTGTGGGCGGTAGGGATTAAGCTTTCACCTAATACTCTATTCCCTCTGATTATCTCAATTCTCTTCTACTCTATCGGTGGGCTTTTATCAAAATCAAAACCCAATTGGAGCATTGGTATAAGGACACCCTGGACATTAAGCAGCGAAAAGGTATGGGAAAAAACACATTCACTTGGCGCCAAGCTCTTTAAACTATCACCTTTAGTTTTGCTACCCACCCTACTCTTTCCTCGTGCCGCCTTCTTTGTATTAATCGCTTATATACTTCTTATTACAGCGACATTAATAGCTTACTCGTACCTACAATACCAGCAAACTACAAAAGCTAAAGTTATAGAGATGAAAACACGGCCTAAAAAACGGAAAAGAGTTAAGCGAAGCTAAAGCCACTTACCATCTTCAAATACTTTCTTACCATCAACGTAAATCTGGCTACCTTTCTTTCTCATATCTTTAACCTTATCCCCCTTCTTTACTTTAAGTGAGTGATCTACAAAAACTTTAGCAAGTTTAACATTACGCGGATCAGTAAACATAGTGCGATTCACTTAAGTTATTACTCCATTCTACACCTAAATTTTCAAAAGAGTTATAGGGTGCTATAATCTCAACGTTTGAAGCCGCAGGGTTTCATTCTCCTCCCAGGCGGGAGCCCTTGTTGGGCGACATGGGTTCCCGACCTGGAGTGGTGTGAGTAATGGCTTCTAAGCCAACGACTTATGTCGTCACTCACACCACTTACCAAATGAAATTATTTCTTTTTTACGATAATCCCCCGATCCACTACTATTTCTTTAGCTTTACGCTTCTTGGTGATTATACTGCTACCACCTTCGTATCTAACTGCCTTGTATCTTTCATCCATGACTCCAAGTTGATAAGTATCATTTGGCATTACAAATTGATACTGACCCTCTTTGTCTGTAACCCTTTTACCGACATATCTATCAAACTTCATCTCTTTCAGAGTTACTGTGACACCCTCTACTGGACTGCCACTCTTTTCAACTACCATTCCAAACGACTGTTTTTTAATAGTTATGTTCTTAATTAACAACATTGAAGCAGGTAGATACAACAATACAGCGGTGAGATTAAGTGGGCTTGGGAATTTAAAGTAGGTATAGGCACCTAGGGCTAAACCACCAAAAAATAGCGTTATATGGAAGATCTTTACGAGGATTGACGCAGAGCTCAAAAACTGTGCAAACACTTTTGAAATAGGAGAGAGAGCCTTTGGATCCATCGGTACTACAATATTAAACATACTTTTACGCATAAAATTCACCAACTCTCCGTGGTAAACAGGCTCAAGAGGATAATCCACATGACCAGGCACAATCTTTGATGGATAAGTGTAGCCTGGTTTAACGACTAAGACCTTATACTTTCCTGGAGGGAGGCTGGCCCCAAATGTTCCAAATGCACTAGTTACATCTGTCCAAACTAATCGCTCGCTTGTATTATAAATCCTCACTACAGCACGATTAATTGGCTTTTTGCTCACTGCATCATAAACCAAACCGTAAGGTCTACTTTTTTTAATAAAACCGAAGAAGGAAAGTATGCTTACAAGTAATTGAATAAGGAAGTATGGAATATTTGTAAAGCCACCAGCAAATACTGCTATTCCAACAGAAACAGTTGTAGCAGTAGCGGCTGAAGCAACTACACTTAACTGAGGTTCTGACAGTTTTCCAACAGGTGTAGCATCAATAATTTT
The DNA here is from genome assembly GCA_021463465.1 of bacterium. Taxonomy (GTDB): domain Bacteria; phylum Patescibacteriota; class Dojkabacteria; order SC72; family SC72; genus JAJTYH01. The sequence goes on from JAJTYH010000003.1 coordinate 60,920, forward strand.
CGAAACTTTCTTCGCAGCAACAATGGTAGCCTTAGGCGCCTTAACCAATACCGCATCTGCAACCTTTTTAACAGTTGGATTATTGATGCCTTTTACTAGCGACTCTGTAGGAATAACAATATCTTCCTCAGTCAGTTCTTCCTCAGTTGGAGTAACCTGATTTCCCTCTGTAGGCTCACTAACAGGTGACTCAACTTCAACAATCTCACCCATACCACCAGTTCCACTCAAGCCAGAAGCTACCCAGTAATCGATATTGCCAATTTTTTCTTTATGAACAACAACATCTTCACCTTCAATCTTTTTTGTCTGTGGGAACACACCTTCAAAAATCACTCCTCCCTCACAATTACTATTAACGTCCGCAAGTGTAAGACTCCCTGGACACAGCCTGAATCTAGTTGTTTCACCAGCGGGTGTATAAAGCGTGAAGTTACCCGATAAACCCTGTTGCTGTGTAATCTTAAATACTGCCTTATTCTCCAACTTACTTGAATCCGCCCTTACGCTGCTCCAGTCTTTATCCGAATCAAATAAGACTGGTAGATCAGCAATCAATAAATCTCCTTTAGTGACTTTCAATTCTTTTTCACCCCTTTGTGCGCCTTCAAACTGAGCTACATTCACCTCAGGCAAATCTTTCAATACAACTGTAACACCAGCAGGAGCGCTGAATACCACCGCGTTGGTTTTTACAATAATCTTTGTACCATAAATAGTTTCTACGTTATTTCCGTTTCGTGCCTTTACCTTGAATTCAAAATCAGATGCAGAAGGCAAACCTTTTATTAAAAAACCATTATTGCCGCCAAACTCTTCATAAGTACCCCATGAAGCAGTGCTTTTAAGCGTTCCGTCTTCTTTCGAAACAAACTTCCCACTTGCAACCTCAAAAATAGCATATAAAACAAGGCTGTCGTTGCCTGGGTTTACAAGGCGAATTCGACCCCCTGTTGTTGATTGAGTGTTAAATGTAGGCTCTCCTGGTACCAAAGCATTAGTATGCGCCGTTGCCGCATCAGAATATTCAGTTTCAACATTCTGTTGGTTTCTTGATTTCACCAAGAAAGTGTAAAATTTGCCAGGTACAAGCTGGGTCACAGTTACACCACTACTCCCACCCCACTGTGCATATGTTCCCCAAACAGGTGAATCTACCTGCGCACCAGAAAGGTTAACAAATTTATCCAATCCATCAATTTTAATACTAAAGCTACTTGTACTAGACGAATACTGATTATCTAACTTCAATTTTATTGAGTTTGTTGAAAGGTTAGACAAACCTAATGGAACAGGGCGCGGCGCAAGGGTTGTAACTTGAACACCTTCAGTTTCAAACGACACAACTTCATCGCCATTTCGAACATAAACTTTGAAAGTGTAAGTTGCATTTGGAGTCAAACCCGTTACAACAACACCATTACTCGACCCGAATTCAGAGTATGTACCCCAAATAGCGCTATCACTTAAGTTACCACCAGACTTAGGAACGTATTTAAGCGAATTTTCTCTAATACTAAACTGGGTTGCTGGAGGATTACCACCATTACTCACCTTTATCCTTACTGAGGTATCAGATACAGCTTCAAGAATTGGAAGGTCAAGAGGTGCTGCATGGGTGTACTTTTGACCAGTTAGCGATACATCTGTTTCTACATTATCACTATTTTTTGCCTTAACTGCGAATGTATATTGAGCATTAGCAAACAAACCTACCACATTTACCCCTGTTGTTTGACCAAAGTCACTATATGAGCTCCAGGTAGGGGTAGTTCCTAAACTTCCATTGCCTGGATTCACATACAAGCCAGAAACTGTTTCAAGTAAGGCATAACTTGTTGTTGTATTATTACTTCCAGTATTAATCTTAACGTTAATTGAGGTATTGGAGACCGCACTCACATTAGGGGCATCTGGAATGTTAGCAAATGTCGTTATAGTAGCTGTGCTAGTGAAATCGCCATTACCATTAGAATCGTAAGCAGCTACTTTACGCGTGTATGAGGTGTTAGCAGTCAGACCGAATTCATCACAGTATGTGATATTGCTACTTGCGCACTGTGCAACCTGTACTCCGCTCTCGTCAAAAACCCTAAAGCCTACCTCGTTGGTTAAATCCTCAGTAAATTTCCATCTGATACTTGTACTGCTTAGCACCTCTGGGGTACCCATAGTTGGAGCGCCAAGTGCCTCGTATTCGCCTGAAGCATTGCTATATGAAGTTTCTTCACCGTCGTTATTTCTAGCTTTAACCCTAAATGCATAACCAACACCAGGTTCTAAGCCAGAAGCTATAAACCCACTATCTCCACCGTAATCAGCAAACTGATCCCAAGCTTCATTCTGTACAAAGTTGCCAGATGAATTAACATAATCCCCACTATTAACTTCTTGTACAGCATATGTAACAGAAGCAGGGTTACCGTTACTATCAAGTGTTACCCTAGCCGTTGCAGAGCTAATCCTCTGAACATCTGGAACGCCTGGGGTATTTGCAAATGTATATTTCGTAGCCGAACTTCCAAATACAGTGACCACCTGATCTCCATTTCTTGCCATAACTTGGAAGGTATAGCCATTATTAGGGGATAATCCTGATACACCTAAACCGTTAGACCCTCCCCACTGAGCATATGTAGCCCAATCTGCGCTGCCCTGTGCCACTCCCGTTTGATGGTTTATATAATTACTACCACCTACCTGAACTGAAAACTCTGTATTAGAAGGGTTATTGTTAACATCCAAAACAAGCTTTAAAACAGTAGTAGATAGTGCGCTTAAAGTCGGGGCATTTGGTGTTTTAGATCGTGTATAAATAGAAGATCCTGTTGATAATGCCCCCTCTATATTATTTATGTTCCTAGCTTTTACCTTATATGTGTACTGAGTATTACTACTTAACCCTATCGAGTCTACCCCGCTAGTACCGCCCCACTGTGCGTAGGTCCCCCACTGTACCTCCGAAACCAACTGGCCATTAGCTGGATTAAGATATTGATCAGTTACATCCTCAAATACCGCAAACTCAGTATTAGAAGGATTTGTTTGAGGGTTAATTTTCACATTAATAACTGTTGATGAAAGCGAGGAAACGGAAGGTGCTACACTATCAGCAGCTAAAGTAACAAATTGACCTTGTGAGGATTGCGAAGTTTCAACATTAGATTCATTTCTTGCTATAACTGTGGCGAAATACGACGTATTAGGAGTTAAACTTGTAATAGTAATACCCTCCCACTCTGCTTCGGTTTTCCATGTCGCAGGTGAAGTTACAAGACTTCCGTTCCCATCAACGTAATAAGTATCATCAATTAGTATTTTGAACTTAGTATAAGTAGGATTGCCACCTGGATTAATCCCAATTGTTGCCGTAGTTTGGCCAGCAGTAATTGAAGGGGCATCAGGTGTAACCGACAGCGTATATAAAGTAGAACTTGAGCTTTTAGAACTCTCAGTTCCTCCATTGTATGCACTTAGTTTTCGAGTGTACGAAGTATTTACATTCAAACTGTTTTCAACACACTCGTAAGTATCTCCACTAACTAAATTAGCAGTACAATTAGCAATAAAAGAATCCCCTCCATCATAAAGTTTAAAACCCGTTTCATTAAGACCATTGTTATTAAACCTCCAGGAGATGGTATCTCCATCTACAGCTACAGGGGTTAAAATATTAGGGGTTAAAAGATTAGTATAAGTTGAGATACTGCTGCTGTACGCTGTTTCAGTATTTTCAGAATTCCTAGCTTTTACCTTAAAAGTATACTGTAATCCCTCATCAAGATTATTTACCTGAAAGTTAGTGCCCCAGGAACTTGCTGTATACCAGAACGGCGCAACTTGGAGTTGATTCGTTGTACCGTTAACGTATTTGCTACTAGACTCCTCAAAAAATGCATATTCTGTTGAGGTTGGATTACTATTTAAATCTGAATTTAAGGCAATCTTTACATAGTTGCTACTAACTTCGGCAAAGGAAGGTACCAATGGAGTATTCGCGGCTGAATATTTATTTGAGGTTGAAGAATACGCTGTCTCAATACCGTCACCATTTCTTGTTTTTACTCTGAACGTATATTGAGTATTAGGAATTAAACCTGAAATTATTTCAGCGCCATCACTGTCCCATGATCCACTCTCATTGCAACCGGCAGTAGTACAATCAAACATTACAGCAGACTGACCTTGTCCAAGATTACTTGTACCACTTGTGAGAACTTCAATAGATGTAGGTCCTACAGATCCATAAGAGATTGAAGGTACTGATGCTAAAGTATAAATGGTCACATTAGACGAGTATGCTGTCTCTACACCATCACCATTCCTACCTTTTACTCTAAATGTATATTGCGTATTGTCGGACAAAGATGTGGCAGTCGCATTCATTGACGTTTGCCATGCATTTAACCCTGTGTCACAACTGGTTCCTGTACAATCAAAATATATACCTGAGCTTCCTTCAGTTTCGTTTGATACCCCACTGGCTGTAAGCGGAATTTCAGATGTCGTTATTGTACCTAATGCAATCGAAGGGGTCTGGATAAGTGTATACCTACTTATACTTGATGAGTACGTTTGGCTATCGCCATTTTCATTGTATGCTTTTAACTGCCTCTGATACGAGACATTAGGAGAAAGTCCCGTTTCATCACAGTATGCAATATCAGCGCCGACACAAGTAGCTTTCAGATTGCCTAACATATCAAACACTTTTACTCCATCCTCATTATCTGCATTATCAGTAAACGTCCACCTGATTGAAGTTGTAGAAAGGGCCGAAGGTGCTGTTGCAGTAGGGGTATCAGGGACATTTAGTTCTTCTGATCCAACTGTAAAAGATACAGAGTCCCCTGAATTATCTTTTCGTTGTGCGTATATAACCTGCAAGTAAGGGGGTAAGCTTGATTGAGAGTCAGTTATTGCGCTACAGCTATGTGTATGCGATGCAGAGGCTGTTGTTGTGACTGTTCCGTAGCTTGTAACCTTATTACTACCTGAATCAACAGATGTTGATAGATTTAAAGCGTGTGTATGAGTAGCGGCCCCACCCGTACCACCTGGCGTTGCATTTCCTCTAGGGAATTTACCATCAAGGGCTGTATATCTTTGCCAGCCAAGCGGAGGGAGTTGATTTACAATAATGATCGAACCTGAAGGCAATTGACCTGCACTATCTTTAGAAGCAAAGAGTAGGTCTAGGTATGGAGGCAATGTGCTTGCATTTTCAAGGCTACCTGATGGAATTGAATGGAGGTGAGCGAGCTTCACCTCGCTGCTTGAAAGCTGATAAAAGTTCGCTGCAGGTGAGGTTGACCCTGTGTATCCAGATCCATAGTAAATAGCGATTCTTCCGTTACCTCCAGTAGCGGTATCAGCAGCACTACCTCCTGTAGCCGTTACTAGACTACTACCCAAAGTAACTGAATCACCTTTTATAAGTATTCCTCCACCAGCGCCACCTCCTCCATCTCCTCCATAAGCATTTGGGGCTGCAGTTCCAGCGCCACCATTACTTGTTACGCTTGCGCCAGAGTTAAGGCTTACCGTTGACCCATAAATCATTATAATTCCTCCGCCTCTCCCACCTGCACCACCAAATTGACCTGTACCATTACCACTTTCACCGCCGCCACCACTACCACCACCAGATCCAAGGAATATACTACTAAGATTTGCTGGACCAACACTACCACCACCACCACCACCTCCCCCATAATCAGTATTTCCTAAATCCTGGCCGGCACCACTACTTCCCGAAGCACCATTACCATCGGAATTCGTTGTACCATTTGACCCTGAGTTTGCACCAGTGTCGCCACCATACCCACCTTGTCCAGCAGTCCCATATCCTCCTCCTCCTCCATCACCACCATACCCATTTTCTGAGGCTCCTGTACCAAAAGCAGCACCTCCTCCTCCACCAGTACCTCCTGACGATGAACCTGATTTAGAAGGATATGCTGTCGTATCAGAACTGCCACCACCACCTCCTCCACAAGTTCCTGAGGCATTGTTTTCTATACCTCTATCACCACCCTGTCCTCCCCAATTAGAAGGATTACAAAGCGATCCGCCTCCCCTACCACCTCCGAAACCATCATCCCCTTCAACTGCACCTTCATGTCCCTTTAATGATGCGGATACTAAACCACCATTCTTGACAAGTAACTTTCCCGCTACTCTAAATGCAACGACTCCACCCTTAACTTGATCCCACTCTCCAGGGTTTATTGTACCTCCACTTTCGACCGTTAAGTTCTTATAATTAGGAACTCGCTGAAGGATAACCCGCTGATTCCCTAGCCAGTCGCCAATATTTGAATCGTTTGCACCATCCCCATAGTTATTTATTTTTGAAGTCGCAAATGTAACAGTGTTTGAAGACACATTACTTACCCTTAGAAATTCGTATTTACCAACATTCTCAAAGTTTGAAGATGTACCCTGTAAATTAATCAGCATTATTTCATCTCCATTACTCAAACACCCAGCACCTGGCGTAGCAGAAAGAGTCGCAGAAGTGGATGTTAATGCAGTTACATTGTAGTTGATCCCATCAGCACAGGTTCGAGTAATGTTATCGTCTAATTTCCAATACCCAACTAATCCGCTCTCATTACCTACCAACACACTACTCATATCCGACTCAATCTGCGTTTCACTTCGAGTCGCATCATAAACCCTTACATCGGAAATGCTACCAGAAAACCTATATTCACTACCTGATAAAGAACCAATGAACGCGTGACTATTCCAACTAATCGTGTCAGTCCCCTGCCATGTACCTGAGGCTGCTAAATCACCATTTATATATAATTTCATACTCTTATCCGAAGCTTTATATGTCCCTGCGACGTGATACCATTCGTCCAGATTAATTGCTGAGCTAGAAATAGTCGTATCACCCTGACAACCTTGACCTGAGCTTAATGGGATTGAAAACTGGACCTCGCGTGCCGTTGAAGAGGTGTACTCAACGTGTAAACCGAATTTCCCAAGTGAACATCCTCCTACTGTTGCTGTTGCGCCAATTGCGCCTCCCCACGCCCAATAACTAGGCGGATTTTGAGCCGAAATCCAGCTTGAGATTGTAAAGTCACTTGTTCCATCGCCAAAAATATTCCCAGCTGAATATCCTGTATCAATCCGATCATTACTACCATCAAAAGTAGCAGATCGCCCTATATGATTTGGACCGCTCCCACTCCAAGCGGGGTCTTCAGCATTAACCGAGTACGACGTACCTCTAAATCCATGATACGCATTTGGACCCGAGTCAAAAACTGTTTGATCCGAACCTAGTGGAACTGAATTTATATCTTTTGTAGAATTCACAACCGCATTACCATCTGCACCATTACCAGTATCAACCTTTGTTACATTTGCACTACCAGATACACCCCCTGAATCTACACCTGAATACGTATGATTATGGTTACTAACACCTCCTGTACCCCCGTATGAAACTGCAGATACCGGAAACTTACTATCTAATGCGGAAAATCTTGTCCAACCAGAAGGTATAGAGGCATCAAACATTGCCATAAGCCCAGAATCTGGGCTGGAAGGAACTTCTTGAGACCCAACAGCGTAAAACGTAGCTGGTGAGGACACATTATTATGCTCAGTTGCAACCCAATTAGCAGATCTTGCGACATTTGAGACTCTAATTTCATCCATTATTCCATCGTAATATCCGTTTTGGGACTCAAAGTTACCCAGTCTAAATGCCGAAGCGCTATTAATAGGAGTCATTGATGTCGAGTAGGGAAAATTAAAGCTTGTTTGTTCAACGCCATCTTTATATATCCGAACAATTGAGCCGTTATATACAATATGGTATGTATTCCAATTTGAAACCGTAAAAAAATCTGTATCAGTACCTATTGCTACTCCGCCTCCCGCAAATCCATCATTATCAATCATAAAGCCGAACGAATTAGTTCCTGCCGAACCAGTCGATAAGCCATAAGACCAACCTCCACCAGCCGCCTTAGCAATTACGCCTTGATGAGCACCACCGCCAAAAGGAGCGCTCTCAACATTTAATCTAGTGGTAAAGGTAAAGCTATTACCTAAATCTAACCCAGTTTGACTTGCGTCTGGAATAGTTAAATACTCAGTGTCTGTCCTTTCAAAATCAGCACCACGAATTGAGCCAGATTCGTAGCGATCAACGACATCACTTGGACTTTCAGTAAGGTCATTATTATTCAGAGTTGAGTCAACCCTAGTAGCGTCGCTTGCTTCTCCTAAGTGCCAGACACCTTTGTATGATGTATCCCAAACATTATTACTTCCATAAGTTGCGCTTTCCGAGTAGTTTGAAGCTGAAGCATATCCGTAATAAAGATAAATCTCTGTATCTACAGTCGAGGAGAGCGTACCTGAATATTTGAAATATAATTCTCCATTATCGGTTGCTGAATCATACCAACCAACCTCTCGAGGCAATTCTGTTGTCCCATCTGACTTTGTAACTCGGATATCCCTTGCGTCAATTTGATTAACATTTGAATGGAATCCAGAGGGAAGATTTGCAAGGTTAATATAAACTGGGAAATCGGTTAAATTTGCAGGAACCTTTGTATGGTCAACTGTTACTTTTACCCTGTATGGCCAGGACATATCGTACCAACCCTCCCCTGCAACTCCGTCAGGAATCGAGAACGAGGTGTTGGAACACATTATTGTATCTAAGTAGGGAGGAACAGCGCTTGACGAACCTGGGGTAATCGAGAGTGTATGGGTATGTGTAGAAAGCGCGGCAATGCTAGTAGCACCACTATACTCTGACCCTGCTGTAGCCACACCCGTTGGAACCCCTAGCCCACAGCTCATTATTCCGTGCGAATGCGAGGATGATCCACCAGTTGCTCCGTAAGTGGATCCTCCATACAAATATTTTCCATCACCATCACTATTTCGCGTCCAACCTGCAGGACAGCTTTTATCTGATAGAAGCGAAACTGTACCACCCCAGGACTGTTGCCCGCTTGTGGCACTGCCATTACCGTAATACATATAAATATTCTTCCCTCCATTAGGGACCGATGGGACTTGAACCCATATACTGGTCGTACTTGTATTACAGCCTTGCTCAATCCAATAACTAAGCGAAGTGGTGTCATCGCTATCTACAAACCTAATATCATCACAGTCTGACTGGATTTTGCTCTCTACAATAAGAGCAGCAGTATCGATCGTTAATAGGACATCATAATTACTTAAGGTTGAACCTGTATGATCTACATCGATTGGTTTTCTATACTGCCAAGCATTATCAAACCATGACTCAACAGGAGAGATAAAGTTCCGAAGAATAAAAAAACCAAGTGGGAGTGCAACTGTCAGAACAACAAACGAAGCAATTAAGATAACTCTGCCTATATGGCTATCAAAAAGCCTCAGAATTTTAAATTCTTTTTTATCCCCAACAGTAGTATCCGCCATCACTACTCGAAATAGTATTGAAACGTTAAGGAGAAGTCAATTGAATTAAGGCCTATAAACCCATCTGGCGCTTCGCAAATTCGCTAAGATTACCTCGCCTTAGCCAGTCTCTTTCTGTCTTTGAGAGATATGCCTTACGTAATCTAAGATTTTCTGGAGTTATTTCAAGAATTTCTTCCTCATTTAAAAATGCTAAGGCAAACTCTAATGTGAGCAATTGATACTGCTTTAAGCTAATCTGCGTTACCTCTGCCTGATTCATTCTAACACTAGTTTTGTGCCTTTCTTTACATGGGTTAGCATCTAAATCATCATCGTATTTATTCATACCAATCACCATTCCTTCGTAAACTTTATCACCTGGTTTAACAAATAAAATCCCTCTATCCTGAAGCATGTTTAAAGCATAGGCACGGGCTTCTCCCGAATCTGTAGAAACGATAACTCCTTTTCGATATATGTTACTCTCTCCTTGTTTAGGTACATATTCCAAAAACGAGCTACTAAATACCAAATTACCTTTAGCCTCAGTTATAAGTTGATTTCGTAAACCAAAAAGATTCCTCGTTAGAATTTTATATTCAAATTTGGTATGATCGCCCTGTGTTTTCATATCAATCATCTGCGCCTGTCGATTACTAAGCTCCTGAGTAACAGCACTCAAGAATTCAGTTGGCACCTCAACGTAAAGTAACTCCAGAGGCTCCATAACAACACCGTCAATCGTTTTAAGAATGACCTGGGGTTTTCTTACTTGGAATTCAAAACCCTCGCGTCTTAAGGTTTCTATTAGAATTGAAAGTTGGAGCTCACCTCGCCCAGCAACAATGTAAGCGCTACCATCGCCCTGTGAAATTTCGAGTGTAGCGTTATTTTCCGCTTCTTGATCCAATCTCTTTTGAATTAGCGATGCCGTTACAAATTTACCCTCCTTGCCTACGAGCGGAGAAGTATTCGCTTCGAATTTTATCGAAACAGAAGCAGGAGATATTTTCAAAGCAGGCATTGCTTCTACATTCGCACTATCACAAAGTGTTCCACCTATTGCTGTTGAATCTATCCCTGCGATGGCCACAATCTCTCCAGCTTCAGCTTCCTTTGCATCTACCCATTCCAAACCTTCTCGAACTAAAATACGTTTTGCTCTACCTTTGATTTTTTCAGCCTCATCTGTATCATTTGTAACAAGAACCAACGACATATCAGCCTTGACTACCCCACGATTAATTTTTCCTATCAAATACCGACCATTATGTGAATCATACTCCATTGCATTAACCTGCATTTGGAAAGCACCTTCAGGATTAGAGTCACTTTCAGGCACATACTCGATGATTTCGTCCAAAAGCGGAGTTACATCGCCTTGAGTCACATTTGGAACTGTTAAATCACCTTCCGGCAAAGCCTTAAAGACCTTCCCTTCTCTACCGATTGCAAACAGGATTGGGAACTCTAGTTGATCATCCGTCACGGCTAAATCTAAAAAGAGATCATGAACTTCATCGATAGACTGCTTTACATTAGCCAGTTTTTTATCGATTTTGTTAACCAATACAATTGGTTTTAGCTTTAATTCTAGAGCCCTTTTTAGTACAACCTTAGTCTGAGGCATAACACCTTCCTGAGCGTCAACAAGCAGAATACAGCCCTCCGCCATATTCAAAGTTCGTTCCACTTCACCTCCGAAATCTGCGTGACCTGGTGTATCAATAACATTAATTTTATAACCTTTGTATGTGACTGAGATGTTCTTAGCCAAGATAGTAATCCCCTTCTCTCTTTCTAAATCATTTGAGTCTAAAATCTGAGTTTGATTCATCTCCTCTTGATTATCCCGAAATAGATGGCACTGTTTCATTATGGCATCCACAAGGGTGGTTTTACCGTGGTCTACGTGCGCAATAATTGCTACATTCCTAATTTTTTCTTTTCCTAAAGGGGAATTCACGACCTTTATTATATCACTGACTTGTAGTCTTTTACCATACCTTACTTTTATGATATTGAAATAATCGAACCCTGACATTGATAAGTCTTTAGTATCAGTTGGAGTTTTTCAAAATCAGAGGCTAGAATCTTACCTTTTTCGAGACAACTTTTTGCCAATGCAGTGTATTCTCTCTCATCTCTTACAGCAAATTGGTTATATGTGGCCATACCAAAATTTATATGGTTAACTACATTTTCATTCTCACGAAAATAACTAGCGGCAAGAACAACCAAACAGACTAAATCTTCAAGTTTATTATACATATCACCTAATTTAGGTGAAAAAAGAGTATGTTTAAATAACTTTCTTCGCTTAAGAATAACTAAAGGAGAAGATGTCCACCCATAAATAAGACCATTACTCATTTCATGATACAGGATATCGCTTATCCCACTGTTTGTACCTTGCAAACTTTTAGTAAGAACAATACCAACATCTTTATAAAGACTCTTACCTTCAAAGTATGCCTTTAGGGCTCCAAAGTGTTTGTCCAATGAATCCTTTTCGACAATCTCCATACGTATTAGTTTCTCCCAGCAACCGTTTGACTTATCACTTAACATCTCATTAAACACCTTTGAGAACTCTGGTTGAGAGAGGTTTTTAAAATCCTCCTTAACGTATTCCAAAAGTCCAACTGGATTACCTTCACCATCTAGGGCTATTCTCACCTGGTTATTCATATCTTCACCAACAGTGGCATTAACCTCATCGCGCCATTGATCAGGATTATCCAGAAAGGTTTCCTTGGATAAATCTTCAGTAGACCACCCAGGATTGTTAGAAATTATGGGAATAACATATCGCAATAGTAGATTTATATTTAAAGAGTTAAATACAACCTTTCCACTAATATCTCTTTCAAACCTCAGATCCATTAAAGTTACATTCATTCCTAATGATTACACTATTCATAAAAAATTGCCATTACATAACAATTGAAATATAATGTTACAAGTAATTTATTAATTTAGAATTATGTTGCAAAGTAAAGCTGTAATGCCACGAGAGACTGGCGCTTATCAATACACACCACCAAAGGGATTGGAGATTTTTGCAAGCGAATTTAAGCCTTCGGAACAAGCAATAACAGACGAATATAGACAAAAGTGCATGGACGATAATAAATCAGCTCTCCCTGTCGATTTAACAGAAGAATTAATTAGAAACAGCTGGGAAAATAACTTTCCTTATAACACTGTAAAAGAAGCATTAGATGACCCCGTCAAGGTTCTTGTAATATTACGCGAATTGTTTACAAGGAAAAGAGAGTCCTTAAATAATACGAAGGACGTGTTTTTAGAAGAAGATATCAAACTCCCTAATAAAATACTCTTTACGTACGGAATGTACTTTGCACATATTAAGGCAAACGGGATAGATACTGGGACGTTACAAGATCCCAATGCTGAAGGATTGAAGTTCTTAGTAGAAAGCACTAAAGCATCAAATGGACTTGCAATATAAAATCTTTTCGAAGTTTTAATTGAACTCAATACTGACACCTGTTATTTCGCACTTCAACTCTTGTGAGCTTAGATAAACAAGTAAGCGAGAGTTTCACTACTGCTGAAAGCGGAGAGGATTTACAGAGAACAGCATTTGTACTTATCCTCGATAAGTACAAAGACGCCCAGGAGTCGCTTTCATTTGGATTACAACTTATATCAGAAAGTAGCCTTCAAACTTTTCTTAGCGATTGCGAAGCACAAATTGATAAAAACCCAGATCTAGGAAGCGCCAATGGATTCAAAAAAACACTGCAATGGATTAAAGATCTATCAAAGCAGGAGTTAACTTTAATACAAGAAGATTGCAATTATTTAATTAACAATCTTCCTAACATTTCTGATTACTCAACCTTCACTAAGTTTTCACTCGCGCTAGGAATTGGTCTTGCAAACGGAATCAAAGCAACAGTCACAAAGCATGCAATTACTGCTTATCTTGCCCTCAAATCAGCAGAAGCCGTAGATCAAAGGACACAAAGCATTTATGCTGGGCTTGCAACAATTAATGCAATCTCGTCACTGCCCTTATCGCCTTCAATATCTAGAATTATCAGCTTTATAGATTATACGTTTTTTGAAGAAATTATTTTACGTCTTTACAAGGGAGAGGACATTAGAAATACTTTTAAGTTTTCAGGAAGTGACTTTATGAGCAAAGCTAAGTTTTCCCTACTTTTAGAAGGTTCTGGTATATTCATATTAATCCCGCTAGAAATCCTACGAATGTTTGATTTAGATGAGGTCTCTCCTAAGACGCTCCAATTTTGGAGGAAATTACATAAACTTAGGGCTTTATTAGCAAAGGTAGACAATCAATACACATTGAAGTACGAGGTTTAGATACCTTGAATAGGTTATTCAGCTCTTAAACTGCTTGGCCCACGACATATTTGCCTGCATTCATCTGGGAATGCATACCTAGTGACATTATTTGGAATATCTTTCCCGGACCAAATCACACAGCCATCCAAAACAGACGCTGTAAATTCCCAATCATCGTTACATTTACAAACAATACCGCTTACACAAGCCTGTTTAAAACCTGGGAGACCCCTTCTGAATACTTTTGTCTCTCCTGAACAGTTACCAGCCATACTTTCTTTGATACTCTGGAATCTATCTGAATTCACATCTATTCCTATCGGACCGATTGGATGAATAACAAGAAAAATAAGCAAAGCAATTGCTATCAATATATAGACGAAGAAACCCCTCTCTTTTTGCTTCATCATTTTGACATATACATATCTATTGGTGGAGACGGTGGGAATCGAACCCACGTCCAAAAGCTGATTGCTGCATCATTATACAAGTGTCTTTACTCTATGTTTTAGTAGAAGGTACCTGAAAGAGTAAAAGAAAAATACCGCTACTCAGAAATATATTCAGATAGTAAGTCTTCTGAAAAAATACTAGCTATACCTTGATAACGAACGGTATAGATCCTAATCAAGGATAAGATGATATACCGCTAACTGAAATAAATCAGTTAGGCAGTTGCAAAGTTGTAAGAGACACCTCCGAAGAGAGCCTTTACATTCTCAGCAAAAGCTGTAAATGCATTTTTTGCACTTAACGTTTTTAGTTTTTAAGAGAACTACTCTACTTGTGATAACAGTAAACGATCTTCTGTCGAGAACCTTACGTCCCCAATAGATGTATTATACCAAGAAAGTGCCTTATTATGAAGATTAACTCATATTAGAAATTATGAACTGATTATTCCTGCCTGCCCTCAATAATCGCCAAAAGGATTCCTCCCACTACTCCCAACCTTTTATCAAACTTTTCATCCTTAAATTCCAAGTTGAGTTTGTAAACAAAAGGGTTAAATGGTTGTTTCAAATCTAAAACTTCTTTTTCATCTACAATTATAGAGTAATCCTGAGGCACCAAATTAAGCAAAAATCTCCTTACAAGAGCTAGCGTCATATTGTCTTCTATCATTATACCAACCACATTATCACTCACATCCAAAACCTCCCACTCGTCTCTGAGAATAGAGCGTAAACCTTTCCTCCTAAAAGCCCCAATTTTAGTTCCAGAACCGTCAGTAACATCATATGTGGCTTGAAAATCCAAAATATTTCTAGCTTGTATTGAAAGAACTAACTCCGTTCTCTCACTAGAAGTGAAAATATCGAGCTTCTCCTTCAACTTAAACGCCTTCTGCTTAGCAAAGAGAACTACCTTCTCATTTTCATCATAAACTTCGACTTCTTGGCCTAAAAAAGCAAAAATCTTTCTTCTAACCGTGTATTTATTTCCTGTAAACATATTTCTGATATCTATAAATTTACCTACTCAACATCACCACTATACCAAAAGCATTTAATTCCACCTACCGAAAGACTTTGTTGTAGAACATAATAAGCGACTAGGAAAAAACGTACGAAGCTAACAATCGAAATTATATTGACAGCCTTTGTCGTAAACTCGCTCCGGAGAACTCCCCCTGCACCTCAAATAAAAGCCCAAATACTTTAGAGCTGCAATCTATTCATCCACTTCCAGTTTATTAGCCTTAGCTACTTTCCCATACAGATATGCGCTTTTCCTAATCGTTCTCTTCTGATTTTTCCTGTTAACTTTAACCAAACCAAACTTAGGCCAAAAACCTTTATCCCATTCAAAATTATCCAGCAATGACCAGTGTAGATAACCTTTAACATCAACCCCTTCTTCAATCGCCTTATGTAACCACCTAAGTGTTTCCTTTATAAACCAACTACGATATTTATCCTCAGCATCAGCGACACCGTTTTCTGTAATGATAATAGGTTTTTTGAATCTCTTTAGCTCCATCAAAGACATATAGATAGATTTAGGATATAGCTCCCAACCAAGATCTCCGACTACTTCATTATCATTAGCAATTGAAAAAGCCTTCATTTTTGTCCGGGCATAATGGTTCACACCGATGAAATCGAGATGTCCCTTGGTTATGATAAAAAACCATTTAGATGCTATATACTTTCCAAAACTCACTGAAATTTTAGTTAAGATCGAATTATCACCAACTTCGAAAGCCGCTTCGTGCTTAGCAAAACTTACCTTCAACCCAGAGTTAATTCGTTTAATCGCATTGTAGACCTTATTATGACCCATCATGAGAGCCAACCTGGCTCGCAGTGTACTTAAAACATTTCGCTTACCTGGTGGCCAACTCCCTGCCATATATGCTTCGTAGGTAAAGATTTCTGGTTCATTAATCGTAAGCCAGTAATTAACATCATTTTGCAAAGCCTCTACCACATATCGAGCATACCTAACAAAATACTTACTAAAATTACGAGCAAGGATTCCACCTTCTTTTTCTAACCATACAGGGTGGGACCAGTGCCAAAGAGTAACAAAAGGCTCAATCCCACGAACTTTCAGTTCGTTTATAAATAGAACATAGTGCGCCAGAGCCTCTTTATTAAACCTTCCTTTTTCAGGTTCAATTCGCGACCATTCAATAGAAAAACGGTAGGCGTTAAGGCCAAGACTTTTCATGATATCAAAATCCTCCGGATATCTATTAAAGTGATCAACCGCCTTTCCAGAAATATAGTTTTTCGGATTTTCTGCCTCTTTCTTTATATTCTTCCAGTTAGAAAGATAGCCGAATTTACGATGAGAGCTGTGAGCAAAATCAACAGATTTCAATTTCTCCCATTCACTCCAATTATTATAGTTACCACCCTCCACTTGGTGTGAAGCAGTTGATGTACCCCAAAAGAACTTCTTAGGAAATTTCAATGCTTTTTTCATTCAACAATGAATTGGACAATTGAATCCCAAAGGTTATCAGGCAATACTTTTCTTAACAAAGCAAGCATTTTGGAATCAAAGCCAACGAAGTTGTGTAGCTTCGAGACTTTCTGACCTGCAAGCTGGTACACCTTATCTGCCACCTTTTGAGGATTTGCCTCAAATCGCAACACCCCAAATTTATGCACGAAATCCTTCATCATACCTATCTGTTTCCCAACATGTTCATATTCTTTAATAATATCTTCCTCCCCTTCCACTACCCTCTTGCTAAATCCAGTTTTAAAAGTCCCTGGCTCCACTAAAACTGCATCTATCCCAAAACTCCTAACTTCAGACCTAAGAACTTCGGTATACGCCTCAACCCCAAATTTAGACGCGGAGTATAGGCCGTAATATGGGAAAGTTATCCTTCCCGCTACCGAAGCTATATTAATTATTTTTCCACTCTTCTGTTTGCGCATCATCGGCAAGAAACGTCTGACCATACGGTGTACCCCGAAAAGGTTGGCATCAACCTGAAGAAGGAACTCCTCAGCCGAATACCCTTCAATCGGGCCAATCATTCCAAAACCCGCATTATTGATTAATACATCAAGAGACTCAATATCTTTGGTAGCTTCTTTAATCTGCTTCTCGTTGGTAACATCTAAAACCAACCATTCAATCTCTAGTCTCTCTTTCAAAGCGATTTCGTTGATTTCTTTTACTCCTTCCCGTTTCAGGTCTCGAGTGGTAGCGTAAACTTTGTATCCATTTCGAGCAAATTTCAAAGCCATCAAGTATCCGAAACCTGAGTTGGCACCTGTAATTAGTACGCTTCTCATATATCTCTAATCTCAGCAAAGGAGGCAAAAGATCGAACCCCTACACTCCTCGCACTTTCTAAATTAAGTAGCGAATCATCTACATACACTACCTCCTTTATCTTCAAACCATTCTGGTCAATAACATTTTTAATTGCCTCACTGTCAGGCTTAACTAACCCGGTTTCGCAACTAAAATACGCTCCGTCTGTATTGCCAAAGATTTCAGGAAAGGCTTCTTTGTAGAACTGCGTTCTCTCTTTGAAATTATTTGAAAGGATATAAACTTTCTGACCATTAGCTCGCGCTTCTTTGCAAAAATCTATTACATCACTCTGGAGTTTTTCGCCACTAAACCACCAGTCAAAAAAATCTTTTTCATCAACTTCAATTCCCCACCTCTCTAAATATGGTTTCCACAATGAAAAAGTCCTGGGAGCACCAGGTAGTTTAACAATATCTTGTATGGTTTTTAGGGCTCCCAACACTTCTTCAATAGGAGCATTCCACTTCTCCTTCATTCGGTTTGAAAGATAGTCGCTTTGTACAAAAATTCCATTGAGATCAAGAATATATGCCTTTATCATATTACTTTTTAATTGCACTTAAATACAAAGCAATACCTGCAGCCACTGAAAGGTTGAGAGAATCAATCTCGTGACTGTGAGGGATATGCACCGGGACGCCAAATTTAGCATAGTCATCAGGAAGTCCTGCGCTTTCATTCCCAAGTACTAAAGAGAACGGTTTCTGGAAACTAACCTCTCCTATATCCTTTGAAGCTTTTAACATTAGTAGATACTGCTCCCGCTTTGGATATGTTTCAAGATAGTCTGTGTAGCTGTCAAAATGCCTGAACCTTACCTGGAAAAGAGCCCCCATTGCCGACCTTACAATCATCGGATCAAAAATATCCGCAGCAGGTCTGATTACAGCTAAGTCCTTGATACCAAACCCAACCATTGCCCTCACAATAGTTCCTATATTCCCCATGTTCCTGGGTTGATCCAAAACAACATGATTGGAATCTCCATCTAATTCATCTTCATACTTCTCAAATATCCCTATTGCATAAGTATTTTCTTTAACTGCAATATGCGCAATGAAGTCATCTGACACCTCATATCGAATTCCATGCTGCTGACATAACTCAAGTATCTCCTTAATTCCTTGACTTTCCATAGCCTTGCTATGCACCAGAACCTTAAGTACCTTCTCCTTTCTGTACTTAAGCATGTCAATAGTTGGGTATGTTCCCATTGCATAGGAATACCAAAACTTCTTGTTGTACTTTCTAATTCTTGGATCTCTCAATTTTTTAGATTCTTTAAATCATTTAAAAATTCTTGTACTTTTTCCTCTTTGGTAGCCCAAGAGGTAACAAGTCTAATGCTGGAGTTTTCCGAATCAATCTTAGTCCAAATATAAAAGCCATAAAGTTCTGAAAGTCTGGTAATCAGCGAATTTGGAAAGATCGGAAAGATTTGATTTGTAGTCGAATGAGTTTCAAATGAGTAACCTAACCCCTCTATACCTTGAACTAGCTTTGACGCCATTTGGTTAGCGTGCTTCCCTAACTCAAAATATAAACCGCTTTCGAACAAAGCCAAAAACTGCGAACCTAAGACCCGCCCTTTAGCTAATAATCCTCCCCGCTGTTTTATATGAAAACGAAAATTCTTTTTTAGAGCGTCATTTACCAACACAATGGCCTCACCTATTAAAGCTCCATTTTTGGTACCACCAATATAGAAAGCATCTACATAATTAACAAGTTGCTTCATGTTTAGGTCAGATTCTCCACTCATCAATCCACTTGCTAACCTTGCACCATCCATATATAGGTAAAGTCCTTTACTTTTACAAAACTCTGAAAGAGCTTTCAATTCAATTTCTTTGTATATCGTTCCTAGCTCAGTGGAATTCGAGATGAAGACAACTCTAGGCATTACAGTATGCTCATCTTCGTATTCAGACAACCCTTGTGCAACAAGTTCCGGAGTAAGCTTACCGTCAGGCACATTAACTGTAATTACTTTATGGCCAGTAGCTTCAATTGCCCCAGTCTCATGCCTATTTATATGGGATGACTTCGCCGCTATAACTCCTTCGTAAGGCATAAGAATTGAAGCAAGAACAATTAAGTTGGCTTGGGTCCCTCCTGCGATAAAGTGAACATCAACATCTTCTCTACCTAATTCTGACTTGATAAGCGATTCTGCCTTAATGCAGAAAGAATCCTGACCATACCCCAATTCCTGCTGTAAATTTGTAGATTGAAGCAATTCAAGTACTTTAGGATGACCCCCTTCTGAATAGTCGTTTAGGAAACTGTATTTGTTCATTTAGAGTTAAAGTATTTATCTAAAATTTGAAAAACTCTTTCCCAAGTATACTCCTTAATGAGTTTAGCGTATCCAGCCTTACCCATTTGTTCACGAAGATCTTGATTATTGAGGAGCTCCTCGATTCTATTCGCTAAACCTTCTACATCATCAAAATTAACCAGATACCCATCCTTACCATCGGAGATAACTTCACCTATTGCTTCAATGTTCCCTCCTATCACAGGCTTTTTATTAGCCCATGCCTCAAGATATACAATTCCAAGAGCATCACTTTTAGAAACCATTGAAAATACATCTCCGGCACTGAGAACGTTAAACTTCTCTTGATCAGACGGGGAATCCAGGTTAATTGTATTTGCCTTAACCATCTCACTCTGTTTCTTCCAAAATTCTTCAAACTTCAGAGTAGATGAGCCTACCAAGACTAATTTGGCTTTAACTCCTATTTTCCACAGCTTCTCCATAGCTTTGACCAAAGTTAGCACTCCTTTCTCCTGCACTTTAGCAGCAATTGTAAATACAATCGGTTCAGTTACGGAATATTTCTTTCTAAACTCCTCACCGTCCCCACTTATTACCTTACCCACATCAATACCCACTCCTACCTTCTCAAATTTCTCATCAGTTACCTCCATTCCCCCTTCTTTCATAAACCTTTGTATCGCTCTTCGTTCGGCATCAGTGTGCACAAAAATTTTATCGGCATCTCTATAAAACTGTCGGCCAACCGGATCAAAATACTTTTTGTACAAAGGGTCAGATTTATCAGTACCTAAGTGTGTTGAAGAGTGTATATAAAACTTGGCACCAGTCTTCCTGGCGATAGCACGGGCTATATACATCAGCGAAAAGTATGGCATTGTCTGAACTCTAACTACATCATACTTTGGGAGGTTGGGATTGAATATTTGCATCCACATTTCAAAACAGGTAGGTGGTGTACCAAGTATTCTTAAGAAAGGAATCGGATTATGAACAAGCAAGTACCTAACAGCTTTGTTAATGAAGAGATTATTCATCAAAAAGGGAGTTGTCTTAAACCTCCTTATATGAACATTGTTGTGAATTTCTTCTAATAAATCGAACTTTCTGAGTCCAGGAAACCAAATTGCATCAATCTCATCAGCATCGGTTGTCCAAAGATCCACTTGATTGTCAGAATTGCTTGCAGTCCACTCTGCAATCGTATGCATCATTGCTTCAGCTCCCCCATACGCAGGCCAGTACCTTGGGGTTATATGCAAAATTCTCATATACCTATTCTACCTCATATTAAGGAGATATATTAGCCGAATAACTGGCTTACTTACTTAAGCTGACAGTTGTACCCAACTCAGAGAGAGGAGCACATACCGTTACTCTTCCGCTTTCGTTTTGGACTATGTTGTAACCTGTACCGTTAGTAGACCTGCTTTTTGGGTCAACGGGCATAGATGGAAGATATTCTAATTGACTACTAAAACCACTTAAAACGACTTTGTTAGAACAATCGGCTGCACCTGTTTTACAAAGCTCATACTCACTTCTCGTGCACTCATCAGAGACAGGAATACCTTCAGGAAGGGTTCCATTGTTATCTCCTGCATACTGCGTGAGGGCATTTAAAATTTCAGTAACATCGTCGGTTCTTTGGTCGTTTCGTTTTTGAGAGACCATTTTAGATGGATTGAAATACAGAACAATGATACTCATTACAGCCAAGATTAGGATTACTGTAACTCCCATCTCCACGGAACTAAAGGCTTGATATCTCTTCATTACTTTCTCAATGAATTTAGACAGTAAAATGTAACATAATTACGAAAGTTTATTAAACCAACTTTCCAATTCTTATATAAAATAAAATTAAAGTTCTTTTGGATCTACTTTCAAGATCATATCATCACTCTGACTAGGTGATCCTCTACCATCTTGATTAGATGTCATGAAGTATAAGAATCCATCGGGACCAACTGTTACTCCTCTCAATCGCCCATAAACCCGTGAAAATTTCTCTTCCAAACTAATTGGGGCAACCTCTGTCTTATACAATGTCTCCCCTCTTAAGCCTGGGAAATACAAATTTCCATCAACAAATGCAAGTCCAGAAGGTGCCCACGTTATATTAGCTGTCGAATGTAAAGTCGGAGACTCCATACCTTCCTGAGTTTGTGAACCTTCAATAATTGGCCAACCGTAATTCTTACCTGCTTCAATAAGGTTCAACTCATCAAAGCCAGAAGTGATACCTGATCGTCCATGTTCAGTTGACCATAACCTACCCTGATTATCCCAGGCTAAACCTTGAGGGTTACGGTGACCGTAGGAGTACACTGGACTATTAGGGAAGGGATTATCTGAAGGCACTGAACCACTGTCATTTACTCTTAAAATCTTACCTCCAAGGAAGTTTATTTCTTGAGCTCTCTCGCGTTCTTCCGCATCACCAACAGTGATATAGAGCTTTCCGTCGGGACCAAATTTAATCCTACCTCCATCATGATTTTTTGAAGCAGGGAGATTATTCAAAATAATATCCCTATTCACTAGTTTATCACCCCTCAACTCATATCTATTCACCTGATTAATTAAAGTACCATCAGGTTGAACAGTCATATAAAGGTAAATATAAGAGTTTTTCTCAAAATCAGGGTGAAGTGCCATTCCAAGGAGCCCTCCTTCTCCAATATGAACGACTTCGGAGATTTTAGTCACACTCCTATCCTTCCCTATTTTTAGGAGGCTTCCAGGGCGTTCAGTTACAAGCATATCGCCGTTTGGAAGGAAAGCAATTTCCCAAGGTATGGTCAAATTTGTAGCAACTATATCCACACCCCGATCTTTTACAGGAATTTCCTCCAGTTTATCGGCTCGTCTATCACCGGCTGTTTTGAAATACCAGAAGGCTAACGCAAAGATAACAAGGAGAATTAGGGAAAAAACTAAGAGTAGCCTTTTAAGCATGTTTAATAGTAGCACACCGTAAAGTTGTAGAGAATGAATGTCGGTGTGAGTTCGAAATTTTTCCAACTGGCGGAGAGGCAGGGATTCGAACCCTGGATGGAGTTTCCCCCATAACGCTTTTCGAAAGCGTCTCATTCGACCACTCTGACACCTCTCCAATACGGATAATTATATCTAATACAATGGAATGAAGATATACACACTACTTTACTTTAGGGCGAATGCCGAATTTGAGAAAATTTCTTAATCTCATTATAGACTCTTTATATTTGCCCTTAGCCTGGGCTATCAAGCTTCTCGCTAACTCAATCTGACTATATCTCACCTGATTAAGGTAACCTGTTTCATTTTTAAGTTTTTTCAGAAGAGAGTCGGATTTTTTCACATAATAAGTGGCTTTATCATAGTCTTGCAGCCTCACATAAAGTTCCATCAAATGTGTGCTTACAGTTAACCTATGCATTAAATTATCTGTAGAATCAATTACCAGCTCAGCAGAAAGTAGTGCTTTTTCAGCATTTTCATCGTCATTTATCTCTGAAAGAATCCTGCCTTTCTTGGCAAGATTTAAACCTAAAGTTTGTAATACTTTCTGATCTTCAATTTCGAGCAGTGCCTCATTAATAGTTTTAAGAGCCTTCTCATATTTTCCCAAATGCTCATACAAAGAAGCTGTATCCCTCAAAACATTAGAGGATTGAACTCTATCCCCTAGTTTTCTGTATATTTGCAAAGCCTCCTTGCCTGCTTTTTCTGCTTCTTTAAGGTCCATTAATTGTTTATAGCAGAGTTGCCTCCAAAATAGAGCCCTCCCTCTAAACCACAAGTCCTTCTCCGAAAGTTCTTGAATTATTTGCTCTATGATGGACAGAGCTTTTAATGGGTCCTGTTCCGCAAGAAGCTTATCTACCTCTAAGAATAAAGATTGAGCAACCTCTTCTTTCATTAAAGCTCAAACCTCCTCCAACTTAATGTATTCCCCAAAACTTCTTTTCTCCAACCAATGCTCTTTTCTAATCTCTTTATAAAGCATTTTGTCTTGTAAAATAACGAATATTGGAGAAATATCTTTCTTGTCTACAATTAAAAGTAATCTAGCAGGAAGCCTCAACTTCGTATCAATATGAAGCATATACTCTTCCTCTTTCTTGGTAAACCAAAACTTATCCAACATATACCATTCGTAATGCTTATCCATAGTTTCAATACCCTTTGACGTAATCAAATGCTTAACCATAATCGGAGGAGTTGTACCAGCGACATAAACGAAGAATAGTAAAGCTATCAAAGCACCCATCAGCCCAAAATGGCCTAATACTGCAAGATAAACAACAAAAACCATACTCAAACCAACAACGGTAGTATAAGTTTTCATATCAAGAGGAAACTTAAACCGGATTGGGGATTCCCATTCAAACAGATTAATTTTCTGAACTACTTTCTTTTCCTCTTCTTCTTTTTCTAATACAACCTTACCGTCTTTAATTTCTTCTCTCCTTATGTTTTTCTGTTTCTCTATAGCAGCTTTCTTCAACTTCTCAACCTCAGCCTGCTTTTCCCTTAAATCACTCTCTCCAGATAGATATTTTGCCAAACTACTTAACTCTTTTTCCAATCGATTCTGCTTCTTTTCCATAGACTTAGAATACTTTTAAAATATTAAGGATATACAGGATTATAGCGGAAGAAGTAAAACCGTAAAATATAGGAAGAACATTGTACATGCTTAAAATCATAGCTAAGATAGCGCAGAACCCAATCCCAATCCCCCATTTAAGAGACCTCGAGTGATGAGGAAACTCTTTCCAGCCGCAAGTCAAAAACTTCTCAATCAGAAGTATTATTGTAGCAACAACAGACTCAACAAAGAAAAACACTAAAAAAAGTACCGTCACTACGTTATACCAATTAATATTTCCCTGTTCTAAAGGCACGAAATAACTAAGAGAAAAGAAATATAACAGGAGGATTACGCTTAGTACTGCTATACCCGCTTGTGTTAGAAGATATTTCATAAGATGCCATATATGGGTCTTTGGACGTTAATTTGTGACCCTTAAATTCAAAATATTAAGTTTAACTTTAACCTAATGAATATACTCATTATAGAAGATTCGCCGAATGTTGCACATCTTGTGGGTTCAATAATAAGAAGCAAAGGGCATATTGAAAAACATCTCAAAAGTCCTGAGATTTCTCTTCAATATTTTAAAGATAATCTATTTGAAGTGGTAATAATAAATACCAACCTTCAATACGGCACTCACAAACTAATCCGGGAAATACGAAGGTATGCTGAGAATACTTTTATCATAGGTGTTTCCACTAAGTCTACCTGGAAGGAAAAAGTCGAGTTTTTAAATGCGGGAGGAGATGATGTACTGGATTACCCTTTTCCTATGCAAGAGTTAGAAGCTCGGATAAATTCACTACTAAGAAGACCGAAGAAAAACAATCAAGGGATATTAAAGGTTAAGAATGTAAGTATTAATACCGATTTAAAACAGGTAAATGTAGGGGCAAAACCAGTTCCACTTCGAAGAAGAGAATTTGCTCTCCTTGAATATATGGTTAAGAATAAAGAGCGAACTATAACCAGAGCAGAACTGCTTGACCATGTATGGGATTACCGAAGGTCAACCGGTTCTAACACCGTAGATGTCCACGTTAAAAGGTTAAGAGATAAATTGATGGATAAAGATTTGATAGAAACGGTGCACGGTTTTGGTTATGCAATGCGAGATAAGAAGATCCCTAAAGCATCATAGGCATAATCAAGTGCACGAAAGTATCATCACCTTTGATCTTGAATACACCTGGTTTGACAGGTTCTGAGCTTTCAAAAACAATCTCTTCTGCACCTATGTTATTAGCCATATCAGAAAGAAATTTAGAAGAGAAAGCCATCTTGATAGCATCGCCTTCTACCTTTCCTGCTACCACACTCTTATTACTTCCGACATCAGAAAGAGTCGCAGACATGACTACATTGCTACCTTTAGGATCAATTTCTACGATAATCTTATTACCCAAAACGCTTCGAGCAATAATATTGGTAACCTTAAGTGAATTAGTAAATTCACTTGTACTTAATTGAACCTGAGTCTTAAAGACAGAAGGCAGGATCTGCTTGTAATCAGGATACTGGCCATCAATTAAACGAGAGATAATGTCAACATCGTTATATCTGAAAAGGACTTGATTGCGATCTTCAATAACATAAACTTCCACGTCATCCTTGCCATCCTGCCCTGCAAATTCAGTAAGAACAAATGCAAGCTCTTGCATTGCCTTAACAGGAACTAAGAAGTGAGAATTCTCTTTAACTTCCGAAGAAAGCTTGATACTTTGCTTAGAAAGTCGAAGGCCATCGGCAGCTACAAAAGAAGCCGTTTTACCCTCCAACTCGATTTTAATACCAGTAAGTACAGGTTTAACATCGTCAGAAGCGGCAGCAAAAGCAACCCTATTAATAGATAACAACAAATCCTCTTTATTGAGTTTAAGAACAGGCTTTCCTCCTCCAGCAGTTGCTACTTTAGGATAATCATCAGCAGGAATTGTATGGAACTGAGCTGAATTGTTTACTGTACTAACATCTAGTACCTGTTTATCCAAAACAACATCAACCTTTTCAGAAGGAATACTGTTAACAAACTCAGAAATCTGTTTAGCAGGAACTGTAACTGCCCCTTCTGACTTACTCTCAATCCCAATCCATGTATTAATCCCTATCTCCAAATCGGTAGCTGTCATTACCAACTTACCCTTCTGAACTTCAATGAGAATATTGCTTAAAATAGGAAGTCCAGGTTTACTGTTAACAACTCTACTTACCACATTTAGATACTTGGCAAAAGTGTCTTGATTACAGGAGAATTGCATATTTTAGGACTTCACAAATTTAAACTCTTGGGGCTTAGTTCAGTATACATGATTGACCTAGGGGTATCAAAGATTTTTTGTTAATCTTTAATTCCTTGAGTGTATCTAGAGATATATAATATAAAACAGTAGTAGTTGTAGTAGAGAGTGTAGATATGTCTATAACTTTTAATTAAACGCGGGATTAAAAGTTTTCTCCCCTATTTTGAACTGTGTATAGAATTTTCCTAAGTAAACTGTGTAAAGTATAAAGAAGGTTTATGTGACAATTAAACTTTCAGGTGGATAACTTTTGAGGATAAATCTCCTGAATAATATCTTTATTTGTGGGTAATTAAATTAGAAAAAACCTTTAATTAACTACAATAAACGATATTACGTGGTTTTCCTTTATGGATAACTCGCCAATTTATCCTTGAGTTATTCAAAGTTATCCACTTACTTATCCACATCACGCAAGAAGTGCTTTGCACTTTTCAATCTTTTCTTTGAAACGAACCTCTTTTTCAATCATTTCACCTATCTTCTCACAAGCATGAAGTACAGTGGTATGGTCTTTGCGATTAACTTCCTTTGCGACTTTCTCAAGAGGTAGTTGCAACTCTTCTCTTAAAAGATACATGATGACTTGTCTAGCTCTTGCTAAGTATGAAGTTCGACTTTTTCCCTTGATCTCTTTTTGAGTTACATCGAAAACTTCACAAACCGCGTCTATAACTCTCTCAGGCTTAATTCTCTTGCGCTTACTTTCAATATCAAACTGTAGATATTTTGCGATATTTTCGGCATTAGGCTC
The DNA here is from genome assembly GCA_021463465.1 of bacterium. Classification (GTDB taxonomy): domain Bacteria; phylum Patescibacteriota; class Dojkabacteria; order SC72; family SC72; genus JAJTYH01. Next base: position 88,408 of record JAJTYH010000003.1, read on the forward strand.
TTCTCCAAACTTACTCATAGACAAAATCTTAGTAATTGCTCCCTCTAATTCACGTACGTTACTTTCGATGTTTTTAGCTATCAATTCTAGAATCTCAGTTTCAATACTGACCCCCTTCTCTTCCAATAGATACTTAAGAATAGCCATTCTCGTTTCAATGTCCGGAGATTGGATATCAGCTACCATTCCTCCCTCAAACCTTGATCTTAAACGATCCGTTAGATTTTTTATTTCTCTTGGTGGACGGTCTGCTGCCAATACAATCTGCTTATTGGCCAGATAGAGTGAATTAAAGGTATTGAAAAGCTCTTCTTGAGTTTTGGCGTAAGTTTCTACGAACTGAATGTCATCAATAATTAAAAGATCAATCTCCCTGTACTTTTTTCTGAACACTTCATTAGTTTTCCCTCTAATTGAATCAATCATTTCGTTTAAGAACTGTTCGATTGGTACGTACATCACTTTCTTATCTGGATATTTTTGAAGGATTTCATTACCAATAGATTGCATGAGATGTGTCTTGCCTACTCCGGTGGGTCCGTAGTAGAAGACTGGGTTATAAGCCCTGCCTAGATCCGCCACAACTGCCTCTGCCACCGCGTAAGCGAGTTTGTTGTGTGCACCAACCACAAAGTTGGCGAAACGGTATTTGGGATTAAGCTGTGACCTTCTGGATTTGTTTTCTGGGTCGACTGCTTTTGTTGGCATTTGGAAGATTGAAACCGTCTCAGAAGTGTCTTCTGGAGTTATATCTTTAATAAATGATGAACGTACGGTGAAAACTAGTTCTAAGTTCTGTCCTGTAGCTGAGAGTAATGATTTTCTAATCACTGCGCGATGGTACATTTCTAACCATTCACGTTTAAAGCCCTGGTCGCATGAAATCTCTGCCATGCCATTCTCAATCTTTGATAAGTACACGCCACCAAACCATGAGTCGTATTCTCTTTTGGATATGTAGAGGCGAATATTCTCAGATACGATTTTCCAGATATCATCGATATCAAAAGTATTCTGAGGTGTTTTTGCGGCTTTTAAATTCGGCTTTTCTATATCAGCACTCATAATCTAAAAGGATTAATGTTTGAGGGGGGCGGTACCAAAAACTAGACAATTCTTATTTATCAGATTTGTGGATAACTTGTAAAGGGGGTTGTGGATAACCTCGTTATCAAGGCTTTCGGGTTCACTCTTTTTGCCGTAGATATTATTTTTTTAGTCCTAGCTGTTCGAATACGTTAAGGCTTTGAGTTCTCTTCGCAGTCTTAACTTTCTGTTTAATTGGAATCTTTACGGTGAAAACGGAACCTTTTCCTGGCTCGCTTTGAACATCAAACTTTCCTCCGTGTTTCTCTACAATCCCAATACTTACATATAGACCAAGACCCGTTCCTCCTGGCCTGGTTACTAGATGTTTTTCCGCAGTGTCGGCTCTATAAAACTTTTCTCCAAGGTGTTTCAATCCCTCTTTGGAAATACCTACACCACTGTCTTTTATCTCTATTATATAACTTCCTTTCTCTTTAGAAAGTTCTACTTGGATCTCACCTTCGTGTGTGTATTTAACTGCGTTACTTATAAGATTATCGAAAACCTCAAGCATTCGGGTTTTATCGATCTCAATCTCCCAAGCTTCTGCTCCCTTTGGAGTTTTAAATAAAAACTTTAGTCCTTTTTTGTTGATGTCGTGAATGTGCGCTTCGTAGCTTTCCCTTAAAGTTTCAACGATTTTAAAAGTCTCAATGCTAAGCTCCAGTTTATTCTGATCTAATTTGGTCGCACCAAGCAGCGAATTTATAAGTCTCCCTTCTCTCAGAATCGCAGAGCTAATGTTATTAATGTAATTGTCTAAGGTAGAAAGTAATTTAGAACCTTTGAGCTTTTGTATCATTAGTTCAAATTGAAGCCGAATGATACTAATAGGTGTTCTTAGTTCGTGGCCCATGATATCAATCATGTCCCTTTCTCTTTGTTGTGCAGCAAGCAATAGTTCATATTTCTCATTGATTTCTTTAGTTTGATTTTTTACTTTCTGCTCAAGTTCTAAGTTGAATTTAGTAACTTCTGAATAAAGGTCGGCTCGAGATATGCTGATTGAAGCATTTTGAGCCAGTAGTTGGATTAATTCATACTCTTTCGATTCTAAGGAGATATTCCCTCCTGAAAGCTTCACTAAACCGAAAATGCCCTTATCTTTTAATAAGGGTATTATGAGGATAATTTTCTTTTCAATAAGTGTTCGGAAGTATTTTTCTAGCCACGGGGCAAAGTTCTTGTTTGAATAACTTCTGTCAATAACAATTTCAGGAGTGATTGGTTCTGTTGAATCATTCTCTTTCCACCATTTCATTGTAAGTTCAGTCACAGAATCTTTTGAATTTGGGGTGAACTCAATTTTTATTTCAGTTCGAGGAAACATTGACATCAAGGTTTTTTTTAACTCTTCCTTGATTTTTGGGCGTTCGAAAATTGTTGCAGTTTTAGAGTTGAATTCGAGGACTTGTCCTTTTAATCGCTCAAATCCTACCTGTGTGGATTTAATGAATTCGTTTCCTATCAGATATAGGATAGATAGCAGAGTTATTGCTGAAAGAACAACTCCTAAGGTACTTATTTCATCTTGATATCTTTGAAATATGTATACAGCGGAAGTAGTTAAAATAGACAAAAGTATTATTGTTAGGATTCTAACAATATCCTCGCGGATATCAGCAAGGAAAGCTTTGATAAAAAACGTTTGGTTAGTAACGTAAAGAAGTAGCCCAAGGGAGATAAAAGCTGTTGGTCCATATTCAATTAGTCCTACTGCAGGAAAATAAGTGAGGCCAATTCCCAAGGAGACATACACAATTGCTAACGTAGTAACCAAAACAAATATTTGGCTACGCTGTGTCCGAGTGTAATTTTTGATGTTGCCGAACCAATGGGTAAGTGCAGTTATTAGTATAATGATGGCATAAAGGAGAGATACTGAATAAAACCCCCCAGGCGCATATTCGGCGGGGCCGTCCATAACAATTTTGAAGGCAGTAAGGTTATTGTCGGAATTTATTCCAAAAGCAAAGACTCCTGTAAGTAGGATAGTCCCTATAAGAATAAGGTTTACAAAAAGAGATCTTTTTCGATTGATGCTTTGAGGGAAAATAGATGCGATTCCTAAAAATGCTGACATGAAGTTCAATGGAAAAAGGATTGCTAGACGTGCTGAAGTTGAAGCTATCTCGTAATTCTTGGAAAGGTCCGCCACCGCATTTGTAATTATCCATCCAAAAACCGTGAGTAGAAGATAGAGATAAAGCAGCTGTTCGGAACCTTTGAGATTCTGTCTCCGTTTAAGGAAAGAAAATAGGTTTATTCCCAGCGTAAGCAGTACGAAGGCGTAGATTATGTATAAATTGATCACTTCCTCTATTTAAAAATTTTTGGGAAGGGTTTCATTTGGAATTGCTCAAATACTGAGGTATAGGCTCCGGCTTGTTCTATAGCAATGACCTCGCCTACTCTGAGGTCGCTTGGCAGTAAAACCCTTTGCCTAATAATATCATATCCGTCGCAAGAATAGCCTCCTAGTTTGAAGTATTTTAACTTCCCTCTTTTGCTCATGTTTTGAACAGTAACAGGGTATTCAAATCCTTCTAACGCTTCAATTACTCCCCCGAAAACGCTAGTGTCCAAGACTGCGAGTGGGGGTCTTTTGTAAGGTTTAATGTCAATTACTTTGGTATATAAGGTCATAACATTTGCTACCATTGCTCTTCCTGGCTCCAAATATAATTTCAAATTTGGATGTCTTGTTTTTAGTTTGACGATTCGAGCGATTAACTTGTCAATATAAAAATCTAAAGGTTTAACCTCTGGTGAGTATTTTGCTGGTATTCCTCCTCCTAAATTCAATCTTTCTATCACAATTCCCTTTCTTCCAGCGTAATCAATACAAGACAGCGCCGTCTTTATTGCGGTGTCCCATGAACTGAGATCTATATTTTGTGAGCCAATATGAAAAGAAACTCCCGCAATATTCCAACCGTTCTTACTGGCCTTACTAATGATTTTTTTGAAATAGGTTTCTGTCATCCCAAATTTCTCAGACAGGTTGAAGGCCGCGGCTTTATTTGAAGTTCCTATTCTTGCAAAGATCAATGGATTTTTGACATGTCGGTATATCTTTAGAATTTCTTCTTCTGAGTCGACTGTAAATATCTTAACGCCCTTTTTTGCTGCATACTCTACGTCGTCTTCCATCTTTGATGGAGCTGAAAACGAGATGTTCTCTGGAGTGGATCCTGATTTCAGTGCGAGTTCTATTTCTTCTGCCGATGCCACATCAAACCCAAACCCACTTTTAATTAACGAATTTACAATATCGAAATAGTTATTGGCTTTTAATGCGAAAAGGATATCAACCCCTAAACTTTGGATTTTTGTGAACTGAGCAATGTTTTCTCTAAAAGATTTGTCGTCAAAGATAAAAAATGGAGTTTTATAGTTTTTCATATTTAATTCTATTAGGTGAGATTAAGCTTCAGAACTCCAAAAACCATTGGAATTCCTTTAAAGGAGGGGATTATCTTTTCTTCCGTATAGTTGATACCTTTCCCAACAGTCTTCCTGGCGGTATAGTTTGCTACAGTCGCTAAACCTTTTTCAGCTACCAACGTTCCATGGAGTGTGAAATAAACCATCTGTTTTGGAAGCTTGTCTCTTTCACCTCCTACAATTTGAGTAAAGTACTCTATTCCTGCCTTTAATGTTATTTCGTCCATAGCTTGTCCTGACTCGACTTTACCTATCTCGGCTAGGTATATGGTTGAAGCGTTATCTTCTAGCGCTGCTTGTCCAAGAACTTTTTGAAGTTCGTTTGGCTCTAGGTAATGAGAAAGCTCATCAGCTAATTGCTGATTTACCCCAGAAGTGCTTTCGTACTCGATTGCTCTTATCCTAGCCACAGCAAGAGGTAGTGCAATATTAACATCCTTACTCTTGCCTAATCTTTGGAAGATAACATTAGGTGAGCCTCGTTGAATGCCTCCTAGCATAACAAGAGAATGTGGATTATCCATTTCCCTTAAATATGCGTCTAATAATTTTTTTGTGGGGTATTCAGTTCTTATAACAACATTTTGCTCATTACTTGCTGCAAGCGATTCTCTTAGTGCAGAGATTTCTCGCATCTCTTCTGGGAGTATCCATTTAGCTTGTATATACCCTTCTATTGCTTCGTATTCAAGGAATGCATCTATGGTATTCAAAATATGCTGTCTGTCAATTTCCCATCGCTCTGTCCATCTCCCTTCACTGATGTCTGATTGAGTACCGTTCGTATACAATAGCTTGATAAGAGAGTTTGTTACTTCAGGTATTCTTAGGAGTGGGCCAACTACCTCACCATTTACTGACCACTCTTCACTTAAAGGAGGTTTCGAGAATACAGATGTAACCACAGCTACGCTTTGAATTACCTCTTCAGGATATTCTGCTTGTTCGTAAACTTTCTGGTGATCAAGTTTTGTTGCGCCATTAAGATCAAACATATCTGGCTATTATACACCGAAGTGCTAGGCTTTTCCTCTATCGGATATACCGTTTACACGGATAGATACATAATATATAATTGGCCTGCTTCAAGTGAATAACTAGCTAATGAAAAGAACATATCAACCAAAAAAACGAAGAAGACTCTCAACACTGGGCTTTCTAGCCCGCAGTGCTTCCAAGTCTGGAAGAAAGGTATTACAACGAAGACGAGCCAAGGGTAGAAAATCTCTTACAGTTTCTGAAGAGTTTAAACTACTAAGAAAGAAGCCAAGAGCTGGCATCAGGTAATCCAATGTTACCAAAAAAACATAGACTCCCAGCGAAAGAATTTCCTAAGGTATATAAAAACGGTATTAAGTCTAAAGGGACTTATGGAATGCTCATAGCTCTTCCCTCCTTAGAAACTGAACCTAGATTTGGTTTTGTTGTTTCTAAAAAGATTGGTAATGCAGTAAAACGTCATAATATGACTCGTAGACTCAGATATATCTCAATGGATTTGTCAAAGAAGTACGAAGTGAAAAAACTCTCTTTTCAATATGTGGCATTCCAGTTTCCAGAAAACTTTTCTGACTTAAGAGACGAATTTGAAAAGCAATTAAGAACACTTACTCACAAGAATGGTTAGATGGTTGGTACTTAAATTAATAAGGTTGTATCAACATACGCTCTCGTACGATCACGGGTATCTAGGCCGACTTTTCCTTAATGTTCGATACTGTCGATTTACCCCATCCTGCTCTATGTATACTTACAATGCAATCGATAAGTATGGTGTGATTAAAGGGTTAACATTGGGTCTTAATCGTTTTGCTAAATGTCACACAGGAACGCCTATGGGCACATACGATCCAGTAAAATAGCCCTTTCTTATTTACCATTACACGTGTATAATCCCCAAAGATAAATCGTTATTATCATATATGTTCGCATCCCTTTGGAACGCCCTACTCTTTCATCCTTTTCTTAACCTCTTAACGGTTCTGTACAGAGTCTTGGGTGACAATTTAGGTTGGGCTGTAATTGTCATTGCAATCTTGATTCGTATTCTGTTGGCACCTGCCATGAGAAGCCAGATGGAGATGTCTAAGAAACTTGCTAGTTTAAGGCCTAAACTTGAGAAGCTTCAGAAAGAATTTGCCAATAACCAACAAAAATTGGCTGAGGAGCAGATGAAACTGTACAGGGAAAGTGGCTATAACCCTCTTGGTTGCTTTGCTAGTTTTCTTCCGCAGATTCTTGTGCTTTATGCAATGATTCAGGTCATTAATGTCGTTACTCATAATACTTTTGATGGGCTATATCCTTTTGTGAAGGAGTGGGTCTTTGGAAGTAGTGCCCCAAGTATGAGCACCGCTTTCTATTTTATTGATTTAACCCAAACCTATACCGCATTGATAGAAGGCGGTAATTACTTCGCTCGTAAAGCTCTTCCATATCTGATTCTTTCGGTGACGGTTGGTGTGGTTCAGTATTTCTCTACCAAGTTCATGCAAATAATGCAGGGACAGTCAGCTATTAAACCAGCTAAAGATGGGGAGAAAACTCCAGAACAGATGCAGATGGAAATGCTTAATTCTATGAATGTAATGTTCCCAGCTTTAACTATTTTCATCTCTCTGAGTACTCCTGCGGTATTAGGGCTGTACTGGCTAATACAAAGTGTAATGCTCGTTGTCCAGTACTTGTTTATCGACAGAGTTAAGTTTGTAAGTGCCCTAAAGCAAACTTTCTGGATTAAAAATTAAATTTTATATATTAAAGTAATGGAAAAGAACAAAGTATTGGAGATTGCAAAGGCAGAAGTTGAAAAACTTAAAGAACTTTTAGGCGTTGACGCTCAAGTGGAGTGTTCGGTTGAGGATGGTGATGAAGGGTATGTCGTTGTAAATGTGGTTTTTGAAGGTGAAGACCTAGGTTACATGATTGGTAACCGAGGTGCTCATCTTCAGGCTATGCAGTTTGTACTTTCAAATATCATTAAGACGAAACTTCGAAAGGAAACTAGTGAAGAAGAGATTAAAGTAACCGTGTTAGTTGATGTAGGTGGTTACAGACAGCAAAGAGCAGACAAGATTGAGGCCTTAGCTATGCAAAAAGCTGATGATGCTAGAATCTTAGGCGAACCTGTAGATTTGCTCCCTATGTCTTCTGGAGATCGAAGAATCGTACATACTGTTTTGGGTAAGTTTGACGATCTTAAGACTGAAAGCTTTGGTGATGGCCGTGATCGTTACGTAAGAATTACCCCTATCTCCGAAAAAGAGCTTGGAGTTGTTTCTTCAAAAGAAGAAGCTTCAGAAACAGAGGAATAGTTTGATACAATAAGGTGTGAGAAATATACGTATCCACCTGCCTCTTCTACTCTTTTTACTTTTATCTAGCCTTACGGTTCTATTTCTGAACGATAATCCTGGAAGAGCCTTGGTTCTGCTAGGTGCTCTATGTATATGGCTATTTTTAGGTTTTAAACTAAAGAGTTTCTCTCTCTCCTCTCTCCTTTTATTACTGTTTACATTCCCTTTTAATATCACTAAGAATCTGGATTTTTTATCAGATCCATATGTTGATAATGTTTTAGTTAATTTCCTAATTCCTCATCTGTCTATTTTGGATCTTTTCAGTGTCCTGTCACTCTTTGCTTTTTGGTACGAGGGCAAGTTTGTCCTCCCTCAAAAACAATATATAACCTTTGTTTTGTTACTACTGTTTTCACTAACACTTAACTTCAGTTGGCTGAGCGTAATTTCTATCCTTCGAGTTGTTTTATACCTTCAGGCCATTACCATGATAGTTAAAGGATTTGAGAAAGCTTGGTCAGGTCTAATATTAAAGGTCTTAGTTGCTGTTGTAGTTATACAAGTCTTTGTAGCTGGATATCAGGTCTTTTACGATAGGGTATTAGGAATTGGGTGGTTGGGAGAATCTCAGGTGATTTCCGGGTCAATAGGGTCAAGTTTCTTGAATGTTGGTGAAGAAGTTACGCTTAGAGGGTATGGTACTTTTCCGCATCCTAATGTACTTGCTGGATTTTTACTATTTAATCTTTTTGCTGGATTACACTACATTAAATCTCAACAAAAGGTTGGATGGTGGTTGGTGGGATTATGTTTTTTAGGATTAATCCTCACCTTTTCTCGTCTTCATCTGATACTGGGTGTTGTTCTGATACTGACCCTTTTAGTTGAAATTAAAGGGAAAGTATTTTCAATCTTACTGTTTGATCGATTTGCTCATCTCATTTCGGGCGGGGACGTTTCAGTAAGTGAGAGGGTAATGTTACTTAAATCTTCAATCACAATCATTCAACAAAATCCTTTTGGGACGGGATTTGGAATGTTTATTAAAGGCATGGAAGGACTTGCTCCTAGAACCTCTGGTGGCATTCTCTTACTTCAACCTGTGCACAATATTTTAATGCTTTTGATCGCGGAAAATGGATGGATAATTGGCTGTTTACTCTTTTTGTACCTTCTCTACTTCTGGTTTATGTGTCTCGTAAAAAGGTATAAAGGAATGTTGGGAATTATGGCTTTTTTATCAGTAATTCTAATAGCAATGTCCGACCATTACTTTTTAACTGTGCCTCAAGGAATAATGCTTTTGCTTCTAACGATAATCTAATTACCGTAAGCCTCTGATCTATGCTTTTCTATTACGTCTATGACCATTTGTATAGCCTCTTGGTCGCTCTTAGCCATAAGGGTAAAGGCTGAAGCTCCTTTGTGCCCGCCGCCGCCAAATTGCCTTGAGAATACCGTAGTGTCAATCCCTGCCTCTGCCCTCATAGAACCCTTATACCTTTTAAGTTCTTCTTCACCATTTTCGTCCTGTCTTCCGTACTCATAAAATACAATAAATCCCCATACAGCTTTTCCGGATGATCGTAATCGACTGTCTATAAAGTAATGGTAGACTGCATCTACTAAAGCAGGATTCAGATCCTTTTTATTATCTTTAAAAAACTTCTGTGAGATGTAGGTATAATTATAATCATCTGTACATACGAAATTGTTCGTCATTTCAGTATAGATTCTCATCCCGACCTCATCAATTCTTGATAGTGCATTAAGTATTTTTTCGATATCAACGCCTGCCTCAACCATATCTGCGGCAACGGAAAATGTTTGTCTTGGATGCTTTACTTTATTTTTGAAACTCCCAGTATCTGTGACAATTCCAGTTATTACGGCCGTTTCATAACCTTCGTATGGTTTAAGGTTTAAAGCTTTAATAAGGTGAGTGTAGATAGATTCAGATGTAGAAGCTTCGCCATAGTTCATATACAAATCGCACTCATCAATGTCTACTTCTTCATGGTGATCGATAATAACGAGTTTAATTTTATTTGTAGATATTTGATTTTTAAGTGCAGGTCCGTCCGTTATTGAAACTCTTTTCCAGTTCATTCCATCAACTAGAAAAACTAGGTCAGGTTTGAAAGTTTCTAATGCTTGGATGGCCATGCCTGTGCCGACAATCTCCAAATTCTTTAAAAAAGAGTAGTGAGAGGTGATTTCCCCTTCTATGTTAGAAGTGATTTCCTTGTCAGGATAATTATCTCTTAAGAGTGTATGAAGTAAAACGGTACTTGATACTGCATCGGGGTCTGGTCGAGTATGTGTGACAATTAAAATTCGCTTAGAATTATTGAGCAATTGCTCGAGAAGTTTAATATCGTTTTTAACCATCTTTTAGTGATAGAATATAAGCACTGTAATTATATTGCAATTTTATTGTTATGGGAAATAAGCAGAGTTTCTTTAGAAGTTTTTTGATTGCGTCTCGTGGTTTAATGCACGGGTTGCTTCAGGAGCGTAATTCACGTATTCAGATTGTGGTAGCAATTATTGTAATGACGTTTTCTCTTTTTTTGGACCTTTCTAATTTGGAATACGTTCTGATTTCAGCTCTTTGCTTCTTTGTAATTATCCTTGAGCTTATAAATACCAGTATTGAGAAGCTGCTTGACGTGATTTATCCTAAGCAGAACCCTGAGATTGGGTTAGTAAAAGATATTATGTCGGGAGTTGTACTTCTTGGCGCCCTACTCTCAGTAATTATCGGTATTGTGGTCTTGAAGGATCCTACGATAAGTTTGTTTAAACAAATACTAGAGACTTTTTAAAAGGTGTACTCTTCTGAAGTTCCTTTTCCCAGGAGTTTTTCGTTAAGAAACTTCATGTAACTGGGTTTGATTCTGTACATCTCTCGATGATTAGGGCTGTCGATCACGTCTTCGGGCTTAACTATCCAATCGGGAAACTTTTGTTGTATGGCTTTAGCTCCAACCTCTATCTCCTCAGGGGAAGTAACTTGTGATGTTTTACCCGTGCCTTGAATTGAACATCTGTCGCCGTCGGTCTCAGCGTTATATGATGCCACCGTGAAGGCAACTTTCGCTTGTTTTTTGATATGGAGGCAATGGTTGGTAGTTTTCTTGGATACAAAATACAGATTCATTTCTGCGTCTACACCGAAATATACATTGCTAATCCAAGGTAAATCTTTGTCGTCAGTCGTAGCAAGGGCAAGTAGCTTTATCTTTTTAAGAAAGTCTAACAAATCTTCTCTCATGCTTTATATCAATACACTTTACTCCTTTTCGCTACCTCGTCAATTCTGAAAATTGCAGCTTTTTCGATAAGATTGTACGGTATGGGATTCTTCAGAAGGAACTTCAAAGTAGATTTAGATGATCTGTAAGGTTCAATGTCTTCTCTAAAATCAGCATCTCCTTCTGGCGTCGGATACATACCTATATGAGTCTTCCAAGCTCCGAAGTATAGACTATACTTTCCATTGGTTTTGTAACAGATTATTTGGTAACTGATTGCAAATTCACCCCCTGGTGCAACATTCCTGATAGTATCCTGAATTTTACGCAAAATCTCTTGAACACTTTTAGTTTGTCTTAAGATGTATTCTTCAACGGTTGGTGTTACTACTTTCTTATCCATTTTTCTCGTTTTGAATTAAACCTGGAAACTTTTCCGCGAGCTTCAGAACGGTTTTTAAAGTATCTAGGTTTAGATCTTCTACATTTTTGAATCGGATACAGCTTTTTCCTACATTTACCTTTCCTAATTCTTTCTTATACTTTTCTGCAATGTACTCTTTCCCTTCTACTGCGCAAATATAAATACTAATGTAGTTTTTCTGGCTAGCAATCGAAACTACTGGCCAATTAATAATCTCTTTTTTGTAATTCTTATACTTAAATGAACCGTAACCAGGCATGTTGTATCCAAATTCTGGTTTGAGTCCTGGAGCATTCTCCTTTATGAATTGGTCTATGAAGGCCATAGGCGCTCTTCTTTCAATAGGTAATTGCGCAAAATATTCTTCATTGGTCTTAGCATTAATTGGTTTAAACATGTTCATAGTATTGAGACTGTTAAATTACTTCTTTTATTATACTTCCTTTGTTTGAAGTTTTCCTTATCTGACGGAATTCCTCGCCCCTCCTTCTACTCACTTGTGATTAATCTGGAGCTGGGAGGATAGTATGAAATTTTCGTTGCCGCCATTTTTGCGACTAAATCCCTATTCTATTGCTCGCCGATGCCGATCCAAGCCAAGTATGCGGATTTCCGTCCCAGCACCAGCCTAAGTTTGGTTCTTTCTTTGAGTTGATCCAAATTGCTGGTACTCGTTGGTCTTTTCCGGTACGGGATGCTAATAATGAAAAGCAGTTGTTTTTGATTAAAAACTCTGGGAAATGTGTAATAATGGCAATTCCCTCATTAATTGTGAGCGGTGAACGCTTTGTTTTCTTAATTAGCTTCATTGCTTCACTTGGAGGCAGATTGATATTTTCTTTTCCCCTATCTATATTGAGTAAAAGGTAAGCTTTACTTTCAGGCACGGTAATTTCATCAATTGTTTTGAAATCTTGTGAGATATGAGGCCGTAAAATCGTTACGCCCTGCTTTCCATTTTGTTCAGTAAGTGACATTGCTTTTTCAGAAGAGACCAACTCATTTCTTATGACAATAACAAAAGGGAGGTGACCCTTTTCGAGATTCACTTCTGGTAGAGCAAGTTGGTCAAGTTGATCTTTTAGTGGTGTAATATATTCTAAGAATTCTTCTTTTGGAAGGTCGCAGATTTTATGGTAATCGTGTTTTAGTAAGTTTGCGACTTGACGGTCAAATTCTTGTTTTAATTGTGTCAGAGATAATTCTTTCATAGACAATTGATTTCAATAAATCTTCGACGAAAACTCTAGCACCTGGCATTACCTTTATTCAAAAGGTTCGAATTTTCTGCAAAAAAAACGTTGAATGAGCTAGCGTCACTCACGAACCAAATATATCATTTCCTAACTGGCGGAGAGACGGGGATTCGAACCCCGGGTACGGTTTCCCATACGCACGCTTTCCAAGCGTGTCCATTCGGCCTCTCTGGCATCTCTCCAAACTTTTGGATTATATCTTAATATGGGGATTCCTAGAAGTATTACTCTGCTTTGAGTTCTTCCACTATGACAAAGATTCGACCCTGTCTACTAGGGAAATATCGAAGCCACTCTGGGAAATATTCAGGTAAGAACTCTGCCTGATTATCTTGCGCTGTAAATTTCTGAGCATTTAAGATTCCCAGACCTTCGCTCCACCCTTTTCCTTTTAATTGAGCTATTAAGCCGTCTTGATCAATCTCTGGCTGAATGTTGGAAGAAGCCGTTACCCTTACCTTTATACTATCTTTTTTGAGCTCGGTTATCTTAATTTCTTTAGTGATATTTTCATCGAGTGAAAGCTGATCTGAGCCAGAATCATTAAAGAGGTTTTGGTCATTGGCAGCTTTAGTCAGCATTTCTCCTACTGCATTATCAATCTGGCTCTTTTGGAAGAAAAGGGCTGAAGATTTAATTTTTATTGAGACATTAACTAAGTCAGCTTCTGCTCCAATTGGGACATCAGTTTGAGCCTCGCCATCCAAATCACTCTTAAGACTTTTATCTACAATCTCCCATTCACTATCAATCTTAGATTTAAGTTCTCCTTCAGCCTCAGCAATTAAATTCTTCTTGAGATCGTTTACAACTTTATCCACGTCAGCCTTCGACAAAACTGTATAAGGGGTTTTAGACCCACCCTCAAATGGTTCTGCATTTCCTCCGCTCATTTGATCCGATGTATATCCCTTAATTGTAAAATATTGTCCTGCTGCTAAGTTGTATTCCTCTCCTACTGCTAATGCTCTCACAGGCGCATCTACTATTATGTCCCCTCCCTCTCCGACAACTGTTTCTGTAGTGATTTCAAATTTTAGTCCTGTTTGTGACGTTGCCACTGTTCCAGCTTTTAGTGTTGCAATCTGGTTCCCATTTAAAACAAAATCGTAGTATGTAATTTGAACTACGCCTTCCGCTTTTGTTCCCTTATATCCAGTTCCAGTGGCTTTGGTACTATTAGAAGCACTCTTCTCCACTTCTTCCTTCTTTACTGGTACGGTTCCCTTCTCTACGCTAAATTCTGCAGTCTTTAAGTCTCCTGCGAATACTTTCTCAATTGACACATTCTTGCTCTCAACAAATATTTTCACTTTGACTAGAGGTAGCAATGAATACATTAGCCAAGATGCCAATGCGAGTACTGCCAGTAGCCCAATTCCAAGTTTCGCCCATAAGCCTTTAGCGTTGGAGGAAAGATTCAATTTAGGAATCTTAAATGTCGGAAATACAAATCCAGCTTTTGGCTGCTTTGTGGGTGCAGTCGCGGTATCTGTTTCTGCTTTCTTGGCCTCCTTAAAATTTCTACCTATCATGCTGGGGGCTTCTTCTCCAGCTATATCTTGGTCGAGTGCAAAGACAATTCCATTTTCTTGGATGACCTTTTTCTTGTTGTCTATTCCCTGTTTAGACTTGTCTAAAGCTTCTTCGATGGTTTTCTGAAATTCGCTCTTGGAATCTTTAATCTCTTCGGGTGGTTTGATAGTTAATGGTATAGCTTCAACTTTGGCCTCGCTTGTTTGGGCTTCTTGTTTTTCGCTCTTTTTTTGGGCTTTTACCGCGTTAGTTCTCTTTAAGTTCTCTTCCTTAAGCTGTACTCGATTGTTCATCCCTACCTCAGCCTGCTCCCAGAAACTGTCAATTATTGAACCACTGGTTTGGGTTACAGTCATGCCAGCTTCTTTAGCGTTACGGATACCAATTGGATCTTGGATTATTAAGGTAATCAATGGTTTCTTGAGGTCATCGGCAATATCCTGTACTACCTTGAGATTAATAGGGCTAATTAAAATATCAGAAGGTTCAGCAAAGGTTAGGATAATGCGGTGGGCCTTGGTTTTTTCGATTTCCTTGAGAATATCAACCAACTCGTCTTCAGGTGAGACAATGATTTTCTCAATCTCTAAACTTTCAGTAACGGCTTCTTTATTCATTAATCGTAATTGTCTGGGTTATTTATCTTATCCCATGCAAACAGAGCTAAAGCAGCGGGAGTCACATCGTAGATATGTTTTAACTCCCCCGATTCATCCGTTATATTATCAAGTTTAGAAGGTGTAAACAGGGTAATCTTCGGGACTGTGGCAAAAGGTAGCAATTTGGTCCAAGGAAACTCCATCATGACTTCTTTAATTTCCGGAAGTAGCGCACCACCACCGCAAAGATATATCCGTGAAGGGAAAGTTTCGATTTCCTTATTCATCTCAAATGCGGCTTTCAAAGTTTTCATCCAGGTTTGAGCTGTAGGGTAAACACTACGTTTAACCTGGTTGTGTAGGCTCTTTTCCAGTCCTCCATCTGTATATTTCAACTTGCGGGATTCGGCATGGCGATAATCGATATTGATTGCGCGTGCAATCTCTTTGGTGAATACCCTGCCTCCAAATGCAAACATCTGAGTGTCGGAAACATTTCCTTTTTCAACAATCGCTACATCACTAGTACCACCTCCAATATCAATGAAGATACCTGAGAAGTCTTTGGATTTTGCGCCACTAAAACCTCGTGCAATTGCGAAGGGTTGTGAAACTATACCAATAAGTTGGAGGTTTAAGGATTTTGCAATGCTTTTTAGAGCCTCAACATAAGTACGGGGCGCAAAGGAGGCGTAGAAAAAGAGTTTGACACTTTTACCTTTGAATCCAACCAGGGAATCTACAGGCAATCCTCCAATTTCCATTCCAGTAACGGTGATATGTAGAATCTCGATATCTTCTTGGGTCAGACCGGTTCGTAGAGCTAAGTCCTCTTTTCCGCTTACTTGAATTTGGTTATGTACTCGTTGAATGATGTTGCGCTGTTCTTTTTCGTCAACTTCTTTCTCAAAGTTCTCTTCTCTTTCATAGTTGACGATAATTGATACTCCCTGCACATACTCCCCGGCAATTCCCATGACTACGCTTTTAGGTTGTTGATCTGACATTGCGTCTTGAATAACTTCTCTAAGGGCGAGTCTGCAATTTTCGAGTACGGTATTGAGGTTAGTAATGATTCCTTTGTTCATAGCGCTTTGCTGTTGAACAATCCGCGAGACCTTTTTGACAACAACCCCTTCCGAATTAGTTTGGAAAAGTACAGTTTTTAGAACTTCAGTCCCAATGTCTATTGCTACAACATTTTGAGGGCCTTTAGGTTTGGTTTTCGATTGAAAAAGTGGCAGTCCAATCATATGTCTGAGTATATCACATTACTAATTTTTTATAGCCACTTTGTCAGTGACATACAGTACTTTTCGCGTGCCCTTCCCTAGCATTAACTCAGTTTGCGCCTGAATGAAGGGAATAAAGGCGAAGGTAAGCATATTAATTGTGACCAGGAAAGTCTCAATAAAGTCCCAAATATGCCGGAAAATGCTCCATCCTTTAGGTATAGGTGAGATTCTTCTTCTGAAGAATACGATTGGAAGATTAAGTAGCATAAGTGCAGTCATCACCGTACTTAACATTCTTGGAAGATTGTAAGCTGCAGAACTGTATACGAACTGGTCACTGAAAATATTAAGAAGCGGGAGTGCTAAGGTTAGCATGTAAACCACGGTGAGGTAAAAAAGCCGATTTTCGACAAGCACGAAAAGGATATCGAGCTTCTTAAGTAATGGGATATTTTTGTTTTTATATAGTCCCGCTAGCGTAATCGGGAAAACAATAATCCCCCATCCCCACCTGAGCTGTTGTTTATAAAGTGATGAGTGTGTTTTTAGGTGTGTCTCATTCTCCACTGCATCGCTGTAGGTCGGCACATACACTTCCACTCCGGAGAAATTGCCATGATATCTTATTAATGCATTCCAGTAGAAAGCGGTATCATCATTCTGAATGTCCGGAGCCCAATACTCGGTCTCATGAATTGTCTGAAGGTTGGCTACGTACGCTGAAAAAGTCTCTGAAGTTCGTTTTGAGACAACCCAATTGTGTAGGATTACCATTGTTAAGGACGAAGAATGGATACGAATCAAAGGTGGTACCCTCCAAAGGTTATTATTTAGTGTGTGAACAGCTGAAGCATAGAACTTCTTGTCAGGCTCAGGGGAGGTTAGATACTTGTAGGCTACGGCTGAGAGAAATTTAGGATGTGGTCTCCAGTCACAGTCTACTGATATTAAAAGATAGTCATGGATATCCTCGCCCCTGCTCTTGAGCAGTTTTACATATTCTCGGGTTGCCCAGTTGATGTTAGCCCCTTTTACTCCCGCTACCTCACCTACGATATTGGCGGGGGGTACAAAACTTATCATCTCTTTAAATTTGTCTCCAAACTCCCCTTTAAGAATTTTGAACGATTGAACTTGTTGTTGGGCGAACTTCTCTTCAATTGCCATTACTACGGCAATCTTTTTTGAATCATAGTCTGAGTCTGCAATTGATTGAATACTACTTCTTAGAGTTTCAATTCCTTCTCTATATGTAGGACAGAGGTATATATAATTCAGGTTGTCATATTTATTAGGAAATTCTTCCTTAATCTTAGAAATCCAGTCGGTACTCAGCTCTCGCTTAATACGTATAGAACCTACAATCAATCCGTAAATAAAACGAATGGCTCGTAGTGACCAGTAGACCATAAGAAAGGCGACGTAGAAGACTAAAACTTCAGGGATTCCCAGGACAGAAACAATCAAAGGTGAAAGGATAAAGATCCATGTAGCAACTCCGGGTATGAGCTCAAGCATCTTTCGTACCCACTTCGGAGTATCTGTTGGATAACCGTCTTCACGGTCTTTGGGCTTGACCTGATCCAGAGTGATTTTCTCTCTCGTTAGATAGTGTTCTTCCATGATATTTAGACTACCACTGGAATAATAATGGGTTCACGTTCGGTTTTCTTGAAGACGTACTTACCCACTTTTTTCTCAATAGCATCGATTAATTCATCTATCCGCTTATCTCTCATGTGCATCCACTCTCTGTGAGTGTCGCGCACCATATTCTCAATTTCTTTAAGCAATTCCTGGCTATTTTTCATGTAAATGAAGCCCCGAGATACAAATCTTGGGTTGGCAATAAGCTGTTTTGTGTTCTTACTTAGGTTTAATATGATCACAAACATTCCATATTCGGCTAATTGTTTTCTATCTCGAAGTACAATGTCTCCTACATCTCTAACTCCTAATCCGTCAATCAAGATAGGTTTGGATTCGATATTTACTGACCTATTCCATGTTGCCCCGTCAAATTCCCAGACCTGTCCATCATCAGTAAGCAGTACTTTGTCTGGGTTATGTCCCCAAGATACATAATTCTTCTTGTTCTGATATCGGAAAGTTAGACTCCCGTGTACAGGCATAATAAATTTCGGTTCGATTAGTTCATAGAACATCTGCATATCTTCTTGAAGTCCATGACCGCTAGCATGTACCTCTTCTTCGGAGTTTTTAATAAGTTCTACCCCTAGCCTGATTAATCGGTCGGTCATTCTTTCGATCTTAGCTATATTCTCGGGGATTTCAGACGATGACATAATGACTAAGTCGCCCTTCTTAGCCTGAATCGTACGATGCTGTCCAAGAGCAATGCGATTTAAGGCGGCGTAACGCTCTGCCTGCCCACCTGTGGACATGATAATTAACTTGTTGTCAGGATATTTACGCATATCTCTTTCTGAAACAATTGTGTCGTCTGGGATATCAATGTACCTCTGCTCTCTTGCAATTCGAAGGTTTGTTTCCAAGCTTCTTCCTGCAATAACAACCTTTTTTCCATGTTTTTTGGCAATTTGCATTACTGAATGAATACGAGTAACCAGAGATGCGAATGCTGCAATAATTACTCTACCGTTGTGTTCGATGATAATTCGTTCCAAAGTTTTTGCAATTTCAGTTTCAGACTGAGCTTTTCCTGGTTTGTAGGCATTCGTACTTTCGAGTAGGGCTAAATCAATCTTACCTCTAAGTGAACGATACTTATCTCGATCAATCATTGGTTCATTGGTGGGAGTATCGTCAATTTTGTAATCTCCCGAGAAGAATATATTTCCTCGAGGTGATTCTATGAATATTGAATTTGAGTCAGGTACGGAGTGTGTAACTCCTATAAAGGTAATATCAAATACCCCTAGATGTATCTGTTCCCCTTTTCTGACGGTAACAATTTTAACTCGATTATCTAGATTAAACTCTTTTAATTTTTCTTTAATTAGCGCTGCGGCGAAGTCTCCAGCGTAAATTGTTGGAAAATCTAAATCGCGGAGTATATATGGAAGTGCGCCGATATGATCTAAATGACCGTGTGTAATCAAGATCCCTCTAATTTTTTGGCGATTTTCGCGTAAATACTTGGTATTGGGAATCAAATAGTCGATACCGTACATCTCCTCACCAGGGAAGGAAAAGCCAGCGTCAACAACTAAGATATCTTTGCCATACTGTACAAAACTGCAATTTCGTCCGATCTCATTGGTTCCTGAAATGGTACAGACCTTCAGCACATCTTCTCTTTTCTTGTAACTTAACATAACTGCGTATTATACCATTATTCAGAGAAAGTGATATAATCCGTGTCTTACTATAAGATATAGGTTTATTTAAAAATGACACTACCTACTTTGCTATCCGTGAACAAATCTAATTTGGCTGCTGCAATGGAATATCCGATAATGCCTGCTCCAACAGTGGTTTCGCTTATTTGTTATGAAGATCGTGGATGTGAATTTTTTCAGAGTGAAGCATATCAAAGATGGGCTAGTTTCTATACAGAAACTGCTACTAACACTTATTTTGATGAAGTAGTAATAGCGAAACTCGATGAGTTTTGGGAACTAGGTATATTAGAACTTGTTAGTCTTCCAAGGGATTCCAATTCTGGAGTATTAGAGTTGTGTTTTGTGCATAGCGATTATGACTCACCTGGTACGCACCCAGAATTAGAATTTTTGATGGAAGTTTCGCAAGAAATGGGTATTGATGAGAAAAGCGTAATGTTAACGATAGAAAAAACATTTGAAGAGGGAGGCTGTTTGGATTCAGTACACCTTATATTAGGAGATTATGTTGGCGGAAATAGTTTAGTTTTTGGGTCAACCGAATTGGGCGTAGGTATTGAAATGCGGTCAGTAAATTCTACTGACAAGGCAGTTGAATTAAACCCAGTTCAACTTACTGACGTCCTTTCTCAAGTTGAGACACAATAACTCTTAGGCTATAGCCTGTAATCGCAAGTACTAAGTCTTGCTTTCTGGTATACTGAAATAGTGCCACCTCGAAGAAGACTAGACCAAGTTTCTGATTTTGCTTTTCAAGTACTTAGGGCAAACACCGAGCAAGGTTTTTTCAAAGGAGCTAGAGTAAAGGTTGCGGTTGAAATTGTTACCGATGCAACGGGTACTATTGCTGTCGGTGAAGTGGGAAAAATAACTAAAGTTTGGCCAGATGATACAGTTGGAGTCAGGTTTGACGATCTTCCCTTGCTTGGAGAAATAAATATAAATGTTGCCTATCTTGAAGCCATTTAATCTTTCCTCTATATATCGTATAATCCCTTAACCGATTGATAGAGCTTGTCACTCTAGATGGTCTGGAAGGAAAAAGGGTTTTCTTTAGTAGAATCCAGCAGAAGGTAACTGTAAATATACCGCTGTATTAAACGTACAGAATGAGCTTGAGCCAGAGATGATTCAAGAAAGTGAGGTGGTAACACGGAAAGTCCAATCCGTCCTTACAGTACATATTCAGTATGTATTTAAGGGCGGATTTTTTGTTAAATTAAAGAGCATAAATATGGCAAACCAAGCACAGGAGATATCAAAAGCGTTTGATAACACAAAAGAAACTGAAATCTATTCTCTATGGAAGGAAAGTGGGTATTTTAATCCCGATAAAATGAAAGAGCTCTTGGGCGATAAGTCTAAGAAACACTTCGGGATTCCCTTGCCTCCTCCAAATGCTAACGGTGATTTACATTTAGGGCACACATGCGGTTACGCCTTCCAGGATTTAATGGGACGCTACAATCGAATGACTGGTCACCCTACCCTCCTTTTGCCAGGTAAGGATCATGCAGGTATCCAAACCGAAGCTGTTTTCACTAAACTTTTGGAGAAAGAAGGTAAAAGTAAGTGGGATATGGGTCGGGAAGAATTCTACAAGCAGTGTTACGAATTTTGCATGCGAATGATGACTAATGCTATGAAGCAAGAGAAGCGGATCGGCCTTTCCGCTGATTGGTCACGGCACTTATTTACCCTAGATCCTCGTTTAACTGACATTATTTATTCGACCTTTTATAAACTGCTTGATGAAGGTCTTATATATCGAGGTAAGCGAATTACTAATATCTGTCCGCACTGTAAAACAGCCCTAGCAGATATCGATACCGAGCGAATGGAGATTCGAGGCATTTTTGCTTATATCGTCTATCCATTTGAGGAAGAGGCTGACAGATCTGAGGCTAAAAAGCTTTGGGGGCACGAAGGGATTGTGGTTGCTACGACGCGTCCTGAAACTATGTTAGCTGACACTGCAGTTGCTGTAAATCCTAAAGATAAAAGATATAAGAAGTTTGTAGGTAAAAAGGTAATGTTGCCGTTCATGGACAAGGCTCTACCAATTATTGCCGATGATCATATTGATATTGAAACAGGTACAGGTGCTTTAAAAGTGACACCCGCTCATTCCCCTATCGACTATGAAATCGGCTTGAGACACAAATTGGATGTGGTGAATGTGATTAACGAAGAAGGTAAGATGACTGGTCCTATTCCGGAGCGATTTAAAGGAATGGGTACTATCGAATGTTCTAAGACGATTGTTAAAGAGTTAGATGGTATGGGATTACTAGTTAAAATTGAGAATATCAAGCACGAGGTTGCGGTGTGTGAACGATGTAAAACCCCTATCGAACCGATTATATCTAAACAGTGGTTTGTTGATATGAAGCCTTTGGCTCGCGAGATCTTAAAATCACTTAAAAAAGGTGAAGTTAAAGTAATACCTTCTGGGCAGCAGAAAGCCTTAGAGCACTTTCTGAACAATATTCAGGACTGGTGCATCTCCCGTCAGTTATGGTGGGGGCATAGAGTTCCGGTTTGGTATAGCGGAGGTAAAGAACTTTACGATTGGAAAATAGACAATCCGGAGAAAAGCATTGCTGAGTTTACGAAAGAGACCGGCAAGCCTATTAAAGGTACAGGTAATGTTTTGAAAGGCGATTTACAACCTGAAACAGATCCAGATTGGAAAGGTAAGCCTTCTGATCTATGGCTAGAAGCAGAAACAGATATGTTTGATACTTGGTTTAGTTCAGGTCAGTGGCCATTCTCTACTCTTAAAGGATTGGGAGGAGATAACTTTGAGCAGTATTACCCAGCTGATGTTATGGAGACCGCAAGAGATATCCTTTTCTGGTGGGTAGCAAGACAGCTTATGCTAGGGAAATATATAACAGGTAAAGTACCATTCCATACCGTATTTTTGCATGGCCTTATTCTGGCAGAGGATGGTAGTAAGATGTCTAAATCCAAGGGAAATACTAAAGAACCAACTGAGATATTTGATAGATATGGCGCTGATTCGCTGCGGCTTTGGTATTACAATGAATCATTGCCAGGTTCAAACGTCCCGCTTCGTGAAGAGAAGATTAAAGGTAATCGGAATTTTGTGAACAAGATTTGGAATGCCAGTCGATTTGTTTTAATGAATGCTGAGGCATTGGGGCTAAAGTCTTTACGATCCGCTGATGTGCCATTAAACAGTGATCGCATTAAGAAAACTGAGGAACATGTAGAAAGGATTAAAAAGTATATTGAGAGTTACCGTTTCAATCTTGGGGCGGAAACCATTAGAGAATTTTTTTGGCACACCTACTGTGATAAGTGGATTGAAGAAATTAAAAAGGAAATTTCTGAGGCACCTGAAGGTTCAAAAGAGCGTAGCAGTAGTATTGCTGAGCTGGTTTATATCCTGAAAGAGAATCTTAAGATTATGCATCCATTTATGCCATTTGTTACTGAAGCCGTGTGGCAAGAACTGAAAAAAATCGGCCTGGCAGATGGGATCTTAATGGTTGAGCAAATCTAGATTTACAAAAGCTAAATAGTGGTTTACTATTAAGGTAATGAAGAATATACTTCTCACTCTACTTTTAGGTTTCCTTTCAGGGCTTGTGGTAGTCACTTTTGCAGTATTAATCATTTATCTTCTAAACCCTGTATTTGCAGCAAATCTTAAGACCATGTTTATTGCAAAACAGGTACAAGAAGATCAAAAGGTTGAGGAACCTTCCCAAACTGAAGAAGAGAAAACTGAAACCGAAGCAGACGTGACAGCAGATTGGAAGACTCATGAAAGCAAGGCTTTGGGATTGCAGTTCAAATATCCTTCTGATATGAAAGTTGTAGATACTACCTCATCCAATAGCGGAGAAAAAACTGTTAAGGTCAAAACCAAAGTTGTTGATGATGTAAGTAAGGTAAAAACTTCTGAAACAGATTTGATACGAATGTCTAAGCTTCTGGCAAGCGTAGCTTCTACCTTTGGTGATTACTCAGATTGGGTAAACCTTAAAGAGGGTGAGCCAAAATCATTCATGAATGCAGGCACAGCTTACAATTTTGTGAAGTACAATATGGGTGAAGGTTCTGCGGGCTCCTCATTTTTGGAAAACTCTTACACCGCGGTTATGCAGTTAAGCGAGACAACATCGCCTTTCTATATTGGTTTAATAAGTACATTACAAGAACACGAAACTGTATGCCCTCAGATGGAAAAGGCTTTAAACGGTGATGGTGATCCAGAAAAAGCGGAGATTGATTGTAAGGATTACAAACCCAAACCTATTTCTAAATATGCAACTTCTCAACAACAGATTGATATCGGTATTAAAATATTGGAAACGATTAAGCCTCTCTAACTCTATCTAACTATTTCGGAGTCAGGGAAAAATTTTACAACATTCTCTTCAAGTAACTTCACAGCTTTCTCCACTTCCTCTTTTTTCATTTTGTCGTGACCTTGGGCAATTATATATACGTTTTTAGTTTTAGTTGTCACTTTGGTACGCTCTCCTTGTTTAACATCTAACCTACAAACAATCCCCGTGCTGTCTATATACGCATACTCCCCACTCTCAGCATATGTTTCAATTTTTCCAATTGCTTCATATTGGGTTTTCTCTTTTAGTACATCTAACTGTATCTGGTCGTCTAGCTTGTCAATATCGTGAGCACCAAATGATATTCCAGTCACGTAGGAAATAGCGTTGTAGAGGTCGACAAAAGTATTAACCTTCACTTGTTTACCCTTTGCAAAGTTCTCTCTTAGCCCAGCAGATGAAGAAGGGATGCCTTTAACCTTGGAATATTGGTCGTGTAGCTTCATGTATTTATCATCAATATCTTTCAATTGTTTGGGATTAACAATCTTTAAATACTCCTCTATCCAGGTATTCAGATTTTTGTTGGAGCGACTGACTTTTAAACCTTTGAATTTGGTAGTGACAATTGGTAGAGCGTTTAACTCAGGCGCAACAACTAAGTTAGCGGCATTGAAGTTATTACCTCTTTTAGGCTGTTCCAAACTTCCATCTACAGCTTTAAGATCATCTGTGTATTCAAGTTTCTCAAAAAGTATAGTTGGTGTTTTGATTTTTATACCAGAGGGGAGTTTATTGAAATACCATTGATCTATGTACTTTGATACTCTCCCTTTGGTTCTCACCTCCTCTGTTGGATCGTAATCATCGGTTACGCCTAATATTTCGCCTAACCGTTTTACAGTATTAGGAGTGAAAGGTTTAAGGAGTACTCGGAAAGAGTTCACCAACTGAATTGTGTTGTAGATTGTTTTCTCAGCCGCACTTTTTTCACTTTTAATAGTTATCCAAGGTTGTCTATCATTGAAGTATTTGTTAGCGAAATGGCCCAACTCTAGTATCAGTTCTGCTGCTTTAATAAATTCTGACTTCTCTAGTGACTGACCAACTAAAGAGAAAGTTTCGTTGATCTTATCCTTAACTTCAGGCTCTAGTTCGTTATCTGGAACAATCCCATTGAATTTGGTGTGAAGGAATGTAAGAGAACGATTGATAAAGTTACCTATATTAGCAACAAGCTCATTGTTATTAGCGTCAATAAAATCTCTCCAGATATATTCTCTATCATGATTTTCTGGTCCATATCTTACGAAGAAGTATCGAATTAGGTCGGGATCATATTTTTGTAATAGTTGGTCTATACCTATGCCTGTACCATCGCCCTTGGACATTTTCTTCCCCTTGAAAAAGAGCATCTTATTAGCCGGAACATCAAATGGTAAATTCAATGGCTTTGATGCACTCTCACCTGGAAGTAGATATTTTTTTTCGAGCTCAGTTCCATATTTCTTGTTATATGCTAAAAGTTCAGCTGGCCACATTATGGTGTGGAAAGGTACATTACCTCCAGCTATAAAGTAGTAGTGCTCGCATTCCGGATTCTTCCAAAACTCTTCCCAGAGCGCTGGATTCTTTTGATTTGCTGCCCATTCGATTGCGGCTGAGAGATAGCCAACTACAGCTTCAATCCATACATATATAACTTTGTCCTCCCACCCTTCAACAGGTACCTTCACACCAAATGTTAGGTCACGGGTCACCGCTCTGGCTTCAAGTCCCTGCTTAACCCAACCTTTGGTAAATTCTCGAACCCATTTTCTCCATCTTCGGTTGTTAGCTCTAACGTACTTAGAGATATCTCCTTCGAGTTTCTCTAAGGTCATGTAGAAGTGCTTGGTTTTTTTAAGTTTTGGTGTCGAATCAGATAGAGTACTGTAAGGGTCGATAAGATCCGTTGGGTTTAAGAAGGCACCGCACTGCGGACACTCGTCGCCTCTAGCATTTGGTTCCTTGCAATTCGGACATGTACCACGAACATATCGATCGGGTAGGAATCTTTTAACTTTCGAGTCGTAATACTGTTCCGATTCTCTAACTTCTAAATATCCTAATTCCTTTAAAACAAGGAATATATTCTGTACCACAGCCTTATGATTATCTGTTGTGGTTCTAGTGTAGTTCTCATAGATAAATCCGAGTTTTTCAAAAGTCTTAACAATTTCGTTGTGATATTTGGCAGCTAAATCTGCAGGGGTCATTTTTAACTCCTCTGCCTTAAATATTACGGGTGTACCATGGCTGTCACTACCCGAAACCATAAGTACATCATGTCCTCTTAGTCGGTGATAACGTGCAAACACGTCGCAAGCCACATTTTGACCAGCTAAATGTCCTAAATGGATGTTGCCATTAACGTAAGGCCATGAGACTCCGATGAAGATTTTTTTCGGGGTAGGATAATCCATATAGGCTGTATTATACTACAAATTACTGTGATATACTCTACTGTTTAAGATTCCAAGAGCTGCCCATGGTATCGAAAAAACGAAGTATAGACCTTCTAAATCCGATCAATCCTCCGGCCGATATTTGGACAACCATATATAATTGGGTATTTAAGGTTGGACGCTATATTTTGGTCTCTGTCGAGGCGCTTTTGCTGATAGTTTTCTTTGCTAGATTTACAATGGACGAGATTAACAACAACCTCACTGAAGAGATTAATGATAGGGTTGATATTCTTTCTAACAGTGAATTTCGTGCTCAAGAAATCCGTTACAGAAATATACATTTATTACTCGGAGATGTTAAGGAAATTACTGGCAAGCAGAAGATCAATTCTGCTGTCATTGCCGAGATAACTAGTGCGGTACCCACAACCCTCACTTTGGATAAATTCACATATAATAATGATAAAGTTTCACTAGCGGTTAAGTCGACAGACTTAAAAGCGATAAAAGATTACGAATTTTCATTAAGACAGAATACCCAATTCAAAGACGTAGTTGTCACCCTCTCTAAATCAGGTACCAATTCCAATGATATCGATGTGGGCGTTTCGTTTCTTATAGTTGATAATCAAAAGTAATGGAGCAAAGCACTAAAGGGTTAAACTATTTGAATGTAATTAATGGGTCAATCCAAACCAAGACCTACAGCTTTGCGGTATTTACGATAATTGTAGTTATTGTGCTGGTTGCTGGAGCAATCCGACCTACTGTTACAAAGATTGGCCAGATAAATAAAGAGATTAAGGTGAAACGACAGATAAATGAGCAGTTGGAAACCAAGACCAATGCTATTGCTTCGCTAACTAATCAGTATGCAGATAATAAAGCTAATATTGATACTCTACCATTAGTCTTTCCTTCCCAAGGTAACTTCAGTTTATTGATGTCTAATCTTGAAGTAATGGCAAAAAACAACGGATTTAACCTTGTTGGTATCAACTTCGGAGCAGGAGATAAAGTTAATCTAGGTATTACAACCCTAAAGCCTTGGAGTGTAAGAATGACGGTAAAGGGCAACCGCGCTAACTTTATTAAATTCCTTGAACAGCTTGAAGCTATGCCTATGTTCCCTACAATAATTCGAGTGACATACAGCAATACAGTTGATGACGATGGCTTGACACCTTACACAATTGAGATGAGGATATATAAATTAAATGAGTCAACTTTCTACGAATAATGGATCTTAAACGAACCTGGTTAACAATGTTGGTATTTCTTTTGGTATCAGTCCTTATATGGGTTGGGTTTAGTGTGTATTTCTCTGTAAGTAACGTGAATATTAATCCAAATGCACAGTCTTATACACAATTACTCGTGCCTAGCTTTGATAGCACCACTCTTGATGAGATTATTCGAAGGGTAGAATTGCTTCCTGTGGCTCCTGACTCTTTCAAGAATCTGGTATCTGGTGGTAGTGGAGGTAGCTAGGATCCGATATAGCTTTCCAACTTTTTCTGTAGAGATTTATCTTTGAGCTTTTTAAGTGCTTTGGCTTCAATCTGTCGGATTCTTTCTCGAGTGACTCCAAATTCCTTTCCTACTTCTTCTAATGTTCGTGTAACGCCGTCTTCTAGTCCAAATCGTAGTGCGAGGACACGTTTCTCTCTGTCTTGTAAGGTATCGAGAATTTCATGAATCTGATTCTTCAAGTATTCGAGGGTAGCAAATTCCTCTGGGGATTG
Source organism: bacterium (assembly GCA_021463465.1). Lineage (GTDB taxonomy): Bacteria > Patescibacteriota > Dojkabacteria > SC72 > SC72 > JAJTYH01. The sequence continues at coordinate 116,396 of JAJTYH010000003.1, forward strand.
TGACCAGTCATCAGGGATAATGTCTTGAAGCTCGCTGTCTTTTTCGTCTCCAATTTGAGTCTGAAGTGAGGTAGGGTTCTGGGATATCTTTCGAATTTCTTCAATCTTTTCAACCTCGATATCCATCTCTTTTGCAATTTCGATATCAGTGGGCTTTCTACCAAATTTGGTTGTCAAGATAGCGTTAGTCTTATTAAACTTGTTTATGGTTTCAATCATGTGAACCGGAATACGAATAGTCCGAGCTTGGTCGGCTATGGCTCTAGTGATTGCTTGTCTAATCCACCAGGTTGCATAAGTAGAAAATTTGAAACCTTTGTGATAGTCGAACTTTTCAACTGCACGCATTAATCCCATGTTACCCTCTTGAATCAAGTCCAGAAGCTCAAGTCCACTTTTGGCGTACTTTTTGGCAATACTTACTACCAATCTGAGGTTAGCGGTAATGAGTAGCTGGCCAGCTTCTTTTTCGTTATTTTCAAGTCTTTTCGCCAGAATAACCTCTTCAGCACCTGTAAGTAGAGGAATCTTTCCGATTTCGTAAAGGTATGAACGAATAGCATCGGTAGATATGCTTGATTGAATGGTCTTAAGAATACGAATCTTCTTTTCGAGTGTAAGTGGTTCGTCAGAACTTGATGAATCCTGTGGTGCATCTTCGATGACCTCAATACCTTCGGCTTGAAGTTCTTGAAAAACTTTGTCGACTAACTCGACGTCGTCTTCAATTGTAGGAAGTGCACTGAGAAGATCTTCTTGGGTAAGGAAGCCTCTCTCTCTTCCTTTTTGAATTAACTTCTTGATTGCAACGTTACTGTCTGACATGTATTTGGCCTGTGGTATAATCTTATATATGGAAAAGCGAACTTTAAATTCTAAAAATAAAGAAAGTTTGTTAGATGACAAACTTAAATTTTACATAGATGCCATTGCCCGTTTCTGTGATCGGTGCGGAACCCCTTACAGTACCGCTGATGTAAACATCGTGCAGGACTCAGGCATGTCTGCCATTATACACTTCTCCTGTAGTAATTGTAAATCAAGGCATATAGCGACATTCTTGAAGCCAATAGGTGTAAGTAGTCGCACACCGATTAATACCGACCTTTCAATTACCGAAATAAGTCAATTTGCTAATAAGGCAAGTATAACTAGTGATGATATTTTGGATCTATATACAACTCTGAAAGCAGGGGTTAAAAAGCTTTAACTATTTCTGGGTCCAGTTAAGATTGAAAGTCTTGTCCGTAGATAGATTAAATCTTGCTGTCAAAGTATTTACCGCACGAGTTAAACCATCATGTTGTTTAGCATCCCAAGTATCTGGATAAATCAGTGACAAATCATAAACATCATTGAATGTACCAGGTTGTTTGAAGATTGAGAGGTCAAAACTCTTCTGCTCTCCGTCTTTTACTATTGGAAATTTAAGGTCGCTCTCACGCTTAGTTAATCGGTATTTAACTTGAAAACTTTTGGTAGTTTTGGCAGGAACATTGAACCAACCACCTATTACTTTCTGCCCTCTCTCACGGTAGATTGTGTAGTTATTGTCGAGATATCCTTTTACTGAGGCTACTTCAGCATTAAGTGGTAAATAGATTCGGAAATAGTTTTCATAATCCCCTTGAGGATAGATTTTGCTTGTCGATTTGTTTTGAATAAAGAGGGTATAGTCATATTCTAAGTGTGTCTCATCAATAATATTTACCTGAAGAGTATGGTTTCTTTCTAGATATAGATTAGCTTTGTTAGCACCCCAGTTCCACTCAACAGGCATAGGAGCCCATTGATATTTGTCATCCAATACACCTGCCCACATTGATTTCTCGAAGAACTTTTTAGCATCCGGGTTCTTGCTAAATACCAAGATATGTTTTTCATTAAGAGATTTAAAAAGCACATCGGCTATATCTTTGTATCCAGTAAAGTCCAAAGTGAATAATTTTTTAAGTGTTTCATTAGCCAGATTTGCCAGGAACGTAGATTTTACTGATTGACCAGGGGTAAATTGGGAGTGTAATTGGAAGATTTTTTGGTCAAGGTTACTTGCTGTGATAGGCTCAGATTCTCCAGCTACCTGTAAGCCTCCCCATTTATCCAGAAGCATCTTAATTACCTCTGTATCCAAGGTTATTACTCCACTAAACTCAGAACCCGAGTCTAATTGATTTAAGAAATACTCCGCGGTTCTTGCACTATCTGGGAAGTTAGGATTCCAGTTAGACAGTGACATACTCCAATTGGTCATATCAAGTGCAGTTTGCATATCTTTAGGTGCAGCAAAGGTTTTCTTCGCAATCTTTAACTGACCTTCAGCGTTGTAAACATCGTCAACCTTGAGTTCTCTTATCTGCCCACCTTCAATCCCAACAATTGCATAACTTGATAACCAGCCTCCGGTAGATCGTAGTTCGCCGGGATTTTGTAGTAATACTAAATATGTCTGTCTGCTATCAACTCCTAATAAATCTGGAATTAAAGAGAGAATTTGTTGAGACGGGCCGACCTGACTAATAATACTTTCGTTGGCAAGTTTGAGTTGTGTTAAGTGAGGTTGCAAGAGTTTGGGGAATGCAGCAACGTCTACTTTGGATAGTAGTTCAGTTGCAATTGTGAGATTGTAGGAGGCTCGATCAATACCACTCAGATTTTCCTGCAATTCCTTGAGATAAATTCTGTATTCTCGGCTTGAAGCAGGGGTTGTATTTCCAAAATCTAACGATGGTTGGAACTCTTTTGCGTAACTAGCTAAAGGTTCAAGGGATTTAGTTAGTGTAGAGGCGCCTGAGAGTGCGTATTCGGAAGCAAAAAGTAATTGTGAGCTATTATCGTACAAATCTTGGGAATTAGTAGCTTTGAAAAGCCATGTCATCTGATTAAGGTAGTGTGAGTTGCGATTAGTGTTGTACTTGGCTTGGTCCAAGTGTGCGCTGGCCCCCTTAAAGTCGAAACTATTGAAGCTTTCCACCGCTTGTTTGGTATTTCGGTAAAGATATAATGAACCTAATCCAAAACCGATAATTGGCATAAAGACGAAGTAAAAGAGGGCCGTTAAAACAATAATTCCCACAAGTAGTGTTGCAAAACGTTTCGGACTTACAGCCTCTCGTTCTGTCTTAAGCCAGTTTCTGATTCCGTTGTATGTGTTGGTAAATGGCGATGTCATGATTGCAACCATATTTCCCAAGATGGTGTTGTGAGTCTCAGATTTTTTAAGAGTATCTTCTTGTTGCTCGGGTGCTTGGTTACGAGTAGGTGCTTCTAATATCCTCTTACCTTTTTCTGGGTGAAAAGCGGTTATTGCCTCAATTAAAGTCTGTTCAAGCGAGTATTTCTGCACCCATCCAAATTGTGAGGCATTGGTAGCAGGTACATACTGGTCAAAAACAATTGACCTACTTTCGTCTGAAGGTTGAAATTTAATTTCAGTTATCTCCGGATTAAGCTCAAGTAATTTGTAAGCAAGAGAAAGTGTTGTGTAATCGTGATTATTTGCAAGTGAAATAACTTCCCCTTCGGTTCGATTAGAAAAAGTAAGTTTAAGTATTCCATAAGAGGCGTCGCTTGTATGAATAAGGTAGTGAATATCTAAACCTTCGCCGTATATATTTAAGTAAGGTTTATTAACAGCTTCTGATACTAATCGAGAAACAGTCTCATCAGTTATATTTTGATTCTCTGGTCCCAGTAGAGCGCCTAATCGAATTATACGTGCATTTATCTGTTGTTTATCACGAGTTTCAGCGGTCAAGGTTTCGCAATACTTTTGTAGTTCAATAGGAGAATACGGGGAAGGTGTTGATAAGTTTGAGTTTAGTACGTGGGCACTCAAGTCCTGGTTAAGCTTAATTGTAGTCAAAAGTGAGAGCTTAGAATCAAACCTTTTCGTACCCTTTAAAGCTTCGTTTAAATGATTAGTTTCTTCGAGAAAGTCTTTGCTACTAAAATCCTTGCTGTTTGAAAGATAATCGTGCAAGAAATAAAAGATGTAGTCAACTCTGGGAAGGTGATTTAGAAGGTCTGGAAGGCCTTTAAAATCAATGAAGTCCGCTTGACCATGCTCTTTTAGCTGAGTAATGTATTGTTTGCTTTGTGCATTGAAATGGTCGACTAGAATTACTGTACCGCCTTGTTCAATTAAGGCTTTGGCTATATCAATCGAAAGTGGGTTACTTCCATGTACCAGTAACGAAACTGGAGCATTTGGGTCAACTTTTCTTCTGATTGAAGGGTTTTTCATTTGGTTAAGACTGTTGGAATTGGATAAAGCGATGCCACAATATTTAAATTATATCCGTTTCTTACGATGATTGGGAATGTGATGGCTTCATACCCATCGTGAGTCACTTTGAGTTGATAGTTCTTAGCACTTAATTTTAAAGCGTTAATCGGGGCTTTTTGGAGTAGGTTGTCATCGAGATACACGTTTGAATCTGTAGGGTCCGAGGAAATGGTCATAAATCCTTCTGAACTAGAAGTTTGAGATGATTTCGTGTAGTAAAGGGTGTATCCAGAAGTTATCCCTTCTGGTCCCAGTTCCATATCAATTACGGCTTCTGTACCTCGTTCTAATGTGATTCTTACGCTCTTAGGTGGGTAGAAATCTGTGCTGGTGCTTACTCGTGTAATGAGTACGTCGTAATCACCTGCAGCCAAGTCATGAACGTTTACAGGAGTTTCTCCGTACCCTTGTCCGTTAATACTGATGACAGCCTTGCCGTTCTTCGAGTTGACAGTAATAGAAGTATTGTTATAAAAGTCCTTTACATAAGGCAGTTGATTAATAAGTTGCTCGTAAGGAATGAAGTATGATGCGACTGAAAACAGAATGAGGATTACTCCAACTATTGTGGCAGTTTTGATTATATTCATAGTTTGATTGATTATAGTCTGATAGAAGTGTTGTGTCTATAAGACTTAGTATGAATATTTGGATTCCGGCGACTCATCTTTTATAGCTTTCGTAGCATTCTTTTTGCGGTTGGCAGAACGAATATGTAGGAAAGAGATAAAGATTGTTACCAGTGCTATTACAGCAATTAAAGCAACAAGCTTATTTGCTCCAGTTGTAAATATTGCTAAGGCTCCGACGATTAGCGCAGCAGAGCTCTCAACAAGTAAAACTTTGGTTGGACTAAGGCCCAAATCCATGAGTTGGTGATGTAAATGAGATTTGTCGTTAATCCTTAGCAAGTCTAATGGGTTCTTTGGTTTGTATTTGATTAACCTGATGCCGATTGTGATTAATGAGTCAATGATAGGTAATGCTAAAATAATTATAGTAGAAGCAAATTTAGCACCGTTTACCAGAGCTAATGTCGCAATCAAAAAACCGTAAGTAGTTTTCCCAGTAGAACCTGTAAAGATCTTAGCTGGTGGAAAATTGTAGACAAGAAAACCCATCATAGAACCTGCGCTGATTACTGAAAGTGCTGCAATTACCGTTGAAGTATTCCTTACTCCTAAAACAAAAAGCAGTAGGAAGGCTATTATGGAGTTGGTTTCAAGCAAGCCGTCGGAACCTGCGACCCACTTTAATGCATTTATACATAACACTATCCAAGGAATTATCAGTAAATCTCCTGGTAGTACCAAGCTTAAAGGAATGCCTATGAATTCTGAATTATATTTTGCCCATTCTAAATGGAAATAACCGTTAAAAGGGTTGTTAATAAATGTCACATCGATAGTAGATGCAACTACTACAAGCGAGGCAATAATCTGAGCGCTAAGTTGAACTGGAGCGGGTAGATTGAAAATGTCATCAATCAAGCCCACAACAATCAAGATTAGTAGGCCAATCAAGATAGGGATCAAAGTCGGAGTGAGTTTGAGAAAAAGAAGGGTAAGTGTGATTAAAGTTATGACAACCGCAAGTCCTCCAAGAAATGGCACTGGCAAAGTATGTATGTGACGTTTCGGGTCGTCAAACTTATTTAATTTGTTATCTCTAAGATGAGCTGGTTGGTCCAATATTTTGAATTTTATGGACAGATGTCCGATTAAAGGGGTGATTAACAGTGTAAGTATAAATGCTAAAACAAAAATAGGTGTAAACTGAAGATACTTTAAGTAAGCGTTAGGAATGGCATTAAAAATGTCTATTCGTTCGATTAGCAATCTGAAAAGATCCGTTGTGTTATGGAGCAAATCTTCAAACATAATTTGATACTACTGATATAACATGTATGGAAAGAAAAATAACAATTAGTGTTGCTAGAAAAAGAATGTAATGAGATAGAAGCGTATTTCTGAAATAGTTGGTTCTAGCTGCTTTGAAAGAGTAGGTGAAGATAACAAAAGCTAGTAAAGGGAAAATCAAAATGTAGTATTTTGGCAAAAGTGCAAAGTTTGAAAGTTGCGTATAACCAAATAAGGGTATGATTGATGGCAATGTCTCGATGCGATTAAGGATAAATATAAGCTGGAAAAATGCTCCAGTCGCTTGCAAAGTGGCGTAGAACCAAATCAAACCATCATTAATGAACCGGTTAGCTTCAAAGAGGTTTAGCCTTGCAGTAATACGGGTCTTAACACTGTAGAAGATGTTTACAAAAGGGGAGCTAAGCCCTAAGGATAGCTGCTTTGGTTTGGTCTCTTTCTGCTTTACAGGAGATTTAGAAGTTTGGTTCTTCCCTTTCATTTGAAGGATTATAGCACTTATACCTGTTTGATAGGGCAACAAAATCTATGAATTTTAAATCTTCGGCACGTTTGTTAAAAATCTGGTTTTTATCTTCAAATTCTATTTGACCTTTCAAGTTATTTCGTAAGGTTTTCCTTGGTTTACCGTAAGCTAATTTAACGAGTTGCAAGAAATTAGATTGATTTACAAGCTGAATATTACTGTTTCTTTTCATTTGAACTAATGAGCTCTCAACTTTTGGGCGAGGTATAAATGAACCTGGGTTTATATTTAGTAATATCTTAGTGTCAGCATATAATTTTGTTGTCATGTAGATTAATGAGCTTTTCATTTGATCCGAATATTTCAAAGCTACTTCTCTTTGTAGAATAAAGAAAAAGTTACTTGCAATTGAGGATTTAAAGAATTTACGAATAATTTGCTTGGCAATATTGTATGGAAGTGAGCCAAATACTGTGGTTTTTTCAGGGAAGTTAGCCTCATCCAGTTTGTAATCCATGAAATCAGACTCAATAAAATTAGCCGAGGGAATTTTTCTTTTGAGATTATCAATCAAGGAAGAGTCCTTTTCTATTGCCGTAACCGCTAATCCTTTATTAGCGAATCTTTGTGTAAAAAAACCGTCTCCAGGTCCAATTTCCAATATGCTTTCTGGTGAGGTCTGTACGATTAAATCAACAATTTTGTCAGCAAGAGTAGGATTATTAAAAAAATTCTGTCCGAGTGATTTTTTAAACATTTTTATTGTACTCTGAAGTCCCATATCCCAGCTACCTTTTCGTAGCGAGCTTCACACTTACTGCATTTACATGTCTCCTTTTTAAAGTCTAATTCACCTTGGCAATTAGGACAAATCAAAATATCTTCAATCTTTCCGAAATTTTGACCCTCTTTTGGCGTCTTCTTTTTGAGCACTAACTTGTAAAAGATGCTTGGGGCAATACTTGTCCAACTTACTGCGCGTTGCATCAATCCTTCGAACATAACCAGCAACCTAATAGGTATAATCTTTTTGATTAATTCTAATCTGAAGAAAGATACATCTTGTTTTTTTAACAGTGTAAAACCTAGGATTTTCAATCTTTGGGCTATGTCTTTTGGATGAAAATTAAGAAATACAGTGCTCTGCCCCCCACTACCTTCTCCTTGATTATGAGTCGGTTGTTGGTATGGATTCAGATTAAAGAATTGAAGGTTTCCTTTTAAGAGTGCTTTGAATGCAGCCTTAATATGAACTTTATTAGCGAACTCTTGGATATGCATTGCCTCATTACATAAAATACGCTGTAACTCTTGAAAATACACATCAGCGTTTTCAAGATGGTGTAGAACTCTAACCATCATTGATCCATTAAAACTACTGTCTCTAAAAGGTAACTTGTATACATTCGCTGCTACCAGGTTTGTGTTGGGAAACTTTTCCCATATCCTGAATTTATTATTGACCAAAGTATTGAGAGAATAATCAACAATCACTGGATGCTTGTATTTGCTGTAGTAAAGAGGGAGGTGACGTCCATATGATCCTCCAACATCTAAAAACCATTCTCCTGAACAGTTTTCTAACATTTTCATTAGTGCAATTACCTCGGAAAAGTGCTCGTAGTTTCTATTCTTCCAATAGATGGAATAATCGTATTCAAATTCGTCATAGTTAGATATTTTCATTTCTTCAAGGGCCTTAGTTTATCAATGCTCTCCATAGCCGTTTTGATTGGGTCATTGGCCTGTGAAGTATCCTCTTTTTCCTCTGAAGCTGCAAGTAGCATTCTGACCCTTTGACCTAAATCGGCTTCCAGATGCTTTTTGAGTAACCGCTTATGTAAACCTTCAAAATCGTCAGCATCTACATTAAGTAAAAGCAAGTTCTCAAGCGTATCTTTTAGGATGGGAAATTTCTCTAATGATATGTAAAGCTCGTTCAAAGTTTTAGTTTTGATACTTGTAATGTGATGAAACAATTCCTTTAAAGGCTTCTTTTGGAAAAACTTTTCAGTAATATCTTCATGGGGTTGTATTTCTGGTTGTTCAAGCAAGGCTTTGAAATAAAAATCCTCAATGTTTGGAGTTGCCCTTTTGTAAATTGCTCGATCCCTTTCGGTGGAATTAAAATTTGTAGTGTTCTGCGTGAATACACCTCGTCCAAGTAAAGACTTTGCTTGTTGTAAAAAGAAGTTTTTGGTCGTTTCGTTGGAAACCGTGTTAATAAAGGTTTTTATGTAACCCTCCAAAAAAGTAATATTCTTTAGTTGTGTTAGGTCTAATTTTTGAGCTTTTGACGCTATTAAATACGAGAAAGCGTCTTTTGGTTGTTGAATTAAAGAAATTAGTTTATCCGGCTCACTCTGGATCATCTCATCTACATCTTTATATTTGCCGGTGTTTATCGCGAATGCGTCAAGACCTAGTTCAAGTGTCAATCTAAAACTACGTTCAAGAGCTGCCTGTCCTGCTGTGTCATTGTCAAATACAAACAGGATGTTACGTGTGTACTTAGACAGTATATCTAATTGTTCCCTTGTAAGTCCAGTACCCATAGCTGCAACTGTATGAGTAATGCCAACTTTGTGTAGTGCAATAACATCTGTGTTACCTTCAACAACTAGACAAATATCTTCTTTGCGTATACTCGCTTTGGCTTGATATAAACCGTATAAAGTAAACCGTTTTTGGTAGATACTGGTCTCAGGAGTATTTAAATATTTGGGACCAAACTTAGCTTCCGGTAAGAGTCTTCCCGTAAATGCAACAATTTTTCCTGAAATATTAAATACTGGAAACATAATACGTTTGTTAAACTTTTCTTTGATAATACCGTTCTTCTCAACAAATATGCCGCTGTCCACTAGTATCTTAGAGCTGTAGTTCTTGTAGCCTTTTAGTCTTCTTAAAAAAGTGCCATCGCCTGGGGCAAAACCAACGCCAAATGACTTAATCATTTTGTCATCTATCCCCCGTTTTTTAATATACTCTAAAACTTTAATGTTATCCGGGGCGTACAGCGCTTTTTGAAAGAAAACTTTCGCCCATTGATTGATTTGCATTGCTGGAGATACATTTGCATTAACCTGGGTCAAAGTTACTCCTGCATCTTTAGCAAGCTTTTCAAGTGCTTGTGGGAAATCTATTCGCTCGACTTCTTGCAAAAACGAGAAAATATCTCCCGATTTACCACATCCAAAACATTTATAGATTTGAAGTTGTGGACTGACATTAAAAGAAGGGGTTTTTTCATTATGAAATGGACACAGTCCAGAAAAGTTTTTGCCTGCCTGTTTTAACTTTACGTACTTTCCTACGACATTAATAATATCAGTTCTTTCTTTAACCAGTTCTATGCTTGCCCTGTTATTGTCCATCTTCTAACCTTTAACTTACTACTGGCAGATTACCTCACTATTTTCTAACTTACATGTAAGGGTTGCAACCCCGGTGTCGCTATTGACATTTAATGGCTTCACTACGCCGTTAATCATTAATTGTGTACTATCAGGTTTACCAGTAATAAGCTCAAAATCGTTTTTAACAGTATATTTTTTTGTAAAGTTGGCGACTACTGTTTGTGCGAAAATTTGTTTTTGGTCAATATTAAGCTTAATCCAACTAGGTTCATCAAGGATTTTCAGAGTCAAATTAAACGAAAGAACTGCAGGCGCCTCGCTCTCTGCCTGTACTTCTGGTTTCTGAAAAAGTACCTTTAATACGACATTAGACTTTTTTTGGTTGTTTTTAGGGTTTATAGCTGAAATATTAAAAACGTTCTCACCTTCAGCTAATGTGACTGAGGTTTTAAAAGTTCCTATCGATGTCTCTACTTCTTTGTCGTTGATTTTTAACTGTGAGTACTTTGATGCGATACCTTCAATTGATATCTGGTTCTGATTAGTATTAAGTCCATTTACTGGTGAGTATATTTGTAGCTGTGGAGTTCGTTGATATGTGTAGAATTGATAGTAAAGGAAAGCCGAAAGCCCAATTACAATTGCAATAGCAGCAAGAATCACAAGGCTTTTAGGGTTAGCTATATCTTTGATGTTGCCTATAAACCATTTCTTTTTCTGTTTACCTGCTTTTCCTAATTCCCTGTTTTCTCGTCTGAAGAGAGCTAGGACTCTGTCGACATCAAGCCCTAAGTATTCGGCGTATATCTTGGTAAATCCACGAGCAAAAACAGGAGAATCAAACGAGTTAAATTCGTTTGCCTCAAGTTGCTTGATATATTTCTCCATGATTTTAGTATCTTGTGATACCTCAAAAATACTTTTTCCTACGGTCTTTCTTCTGTTTTTCAAAATTTCACCTGGAGTTAGCATACAACATAAAACAAAATAAATATTGGGGCAGAGATTACTTACCAGTTATTTGACTTGCGGATGTAACGAGAACTTTGCGTGGACTACTTCCTTCTTGTGGACCAATTGCACCACTCGCCTCGAGTTCATCGATTAACCTTGCAGCCCGATTGTACCCTATTCGAAGTTTCCTTTGAAGTAATGAAGAAGACGCCTTCTGTGCGTTGATTACAGCATTCAGGGCATCTGTGAACATTGGATCTTCGGATGAGCCTGATGCTGATGAGTCAAAAGTTTTGCCATCATCGCTTCTTGGAGCAACGATTTCTTCTGAATACTCCACCTCATCAACTTGATCCTTGATGAATTTGATGATTTTGTCTAAATCACGAATATCAGAGTATGATCCCTGTATTCTCACTGGTCTAATATCCTTTGGTGACTTGAAAAGCATATCACCGTTTCCAATTAGGTTCTCAGCTCCCACTTGATCAATAATTACGCGTGAATCAGTCCCTGAAGCTACGCTAAATGCTACTCTAGAAGGTACATTGGCTTTGATAAGCCCTGTTACAACATTCACAGACGGCCTCTGGGTGGCTAAGATAAGATGAATCCCTACGGCTCTGGACATTTGAGCGAGTCTGACAATTTTGGTCTCTACGTCAACACCAGTTGAAAGCATTAAGTCGGCCATCTCGTCGATTACAATAACAATATATGGCATGGCAGCGTATCCCATTTTTTGATTGTACTCAGTAACCTTTCTGACACCTGCATGCTTAAGCATTCGGTAGCGTTGAGACATCTCTTCAATAGCCCATTGGAGTGCGTTCATAACCAACTCCATATCAGTGATGACTGGGGTCAAAAGGTGGGGGATACCGTTATAAGGGGCCATTTCAACCATCTTAGGATCAACAAGCAATAGTCTAAGTTCATCAGGGGATTTTGTCATAAGCATGCCCATCAAAATGGTATTAATTCCGACTGATTTACCTGTGCCCGTAGCACCAGCTATTAGCATATGTGGCATTTGAGTAAGGTCTTTAATAATCATCCGACCTGCAATATCCTTGCCCAAAACTACTGGTAGCTCGAGCTTCTCTTTTTCGTTAAGTACCTTAGTCATTAAATCTTTTGAATAGACAAAGTTTGGGGTAGGGTTAGGAACTTCCACACCAACCAGGGATGTCCCTTGGATTGGTGCTTCAATTCTTACGCTTAGCGCTGGGGCAGCAAGCGCTAATGCTAGGTCGTTTGCCAAATTCTGAATCTTTGAAACTTTGGTCCCTACGCTAATACTCAAAGCATATTGGACAACTGTAGGACCTACCAAGACCTCAACTACACGAGCTTGAACCCCAAAGCTTGAAAGTGTTCTTTCAATTACTAATGCATTTTTTTTATATAAGTCTTTGTTTTGAGGTTTAATTACTGGCTCTTGTAGTAGTTCTACTCCTGGTAATTTCCAGTTAAGGTACCTAGGAGCGTTGTCTATATCTTCACGCTCGCTAGTTGATTCGTTCATCTCAATATTTACAGCCTCCAAGGTTTGATCATCAGTGATTTCTTCTTTGGTTATGGCGTCTTCGTTTTTCCCAAAGAGATTAAGGAATGGTTTCTTATCTAATATCTTATCCACTCTCTCTTCTTGTTGAGCGTGATCTTCTTCGATGTCAGGAATAGCCATTTGATTATTTAATCCTACTGTAGAGTGTACCTCATCTCGCTCAAATAATCGGGTTAGAAAGTCTCTAATTTGAGCAAGTTTGATGTTGGTAAGGAGTGATATTGAGATAACAAGAGAGAATATGAGGATAAGAAATTCAATAAATTTGCCTAAAGCTGATAAGAGGGCTAAATGTAATCTAAAGCCAAACTGACCACCTGAGGTGGAGAAATCAGTTGTATTTTGGAGAAATTCTACAGGGGTCCAGAAAAGTAGGAAAGTAGAAAAGGTTATGGCAAAGATAATCAAACCTATTTGTAATCTTAAAGAAGTGAAAATCTCATTTTTTAAAAAGAATCTAAGAGAAAAGTAGATGATAGATATTCCCCAGAATATCGAACCAAAGCCGAAAAGCTCATTCCAGAACCTAAATATTTTAGCATCAACAAATGGGGCAATAAATAGTGAGGTTCCTAAAATAGCTATCAAAACTCCAAAAACAATCTTGTTTTCATCGCTCTTGAAACTGGATTTTTCTTTGTTCTTTGAACTTTTCTTGGCCATTTGAGTATAACTTTGCTCACACCATATTAGTATTTTGTGTTTGCTTTGACAACCTTCTTCTCATGATATATTATCTTCGGACACTTAAGCTCTTTCTTTGACATATAAGGCAGAATATGTTAGTATCCGCCGTTACATTCGAATAAATGGCTTAAAACTAACACTTTTGCGCGGTTCAGAGGCAAAGGTGTTACGGCTATTAATCAAGTAGCTAAAATGCGCTTTTAACTATAATTTGAGGCCTTCACAATACTCAATGATTAAAGAACCTATTAGAAATAGAGCCGGCAGAATCAACCTGGGAGTTGGCTCTAACCGTAAAGTAGAATTCCCAAATCTCATCCAAGCTCAACTCGATTCGTTTAATATTTTCTTAGAAAATGGTTTCAAAACCCTTTTTGAAGAGATTACTCCAGTTAAGGATACGATGGAGAAAATGTGGACTTTGGATTTCAAAGACTTTAAGATTGGTGACCCATACAGAAGCGTAGAAGAAGCTGGCCAAAAGGGGCTTAGCTATGAAGCTCCAGTATATGCAACAGTGCAGCTTTTGAATAACCGAACAGGTGAAATCAAAGAGCAGCAAATTTTCATCAGCGATCTTCCACTTATGACCAGTGATGGTTATTTTGTCGTTAATGGTGTCCGTAGAGTTGTTACTCATCAGATTGTACGTGCAGAAGGGGTTCTGTTTGAGGAGCAAGAGTCGTTAGTAGGTAGAACTCTTTACAAATCTCGTCTTATGCCGGGTAAAGGCCCATGGTATGAATTTGAAGTGAGTAAGAATAATGTGATTTCGATCCGATTGATTCCTAAGAGACCAAGAGTATTGATAACAGAACTTTTAAGAATATTTGGTTACGAAACTGATGAGGATATTAAAAAGTTGTTCTCAGATGTTGATACTCATGAGGAGTATAAGTATATAGAGTCAACATTGGCTCGAGATTTCACTAAGACCAAAGAGGAAGCTATCGTCAGTGTTTATAATAAACTTCGACCAGATGAATCCGTTACCCTTGATAGTGCAGAGAAGTACATCAAGGGCCATTTCTTTAATGTTAGAAAGTTTGATTTAGGAAAAGTAGGAAGATATCAAATTAACAGGAAGTTAGGTTTAGACTTCCCGTTAAACGGTGATTCATGCCGTTTCTATCTTGAAGATTTTATTGCAATCTTGAAGCGCTTGATTGATGTTAATAATGGTGCAGTGCCAGCTGATGATATCGATCACCTTTCAAATCGAAGAATTCGAAGTGTAGGAGAGGTGTTGATTCGGCAACTTGCAGTAGGTGTTCGAAGGCTTGAAAAGAATATTAAGGATAAGATGAGTATGTACGGTCAAGATGCCAAGCTTACACCTTCTATGTTGATTAGTACTAAGCCAGTATCTGCTGCTATGCAAGCTTTCTTTGGTTCCAACCAGCTTTCCGCTTTCTTAGAACAAGCAAATATCCTTTCTGAACTCGAAAATAAGCGAAAAGTTACAGCTGCCGGTCCTGGTGGACTTGTTAAAGAGCGTGCTACATTCTCTGTGCGAGAGGTTCATAACTCTCATTATTCGAGATTTGACCCTGTAACGTCTCCGGAATCTCAATCAATTGGTGTAGTCACTCAGCTTGCAGTTATGGCTAAGGTTAATGAGTATGGTTTTATTGAAGCGCCATATCGCAAGGTTGTTAATAAGGTAGCCAATGATGGTAAATCAGCAGTAAATAGAATGCCTTTGGAAGATATTAAGGTCGGTAAGAGTGTAGTTGCCAAAGTTGGTAGATTGATTGATGCTACGACAGCTAAGAAATTAAAGGATGTTGAATTACTTAAAGAAATTTCAGTAACTGCTTTTGTTACAAATACTGTTGAATACCTTGACGCTAAGTCTGAAGAAGAAGGTGTTGTGTCCGTTGCGACTCTTAAACAGGATGAGTATGGAAATATTACAGAGGCTTTAGTCCCTGCCCGACATTCGGGCGGTTTCATCTTAGAGGATGTTCAAAATATTACTCATGTTGATGTACTTTCATCTCAGCAAGCAGGTTTGGGTATGGCTTTGATTCCTTTTGTTGCTCACGATGACTCAATGCGTGCACTTGCAGGTTCGAACATGCAACGTCAGGGAGTACCATTGGTTAAACAGGAGTCTCCATATATAGGTACAGGTTACGAAGAGGTAGTTGCAAGACAATCTACTTGGGCAGTTTTTGCTGAAGATGATGGTGTGGTAGAAGTTGCTGACGCTAAGATGCTTACAGTTAAATACAAGAGTGCAGGTCGAAGGGATTATGCTTTAAAAAAATTCAGCAGATCTAACGATAACACTTCTTTTTCGCAGTATGTCAAGGTTGTGCCTGGACAAAAGTTTGCTAAAGAAGATCTTTTGGTCGATGGACCTACAATGGTTAATGGTGAGTTAGCATTGGGTATTAACCTTACTGCAGCATTAATGCTTTTTGAAGGTTACAATTATGAAGACTCCGTGGTGATTAGCGAGCGGGTTGTAAAAGATGATCTTCTAACATCTGTTCATATTAGAGAGCATGCTGTTGAGATTCGAGATACTGAACTTGGCCCTGAAATGATTACTTCAGATATCCCTCACGTTGGGGATAGAATTTTACAAAAATTAGGTTCCGAAGGTATTGTCCGAACCGGTGTTAAAGTGGGTTCAGGTGATATCTTGGTCGGTGTGGTCGCACCACGAGGAGAGCAAGAACTTACAGCTGAAGAGCGACTTTTGAGGGCTATCTTTGGTGAATCATCTAGCGACATCCGAGATAACTCTCTTAGACTCCCGCATGGAGAAGAGGGTATCGTTATTCGGACTCAACTTTTGGATAGTGCGAATGATGATAAGCTTCCACCTGGAGTTTTAAAGCAGGTAAAGGTATGGGTTGCAAAAACAAAGAAGATTAACTATGGAGATAAGATTTCGGGTCGACACGGTGACAAGAATACTGTTGCTGCAATTAAACCCGTTGAAGATATGCCGTTTACTGCAGACGGTCGCCCAGTAGACATTATCTTGACTCCAACCTTCCTTAAGAGAATGAACATGGGTCAGGCAGTTGAAGTGCATTACGGTAAATACGCACAGCTACTAGGCGAAAAGTTCGCTTTCCCCCTATTTGAAGAGCTTGACCTTAATTGGTTGAAGCAGCAGATGGAGGAGAATGACTTTAAGATGGAAGAGAAAGTTGATTTGTGGGACGGAAGAACTGGTGAAAAGTTCCCTCGCAAAGTGACAGTAGGTACCAAGTATATTTTGAAGCTTCACCATATTGCAGATGAGAAGGTACATGCTAGATCTACTGGTCCGTACACTGTTGTTACGCAACAGCCACTCGGAGGTAAAGCTCAGATGGGTGGTCAGCGATTCGGGGAAATGGAGGTTTGGGCACTTGAGGCACACGGTACACCTGCAACCCTTAAAGAAATGCTTACAATCAAGTCAGACGATGTTAAGGGTAGATCCGCTGCTTACAAGGCTATTATCCACGGTGAGAAGATTGAAAATGTAAATATTCCTGAATCGTTCAAGGTCTTAGTAAGGGAATTGAACGCTTTGGGTCTTAAGTTAGACTTAATTTCAACAAGAACTCAGGAAGCTGAGCCTGTTGCTGGGGAGCATGAAGCAGTACAGGAATCAGTTGAGAGTGCAGAGGTAGTAGAGAACCATGATGAACAAAATTAAAAAAGAAAATTTTAGAGATTTTGATGCCATTAAGTTGACATTAGCCTCACCTGAGGACGTACTTAACTGGTCGTTTGGTGAAGTTACCAAGTCTGAAACCATCAACTATCGAACTTTTAGAGCTGAGCCAGATGGTCTTTTCTGCGAAAAGATCTTTGGTCCAAGCAAAAACTATGAATGTTACTGCGGTAAATATAAGAAGGTTAGATACAAGGGTATTGTTTGTGATAAGTGTGGGGTTGAAGTAACGACTAAGGATGTACGAAGAGAGCGAATGGGTCATATCAAATTGGCCGTTCCTGTCGTACACGTATGGTTTGCCTACAGCATCCCTAACAAACTATCTATCGTGTTAGACATGCCTCACAAGAAGCTTCTCTCTGTTATCTACTACACAAGATATATGGTGGTAAGTGTTGATGCTGAAAAGCGAGCTGAAATGATTCAGCGAATCGAAACACTTAGAAGTGAGGAACTTAATCGTGTGAAGGGTAATTTGGAAGAAGCCTTGAAGATTGATGAAGAAGGATATGTAAAAGAGGTAAAAGAGCTTAAAAAGAAAGAAAAAGAGAAGAAGGCTTTGGAATTCAAAGTCAGTCGACTTGATTATAAATTGAAACAGACTCAAGCTAAGACTCGTAAGGAGTACGCTGAGATGGAGGAGACTCAAGAAGCCTTCTTTACCAAACTTGCCAAATTGATTGAAAAGATGGAGGTTGGCAGCGTTTTGACTGAAGAAGAGTATATCGATTTGGAAGACAGAGAATTGATTTTCTTTGATGCTAAAATGGGAGCTGAAGCAATTTCAGCTCTTTTGAAAACACTTGATTTGGATGCAGAGATTGTAAAATTGACCAAGCAAGCTAAGCAGGAGAAGGGGGAATCCAAGTCTACTACTGTCCGAAGACTTCAATACTTGGAAGGCTTCAAGAAGAATAGTTCAAATCCTGATTGGATGGTTATGAACTTACTCCCTGTGATTCCACCTGAACTTCGACCGATTATCCCTCTTTCTGGGGGTAAATTTGCCACATCTGACTTGAACGATTTATATCGAAGAATCATTAACCGAAATAATCGATTGAAGAGACTTATTGAAATAGGTGCTCCAGATGTGATCTTGCGAAACGAGAAGCGAATGTTGCAGGAGGCAGTTGACGCCTTGATTGATAACTCTCATCGCCCAAGCAAGCCAATGATGAACAATAAGAAGCTTCCTTATCAATCACTCACTGATGAGTTGCGAGGTAAGAAAGGTATCTTCAGACGCAACCTGTTGGGTAAGCGTGTTGACTACTCGGGTCGAGGCGTAATCATTGGTGATGCTACATTGCATTTGAACCAATGCGGACTTCCAAAGTCTATAGCCCTCGAGGTATACAAACCTTTTGTTATTAATAAACTTTTACAATATGAGTTTGCTCCAAACATCCGAATTGCTAAAGACATGATTGAGTCTGGTGAGGATCAAGTCTGGGATATCTTGGAAGAAGTCATTAAAGGAAGACCAGTGCTTCTTAATCGTGCGCCGACCCTTCATAAATATTCTATCCAGGCCTTCTATCCTAAACTTGTCGAAGGTGAAGCTATCAGAATCCATCCATTAGTTTGTAAAGCGTTCAATGCGGACTTTGATGGTGATCAAATGTCGGTGCATGTACTTTTGACTGAACAAGCTATTGAAGAGGCTAAGGCTAAGATGATGTCAGAACTTAACATCGTTTCAATTGCCAGTGGTAAGTTGTTGGCTAACCCAAGTAAGGATATGCTCATGGGCTTTTATCTACTCACCGATTTAGTATCCAGCGAGAAACCAAAGCTTTTTGCTTCTTTTGAAGACGTTGTCAAAGCTTTCCAGCGAGGGAATGTAGGAGTTAACGAAGAGATTGTGGTTAAGGGTAAGGGTGAAGTTCTCAAAACTTCTGCAGGACGAGTTATTTTCAATATGGCACTTCCTGAGGATTACCCGTTCTATAACAGTAGAGTGGGTGGTTCTGAGGTAAAGAAGATTGTGGAAGATGTGAAAGATAAGTATCCGTTAGAGGTTACAGTGAGGCTTTCAGACGATTTAAAGGCATTAGGTTTCAAATATGCCACAAATTTAGGATTTAGCTTCTCTATGGAAGATTGTGAAATTGATATTGACCTCGCAAGTAAAATTGCTGAGATTGAAGAAAAAGAGAAACTGCTTCAAGAAAATTACCTACAAGGCATGATGACTGAAGAAGAGAAGATTCGTAACTCAGTTAACATGTGGAACGACTTTGCCGATGCAATGGGTGAAGAGGCTTGGAAGGCTACACCTAAAGAGAATGCAGTGTACCAAATGGTAGATTCTCAGACTAATGGTGAGAAGATTCAAGCCAGACAGATCTTAACGCTTAAGGGTATGGTACGTGATTCCTCTGGAAACTGGGTGCCACTTCCAATTAAAGGTAATTTCAGAGATGGTTTGAACGCTTTCGAATATTTTGTGGCATCAAATTCTGGTCGAAAAGGTATTGCTGACCGATCACTTAGAACGTCCTCATCAGGTTATCTCACAAGAAAGCTTGTCGATGTAGCTCACGATGTCATTGTCCGAATGGAAGATTGTGGTTATGAAGGTAACGGTCTTAGAATTGCACAGGGTGATGAACGAAGACTTTCCTTTGAAGAGAGACTTAACGGTAGAGTTCTGGCTCAGGACGTAAAAGATGCTAAGGGAAATATCTTGGTTTCTAAGAATGAGACCATTAGTAAGCAGGGTGCTAAAGATATCATTGCAGCTGGTGTAACCGAAGTATTTGTTCGTACACCTTTGCTTTGTAGCTCTGCACTTGGTATCTGTCAGAAGTGTTACGGATGGGATATAGAGATGAGCAAAACAGTGGACATTGGTAAAGCCGTTGGTGTTATTGCTGCTCAATCTATTGGTGAGCCTGGTACACAGATGACTATGCAGACTTTCCATAGAGGTGGTGTACAAAGAACTGACATTACACAAGGTCTACCTAGAATTGAGGAGCTTTTTGAGGCAAGGTCACCTAAAGCTGAAGCTGAAATGTCTACAGTTGATGGTAAGGTAACAGTTGAATTTGCCGAAGATGATAGTGCAAGTGTTGTGATTAAAGGAACTAAGCGAATGGATAGGTACTACATAGTAAACGATGTTAAAGAGATGCAGGTGAGTGATGGCGCTAAGGTTAAGATTGGCCAGATACTCTTTGTAGATAGTGATGGTAGCGAGAAACAGGCTCCTTTTGAAGGTGAAGTGACACTTAAAGGTGGTTTGCTTGCTTTGATTGGTAAGAAGAAAGGTGAAGAGAGCATGACTGTAATGCCAGGAATCAACCTTTTGGTTAAGGACGGTGACGAAGTCAGTGCTGGTCATGCTATTACTGAAGGCTCACTAGATCCTAAAAAACTAGCTAAAATTGATTTATTCCTCGCTCAAAAGTATATCTTGGACGAAGTACAGAAAGTGTTTAATGAACAAGGTGTTTCAGTTGATGACTTACATCTTGAAGTAATCATCAGGCAGATGGCAAGACTTGGTCGCGTCATGAATGCTGGTGATTCAGGGTATCTTGCAGGTTCCTTGGTGAGTCGATTCATCGCAGATCTTAAGAATAGAATCCTACTTGAAAAACAGCAGAATGTTGCCTTTGTTGTACCAAAGTTCATGGGTATCAAGGCTTCGGCTTTGTATACTGAGAGCTTCTTGTCAGCTATGTCATTCCAAGAGCAAGTGAGAGTACTTACAAGTGCGTCGATTACTGGAAAGATTGACTACCTCAGAGGAATGAAAGAGAACGTGATTGTCGGCCGAGATATTCCAAGTGGATTTGAGGCTCAAATCAATTCTCCTGAAACCTTACAGGAGGTTACAAGCGCATAGATTTTATGTATAATACGCAGCATGCCAACTATTAATCAGTTGATTAGAAAACCTAGGAAATCGAAAATTGCCAAGACTAAATTCAAGGCCTTGGGTACTAATCACAATGTTTTGAAAAACCGATACAAGAAAGCAAACAATCCTTTTAAACGAGGCGTCTGTTTGTTGGTTAAGACAGTCCCTCCTAAGAAACCTAACTCAGCACTTCGAAAGATTGCTAAGGTAAGACTTTCTAATGGAGTAGAGGTATTGGCATATATTCCTGGTGAAGGACATAACTTGCAGGAGCACTCAGTAGTGCTTGTAAGAGCTGGTAGAAAGCGAGACCTTCCTGGTGTTAAATACACAATTGTTCGAGGTAAGTATGACACTGCAGGGGTAGAGGGCAGAAAGAAAGCTCGTTCTAAGTATGGGGCTAAGAGTGGTAAAGGTCCCGTTAAGTCATAATTTGAAAGTTAGATAAATGAGAGGTAAAAGAGCACACAAAAGACAGATTCAGAAAGATGTAAAGTACGGTAGCGTGCTTGTAGGTCGTTTGATTAATAAGGTAATGCAGGATGGGAAGAAAAAGCTCGCTCAGACTTTGGTTTATGCCGCACTTGAAGAGGGTGCTAAGCAAGTAAAGATGCAACCTGATCAGTTCTTAGAAACTGCAGTTGCAAAAGTCAAACCAGCTCTTGAGATTAGAAGTCGAAGGGTTGGTGGAGCTAACTATCAAGTACCTGTCCCTGTTTCGCCTGTAAGACAAGACGCACTTGCCATCAGATGGATTGTTGATTTTACTCGAAGTGCTTCAGGTCAGTCTTTTGATAAGCTTTTAATGAAAGAATTACTTGATGCATACAATGGCGAAGGTAATGCTATTCGTAAAAAGTTTGATGTTGAGAAGATGGCTGAAGCCAACAAAGCGTTTGCCCACTTTAGGTGGTAAATGAATGAGTATTCAATTAGGACTTGTTTTTTACAGGTATAAGCTCTTGGCTTTCTTTTTTCAAATTGCGAGATAGAGTTTAGTAACACGAGTATCATTAATGCAATAGTCAGCTGATAAGGCATATCACGACTTTCTATTAAATTGTTGCTCGTAAGATAAAGCTTACACTGATGAAGTATCTAGGAATTGTTCTTACCTGCAGAATAATAGTATTAATTCAAGCAATGTAGTTGATTGGATGCGGTTACTTATAATCGGATGTATGAAGATCTGTGAAAGAAACTTCCAGATAGTTTCTGGCCTCTGCACATCTACCTAATCTTGCGGCTTTTACATCAGGAGAATCTTCTCTACAAGCAATATGGTATACATGCGCTCTTTTGTATACGCCTAAAGTCTTTGCCAATTCATCATAATTAACTCCTTCAGGAACAATGAAAATTCTACTGTTATTAGGTAAGAGCCTTCGCCATACTTCTATTCTTCGTACTAAAGGCATTATTAAGCGAGTGCCTTTAGCTTCTATATAGCTGTCAGGTTCAAGTCCCATTATGATAGGAAGTCGGCTAAGGTGTTCGAATAACTGTAAGTGAGCAACGCTACCTTGAAAACCGCCAGTAACATATCCAATTGGTGAAATTCTTAATGTTTTAGTGACCCAATCTAATCCTTCGTCTAAGGACTCAAGTACGAAAGTATTTTGACTCTGAGGTTTGAAAATGAGCGAATCTTTGAGGTCTTTACGTAAATCGTCTATAACAAGAGGTGCTTCGGTAAATGATTGATAAGTTACTCTATTATTTACACCTACAAACATACTATTTTGTACTTTCAATTCGTTCCCAACCTTGCTCCGGCATACCTTCTTTTAGAAGGGTTCTTTTATAGAAGATAAGGATCCAGGTGTACAGACGTAGAGGAAAAAGTACAAGGGACCATATGAACTCTTTGAGGTTTCTTCCATAGGTTAAAACGAAGAGGGCATACTGTAATTCAATCCAGAACGATCTAGACTGATAGTCTTTCTTCATTACCCCATATTTTTTGAGTTGAGTATATCCTCCTATAGAACGGACTTTCTGTCTCAAATAGTCTTTAAGATTAGTAGGGTATTTAACGTAAACCAATGCATCTGGTACGTATGCTATTTGATAGCCTTTATTGCGTATTTCGTATGAGATATAGGCATCGTCTGAAAGTACATCAGCAGGTAGATCTACAATATTTCTTGTTGCGATAATGTATCCGCTCATAGGAAAGAAGTTCTTTGTTGTTATTAGATATTCTCCTGCGTTGGCAAGGAGGTTCGTTCTCCTATGATGAGCAGAATCGGTCAAAATTTGTGAAAAATATCCGAACATTGTATTTCGTCCGTTCAATGAAATTGGTCTACCTGTGGCAGCTCCGACTTTAGGATTTTTTAGTAGAGGGAAAACTAGTCTTTTAACTGCCCCTTTATCAAAATATACATCTCCGTCTGTGAGAATCAAAATCTCGCCTTTGGCCTGTGATAAGGCCGTTTTAAGAGCGTAAGGTTTGCCTTTTAGTGGGTCCTTAATCTGGATAAACTTGCTGCCCAAACCTAAGCCTTGTGCAACAGCTTTTCCAGCTGAAAGAGTTTCTTGATCTGGGCTTACTTGAATAATCTCAAAATCATTTGAAATTCCTGAGTACCTTGGATTGGCGATACATTTAATAGCTTTTCCTATATTCTTTGGCTCTTTCCAGCTATTAATGATGACGGAAATCATATTGGAATGATACCACAAAACTATTCTTTAGCTTCGGTGGCTTCTTCGGTGGCAGGCTGTTCTGCTGATGCTTCTCCTTCAGCTGTGGTTTCTTCTGTTGTCACTGGTTTGACTTCTTCAACTTTCTGAAGCTCCGTTATCGTTACAATTGCGCTGTGCGCTTGCTCGTCATTGGGAAGAGTAATACCTTCGGGGAGTTTTAGGTCACTTACAGAAATAGATTGACCAGGGTGCTCAAGCTCACTTACATCGATATCGATTTGAGGAATTAGGTCAGCGAGTCTACATCTTACATTCAACCCTGCAAGTGCTTTGACCAAGATACCAAGGTTGTTCTTAACCGCAGGAGAGACACCAATGATGTTGAATGGGATAGTGAAGTGCATAGGAGCACTTTCGTCGATTTGAAAGAAGGAGAGGTGTCTTACAGTGTCAGTTAAAGGATTTCGCTCTACGCCTTTGAGTACAACCTTCATCTTTTTATCACCAACAGTGGCATCAATGATTGTGGTTGAGGTTGCGGTCTTAAGAAGTGTGTGTACTAACTTTTCAGAAACTTGAATCGGAGTAGACTCGGTTTTAGCATTGTATACAACCGCGGGAATAAGACCTTCGTTTAGAAGTTGCTTAGATGATTTACCGAGTTTTTCTCTTATAATGAATTCGATTACTTGCATATATTCAGGAAGCAAGTTTAGCAGAAAGAGTCGTATTTGTCTATTTAATTTAAGTCTTGACCTTTTAAATTTCACCTGCTATGCTTTAGCAGTCGCTAAACTGGTTTGCTAAATATGGACTTATCGGATAGACAAAAAGAAATTCTTTTAGCTGTAATAAAAGAATTTATGGATAATGCAACAGAGGTAGGGTCTGTAACGCTCGTTGAAAAGTACGGCATGAATATGTCCTCAGCTACAATTCGTAGTGAAATGGTGCGTTTGATGGATCAAGGTTTCTTGGAAAAGAGTCATATCTCTTCGGGTAGATTCCCAACCGATCAAGCAATTCGGCTTTACGTTCAGGATTTGCTTGATAGATCTCGTCTTTCGGCTGTGGATCAAGCGGTAGTAAGACAAGAGCTTTTCAAGGTCCGGTTTTCGGAAGAAGAGCTTGTAAGGCAGATTCTTCAGATACTGGTTAACTATTTAAGTAGTGCGGCCTTTGTCGTCACAAACGGTATGAATCGATACTTTGGGGTATCTTCTTTGATGAAGTACGAAGAGTTAAAAAATATTGAGGTTATGCAGAGATTACTGGACATACTGGAAGATAGAAGTTTGCTTCACAATGTATTCTCCCGGTATGACGGCGAAGAAGTCTCGTTGCTGATTGGGAGCGAATCAGGTATCAGAGATTTGGAAGGATGTACAATCGCTTTTACTAAGGTTACTTTACATCAAAATAAACCTGCACATATGGGAGTGATTGGTTCACGCCGAATGAACTACTCTGAAGTTATACCTATGCTTAAATCGGTAAGAAATTCTGTAGAAGATTCACTTAGAGGTTGGAGATAAATATGGACAAAAACAAAAAACAAAATAAAAGCGCAGAGGTATTGGAATTGGAGAATCAGCTTAAAAAAGCACTTTCCGACTATTCTAATTTGGAACGGGATATTGATCGAAGGATTGAGTTAAGAAGCGTGCAATTGAAGATGCAGTTAGCTATGCAACTGATGGAAGTCTTAGACGCTGGGGAATTAGCAATGAAAGCTAAAGCTGGCGTAAAACTAGAAGGAGAGCTACAGGCTTGGATAGAGGGAATCGGTGCTATTTTAGTACAAGTTGGAAAGACAATTGAGTCTTTAGGTATCAAAAAAATGGATGTGAAATCAGGTGATACTTTCGACTCAAGTATGCATGAAGCTGTTGCTACTTTAAATGAAGGTGAAAAAGGGAAGATATCTGAAGTCGTGAGTGGAGGATATCTGTTAGGAGAATACATTGTTCGTCCTGCCAGAGTTGTTGTTTATCAGGGTACTGCCAGTTAAGAAATTGGGAGATAGCTACCTTTTTTAGGTGATTATCTCCTGAATTTTCAGGATAAAATAATATTAGTTTTAAACAAAATGGGAAAAATATTAGGAATTGACTTAGGTACGACTAATTCAGTCGTAGCTTATATGGCGGGTGGTAAACCTGCTGTCATATCTAACTCACAAGGGAGTCGGTTAACACCCTCTGTTGTCGCTGTAGACGATAAGAATCAGACTTTGGTGGGTGCACCTGCACGTAACCAGGCTGTGACTAATCCTCTTAACACGATTTATTCTGTGAAAAGATTGATTGGTAGGAAGTGGACAGATAAAGGTGTAGAAAAAGATAAGAAAAGCTTGCCGTTTGAAATGCGTAAAGCAGATAACGGCGGTGTTGAAGTTAAAATGGGTGACAAATGGTTTACCCCACAAGAGATTTCAGCAAAAGTTCTTGCTAAACTTAAAAAAGACGCGGAAGATTTCCTTGGTGAAGATGTAAAGGAAGCTGTAATTACTGTTCCAGCGTACTTTGATGACTCACAGCGACAGGCTACCAAAGATGCAGGTAAGATTGCAGGTTTGGATGTAAAAAGAATAATCAATGAACCTACTGCAGCAGCCTTGGCTTATGGTTTGGATAATAAAAAGGAAGGTATTGTTGCGGTATTTGATTTAGGTGGAGGTACTTTTGATATCTCTATTCTTGAAATAGGAGACGGAGTGTTCGAAGTTATGTCCACTAACGGAGATACACACTTAGGTGGTGATGACTGGGACGAGGCTTTAATTAATCATTTGGTCGAGGCGTTTGAAAAGAGTGACGGGATTAATTTGAAAGATGACAAGACGGCGTTGCAGCGATTAAAAGAGGCTGCTGAGAAAGCTAAGATTGAACTTTCCAACACTGAGACTACAGATATCAACATCCCTTACATCACTGCTACCGATAAGGGTCCTAAGCATTTCAAGATGGCACTGACTCGATCAGAATTTGAGAAGCTAACAGCTGATTTGCTTGATAGAACGGAAGAGCCTTGCAAGAAAGCTATTAAAGACGCGAAAGTGTCATTGAATGATATCAGTGAAGTTATCTTGGTTGGAGGAATGTCTCGAATGCCAGCTGTAATCAAGAGGGTCGCTGAGATTTTTGGCAAGGAACCAAATAAGAGTGTAAACCCTGATGAAGCTGTGTCTGTTGGGGCTGCTATTCAAGCAGGAGTTCTAGGTGGAGATGTAAAAGACATTACTTTGTTGGATGTCACACCTCTTTCACTTGGATTGGAGACTTTGGGTGGAGTAATGACTAAGTTAGTTGAACGTAATACTACGATTCCTGTTGAGAAGAAACAGATCTTTTCAACTGCGGCTGATAACCAACCAGGTGTGGAAATCCACATCCTACAAGGGGAGCGGGAAATGGCTGCTGATAATAAAACATTAGGTAGATTTGTATTAGACGGAATTCCACCTGCACCAAGAGGGGTACCCCAAATTGAGGTTACATTTGCTATTGACGCCAACGGCATTTTGAATGTAAAGGCAGTGGATAAGGCTACAAATAAAGAACAAAAAATTACGATTACTGCATCTACAGGTTTGACAGATTCTGAGATTGAAAAAATGGTAGCAGAGGCCGCTGAACATGCTAAGGAAGATAAAGCAAGGCGCGAAACTGCTGAAGCCAAGAACGAGGCAGATACTCTATGTTTTAGTGCTGAAAAGCTAATTAAAGAGAGTAGTGATAAGATAGATTCAAAGATCAAAGAGGAAATAGAGTCTAAAGTGAAAGCTTTGCGAGAGCTGATTGCGAAAGAAGAGTTCGATAAAGAAGATGTAAAGAAGCAGACTGAAGAACTAGCAACTTTGCTTCAGGAAACAGGTAAGAAACTTTACGAGGAAGCTGCTAAACAGGAGAAACCTGAGAGCAAAGATGAAGCAAAATCCTCTGATGATAAATCAGAAACGAAAGAAGGAGAAGTCGTAGAAGAATAAGGTGAGAGTCGTTTTAGGGCTTTAAGTGTGAGGTATGTTATGATACTCTCTTAGGACGTAACATGAATAACGTTGATATGACTGCCCAAGAGAAAAAACCGACTTCATGGCTGGAAATTATTGAAAACCTGGAGAAGTTGATTTTCTATGCTTCACTTATGGTTTTGCCAATATCGATTTTGCCACTTCCGTGGGATATTACGGAATTCTCGATGGGCCTTAGCCTTATGTTTTTTGCGGGCCTTTTATTGACAATAGAGTTAGTGAAGCTGGTTTGGAAAGGCAGGATATTAGTACCTAAGGGTTTGGTAGATACTGGGCTTTTAGCTCTCTTAGGCTCCATATTTTTATCAACAGCTCTTTCGTCTTCCCTCCCAACAAGCCTTTTTGGGTTTGATTTTCGATTAGGCTCCGGGTTTATCCTTACGTTACTACTTTTCGTATACATTTATGCTGCAAGATCTTTCTTATTCAAACCTGAAGAAGTACTTAACGGCTCCAGGTTTCTGATAATTGGGACGTTTGGGACAGCGATATTTAGTATATTTTCTTTCTTTGGGATGAATATACTGTCATTCCTATCCTCATTTTCAACACTCTTTACAACTGGTTTGCCAATATACTCATCTTCTAGAGTCTCCTCAGTGATTTGGGGTGTCTCGCTTCTGATTTCAATCTATTTTGCGGCTAAGTCTTTTAATCGAAAGAAGTTACCTTATGCATTTTTTGCTATTGTAAGCAGTGTAGTACATCTTGCAGCTGTAATGCTCTTTACTCTGGCCCAAGGTTGGCAAATATTCGCTCTCATAACGGTATCAGTCGTAGGATTCTGTCTCTATGTCGCTTTTAAACATCAAACTAAAGAGGCAAAGTCCTTCAGTCTGCTTCTTTATATCTTTGCTGGTATTACTAGCTTGGTATTTTTTTTGTCTTTGATTCCTCCTGTTCGTAGTTTCATTGGTGGTACTTCTCAATCGCTCATAACACAGCTCACTATTAGTAGTGATACCTCTCTTAAGATTGTGACTCAGGCTTTAAGTGAGGATTTGTTAAGAAGTGTTGTAGGTGTCGGACACGATGCTTTTTCCATTGCATACAACCAGTATCGACCGCTTAATGATCAAACCACAATTATTAATAGTACGAATTTTACGAATGCAAATAATCAGCTTTTTAATATACTGACTAATCGCGGATTGTTAGGGCTAGGGATTTGGATTGTTTTGGGATATTTCTTGTTTAGGTATGTATGGAGCAATTTTATCAGTAATAAGCTGGGCAAAGAGGAAGATACCATGATGTTAATGTATGACGTCTTAGCAGTGATGCTATATGTGTCATCATTTTTCATTTATCATACTTTTCTTCTAACCTTCCTCCTGGTTTATGTGATTTCGATGAGTGTGAGTATTCGAAATATGATCTTTAAGGATAAGCTGGAAGTTTATGTATTTAACTGGGGTTTGTTCACTCATTCCTCGGGGAATGCGAATCTCAGGAATATGGCAATGGGCGTAACTGTGATGTTTGTGACTGCCGGTATACTGTTTAACATCTATTCAATAAGGCTTGGGATAAGTGCATACAATACTATTCAAGCTGAAAAAATCACCACACAAGGTAGAGAGAATCTTCAAACTTTAGGAGAAGCTGATAAGGCTAAACTTCTCGTAGATGCGGCGAATCGATACTCTACAGCCATTAGGTATAACTCAGGTAACGATGTACTTCACCGTAGAGCCTCTTTAATAATCTCTCAATATTTAGAAAGTCTAGCATCGCAGTACAACAAGACAGATAATGAAAATGAGAAGAAAGGTTTATTTGATCAAATCGCAACTTATGTAGAGATTTCGGTGGAAGAAGCAAAGAAGGCTACCGAACTAGCTCCTAAGGTATACGCTAACTGGGGAGCTCGAAGCAGTGTGTATTCCAAATTGGTAGGTTTAGGGCTGACATCATATACTAAGTCTGCCCTTACAGCATTGCAAACCAGTGCGACGCTTAATCCTTTGAATTATGAAATCTACTACAACGCTGCTCAGCTTTATATCCTGAATAATGAATCCGATAGTGCCATCCGTACCTTAAATCAGCTTTTTTCGATTAACCCTGATCACATCCCTTCCTTGATATTGGCAGGTGAAGTCTCAATGAAAGATAAAGATTTTACTCAAGCTCAAAGGTATTTTGGTGACGCAAAGAAGGTTATGGAAGAAACTAGCGCCACATCAAATGATGTTTATGACTATGTGAGTAAGAAACTAAAGGAGCTGGAGACTCAATCTCCTAAAGAAGTCATAACTACTCCAAGTGCAAATAAAGAAACTCAGAGCGCAGAAGAAAACACATCTTTGGAACCATCAGATGAAGTATCGCAATAAAGAGTATAAAACGATTATTTGGGATTGGCGGTCAACGATATATGACCCGTCAAGCGAAACACTTTATCCATGGGTGAAGCCTTTGCTTCGTGAATATAATGATGTAAACCATATCCTGGTGAGTTGGGCTTTGAATGTTCCAGTGCGTAGGGAGAAAATCAAAAGTTTTGGGGTAATGACATACTTCAAACGTATTTTTGTTACTAATGACAAACGAATGACTTTTGAAGAGATTTTTGATGAATTAGGATATGATGCTGACTCTACCCTGATAGTGGGGGATAATGTGAATGACGAGATTGCCATTGCTAAAGATATTGGTGTTGATAGTGAAGTTGTCGAGGTGTTTGTAAAGAATGTTGCGAAAGATTTAGTCTAAAAAATGCAAAACCAAGTTGTTCAGAAAATACAGGATAAGATCTCATCCATAATGGTGATTCTTGTCTTAAGCAAAGTGCTTGGGTTTTTAAAGATGACTTTGATTGCTCAGTTATTCGGTACTTCCAGACAGTTAGACCTTTTCTGGGCAGCGTTTACCATACCTGACACCATCTTCAATGTCTTGGTTGCGGGCGCGGTTAATGCTGCAATCATTCCTGTCTTTTCTTCGGTTTTTCATAAGGATGGTGAGGAAGAGCTTAATCTACTTTACGGGCGACTTAATGTCATCTTTATAGGAGCGTTTGTATTTTTCTCAGCACTTTTCTTTGTGTTTGCACCTCAAATTGGAACCTATTTGATTGGTTCAAACGCTTTACAGAGTCATTTAGGTTTCTCAGGCGTTGTGAATCCAGATGAAGTAGTGCTGTTCACTCAGTTGATGAGGGTTATGTTGCTTTCCCCATTGCTCTTGGGTGTGAGCAGCTTGATTACAGCGTACCTTCAAGTTCGTAAGCAATTCTTTGTTACAGCGCTCTCTCCTCTGTTTTATAACATTGCGATGATTGTGATTTCTCTGGTGTCGGTGAAAGTATTTAATTACGGTGTGATGGGAGTAGCATGGAGTGTAGTTTTTGGATCGTTACTTCATTTCGCTAGTCAGATACCATCCCTTCTATACTACGTAAAACATCCGCAAGGAGACGGAATTTTGGTGAGGAACATTAAACAGTATTTAAACAAAGAGGTGTTCCAGGTACTGAAATTGGCTTTTCCTAGGATGTTGGGGTTGGTAGGAGAACAGATTAATGTCGTAATAAACACGATAATCAGTTTTACACTCTCAGCGGGTTCTCTCTCTGCCTACAAATTTGCATTTAGTCTCCATCTTTTTCCAGTGCAGATTTTCAGTGGTGCGGTTTCGCAAGTAGCACTTTCAAACATGTCAGAGGCTTCTGCTAAAGATAACAAAAAGGAGTTTGAAGAAATATTTAACAAGGCCATTCGTCAAACGTTATTCTTTATTCTTCCTGTGATTGCAATTCTTTTGGTTCTTAGACTCCCGATTGTAAGGTTAGTTTATGGACTAGAGAGTTGGTGGGGTACAGTTACTACTTCATGGTGCTTGGCGCTTTTAACTTTGGCAATTTTGGCACAATCTGTAGTTCTTATTACATTGAGAGCTTTTTATGCATTGCATGAAACTAAATTGCCTCTGATTGCTACAGGCGTTGCTATCATTGTTAATATTGCTGCGAGTTATTACCTGACGAATTTCTTTAGCCATTACTTTGACTGGCGACCTATCCTTACCCAGATTTGGACACAGTTAAGTACCTTTAATGATGTAGGGCTTTGGGATGTTATTAAGTCTTTTGGTAGTGATGTAATCAAATGGTCTATGTCTCGAAATAATTCCCCAGCCGCTGTTGGTGGATTAGCCTTAGCTACGAGTTTGGCCTGTCTGACCGAGATGATTATCTCACTGTTTTTGATAAATAAGAAAGTGAAGATATTCACCTACTCTAAAAGTATTAAGCCAGTGCTTCCAATTATTTGGAATACCTGTTTTATGATTTTTGGAATGTATTTTATCTTCAAACTTTCAGATTTCAATCTTGATACTAGTCGGACTGTCTATATAATTGCTTTGGTAATAATCACAACTTTTTACGGTCTAGTCTCGTTTGCGTTGGGTTGTAAGGTATTTAGAATCGGCGAATTTGATATACTCCTTGGTAGGATTAAAGAATATGCTGCCCCTTTTATTAAAAAACTGTTGGGCTAATGAAAAGCAGAATGCGTTACAAGAAAAAACCTCCTCTTTTAATACTTTCAATCCTTTCGTTACTAATTGTTATTATCCTTTCATGTTTACTGGTTTGGTTAGTATTGTTGCGGGAGTATAAGGCGTGGGAAAAAGATTTTGAAGAAGGCAAAGACGAGGGTAGTTACATAGTGCTCTCCGATACGAGCTTAAGAGATAACGCAGAGAAGAAACTTCTGATATTTTCTAAGAGTAACACTAAGGTTGATTTTGTTGAGCTTTCGGATCGTGAATTTCTCTTTCTTATTGGTGAAAGCTTAAATACATCTTTGCCACTCGGAATTCAGTACAAAAAGGGTTATGTGGAATCAAATAAAGGTTTCTGGGATGTTTATGTACAAACCAACCTTAAGAGTTTTGAGCTTCCATGGTTGGTATTTAGGCTTCAGAAAGATCAAACTGAGACACCTCAAATTTATGTCGATAGGATGTCGGTGGGAAATTTTGACTTCACTGATTATGGAGCAGGGTTGGTGATTAATAAGATTAATAAGGGTATTAATGAGGCAATATTACTCGTGAATGAATCGGACTTTACAGGTAGGGTTTTTCAAAATATTGAATTGGAAAAGGGAAAAGTTATTATTAAAGGCGAGAAGTAGGTCCTGTATAGATTTTATATCGGTTTGGGTGTAAAATTTCTCCACTAAAATTTTAATTTAGCTTTTATGTCTTTTACTGATACTGACAAAACACCAACTTTGGCATTGGAAACACCTGAGTTGCATACTGCTCTATATTATTTCCCTAACCTAGAACAGGATCTAAAAACATTACATCAAAGAAAGCTACAGTTAGAGAAGGCTGTTCCTGATATGGACTTAAATGTCTTGATTGATGAATATGCCAAACTATTAGAAAATAAACCTACTTTGGCGATAAGCAACGTTGGTGAAAAAGAAATCCACATGATATGCTTTTTCCGTATGTTAGACACAGAAATGGGAGTGAAAGCTCAATACCATTCCAGAGTCGGTGGTGAAAGAGGTTTCTATACTGATGCGCCAGGCTCAAAAGAGAAAGCAGTTTCGCTTTTACATTGTAACAAGAGGTTAGGTTATACACAAAAGGCTAGAGAGGTCCTAGTCGCCGCAATGGCTTTAACTTTAGGGTTAGGAATGGAAAGTATGTCGCCAGAACAATTTCAAGAAATGCTTGAATGTATCCCCCAATTGGAAAATTGTGTTGAAAGCATTGTACCCGAAAAGTAGTTTTAATCTTTATCTCGGATCAAGCCTTTTGACACTCGCATTACTTGTGTCGCTTGACAGTTAGCTTTTACACTATTAGAATTGGCAGTTAGTATATTTCTTTGCTAATTAATTTTTGAGCTAATCAATATGGCTGAAGTAAAATTACAACCTTTAGGCAAGCGAATTCTCGTTCAACCCGAAGAAGTCGAAGAGAAGACAGCTGCTGGATTATACATCCCCGCTAATGCAAATGAAGATAAGAAGCCTGCAAGTGGAAAAGTGCTTAAACTTGGAACTGCAGATAAATCTAAATTCCCTATGAAAGTTGGAGACAGAGTATTTTTTAAGAAGTATTCCCCAGAAGAGATGATCGTTGATGGTAATAAGTATCTTATCATCGAGTGCGATGATGTAATTGCCGTAATCGGCTAATTTAAATTTTACATATTCACAAAATGGCTAAACAAATGATTTATGATGAAGAAGCAAGAAAGAAACTTAAAGCAGGCGTTGATATGCTTGCGAATGCTGTTAAGGTAACACTTGGACCAAAAGGCCGAAATGTAGCATTGGCAAAAAAATATGGTAATCAGACGATTACCAAGGATGGTGCAACCGTAGCTAAGGAGATTGAACTTGACGATCCTTTCATGAATGTTGGAGCTGAAATGATTAAAAGTGCCGCTGACAAAACTAATGACTTGGCGGGTGATGGTACTACTACAGCAACTGTACTTGCACAGGCAATGGCTAGCCTTGGACTTCGAAATGTAGCTGCAGGTGGAAATCCAATCGCAATCAAAAGAGGTGTCGATAAAGGTGTTGAAGCTGTAGTTGAGCATTTGAAAAAGAGTGCAAAACAAATCAGTAGCAAAGATGAAATTTCACAAGTCGCTACAATTTCTGCTAATAATGACAAGGCTTTGGGCGATATGATTGCTTCTGTTTTTGATAAAATTGGCAAAGATGGCGTTTTGACAGTAGAAGAGGCTAAGGGTTTTGAAGACGAAGTTGAATACACTACTGGTTACCAGTTTGATAGAGGTTATGTCAGTGCATACTTTGTAAATAACGCAGAGACACTTGAAGCAGTAATGGAAAATCCGTATATCTTCATTACTGATAAGAAGCTCTCAAGTATCCAAGATATTCAGGCTATCGCTGAGAAAGTACTTCAGGCTGCCGATCGTCCGTTGGTCATTATTGCAGATGAGATTGAAAATCAAGCCTTATCCACCCTCGTGGTTAACAAATTACGCGGTACATTAAATGTGGTTGCTGTAAAAGCCCCTGGCTTTGGTGACCGTCGTAAGGAGATGCTTCAAGATCTTGCCATCTTAACGGGTGGTACCTACGTATCTGAAGAGATCGGGAGAACTCTTGATTCAGTAGGGATTGCTGATTTGGGTTCAGCCAAGAAAGTTATTGTAAGCAAGGAGAATACGATTGTGGTTGAAGGTAAAGGTACAAAGGCTGATGTGCAGTCTCGAGTTGATGAGATTAAAGCTATCATTACCAAAACGACCTCAGATTACGATAAGGAGAAACTTCAAGAAAGGTTGGCTAAGCTTTCAGGAGGAGTTGCGGTGATAAAGGTTGGTGCGGCATCTGAAGTAGAAGCTAAAGAGAAGAAGCAGAGGGTTGAAGACGCAGTCAACGCTACTCGCGCAGCATTGGAAGAAGGAGTTGTTGCTGGTGGAGGTTTGGCTTTGCATAATGCAGCTTCAGTCGTAGATAAAGTTAAGACTGATGATGCAGATGAAGCCATTGGTCTTGGAATTCTTAAAGAAATTCTAAGCGCTCCTTTGAAACAAATCGCTCACAATGCGGGACAAGATGGAGCGGTTGTAGCTTCTAAGTGCACTGCAAATAAAGGCTATGATGCTAAAAACGATAAGTATGTCGATTTATTTGAAGCAGGTATAACTGATCCTGTGAAAGTAACTAGACTTGCTTTGCTTAATGGTGCATCTGTTGCAACCATGTTAATCACCACAGAAGCAGTAGTTGCAGATCTTCCAGAGGAGAAGAAAGCAGCACCAGCAGGTATGGGTGATGATATGGGTGGAATGATGTAATCATTCTTATCCGAAGATGAAGGCGCGTAGGCGACCGTAGCCTGCGCGCTTTGCTATATGTTTCCAATTAGTTTCGAGCCAGAGATTCGAAGCCGCATACATTTTCCCAAGACCTCTTTTTTCTAACTCTTTTTCCACGACCCTTCCTTTGTGAGGATGTTCGACGGAACGCTGAAGTGGAGAGTGAAAACCGTGAGTGTAATGAACAAGCTCATGAGCAATTGTCGCGTCAATAAGCATCTCAGGCACATCTTCACTTTTAAAAAGAGAAGTTATAGTAATTATTGAGATTCTTTTATCATCTACAATTCTATATTCATCAAGCTTCTTTAACATCAAAGTCTTGATTTTGGCTCTAGGTGAAGCCCATTTGATTGATCCTAACTGTCTGGATGAACCTTTACCGAATTTGATTAGAACGAGGTTATGTCTAGGGACGTCGGTAAAGAAGTTTTCCCATATGAAATAGAGTCTTTGTTCGAGGTATACGTTATCTCTCATATGATATTATATATCCAATATATGATACTGCCTAAACTTCGTGTTCTCACAAGAACTTTAAAATTTGTATACGATGGTAGAAAATGGTCAGTTTTGTCGAGAGAATTACTGTTAATCGTTGGTGTGTTTATAGATCTGTACAGCATTACTTTGTGGGGTAAATTCATTGATACTACTGGAGAATTTTTTCTAACTGGAACCAAGTTTATCCTTAAAGATTACTTTATATCTGATTCTTTTTTCTATTTAGCGTTGGCAACTGGATGTTGGTTGCTTTCTTTCTCAATAATAAGACTGAGGAACTTTTTGGCAGAGGATATTCATCAGCACTTAAACTTTGCTGCCAGAACAGTCTTCTTTGAGAAGATTGCTAAATCTAATCTCGAAGATATTGAATCCAAGGATTTTCGGGACCTTATGACGTTCACTGACTATTTTGGTCCTGCTAATCTGTGGAGTACTTACTCCACATTTACCTTAATTGTTAAAAATTTGGTGACAGGTATATCGGCATTAGCCATTCTGTCAAGCAATGTTGGACTTTGGTCACTTGCCATTGTTGTCATGGTTCTTCCTGAGACAGTTTTTGGCTATTTAGGGAGAAAGAAGATCAAGCATTATCACGATAAAAAAGTTGAGAGAATGAAGTGGACAAACTATGTAGAGAATCTGATGACACGAATTAATACATTCCAGGAGATGAAAGTTGACGGAACTTTCACAAGTATTAAAAAAGAATACGGAGAAAAAACCTTTAGCTCTATGAGTGACGTTTTAGATTTAAATAAACACCTGTATATCGATACGACATTCTTTTCTGTAATAGGAAAAGTATTGTTTACAATCTTTACTATCCTTATGCTCGCAGTGGCTATGGCTAAAAGTTTCACCATTGGTTCTTTTAAAGCCATGTACGATTATTCATTAACCATCTACATGTCTTTTTATGATGTGTTTGATATGTCTTTTAACATCTTTAATTTTCTTGAATACAACGATAAGTTTTTTAAATTCAATGACTTCCAAGGTTTTGGAGATGCTGTTCATGGAGAGAAGACCTTGGGTACGAATGTACCTTCCCTGGAATTTAAGGGCATGGATTTTGAATATCCGGATGGTACTGATAAGGTGTTGGAGAATCTTAACATGAGAATTGAGCCAGGTGAAAAGGTTATGATTATAGGGGATGATGGCAGTGGTAAATCAACCCTTATTAAAATCCTGTGTGGATTGTACAGAGTTATCGTAGGAGATTTCGAGGTTGGCGGTTACTCTATTCGAGAATTGGGCAGGGGACAACTGAAACATAAAGTATCGGTAGTTTTTCAAGATTTCGTGAACTACAACACGTCACTCAAAAAAAATATAACGATGTCCTCAGAGGGTAGTAGAATTAATCACGCCGTTTATGAGCAGGTACTTAAAATTTCTGGAGTTGATAAATTAATGAAGCATTTTGATATCTCTGAAAATCAAATTTTGGGGAAATATACCGCAAGAGGAAAAGATGTATCTCCGGGTTTCTGGCAGCGTTTGGCTATTGCTCGTATGCTGTACCGTAATCGCCAAATCTTTATTCTTGACGAGCCTTTTACCTACATTGACGATGGGGAAGAAGATAGGATTCTTAAAGAGCTAATGGATTTTGTTGGTGACAAAACTGTTATATACATTACTAGGGATAGTCGTCATAAAAAATACTTTGATAAAATATATCACTTGAAAAAAGGTAAACTTTTTAAAATCTAAATGGTTGAACTTCTGCTTTGGGGAATAGTTATAGCGGGGTATCTGTTAGCCCTTTATCTTGTCTACCGTACAATTGTTTTTGGACTTTCACTTTCGCGCGAGGCACCTTTTGTGCCTTCAAACCTCAAACTTGCAACTGAAGCACTTAGACTACTAGGTATTAAGAAGGGTGATCAATTTATTGATATAGGGTCAGGTGTTGGAATGGTGGTTTTTCTTGCTTCGAAATTGAGCAAAGGAGTTGCCACATACTCTGGCATTGAGCAGAGTAAGGCTTTAACTCTTCAGTCTAAAATTAAGCAGGTTTTTTCTCGCTATAATAAGCAAATCTCCTTTGTAAATGGTGATGCTCTGGTATATAATTACACAGGTTTTAACGAAGTGTATCTGTATATGACTACTCATATGACAGACATGTTGATGCATAACCTATCCAAACAACTTCCCGCAAACGCCAAGGTTGTTTCAGTGGCATTTGGTATGGGTTCTTTTATGAAATCTCATAAAGTAGAGGTTCATAAGGTTGTTATGGGAGACAAGGAGCATAACTTGTATTTATGGAAAAATGGAAATTCTGTACGGAAAACCGGTAGCAGACAGAATACTAAGCCGTATAAGTCAAGAAATAAAAAGTCTAGAAATTAAACCTCAGTTAGACATTGTTCTTGTAGGTTCAAATCTTCCTAGCGAGAAATATGTGAAAATGAAGATGGAAAAAGCTGCCTTTATAGGTATTGAAACTGTACTTCATCGTTTTGAAGAGGATGTCACTGAAGAAGTCTTAATAGATGAAGTGCTCCGGCTAAATGAAGCTCCTGAAGTTAATGGAATCATGGTCCAGATGCCTCTACCAAAAGGAATAGAAGTTTCAAGAGTGTTGGAAATAATTCGTCCAGTTAAGGATGTTGACGGTTTGAATATCCCATCCTTAAAAGAAAGCTTAACTGTTCCGGCGGAGAGGCACTTTCCTGCAACTGCAAAAGCTGTGATGGAGATTCTCACTTATTACAATGTGCCATTGAAAGGTAAGGTAGTTGTGGTTTTGGGATCAAGTTTGTATGTTGGTCGTCCAGTTGCAGCGGGTTTGTTATACGAGGGAGCGGAAGTAAATCTATGTGACATAAATACTGGTAATAACGACTCTAAAATCCGTAGCGCAGATGTAGTGGTAAGTTGTACGGGAGTGTATGGAATCGTATCTGAAAAGAATGCTAAACCAGGAAGCGTGATTATTGATGTGGGAATAAACTTTATAGAGGGTAAGATGGTTGGTGATGTTGACTACACTTCGGTGACAGGTCTTTGTGCTGCGATAAGCCCTGTTCCTGGAGGAGTTGGTCCTGTAACAATCGCTTGCCTACTCTCTAATACTTTAAAGGCATATAAACAGCAGAATGAGCTTTGATATAAATCAAATAAAAAATCAGTTCCCTTTATTAAAAGGCAATCCCGACCTAGTCTATTTGGATAGCGCCTCAACTACGCACAAACCCAAAGTGGTACTCAATGCTATGAACGATTTTTATATCAGTTCAAATGCGAATGTTCACAGAGGATTGTACGACTTATCTCATAAAGCCGATACATCCTGGATTGATGCACACAGAAAAGTAGCTCAGTTTATTAATGCCTTGCCTGAGGAAGTTTTCTTCGTAAAGAATGCAACTGAAGGTATAAACTGGTTTGCTCAAACTGCCAGAGATCAAATATTAAAAGAAGGTGATGTAGTTGTAATTACGCAGATGGAACACCACAGCAATATCCTTCCATGGTCAGCTATTCAACAGAGATTAGATATTCAACTAGAAAGACTAATGCTAAATAAAGATAGTAGAGTGGATCTGGATCATCTAACTGAACTGTTTGGAAAGTATGGAGAAAGAATTAAGATTATATCGTTAGCCCATATGTCCAATGTGTTAGGTGTAACTAACGATGTTAAGTCTATTACTAAACTTGCTCGTAAGTATGGA
Organism: bacterium; assembly: GCA_021463465.1. Classification (GTDB taxonomy): domain Bacteria; phylum Patescibacteriota; class Dojkabacteria; order SC72; family SC72; genus JAJTYH01. The sequence goes on from JAJTYH010000003.1 coordinate 155,883, forward strand.
GCAATGGTTCTGGTGGATGGGACTCAGAGTGTTGCACACCTGTCAGTAGATGTTAAAGAGTTAGATTGTGATATTTTTGTATTTTCAGGTCACAAGATGTATGGACCTACAGGTATAGGAGTAGTATATGGGAAAAGAAATATATTAGAAAATTTAGATCCTGTATGGCAGGGTGGTGAGATGGTAGATAATGTTTCGGAAAATGTAGTGTTCAAAAATTTACCATGGAAGTTTGAGGCAGGTACTCCGAATATTGCTGGTGGTATCGGATTGGCTAAAGCTGCAGAGTGGTTAAATTCAATTGAAGGACGCTTTGAATATGAGAAAGAACTCTCAAACTATCTTTACTTAGCAATATCAAAGCATCCTTCTTCAGTGAAAGTGTTATCACAACCTTCTTCAATTTTATCTTTTGTTATGGATGGTGTTCATGCTCACGATATTGCAAGTGAGTTTAACGAATTAGGAATTTGCATACGATCTGGATACCACTGCGCTCAACCTCTTCATGAAAAGTTGAAAATTAAAGGTAGTGCCCGAGTTAGCTTAGGGATATACAACACCAAAGGCGATGTCGACAAGTTTATTCAAGGCTTAGATCAGTTAAAGAGATATGAATAAAGATTTGGTAATAAGCAGGTATAAAAATCCTAAAAATTTCGGCGTAATTAAGGACTCTTTAGTGGGCGAATCGGTTAACTACTCTTGTGGAGACGAGATTAAGGTTTCAATTAAACAGACAGATGGTGAAGTAAAAGAGTGCAAATTCAATGGAACGGGTTGTTCAATATGTATTGCTTCTACTGATTTGCTACTTGATTCTATTAAAAATAAAAAAACTAATGAGGTCCTTAACCTTCCAAATTCTTATATATTCAACCTGATTGGGATGGAATCCGAGAGTGCTCGCTGGCGCTGCGCAACTCTGGGACTGGAAGCTGTTAAGAGCGCTCTTCATAGTGTAAAATAAGCGTTGTTATGATATTTTTAGATATTGAAACTAAAGCTGTAGAGAACTTTGACTTCAGTAAACTGAATGAGTTTCAAATTTCATATACTGGAGTTATTGATGATAATGGTAATGAGGTTGATTTTTGGGAAGAGGACATACCTAAACTCAAACCTATTTTAGAGGCAACTGATTGGATTGTTGGTTACAACAGCATCAGTTTCGATTTGCCTGTTATTGCCAATTACCTCGGGACGGAAGTAAACGAGTTGCCACAGATTGATTTGATGGTGGCAGTTCATAAACAGATTGGATTTCGACCTAAGTTAGACGATCTGGTGTCGGCTACTTTGGGTAGGAGCAAAATCGGAAAAGGGCTTGATGCAACTATTTATTGGGCTAATGGGGAACTTGATAAACTAAGGGAGTACTGTATGGAAGATGTCCGACTGACTCGAGATTTGTATGAATTTGGGAAGAAAAACGGTTATGTGAATTACTATGATAAGCAGGGCTTCGTTAGGCAAACCAAAGTTGACTGGGAATTAGGTAAGAAAGTGAAAAAACCAGTTGAACAAAACCTCTCACTCTTCTAATATACTTATATGAATCCAACTGCCCCTCAAAACTCAACTGCAGATTTCAATTCAGATATTGCATTGATTGAAAATAAGCTTAATGCCGTTAAGCTACCTCAAGAACTTCTAGAATCTACTACCAGAACCATTGGAAGACTTAGGCGTATGGCTTCACACGGTAACTTTTCCGCTGAATATGAATCTGTAGATAAGTATGTAGATTGGATCACCCAAGTCCCATGGGGCAAACTTACTCAGGATAATTTGGATATTGCGAATGCCAAAAAATTGATGGATAGCTCTCATTACGGTATTGATGTAGTGAAAGACGTAATCCTTGATTATCTCTCTGTTATGAAATTGCAGATAGATAGCGGGTTTAAAAAACAAGAGATTTCCGGCGATGCAGCTATATTAAGAGGTAACTCTGCTAATGCCCCTGTAATGCTTTTTGTAGGACTTCAGGGTGTTGGTAAAACCTCTATTGCTAAATCAATCGCTCAAGCAATGGGTCGTAAATTTGTGCGTGTTTCTCTTGGTGCAATTGGGAGTGTTCAGATTTTGCGAGGACAGTCCAAAGTATTTGCCGACGCTGAACCCGGACAGATTGTGAAAGCACTTATTCGCTCTGGAACTATGAACCCACTAATTCTACTTGATGAAATCGATAAGGTAAGTGGTAGCGGGGGATTACTTTCGGATGTGATGGCTGCGTTACTTGAGATTCTTGACCCTGAGCAAAACAGTCACTTCCTTGATCATTATGTAGATTATCCGGTCGATTTGTCACAGGTATTCTTTATTTGTACTGCTAACAACCTTGGAGGACTTTCCGCAGCACTCCTTGATCGTATGGAGATCATTAGATTTACCAGTTACACCGATGAGGAAAAGACGATCATTGCTAAGACATACTCCATGCCAAAAGTTTTGAAAAATACTGGACTAAGACCAGACCAGATTGTGATAGAAGAGAGTGTATGGCCAATTCTAGTTAGACCAGTGGGTTTTGATGCTGGTTTGCGTCAGCTGGAACGAAATATTGCAACCATGATCAGAAGTGCTGCACGAATGATTGTCGAAGGAACACCTACACCCATTACTATTACTCCTGAGAATGTAAGGAAATTTGTATTGCCTGATCAGGGCCCTCTTAGTTAGTTTTGCTTTGTATATCCTTCAGCTTGCTTATGGAATGCCTCAGCATATAGTCCGTCGTGCTTCAAAAGTTCAGCATGAGATCCTTCCTCTATAATACTACCTTTTTCGAAAACGTATATTTTTTGTGCATTTCTCACAGTAGAGAAACGGTGGGATATAATTATGACACTTTTGTTATTAACAAACTCATAAATTCTTTTGAAAATTTTGTACTCTGCCAGAGGGTCAATAGATGCAGTCGGTTCATCAAGAATGAGAATCGGAGAGTCTCGATAGAACATCCTAGCTAAGGCTAGCTTCTGCTCCTGCCCACCGGAGAGGTTTACACCGCCCTCGAAGCTCTTTCCCAAAGTGGTATTGTAACCCTCGGGTAAGCTCATTATGAATTTATCTGCTTCTCCCAGTTTAGCTGAAGCTTTTACTTGCTGAAGGTTAAATTTCTTGTCGACGCCTAAAGCTATATTTTCAGCAATAGTCAGTGAATCAAAAACTTTATAGTCTTGGAAAAGTACGCCTATTGCCGTGTAATAACTCTCAAGATTCACCTCTTTGAGGTTTATCCCATTTACCAATATCTCACCTTCTGTGGGATCGAACACTCTGAGTAATAATTTAATGAATGTAGTTTTCCCAGCTCCGTTCTCTCCGACAATTGCAATCTCTTCAGTTGGGTTGATTGTTATACTTAAATTCTTCAAAGCATACGGTTTTGAATTAATATATTTGAAACTTACATCTTTGAATTCAATCTTTGGTGGGAATAATGTGTCGATTCTAATATTGCCAGAGATAATCTCATTCTTAATTTCAAAGGCGGCTTTAACTTGTTCTACACCGATGGCTAAATCGAAGAGGTTCGCTACATCATTGGTCAATGAATCAAGTTCCTGCATAAATCTATAGGCGGTTGAGGTGAAGAAACCAAATGAACCTACAGTGATTACTCCTTTAAAGAGATCGGTTAAAAAGACAACAGGTACAACTATTTGATTAAAACCGTAAAAGAAGGATAAGAATATGTTTGATTTGGCAACATCTTTGTTGATTTTCATTTCATCTCTAACTAAAGGGGTGTTAAGTCTCTTGAAAATATTTACCAGTGTGGTGTTAGCGAGCATCACTCTGTTCTGGGTCACACTTCGGTGACTGACCAAGTAGTACTTTGCCTCGTTTCTTTTCATAATATTGTTCAAACTAGCGTTATAGAAATTGTAGAAAATGGAGACGAACCGTATCGACTGAATTGAACTGGGTATACAAGATATCAAAAGATAGATGGTGAAGATCCAGTTGTGATTGAAGAGTATGGAAAAAGATGTAATCAGCGAAACAAATCCAGTTAATATCTCAAAGAGACTCATTACATAATTACGAATCCTCCAAATATTCTCTTGTGCCTTTATTATTGCCTTGGAAGATGCAGGGTCTTCAAACCTCGCAATGTCCATCTCTGAGATTTTTATGTGCAATTCCAGCTCGTAGTTTTTTAGGTATATGACCCGAAACTTCTCGTTTAGATACCTTAACACTTCCGTAAGCACTTTCTGTACAAGCACTAGAAGGGTAATGAAGATTAAGAGTTGCATATATGGGCGTTGCAAGGAAATTGCTTCGCTGAATGTGGCGCCGCTATTAACCAGTTCAATCAAAAGGTCTAAACCTTTTGCGGAGTAAAAGGCTAATACTGTTGGAATAACGGCGGAGATAATTGTCAAAACAATAGTCAGAGCGGTATTGCCTACCGAAAGCCTGAAGGTCTCTTTTATCGTCCAGACTGAAAGTTGAAAGAACTTCTTAATATTTTCTTTGGTGTATTTTGGAGAGTTATTCTTGCTCATGTATTCAGACTATATTCCTTTAAAAGGGTTTTTCAGCTGAAGAGCTTGGAGCTCTTGTGGGATATTGGGATCTAGCTTTGGTTTAGGTCGCGCTTTGGGCGGTGCATTTAATGTCTGATTAGAACTTTTATCTTGCATACTCGTTTCTGCTGCCTTAATTGCATCCAAATCACTGCTTACCAGATCAGCTGGTAGGGTACTTGGATTGACCTGGGTAGTAACCAGATAATCATTCGTTATTGGGTTGTTTGCCTGTGGTGGCGTTTGGGTCGTTGGATTCATTCTCTTGATTAAATGTAACTTCACCTTGTGGTGTGATATGCATTTTGCCTTCGTTCATTTGGTTGCGTTGATGTACGACCTGATCGGTTACACTTTTTGGTGCGTCTTGCAAGAAAGGACTCGCGCCAACTCCGTAGGTTTGACCTTTTTCTTCAGCTTTTTGTTTCTCTTCCAGATACTGTTGATAACTTATTTTGTCTTGCACAAGTTTTTTGATATCGGTTTTTCTTTGCTCAATTGCTTGTTGAACTACGTCTCGTTGATTGACGTTAACACCTGACTTGATTGGGCGTTGGACTGCTGGAGGGTCGTAGATTTGTGCTATCTCTTCAATGGTTCGATTAGCGTTCACGCCTTCTTTGGCCATTCTTTCAAGTTCGACAGGGTTAGTAGTGATGAGCTCGTTCTCGGCAATACTTGATACCACTTGGATTGCCACATGGTTGGAACCTGCAAAAAATAATCCTTGTCCTAAATCACAAGTAAGTAGGAAGGACTTCTCTCCTTCGGAAAGGTTGAATATTTTCTGAAGTCTTTCAACTGAAGAAGGACTCTGCTTCATCAACATTTGAATAGTGGAGTTGGAGATGATGGCTCGCCCCATGTCGTTTTTCACGAAGTCATCAACATCTTGAGTGATGGTGGTAAGACCTAAGTAGTATTTTCGAGCGCGCTTAGCAATCGAATACATAAACTTAGCGGATTCAGGATATTGCATCATGTACCAAGCCTCATCAACTACTAAAATTCTGCGCTTCTTATCTTTTCGAATACGAGTCCAGATGTAATCCAACATTAGGTACATAGCCATAGGTCGGAGTTCTTCCTGAAGGTCGCGTACTGAGAATACGGTGAAGGCGTTATTTAGTTCTACGGTGCTTCTCTCGTTAAAGATACCAGCACCACTCCCCATGATGAATCGCTCTAAACGTCTCGACATATCGTGTGCTTCATTTTCTGCCATTCCTTTGAGTACTTTGTAAAGATCTTCCAATAAAGGATAGTTAGCATTACGTTGTGTAGTTGGATCAAGATTAATACCTTTCTCTCGGTATGTGAGCAGAAGAGCGCGGTCAAGGATTGACATCTCAATGTTATTTAGTCCATCAAAAAGGATTCGGAAGAACCCTTGAAGTGAGAGTAGCTTCATTCGAAGCTCATCATCTTCTGGGTCTCCTAAGCCTGAAAGTTCGAAAGGATTCATCTTGTCGCCTTTGTCTTGCGAGAACGAGATGTAGGCACCTTGTACGGCTTCACATAGGTCTTTGTATTCATGCTCAGGGTCAATGATGATAAGTTCCGCGCCAAGCATTAGACTACGGATAGCTTCAAGCTTCACAAAATAGCTCTTACCAGCACCAGCTTTTGCGAAGACTACTGTATTAGCATTTTCCAATGAGAAGCGGTCAAAGATAACCAAACTGCGGTTATGTTGGTTGATGCCATACATGATTCCATGGTCCATAGTTAGCTCGGAAGTCACAAACGGGAAGGTGGTAGCAAGGGATGTAGTGTCCATGTTTCGAGTGATATATAAACGGTCCAGTCCAAGTGGTTGTGTACTTATTAAACCTTGCTCTTGCTGAAGCATGGCGGGGTTAGCAGTTACATTAATAGAAGCCAGGGGGGAGATTGCATTCTTAGCGATCTTTTCGAGCATCTCCTGGTCTTTAGAAGATATGGTGATGTACATACCGAAGTGGAAGAATTTTTCAGTACCCTCAGCAATAGAATCTTGTAGCTGTTGAGCATCTGACAGTGCGACCTTAAGTGATGGATCGACTACTTTTCGCCCTTCCATTTGCTGATAGATGGTTGCCTCCATTTCACCAATCTTTCTCTTTAGCTTTTCTAAGATAACCTTGGAATCTACTGGGTAATAAAAGGAGGAGATTCTAAGTGAATATTCAAAGTTGATTATAGGGGAGAGCCAGTTGGGTCCTACGAATCTGGGATATCCGCTGACAAATAGGGTACGGTAGTATGTGTCGCCGATATGAACATCATTGAAATCTACTTCAAGGTCAATAGGGGCAATAATATCCTGAATGGTTAATCCTTCGTATGCCTTTGGAGGTTCAAGTCGTCCTGAAGGTTTATCATCTTTTTTCTTTTGAGGCTTGAACAAATCAAGCAGGAACTGCAGGGGGTTCTTCTTGTCAGTTTGCGTATCTTCGAATTTCTCCTTCTGTTGAATCAGAGTTCTTTTATCTCTATCTGCTGCGACTTCCTCATGAATTGCACGAATCTTCTCTTGAGGGTTCTCAAGCTTCTTCGCACGATCTTTCATAAGCCCTTGGGTTTTTGAGTCGTAGGTTTTAGTGAAGTTTAGTTTCTCCTCAGGCATTTTCAGAAGGGTTATAAATATTATAGAAAAGTTCCATTAATTCTGGGTTTGTTAACTGATGCCCTGCAAGGCCCATACGTCCGAGTTGTTTTAGAATGTGGTCGCGTTTAGGATAGAGGAAAATCTTGCTTCGCTCAACCAGCTTGTCGATTTCAAGAGCAACTTTTTGGTCACTTCGCTCCTGTTTGAGAATACCTGCACTTGTAATTGAAGCAACCGGATTGTAGAAAATTACGATATAAAACTTCTTATCCAATACATCATTTTGTACGATGAGGTTTTGGATGAAGGTAGTGTAGATTTGAAGCTGTTTTTTAAGCCCCTCGCTCATGTTCGCCTGATTCTGGGCTTTGAGATAGTTAACGTAATTAGAGATGTCGATTCGGTTGGTTTTGATTAGAATTTGGATTGGAAAATTGAGGGAGTTAAGTAGTCCTGCAAAAGCATAGATTTTATTATCCTGCTCATATTCAGATAGCAAGTCAAAGTTCACCGCTGTAGTTTGTATCAACAGAGCTGCACTACCAGAAGTCGTTACGACCAAATCATCAACGATGTCTTTCATTTCTAAGTGCTCTTGTGTTGATGCTGTGGCTCTCGCCCTAGCTTTTGGATCCAAGTTAGTTAGCTAATATTTTAATAGGTGGGATTTCTGGTTTATCCATTATCAATTGTATTGGCGAAAAGGTGTATCCTGATGCTTGAATTTCAATATTATACGCGGCTGGAGTAAAAGGTTTATTGGAAAGTACATCTCCATTCGCATCTGATTGAAGCGCTGAAATTACCCTGTTTTGTTCATCCTTTATTACTAGTACTGCCTGAGAGATTGGCTGATTTTCTTTATTTAACAGTTTGAAGTTGAGATTTCCTGCATATGGGCCTGGGTTAGTTAGGGTAGTGGTGAAGTTAGCAAGATTATCTGGGGTAAGTCGAAGTCTTTGATTAGAAACAGGAGTATTGGGTGGTTGAGAAGGTGTTGTGATTGGTGCCGTTGCTTGTGCCTGGGTTTGTACCGGTACCTGAGAGGAGGGTGTGAAAGTAGGTGAAGGGGTAGGTGTGGGAGTAGTTGCGCCAGCACCTTGCAGAACTTGATCGATTCTAGCTAGTTCAGCTTGCTCTTGTTGGTCAAACTCATCGAGTTTGCTTTGTTCGATAAACTGGGTAGTTGGTGTGTCGGCTGTTCCACCAATAATTTCGCCATTCCCTCGAGTGGCGTTTTCTCTATTCATGGTGCCTTGGGTCATATTGAATTCAGGTTTGATCTTTTGGATTTTTTCATCAATTATCTCGTTTTTCCATACTCTTTGGGTAGGGTGGGTAATGGCCCAGATGTAGTTTTTGGCAAATACGTCAGCTTTCTGGTCGTTGATGTTTATCAAACCTAAGAAAAGACCAATGCCTGAGGAAAGTAGGAAGACGGGAAAGGATACTATGCCTGGAAGCTGGCCTAGAGTATAATAGTAAAGGAAAATTCCTCCAAAACCGATGCCGGTAGCCATATAAACAAACTCCCTTACCGTAAATTTGGTGAAGAGCTTGAACTCGATATCTAAGATATTTTGAGGAATTGCGTGCTGTCTCATATAACCTAAATTAGTTTACCAAATATCCTATGTTCTTCAATGTTTTTTGCTATCATTAATGTATATGGGTTACAAAAGAGAGACCGTAGAAATTCTACGAAAATTTAGACAGAATATGGGTAGCGATTTCTATCAGGAAGATGCCAGAAGGATTTTCAGGGCAAAGCTCACTGAGCTCCCTCAATCTGAAGCCTGGCCTGTAAGCGAAAAGAAACTTCAGTATGCCAGAGCTTTCTGTCAACATATGCTGGTCGGGAACTTTGTGAAGTATATCGGAGTGAGTGGGTCTGTGGCTGCGGGAATTGCAAAAGAAGAAGATGATATTGACTTATTTATTGTTGTCAAAAACAACACATTGTGGATTTATCGTGGTTTAATGCTGCTCAAAAATCTATTCAATAAAAAGCTACGACGAGCGGATTCTACTGAGGTCAAAGATATCCTTTGCCCTAACCACATAGTAGAGGAAAGGGGTTTGAAATTTGAAGATGATGTTTTCAATTTGCATGAAATCTATTATTTAAAACATGTTTATAATCCTGATTATTTTGACAAAATCTTAGCCTCAAACCAGTGGATCCGCAGTTGGGGAGGAGTTGTACCGGTTTCAGATATAACGCTCAAAAGGATGAGTATTTTCAGAGAAGCTATGAATCTCTACTTTTTCCTACCTCAATTGCTTTTCATGTTTCTCTCAAGGCATAAGCCTGACGTAAAACGTATTTTTCAGAACTACTTGAGTGGTAAAATTGAATTCTTTCCTGCAAATTTCAAGTCGAAAGTTTTGAAATTGCTTTAGTTCAAATCAATTACTTGTGCTTTTTTTAATATTTCTTTAGGGATATGAGACAGTTCTATTGTTGTGATAAAGGTTTGTTGTTGGTCGAAGATCTTATCTGAAAGAATCTTTCGTGTGTTTATTGTGTCTAGTTCTGAGGGGATATCATCTAGTAGCAGAATAGGTCGAACTCCCTTTTTATCTGCAATCAACTCAAGTGTCAGGAAAATCAACTTCCCTATGGCCATACGCTTCTCTCCTCTTGAACCGAATCGTTTTATCTCTTTCCCTTGCATAATCGTCCAATCATCTCGGTGTGCCCCAATATTAGTGAACCCAGTTGCTATATCCCTCTTTACTTTCTCATCTAACAATTCTCGTATAATTCGCTGTAATGATTGGGTGTCAGCTATATCCTCAAATAGATTGAGCGTGACAGAGGGATTGTAAATAACTTCCAGCTCTTTGTTCTTTAATTGCGCAATGACTTGAGATCGTTTGGTCATGATTTTTGCACTGTACTTAGCTATCTGATCACTCCAATACCCAAGCTGACTATCTTCCTTTGGCAACTCTCCTGTATCATAGAATTTCTTGGATAGACGTTTGAGATATGCATTGCGTTGCTTCAAGCTCTTGTGAAATTTGGAAATTATATCGTCATACTCGATGTCTATTTTGGAGAGGATTTGGTCGATAAACTCGCGACGTTTTGAACTAGAGATCATTAAGAGATCAATTTGTTCAGGGCTAAACATAACTGACGAGATATTCTCAAAAAACTTCTTAGAAGTAGTATTAGCCCCGTTGAGTTTGAGTTGTCTTTTTAATGAGTCACGGAAATATGCATATGCCCTTTCTTGGTTATTCTGAATCTCTATTCGAAAGTGTTTATTCTCGTCCGACTGGTCAGTGTTGAATTCGTCTTCGAAGTCAGCCCAAGGGGATTGTCCGTTGGTGATGAGGTAAATGGCTTCTAAAATAGTGCTCTTACCCTTGGTATTATTGCCATGAATCACTATAATATTTTTCTTAAAGTCAAAACTTGTATCGGTAAACTGACGGAAGTTTGTGAGCTTAAGTTGTTTAATCATGTCTTAAGAATAGCCAAAAAAGCCTCCTGCGGAATATTGACTCTTCCAATCTGTTTAAGTCGCTTCTTACCCTTCTTCTGCTTATCCCAAAGCTTCATTCGGCGAGTGATGTCGCCTCCGTATAGCTTAGCTGTAACATCTTTTCGAAAAGCTTTGATATCTTCTCGGGCAATAATTTTTCCTCCAATCGCACCTTGTAGCGGGATTTGAAACTGTTGTTTAGGTATTACATCTTTCATGATTTCAAGTAACTTAGCCGCTCGAATTCTAGCTTGTTCTCGGGTTTCTAAGAAGCTTAAGGCATTTACTTCTTCATGGTTAACAATGATACTCACTTTGACCAAATCGACAGGGAAAAAATCTATGAACTCATACTCCATCGATGCGTATCCGCTGGAAATATTTTTCAATGTGTCGAAAAAGTCGGAAATAAGGGAGGCGAGGGGCATGTCGTATTGAAGATTAACATAGATATCTCCCATAATTTTCTCGTTGGAAGTGTTCAGGTATTTGGTATTAACATATTGTCCTCTTTTTTTCTGCATTAAATCCATTATATGACCCATGTACTTTTCAGGAGTTAAAATTTCAGTTCGTACCCATGGTTCGGAAATTTCTGTCACAGTGGAACTGTCAGGCATTTCACTTGGGGTTTGTACAATCAATTTCTCTCCATCACTTTTGGTTATGTGATACTCCACTGTTGGTGCGGTGATTACCAAATCTACCCCATATTCTCGTTCCAATCTTTCTTGCACAATTTCCATGTGCAATAGCCCTAGGAAACCACATCTGAATCCTGATCCCAGCATTGTAGAACGTTGGTCAGTGTAGGTAAGGGCTGCATCATTTAAGGCGAGTTTGCTAAGTCCTATTTTGAGCATCTCATATCCTTCTGGGTCAGATGGGAAGAAGGTCGCAAAGACGTTTGGTTGAGGGGTTTGGTATCCGGGAAGCGGAGCTACCTTGTTGTCGGTGGTAATTGTATCACCGACCGTGAAATATTTGATATCTTTAAGCCCAGTTGCCATGTATCCGACCTCTCCCGCCTTCATGTTTCGTGTCTCTTTAAGTTCAGGAGAAAAAATTCCCACCTCGGTAGGGAAGAAGGTCTCAGATTTTTGAAGTATGTAAAGTGGTTGGTCTTTCTTATGCGAGTAGTTGTATTGGCCATCAAAAGCACGAAGTGCTACCACGACCCCTAGGTGTTCATCGTAGAATGAGTCGAAGATTAAAGCTTTGAAGGGTGCGTCTAAATCCCCAGTAGGTACTGGAGCTTTTTCCACTATGGCATCTAGTAACTGATCGACGTTTTGTCCGGTCTTGCCTGAGACCCTTATGATTTCTTCTCGCTCGAAGTTAAGAAGACCTGCAATTTCTTGTTCACGCTCTTCTAATTTAACACCATCCATATCAATCTTATTGATTACAGGAATGATCTTAAGCCCCAGGTCGAGTGCCTTGCGAGTATTTGAAATAGTTTGAGCCTGGATGCCTTGGGTTGCATCAATCAAAAGTATGGCGCAGTCACATGCTGCAAGTGAGCGGGAGACTTCGTAAGAGAAATCTACATGGCCTGGGGTATCGATAAGATTTAGCTCATACCCTTTCCAATTCATTCTGACAGCCTGTAGTTTTATGGTAATACCTTTCTCTTGTTCGAGATCTAATCGATCAAGGATTCTCTCGGATCGTTTCTCTCTTTCAAGTACAGAGTGGGTGAGTTCCAACATTCGGTCAGCTAAAGTGGATTTACCATGATCGATATGGGCGATGATGGAAAAGTTACGAATTTTAGACATATCAAATGAAGGCATACCTGGTAATTATATGCTATTTAGGCTAAAAATGTATATTTACTTACATAGATAATTCAATGTTTGTGCTGAATCCAAAACAGCTGATTTGGTTTTAGTGATGGTTTCAAAATCTCCAATTAGTTCCATTGCTTGGGTAGGGTGATCATATTCAAATAAGTCTAATGTAAGCGTGTGATTATCTGGACGAAATATTGCCACTGACAGTTTGTCATCTGCTAGGTTACCAGGTGCAATTATTGCCAAGAAATATGGATTACCTTCTTCGTAACAGATTGCTAACCCTCTTACTTTATCGCCTTCGACTAAACTTTGAAGTCTCTTGTTTCGTGTTGAAGTTTGATTTAAAGCGTCAAGAACAAAATTCATAAAGTATGTTTTTAATGGCTTCATCGAAACAGGCATTAAATCTACTCTGGGGCAGACAAAGATGGTCTTTTTCTCTTCGCTTACTTTTAATTTAATGGAATTACCCAACCCTAACTCCACATACATAATTATTGACTCGGCAATTTCTTGAATTGGGGTGTTTTTGAATACTCTTAAAACTTCAGACTTCTTTGGATGTTCTTTTACAAGAGTTACTCCTGATGTCATAATTCAAGTCCTGGATATTCATCAGCTCTGCAAATCTCGACTAAATTATCCCGTGTTCCTTGAATTATTCTTGGATCTGATGTGAACGTGAAGTAGACTGCCTTTAAAGTTCCTTTGTCATTTTGTTCTGGTACTTCGGAGATAACTGGAGGAATAACATAAAACTCTTCTCTATTAAGAAATTTCGTCAAAATCAATCCTAACGTTTCCTCAACAAATTTTACCTTATCATTAAAGTTTTCGTCGTTTTGTATTGTTACAGTTATGGATATACTCTTATTCTCATCAAATCTGGTTTCTGTTGTATTTGTAAAGGCTTCTTCACTGACAGTAAGTACACCTTCTGAAATTAAATCCTTTAATGTAGTCTCTATTTCGCTTTTGGCTTGAGTGTATCTTTGTTCTAGTGAGTGATTAGGCTCCACATGGTCAGCTACCATATAATAAGGGTGAATATATTATAGGGTGTTATTTTACTACTTTAAGTGGCAAAAATCTATTTTTGCACTATAGTAACCTCAACATTTTCGTTGAAGCGTAAGGGGGTAGAAGTATCGAACTTCAAATACATAATATCTTTAGTTCTGTCGGGGATCCTTATATTGGCGACGTTTGTTATCCCATTCTCATCCTGTATGAGATACTCTTTCTCACGGTAAATAAGGTAAAGAGGAATATTAGTTCGGTTTGAACTACCGCCAGTGACTTCAAGGTTCATTGCGCTTTCGTAATTATTGGAAAGTTGAAGTATTGGTTTGGAGTAGCTTCCGATGTCGTGTTTAATCATCTGTGCTTCATACTTGCTAACACCTTCACTTGGGAAGCTGATTCGTTCGTCTTTGAGGAAATCATGGACTCCGCCAACCATTACGACTGAAACATCTTTCTTACTTTCAACTCCGAGTACATTGTTTACCTGATTGGAACGAGGGGAAAGGTTTACAACCGTGAGAGCAGGGAGTACGAAGACAGCAAGGAGTAAAAAAAGGCCCACAGGGTCAAGGAATTTACCGAGTTTGTTGTATACCCTTTTGAATTCTCTACTAGCCATCATAGATATCTGTTGCTCTCCTCTGGGTATATTCTATCAGTTTCTGACTCAAATGTCTTAAGCAAACCCCAGGTTGAAAGTAGTGCGAGTGCTCCTCCTAGGATACCCACCCAGGAATAAGTCTGCATATTAACGCTGCTTGCGATTGTTACACCGGCAATTATCCAAAGAAAAACTGTCCAAATTAGCATATTTACCAAGTTGCTTTCTTGGCTTGTGACCCATTTCAAGATGTTTAGTCTGGTCAATTTGACGACAATTCTTGGATTGCTTTGTGCGCTTTTGAAAAGTGTAAGACGAATGAGCATGTAAAAGGTCGGTAGTGCTATCACAAGCAAAGTGATAAGGTTGGAAAATGAATTTACAAAAAGAGCTGATTGAATGTCAGTTAAATAAAGTTGAATAGTGAAGATGGAAGTAACATCATTAGTTACAAAGAAATTATTCCCGAGATAGGAAATGAGGAAAAAGACCGAAAGAAACTTACCAGTCACAAGCAGTGAAGCTGGCAAGATTGCACTTTTAAGCGCTTTTCTTAGCAGTTTCGACATTGGCGGCAGTAATTAGTTTGTTTAACTTTTTAGTTAATCTCGAAATAGTTCGACCCGTGGATTTCTTGTTGAGTATATTTCGCTGAGAAGCTTTGCCAAGTACTTTGGCGACCTTAGGAAGAGCTTCTTTAGCCTTCTCAACATTGTTAGCCACAATGTACGTGTTGAAAGATTTAACAGATTTCTTCACTCGGTTTCGAACTCTATCGTTGAAAAGAGTGCGTCGCTGCGTTCGTCTTATATCTTTTTTAGAAGATGCGAGATTTGCCATTTTTACAAACAAAATTTAAGAATGATTCTGAGCCGATTATATAGTTAAATTAATGGTTTGTAAACCAGTTGCTATGTGTTAAACTGAAAATATGAGGTTTGAAACCAAAGTCGCTATCCTTTTCGCAGTTTTATCTTTTTCCCTAATCTCTGTAGCCGTCTGGTTGAGGATGCAAAATGCCCAACAAGAGCTACGTAAAAGCGATTCTCAGGTGCAAGGGACTGCAGATTACTCACTTTATCCTTCAATCACCAACATTGCTCCCAATATTGCGGTTGTGGATCAATTATACCGTTATGACATGGTTATTGTAGACGCAGACAGTGCACCGATAAATATAAGGGTGAAGATGTTGGAAGGACCAGCCTGGCTTAATATTGATAAATTTACCTTGAGTGGCGTACCTTCCTTTCCTCAAAGTGAGGCAAGTAAGGTTGTACTTGAAGTTAGCGACGGGGAGCATGTAATATATTCCACATTCTATATCGTAATAATGCTTCCTGATGAAAACGAATAAACTGTTGTTTATAGGTATCCTTGTAACTGCGGTTATTACATCTGGACTCTTTGCTTACTATTTCGTTTATTTACCGAATAAAACTACTAGTAATGTAGGGGGGTGTAGTCCTACTAAATTCCGCCAGGAAAAGAATGGAGAAGAGTACTTTCTCTTTTGGACAACTCTTGATGAATGCACAGGATATGTCAAATATGGCAATACAGCGGAAGCCTTTCCTTATCTGGCAGTCGATCAGCAGGGAGTGGTCAAAGTCAGGGAGCATGAAGTAAAACTCTCAGGAATAACCAAAGGCAGCACGTACTATTTTGTAATCTTTTCGAACGAGAAAAGTTTTGGGAATGAAGGCAGACCTCTAATCCTTAGTTTCGAATAGTTTTATTCTTTTCTAGTTTCTCTATAAACTTCTCTTCGAAGTATCTCTGTGGATCATTTGATTTGAGACCAATATTTCTTACAGTCTTTCCAAGAGTTGAATTGATTAGCTTATTGCTCACATTTAATCCGCTTTGTGAGAAGTAGAAGAAGAGTCCAAGTAATATGGTGAATACCGCGAGTGCTACTCGTGAAATAGTACTGTCAAATAATGCTGTCTCAGGTGAAGTACAGTTTTGAGACACTGAAACAGAGACACTACTTCTTAGGCTATCATCATCTTTTGGTGTATTTACTGGGATTGCAATAGCCTCATTTAGGTTACTGCCTGATAGAGCCGAGGAACTAACATTAGCGCTGAAACGTATTGTAAGGCTATCTCCCGAATCTATTGTCCAACCTCCATTAGTTGAAAAGGTAATTTGCTGAGTACTTCCAACAGTTTCTACATCAATAAAATCGCTATCATCGACCAATGAACCGTTAATATAAGTAGAATTGGTCTTGTAAGTAAATCCTAACGGCAGTTTATCTTCTATACGTGTAACTCCTTCATCATCTGAATCGGTATTTTGAATTGAGATTGTGTAAGTGAGTGAGTTACTACGTTCAACACAAGCGACCGAAGCGGTTTTATCTAGTGTGAAATCAGAAGTTTCTGTTTCTTCGTTTGGTTTTTCCTCTTGAGGGTTAGTTGGCTCCTCTTCTTCTGGTTCTTCTTCGTTAGGCTCCTCAGGTGTCTCTTCTACAGGATTCTTTGGCCCTTCTTGTATAGCTGGAATCTCAAATTCTCCAATACAGTTATCTGAATTAATCAAACTACCATCGACATATACTTGCGAAGAAATATTGAGGGTACCCATTTCATCATCGATGACTGAGAACGATTTTCCGTCAATGAAATTGGAAGCAGAGTATAGGAAGGATTTGGTAAGGACTAGAGATGAACCCGACATTTGAGACTTAATGTTCTTAGTAGTTAAAGTCTCGCCAGTTTTACCCACCGTAAACTTCACAGAGAGTGTATTAGTAGGGGTTACTGATGCCATACTTAGGTTGATTTCGTTAACTTTTGGTTTCTGATTAGTATCGTTGACAACTTCAGCTCTTAATTCAGTGCAAGTTGGAGCGTTAGGCTTGTTTACTGTCAATACGCGGTTACAAGCTTCTGAGGTAATCTGTGCACCAGTCGTTGATTGACCGAAGGCTTGAATGCTCAGGGTATCAGAAGTTGAATAATCTGGGATTGTTGTAGTGACAAGATATTCTTTGTCGACTCCGGTTCCACTAGATGTAGCTTGGTCCTTTTGCATTTCTGTCTTAGCGCCGTTAACTACAAATGAGAATCCAGAATAGAAGTCCTGGTCAGGGGTTGTAATGTTTTTTGGAGTAGTGAATTTGGCTTTGATTGTAAGTTTTTGTCCTGGTTCGACCTTATTGGCATATCGCTTCTGTGCGGTGTCTTCGATAGAAATATCGACACATCCTGGGTTGATTGCAAAATCATCAACACGGCAGGCAAGGGTGGTTTGGTTCTCCTCCTTAAGGCTTGAGGCTGTTCTTAGGTCACAGCTTGCCGAACAATTGTTGTTGCCTTGTATTGTACCTGTCTGGAATTCATAGGCCATCTTAGGATTAGCATCAGCACAGCTTTTGACTGTGTCAGTAGCTGCTACAAAATAACAACCACAACCTTGCGATGCATTGGTATTTTGAGGTGAAATATCGTTGATTTTAAGATAGAAATATCCGGTTATCAAACTGGCTACCGCAAGTACTGCTGTAAATACCAATATAAGCGTTACTGTTTTTTTTGTACGTTTAGCTGCTGCTAAAGGATCCATGAGCAGTTAAAAGGCGTAATATTACTACAAGTTTCAGTTTAATTAATATCATTTGCACTGTCAATGAATATACGCATTTAGATGCGATTTAGAAGGAGGGTTAATCCTGTTTGAGGCTCAATATTTCCGCGTTTTATTTCGAAATCGAGACTGGCCATTTTCTCGTATAAGTACTTCATTTTGCCCCACTCACTTTTTTTGGCACTCAAAGAGAGTTGCGGAAGGGTAAATGGAGGAATCCGTAGGACTGAACTTATGGTTTTAAAATCGGTATTCTTGTCTAACAAAGTTTTGACTTGAGTCAATAGCCGCAGGTTGCGTGCCATCATAGCAATTATGAAGTTGGGATCAACCTGTTGGTTATATAACCTTTCCAAGGTGGAGAATACCTCAACTTTATTATCTTGATTGATAGCATCTGTTAAATCCCAAATATCTTGCTCGTATGTATCCGTGGTGTTTTCAGTAATAATCTCCTTGGTTAACGTTTTGATTTCTAAGATTTCATATTTGTCTACCTCGTTAATTAATCGTTCGGGGGAGTAGTTGACGCGCTGACATAGTAGCATTAAAGTGGCACGATCGCTTTTAATCCCAGCTTTTTCCAATTGTTCGGCCGCCCATTTGTAGAAATTAGGTTTGTTCATTAGTACTGATTCTTGTATGTTTTTCTTGAAAGCCTTGAAAAACTTCGTGTTTGAAGCAATTTTATGATCCTCCCAGAATACAAAGTGGTAACTATTTTCTAAAGTATCAAAAGATGAGATTAAGAATGATACTAGATCCTCCTTCCGCTTATTGCTAAAAAGTCTTTTGAGAAAGATAATTTTTGAAGTAGAGAAGAGAGGGTTAGTAGTGACTATGCTAATGATGCTTTCCGGACTTTTATCATGAGCCTCAACCACAACGATTTCAAATTCGGGGTTTTCCTGGCGTAATTGTTCTAGAAAGCCTTTTGCTTCCCTGAGGGATAAGAATTGCTCTTTGCCATGAAAGAGTTTTTTCATCTTACTCTGTGTTAGCTTGATCTACAACTAAGGGCTTGCCTAACAAGATGCTTACATCCTCTCCATTTAGATTAGTCTTTATATAGTCAGGTTGTGTTATATTCTCAGTTTTTAGGTAAGTCGCGAATTCGTTGGCAATTATTGAGAATTTGTTTTGGTGGGAGTAAACAACATCGCCCTTTTTGTTGGGAAAAAGCGTACCCATAAAGGTAATATCCAAGTAAGGGTACTTTTTCTTCATTCGAGTTACTTTCTTTACGGCTTCATTGTAGCCAATACCTGTATCATAAACCCTTATCTTAGCTGTGAGAGAGTAGATTTCAGGTTTGGTAAGGCACAACTGCACAAGCTCTTTGACTTGGGTGTAGTTATCAATACCCGCGAGAGGGGCAATTGCGTATGCGTTAGTGTAGGGGACGTTAGTTGTAAGTAATTGGTAGCCTCCGAATGAAGGCTCTAGTACGAAAGAATAAACCTTGCCAGGTTTTTCTTGATACTTTTTGGCCATATTGATTCCTGCTTGAATATCATTGTTGGTAACTTCTGATAACTTCACGTTGTCTTGAATTGCCTGCATTATGCTCAAAATCTTTTGAGGGTTAAGTAGGGTGTCGGTTGACACAATCTTATCCTTAAGTGCTGAAATGACCTTCTGCTGTCTTTTGGCACGAGCGAAATCAGTACCCTCATTGTTATCTGAACTGTGTCGAGATCTAGCGTATTTAAGGGCCGTTTCTCCGTCCATTTTCTGTGGTCCCTTCTTGAATGTCACTGTCTCGTAGACAGGTTTGCGCTTGGATTCAGCTGGATATTGGTAGTCTGTGAAAGAATTTTCCACATTAACTGTAACTCCTCCCACTGCGTCAACAATTTTTTTGAAGCCCTGTAGATCAACTAAAGCGTGATATTGAATCTCGATTCCTGTAAGTGAAGTAAGCACATTTCTCAAATAGTTAAGTCCGTTACCCTTCTTAAGGCTTTCTCCGTGGGCATAAAAAGAATTTATCTTACTGTACCAGCCTTCATTTGGAATCTTAACGTACAAATCTCTTGGAACAGAAATCATTGTGATGTTGCCATTCTCATGGTTATAAGTCGCAATAATCATGGAGTCGGTGTTTTGTAAATCACTTTTTGCACTTCTGGTGTCGATTCCTACGATTAAGGCGGTTGTATATTTACCAGTACTATCTCTAGTCAGCTCAGGGTCCTTTTTGATTGGGTTTAATATGTCATCAGGTTGGAATTTAATCCCCACGTTATTTGAGAACTCGATGGCTCTGTAAGCCATAAAACCACCGCCAATGAGTAGTATCAGAAAAATCCAGAATAACCACTTTTTCAATTTAGGTTTGGGTTTTACAGGAACTTGAACGCCATTAACAGTTGTAGTAACGGGTAAAGTTTTTTTAGCGTCCATATTCAGACTCAAAGCCATTTTCTTTACGGATTATTATCTTAGATGGTTTGCAATATTGGTCTCGTGTTCTGCGAGAGTTTTAGCGAAATACACTTTACCATCATTATCATGAATATAGTAGTAGTATGGATTTTTTTTCGGGTTTTTAGCTGCCGCAATAGCAGAAAGCCCTGGATTACAAATAGGGGTAGGAGGGAGGCCTACTCGGAAATAGGTATTGTATGGTTGATCTTGTTTCTTGTCAGCTTCAGTAATTACGTGCTTCCAATCTTTGAAGTGATAAAGGATTGTGGCGTCGATTTGGAGTAACCAACCTTCATTAAGTCTTTTCTCAATTACATCAGCAATCATAGGGCGGTCAGAATTACTCAAGCCTTCTCGCTCAAGCATACTTGCAATGATAATCTCCTTATAAGTAGCGCCGTTGGTTTTGGTTTTGAAGTTGTCCAGCATTGCTGTGATTACATACTCTGTAGTTGCTTGTGCGGGCATCAGATATTTATCAGGAAAAAGGTAGCCTTCTAAGTCTTTTACTCCTTCAAACCCTTGAGCTTTAATAAACTGGGTATCTTTTGTGAAAGAGAGAAACTCTTTAGAAGAAAAGACTGCTCCCATAATTCCTTCGTATTCGTTTGCAATAATTTTGGCTATCTCGTCTTTACGAAGCCCTTCTGGGATAGTTACCCAAATATCTGTAATCTCTGGATTTTCAAGTAGCGTCATCATATCTTTTGGAGAGGTATTTGCAGGAACTTTGTAAGCGCCTACTTTGAAGTTAGGCTGTTTTTCTGTACGGATATAAAGCTTGAGTGCAAGTTCTTGTTGTTGATTGATGAAATTTTCAATTCGAAGTTTCGCAAGTACATTATCAGCAGTTTCTCCTTCAGTGATTTTGAAAGTCTTTACTGACGTATCATTGGAAGAAGTCGCCGTTAAAATAGCGTTGTATTTGCTGTATAGAAAGATTCCCATACACGCAAGCACAAGCAAAAATATGAAGAATATTCTCATGAAAAATTTAATCACGAAGGCTATTTTTTGAATTTAAGTACTCTTGTAAAAAAACACTGGCTGCAAGGC
The DNA here is from genome assembly GCA_021463465.1 of bacterium. Lineage (GTDB taxonomy): Bacteria > Patescibacteriota > Dojkabacteria > SC72 > SC72 > JAJTYH01. The sequence continues at coordinate 177,026 of JAJTYH010000003.1, forward strand.
TATCTATTTTACTCTTGTTAGCTTTAAAATGTTGGCCCTGTGATATTAACATATCTTTAGCGGTTGAAGTAGAAAAGCTTTCATCCCCGAAAGTTACTGGTAATGAGATTCTTTTCTTTACAGCATTTGAAAACTCTTCTATTCTTCTATTGTTTACATTTTGTCCTTCGTTGAAACTTTGTGGCTGACCAATGAGGATTGAAGCTACTTTGTATTCCTCACATATACTTTTGATTTCACTAAGTAGTACAGATAGGTCTCGATTCTTGGTAATTGAAAGGGTAGGGAGAGGAGAAGCAATTAAGCCTTTACTATCTGAGATTGAAAGTCCAATATGTTTTCGACCGAAGTCTAATGCTAAAACTGGGAACATACCCTTTATTCAAACACAGCTTTAATTCTGCGAATTCCACTGGCTACAGCCTCCTCTTTTACGATTTTGAATTTGCCCAGTGTAGAAGTGTTTTCGACATGTGGCCCTCCGCAGATTTCAACCGAAAAAGGAGTGACTTTATTGCCAATCGTGTAAACTTTGACCACATCAGCATACTTTTCTACAAATGAAGCGTATTTGACGAGCTTTAGAGCCTCTGTTTTGCTCATCTGCTCCCATGTGACTGGTAATGCTTCAGAGATTTTCTGATTCACTAGATCTTCGATCTGTTTAATCTGCTCTGGTGTCAATTTAGTATCGTTAGGGAAGTCCAATCTCAGCCGTTCTGGTGTTATATTACTTCCTTTTTGGAATATATGTGAGCCTAATACCTCATAAAGCGCCGCTAACAATAAGTGGTTTGCAGTGTGATACTTGGTAGACATCTCTGATGTGTCTGCAAGGCCACCTTTGAACATGCCTTTGGTCGCTTGTCGAGATTTGTCTTGGTGTTTCTCGTAGGCTTCCTGATGCTTCTGTTTAGCAGCTTGGTCGTCAAACTTAACCCCTCGATTATTCAGCTCCTCCAATGTCATTTCTAATGGAAATCCATAGGTTTCGTAAAGGGTAAAAGTTTCTCCGTTCTCATTGGTGAAGCTCTGATCTTTTAAGTCTCCGAAAATCTTTTCAAACTCTCGTAAACCTTTATCCAGCGTCTGGTTGAATTTAAGCTCTTCCTCTTCCAAGATTCTTAAGATCTCATCTTTTTTTTGATTAAGTAGGGGATGAACAGGAGCGAATTGCTTGATTGCTATTTCTCCTATCTGTCGGGTAAATACACCTTCAATGCCTAGTAATCGGGCATGTCTAACACTTCTTCTTATGAGTCTGCGAAGAATATAGCCTTGTGCGGTTCTACCAGGTACTACTCCATCGGTAATTATCCATGTAGCTGCCTTAATGTGGTCGGTGATGATTCTTTGAGATTTGACCAAATCGTTTTTGGAAAGAGATTTAACCTTCTCGTAAATTGGCGAGTAGATGTCGGTATCAAAAATACTTTCCACCTCTTGTGAGATGAGTGCCCATCGGTCAAGACCTCCTCCGAAATCTACGTTATGCCTACCAAGAGGAGTATATTTACCGTCCTTTTTCAGGTATTCCATGAACACGTTGTTGCCTAGTTCTATATACTTACCGCAGTCGCAATTAACATTGCAATCTTTTCCGCAGGCTTCTTTTCCTGTGTCGTAGAAGATTTCCGAGCATGGACCGCAAGGACCTCCTGCTTCAAGTTCCCACCAACATTTCTTTTTTCCATATTCTTGAATTCGTTCGCCTTTACCTACCTTGGCATCAATCCCTCTCTCTTTGAAGAGCCTTTGCCATACTTTAATTGACTTACTGTCTTGCGGGGCATCGTCATTACCTTCGAAAACTGAGCCGTAGATATTGTTGATGTCAAAGCCGAAAACATCTACGAGTAAACCAACGGTTATTCCAATAGCTTCGTCTTTGAAGTAATCATTAAGTGACCAGTTCCCAAGCATTTCAAAAGTAGTGCAGTGACTCACATCTCCAACCTCTTCGAGGTCTTCGGTGCGAAGACATCTTTGGGAATCTGTTAGTCTGGTTCCACTAGGATGAACCTGACCAAGAAGGTATGGGACTAGTGGAAACATCCCTGAGTTCACGAAAAGTAGAGTTGGATCGTTCTCGGGTACAAGTGGAGCGCTGGGAATTTCGAAGTGTCCTTTTGAAACTAGATATTCAAGGTATTGTTTTCGTATTTGAGCGTATGAAAGCTTTTGCATACCGCTGATTATATCAGATATTAGGAAGGTTTTTGCGGTGTTTCTGGTGCAGGCACAACGTCAGGTGTATTTGTTGGTTCCGGCTCTTGTAGCGTCTCAGGTGTACTAGAGGTTGGTTCAGGTGAAGAGGAGGGGGCAGTTTCGTTAGGAGTTGGCAGGAACTCGCTAAACTTCTCCTCTTGAGCCTGGAGTTTTTCAGCTAAGGCTTCAAGTTCTTTATTAGTTGTATCTTCAATATCTACCTGTGCTTCTCCTGCAGTTATAGGGACTTCAGGTAGTGGATCTGCTACAGGAGGTCGTGGTTCTACGGATATTGGTTCTATTACAACTTTCTCCACTTCTACCGGCTGCTCAACGGGGGTAATGGGTACTGGTGCCACTATGTTAAATTGAGGACCGATTGGTTTAACCGGTTCTTGCACTTCTGGCATTGACTCAGGCTTTGGAAGCTCTTCTGCCTGTGATGTTTGAGGTAGGTTGCTTTCTTGCCTGGGAGGGATTGTGGATTGATAAACAGTCTGATATGTAGCATCATCATCCTCATCTTTTGACCCCCTCCATGCGAGATAGAGTAGCCAAGGTACTATCAAAGCAAGGAGCAGTATTGCTAAGCCGGCAGCTACTATTATTGCTAATCGCTTAGGGATTTCGAACCCGATGATATTGTAGGTATCGTTACTGCCTGAATCTACAGGAAGGATAGTGAATATCCAAGACTTTTCAGTCTTATTACCCTTATCATCTTCAAAAGATACGCTCACTTTGTGTATCCCGTCACTAAATTCTTGTTCCGAAGTGTAAAGAACTGTATAAGTGTTGTCAGATCCCTCATTAATTCTAGTTTTGCCACTTACATCATTGTCATCAAGTATAATTTTGATACTCTCTTTTTTGATTAAAGCTTGGTTTCCTGGTACTAAGGTTGCGCTGATAATGGCGTTTCGGTTCTTAATACTACTCTCATTACTTGGAGAAAGATTTATAATTTGAGCTTCTTTTATAACTACTCCGTCATCTGGTCCTGGAGTAGGTGTCTCACCGCCTTTTCCTGTGATTGTAACCTTGGAGGAGAAGCCCGAGCCAGTAGCTGGAGGATCAAAATTGTCTATAGCTCGAATTACAAATTGGTAGGTACCCTCCGCAAGATTATTGGTATCATAGACATAAGTACCTATCTTAGGGCTTAAATTCTTAGAAACAGCTACCCAGGTATTGGCATTTCCTGGGTTTGTGGCTACATAAAGCTCGTATCTAACTATCTGGTTTAGGTCCGCACCTTCCCAGCTCACTGTGACACTTTCTCCCTTTTTGACGGTTAAATCGGTTGAAGGTTTGATTACTGAGACTTTTGGAATGTCATTCTGACCTTGGTCTACATTTATAACCCAGGTTTGAGCTCTTAAGTGGGCATTGTAGCCGTCATGAATGAATATATTTGCCAGATAACTGCCTGGTTTATCAGGGATTCCCGTGAATTTGATGCTAAGTTTTCCTGATGTACCATTTTCGACTACAGTTGCTTTTAGCCAGTTAGCATCAGGTGTAAAAGAAAAAGCAAAATTGATAGTATCTTTTTCCTCGTCAGTTGCTTCAAAAAGGTATTGGTAACTCTCTTTTACTTTAATAATATTTGAAGGTTGTGCTGAAGTTGGAATAGTTTTGAATTCAGGCGCATTGTTATTACTCACAACCATTACAGTTCTGTTATTCTCGACTACACAAGGTCGTGTACCCTTATCAGTTGTAAGTGTACCTAAAACTCCGAAATCGCCAACTTCTTTAGGATTAAGTGTAAACATTTCGTAAATCTGATCCTTGCCAGTGTCATACTCTTTCTTTAAGACTTCTGTGCCGGTTCGATCCATGATTGAGACTTTGGTTATTGCTTCACCTGGTGTTTGAGCTGATACAGTGGCTTGGATGGTCTTATTGACCTCTATGCTTTGAGGGGTAACGTAAGGAAAGCTAATCTGACAACTTTCCACATCAAGAGTCACATTTGCTGCTTTGTCGCGTGTGTCAAAACTTCCTAGATTGATAATGGAATATATTGCTAAAGGAATACTTATAGCCAAAAAAAGAAGCGCTAGAAGGGAAAATTTTTTGGTTGCATGTTTTCTCATTCTTACCAATATACAACAGGAAAATGAGCAGGTGCAAATAAATTTGGGGCTATCGAGGCCTGTAGTGTAAAGGTTGCTCTACTTTACGACTTCACTGAGTCGTTGATTAATTCTATCTTGAGCATCTTTTAATGCGTCAGGAATTCTTACCCCTCGCCCTACCACATCATTTATTGCAGTTCTTAAAGACTCTTCAATGAATACTTGGTCGCCCATCTTCCAAGCTGTGAATGTAGGGGCCATTTGCATGAAGGCACCTGCATACGGGTCACTTTCTAATTCGAAACTCATGCTCTTTCGAGAATATGGCTCACCGAAGGCACGTATTTTGGCTGAATTGGAATAAAACTCTTTCATTTGGGATTGCTCAGATAGCCACTTAACTAGTTTCCATGCCTCCAATTGGTTAGGGCTGCTTCTTGTAACTGCTTCACCCCAATACATTGCGTAGTTTACAGGGTCATTACTTGGTAGTTGTGGCACAGGTGAAATTCCGAATTCTATTGTCGCGTTGGCATTTATTATATCAAAAGCTCTCCAGCTTGGACCAAACATCATTGCTAGCTTACCTGAATAGAACATCTCTAAATCCGAAGCGAGTTCATCTCCCCACACTTTGTGAACTTTGGTAAAACTGGTGTAAAAGTCTAGTGCTGATTCCGACCTTGTAGAGGTAATGTTTACTTCGTCATTAGTGCTGTTAATGATTGGGACGTTGTTTTGAAGTAGGAGCAAGGAGAAAATGTCGGCTGAGTGTTTGATATTTTTGGCACTACCCAGGGCAACTCCACCCTGTGTTATTTTGCCAGCATTATTCTTTTTGGTGAGTTTTTTTGCAGCTTCAATAAAGGTATCCCAATCAGTTGGTGGTACGTCCATACTTGCAGCTTTTAGAAGTTTCTTATTGTAAAAGACCGCTAAACCATCTATTTCAAGAGGGATAGCGTAAATTTCGCCGTCAGTGCCAGTAAAGTCTCTTACTGCCGTTGGATAAAAATCCTGAGAGTAGTCGGATGCGGTCATTATTGAAGCAGGAAGAGGTGAAAGAGAGGGTTGAAATTTTGATAACCAGGCATTATTTATACGAATTACATCAGGTGCAGGTGTGTCATCAACTATGTTCTGTTGTATACGTGTAAATACGGTTGATTCATATTGTGTAAATGGCTTTTGTACATACTGGATATCAATATTAGGGTGGTCTACCTCATATCTTTCAAAAAGCGATTGCATTGCAGATTCAGGTTCCCATAATCCCCAGTATGTCAGCACAATTTTATCAGTATTTGTGGCAGATTTAGGAGCTTTATTCCGGTTAAGGATAAAAAGCACAACTCCCACGACTAAAATTAAAAACAGCGCAGCTCCTATTAGTATTAACCTAGTTCTGTCATTCATATCTTTCTCCTAATACAATTAAGCGTTTGGATGGCACACCGATCGGCCAACAGGTCATTAGTGTAATAGTCTCTTTATCACCCTGTGTTTTTAGCACTGAGAAGTCTGATGATTCAACTATTTTTTTCTTTCGAACGATGTATTTTAATTCTTTTCCGTCTTTAAATACAGATATCTCGGCACCGATATCAACTTTTTCAAGTCGGGAGAAAATTGTTTCGGGTAGATCTTTGTGTCGATTAAAGAAACTAGGTACTGCGCTGTGGCCGTAAATAAAAGAATTTCCGCCATCTCCAGGCAAGGGAGTACCTTCGAAATGGGCGAGGCCAGATTTGAGGGCAAGGTTGTAAACTTTCTCATCAAAACTCTCTACGTTTGCTGAAATGTTTACTTTGTTTATTCCTATGATAGGTACACTTAACATCATATCCTTCTTGTAGTTTTTATCAATTACAATTTGTTTGCTCTGTTTGGTTACTGGGTCGTAATACACTTGTTGGCCTTGGGAGAGCTCTCCTACTTGTTTGGAAAGGTTTTGGAAGTAACTAAGACCAGGGTTGTAGTATGCGAAAGAGCCAAAGAGTAGCTCTTTGTAGCTATCTGGCACGGGTCTCGCTAGGTTTGTAGCTCTCATTTCATCGACTTTGCCTTGAATAAAGGATGAAGCAAGTGGTAGTAGTTGAGAAAAAAGGAGTAGAAAGCCAAAAAAAGAAACACTTATTGCAATTACTGCCCGAAGTATTTTGACATTTTTGGGAACTATCTGCTGTTGTTTATCTGTATTCCAAGTGTCATCCATTATTTCTTTATATCAAATGAAGGGAAAATGTACTAGAAAATAGAGTAAGTTTGGGATATAATGGCCTATAATAGTTAATTGCTTTAAATATGACCACAAGAACTTATTTTAAAGGACAAGAAAATCTTCCGTATTTATTTCAAGGTGAACCATTCAAATTCACAGATCAAATATCGGCAGAGTTTAACGAGTTCATGAATGAAGGATTTAGTAAGGTATACGATAACTTGGTAAAGGTTGGAGGAAAAGGTACAGAGGATGACAGTTACATTCGTGTTATTACGTTCAAACAGAAACTACTTGAAGGAAAAACCGATTTAAGCCCTACTGGATCATTGATGCAGGAAGCATTTCTTTTTCAGGAGTATTTAAAAAATTTAGATGAAAATAAAAGGATTAGTGGTAGTTCTGAAGTTATATTAAGGCATGTGAACGACCCGTTTTATGCAAGAAGAGAGCTTTTAAATAGCGCTCTAACTGCAGAGCTTTTATCAATACAGGGAGGGGCAAGAAAAGGAGCAAGCAAGCATTTCGGTCGCCTAAAAGTAGGTCTAAGCTTGGTTTTATACGAGTGTATTAGTGTAGTTAATTCCAATACAAATATAACTAAAGATGACTTAGCTCGGATTGCAGTTGTAATGTCCGTAGTAAACTTCCTTCAACTTAGAGAAGAAGGCTTCGATAAGTCCAATGTCGCTTCAACTTTACAGTATAGAAATCTTGGTATTTGGATTAACATTGCTAAAGAGTGTTTAAAGAAAGAGTAATATAGCCTTATCAATATATGCCACCGATTACGAATAAGAGTGAAATACAAGGTATTTATAGAGGTGTAATAGATGTCAAAGGAAATACTCCTGCAATAGCAAGATTTGCTGATATTGATATGGGTACAATCAATCAACTTGAAGCAGACTACGAACCATTTTTAGGTGACGATTTGGACGAGTTCTCCAGTGCTGCGCGTAGGCTAGAGGAATTATCCAATAACCAGCTGCATCAAATATATGGTACAGAGTTGTTGAATTATACTGCTTTTCTTGATTTCTTGGAGCTCGTTAAAGGATATAGTCGTAACAATGAGGAGGAGAATAGACTTTGCTCAGTAGCCTATCAGCGGGGGTTGGAGCTTATAAATAATCTATTCGGATTTGTCGCTATTAACGCCATAAACACAGTCGGATATTATCGCAATGTTGCATACTCTGATAGTATAGAGCTTGCCCATAGGTATCAGGATTGCCTTAAAGAGGAAATTATACTTTACGACCAAATATTAAAAGTTTTGCTTGCAAGAGTAGAAAAAGAAGAAAAACTTACAGTCACTGAGCTAACTTTAATTCTCAGGGCGCTTGGTAACTTTTATCACTACAAAGGTAAGGTTTTTGATATCTTGTTCACAAAAGCTACAAGTATGAATGCCTCAACGATTGATGAGAGGATTGCAGATGTGATTGGAAGTGAACATTGGTCTAGTCTGTACACAATTTCGGCAAAACTTCGGACTGCTGCAGATAAGTTGGAGGGGAGATATGGTCTCCCTGAATCAGTAACAATCTCAGTTGAACGCTAACTAGCACTTCAACGCATTCTTTGCTAAAATCATGTCGGTATGGAAAAACGCGATTATTATGAAGTTTTAGGTGTATCGAAAACTGCTTCTGAAAAAGAGGTTAAAAAAGCGTATCGTAAGCTGGCTAAACAGTACCACCCAGATGTAAATAAGGAGCCAGATGCTGAGAGTAAGTTCAAAGAGGTGCAAGAGGCCTATGAAGTACTTTCAGACCAATCTAAACGCTCTGCTTACGATCAGTATGGTCATGCAGGGACCGAGGGTTTTGCGGGTGGAAGTGGCGGTTTTGGTGGGTTTGATCCTAATAATTCTCCTTTTGATATGGGTGATATATTCTCTACATTTTTTGGAGGTGGTTTTTCCGATTTTGGATTTGAAGGTGGAAATAAAAGGGCAAATAGTTCGAGGGGAAGGGATTTGAGGTATCGAATAAAGATGACTTTCTTGGATGCGATGAAGGGCGAAGAGGTTGAAATAAAGGTGGATAAAGAGGTGGTATGTAAGCATTGCGAAGGGACAGGTAGTGATAATATGAAGGTCAAAACCTGTGAGACATGTAAGGGTAGTGGTAGGGTTCAGAGGGTTCAACAGAGCATTTTAGGTCGTATGGCTTTTGTTACTGAGTGTGAGACTTGTGGCGGGAGAGGAAAAGTCCCTGATAAAGAGTGTAGAGTTTGCGGTGGTGAAGGAATTAAAGTTGAAAGTGAGAAGGTTAAGATTAAGATTCCCGCAGGTGCATACGACGGTATGATTTTGAGATTTAGAGGTAGCGGAAGTTTAAATAAGTCTGGGGTTCCTGGTGATTTGTTTATTGAAGTTGAGGTTGAACCTCATGAAAATTTTGAAAGAAGGGAAAATGATATATATTCTACTCAAGATATTCCTGTACATACCGCTGTCTTGGGAGGTGACGTAAGTGTCGATACTATAGATGGAAAAGTTAAGCTAAAAATCCCATCTGGAACGCAGTCAAGTACCATATTTAGGATAAAGGAGAAAGGTTCGCCTATACTTGGGAGGGCCAGCGAGAGAGGGAATCATTTTGTAAAGATTGTAGTAAATATTCCTAAGAAGCTCACTAGAGAAGAGAGAAAATTATGGGAAGGTTTGGCTAAGTAGTTATATCGCTTTCACACCAGTGCCAAGTACCATCAATTCTCTTGAGAAACGGTAAAATTTATTTGAATGAATTTTTCTTACTGGTCCCAATATCCTTAGTAGGTATGCAAATTGTTTAAGTGCAGGATATTTCCAATATAGTGGGTGTTGAAAAAAAAGTTCAGTTGTTACATCCTTGAAACCATATACGTTAAGTGCGTAGTTTAAACTAGTGCTATTAAAAGGTCTTTTGTGGGTAAAATCGTTGTAGAATAGTTTCATCTGTGAATACCAATCGGGTGTTAGGGTAATAATCCTCCCTCCTGGTTTTAAAATCCTAAACTGTTCTTTTAAAAAATGTTCAGGTTCGTATAAATGTTCAATCACGGATTTAGAAAAAACGATGTCGAAGGGGTTATCGTCAAAAGGGTATTTATCTTTAGAAAAGTCGAATATTTTTACATCATTCTTTGTTAATGTTGAGCCAGTTAGATACTCAATATCTCCTCCAGACATATTCATACCTAATCGTTTGAACGCGAGGAACATATCGCCCCTCCCGCATCCAAGATCTAGTACTTTAGCTTCGTTAGGTATTGAAAACCTTTCGACCAAATGCTTGGCTAGTGCGTCTGGATAGTTAGTTACAGGTCTAACTTTTTCACTGTACAGAACTTTAAGGTACGAATTCATAATGTGTCATTTTGATTTTGTGACGTAATTTTATTCCCAGGTGATTCTAATTTCAAGCAGGAGTGGTAAAAGATGGTATTTTATGGAGGTTTTTGGTATAATCCTTCACTCTCAAAAACACTTATGTGTAGGGAGTGATCATTAAAAAGAGAGAGTAATTAGATTTGTTTTTGGGACATTAACTGTCGCTAATTTTTTGGCGGTAGCTATTGTTCCAAAAATTAAATCCAAGGAGATAGAATGATGAAAAGAATGTTGAAGTTAGTGCTCGTCCTTATGTTCGCGGTGGTGTTATGTGGTTGTGGTCCTAAGCCATCGGCTGTTTCTGGCATTGCTGTCTTGAATGGAGAAGAAACTCCATTCGTATTGCCTGTATGGCAAGTTAACAGCGGCATCCAAAATCAGTTGGTATTCAAACCTGGGGAAGTACCGACAGTCACGTGGGTAAACACATCATGTATGTACGATATTTTCTTGCTTGAATCTGAAAATATGTATGTGCTTAATGTGCAGTGTGACGTGAAAGAGTGACGAATGAGTCAGCCCAAGCCCTCTTGGGCTGACATCATCACTTCTCTGGTTACTCTCTCTTTAAAACCTTCCTGTATTTACTACATCACTTTTTTCTGATATATTTGACATCGAAAGTTATATTGTGGAGGTGAGTATAAAAACTCACCTTTTTTTGTATATTATTCCAAATAAGTTATTAGTTTTTAGTTATGGCTATAGTTACAGATTTCCTTGCTGCAATAAATCAAATCGCTTCAGAGCGAGGCATTGATCCTCAAAAAATTTACGATGCACTTAAAGAGGCTATATTGGTTGCATATAAGAAAGAATTCATGAAAGATGAACCTGTTCTTGCTGAGGGAGAAGTAGGACCTGAAGAGAATCTTTCAGTAGAAATTGATAAAGAAAACGGTTCATTTAGGGTTATTGCCCGTAAAACAATTGTTAAGAAAGTTACCGACTCTATTCGTGAGATCTCCCTTAAAGAAGGGAAGCTTATTGCAAAAGATCTTAAAGAAGGAGATGTGGTTGAAATAGAACTTCCAAGCGCAAGTGAAGACTTTGGAAGAATTGCAGCTCAAACAGCTAAACAAGTAGTTTTACAAAAAATTCGTGAATCTGAGAAAGAAGCTATTCTTACTGAATTCAGCGGTAAGACAGGTCAGGTATTCAATGCGCTTATGCAGAGGATGCAAAGAGGTAATGCTGTCTTTGAGATTGGTAAAGCAGTTGCAATCATGCCACCTGAAGAGCAGATTCCTAACGAATTTTACCGAGTTGGTGAGCGATATAAGGTATTGCTTAAAGACATAGTTGATTCCCCTCAAGGGAAGGAATTAGTTGTTTCAAGAGCATCAAGTGATTTTTTGGTCGAACTTTTCAAAATGGAAGTCCCTGAAATCGAATCAGGCGTAGTTGAGGTGAAAGGTGTGGCTCGAGAAGGCGGTTCACGTAGCAAGATGGCTGTAATGTCCAATCAGGATGGAATTGACCCAATCGGTTCATGCGTAGGGCAAAGAGGAATGCGTATTGCGAACGTGATGAGTGAACTAGGTGAAGAGAAGATTGATATTATTGAATGGGATGAAGAGAGAGAAAAATTTATTGCTAATGCACTTAGTCCTGCCAAGGTAGAAAAAGTTGAAATTAAGAGTGATACAGCGGTTGTCACAGTTGCTGAGGATCAGCTTTCACTTGCAATCGGTCGTGAAGGTCAGAATGTGAGATTAGCTTGGAAGCTTACCAACATCAAGATTGATATTGTGGGCCCAGATGGTAAATCAGGTAAATCAGAATCCAAAACTGAAACCGATAAGTCAGAGGTAGTAGCTGAAGAAAAAGTTGAAGTAAAAGAGGAGGTTGCCAGTGAGTAATGCGCTTCATGTTCCAATACGAATGTGTGCGGTTACCAGGGAGAAATTACCTAAGAGAGAACTTTTGAGGTTTGTCTGGGTTAAAGAGAGTAAACAGGTAGTATTGGATCAAGGGGAAAGAGTTAGAGGAAGGGGATTGAATATGAAACCTGATTTGGAAGTTTTTGATAAAGCTATAAAAATCAAACTTTTCGAACGTAGCTTTAAGATAACTTTTTCGCCAGAAGAACTTGCAAAATTACGCTCGCAGGTAGATGATTACATCGGTGCGAAATTTAGAGAGAAGAAAGTAGTCAGAATATCGAATGAACAGTTAGTTAACCTTAAGAAATCGAAATGAAACCTACGCGCATACCAATTGTTACAATCTTGGGTCATGTGGATCACGGAAAGACAACTTTGTTGGATTATATTCGCGGCGCTAATGTCGTAGATTCCGAAGCTGGTGGCATAACACAACGGGTTTCAGTTTTTACCGTAGATGTCAAAGATGGTCACAAGGTTACATTTATTGATACCCCAGGCCACGAAGCCTTTGATTTGATGCGCTCCCGCGGAGGAAGTATTGCAGATATAGTTCTCCTTATTGTGGCTGCAGATGATGGCGTTATGCCTCAGACTGAAGAATCGATTGAGATTATTAAAAACTCCAACGCCAAGCCTATTGTTGTAATAAACAAGGTAGATTTGCCAGGTATTGATATTGAAAAGATTAAAAGAGATGTGACTAACAAAGGTATTTTTGTAGAAGGTATGGGCGGGCAAGTGCCGGTGGTACAGATTTCAGCTAAGACCGGACAGAATGTTGATATGCTCCTTGAGACAATTTCGTTGGTAGCGCAGGTTGAAGGCTTAATAGAGCGACCAGATCTTCCAAATGGGTTAGTCGGGAAAGCTTTTGTACTTGAGTCAGTAAAAGATAAAAATAAAGGAAAAGTGTCTACTGTGATTATGACTCATGGCGAACTATCACGGGGTATGTGGTTAGGATATGTATCTAAAGGTAAAACATACTCTGAGAAAGTAAAAGGTTTAATTAGCGAAAATGATGAAAACCTTGAGTTACTAGCGGAAGGTATGGGTGGAAAGATTTTAGGACTCTCTGAGTTAATGGAGTTGGGAAGTGAAATTTTTGTGACGACAGAGAAGAAAGAGCGAAAAATAGAAGCCGTTATTGCTCAGGAAAATCTTGAAAATATTGAAGAGTCCAATGCCGTGGATCTTGCTGCGTTATTTGGACAGGCTGTAAAGGAAGAGGAAAAGACACTTAAGGTTGTAGTCAAAGCCTCGTCAGAAGGATCTCTTGAGGCTTTGCGTAAAACTTTAAGTAAAGTTGATGAGGATGGGTATAAGGTGGAGATTGTGCAGGATGGTTTGGGGGATATTACGCAGAAGGACTTAGAGATGGCAGAAGTGACGAAATCAATCATTTTGGGTTTTGAGGTTAAAATTGAGAAGGGCGTTGCAGATCTAGCAATAAAGAAGCGAATACTGATTAAGACTTACGATTTGGTTTACAAGCTTGTTGAGGAGATTTCTGATGCGATCGTTGCCTTATCTTCACCTCAAGAGAGTGAAGAAGAGATTGGAAGCGCTACTGTGAAAGCAATTTTTACTCTTTCAAACGGTACAACTGTGATTGGCTGTCAGGTTGCATCTGGAGTAGTAAAGAAAGGCGGTAAAGCGTATATAGTCAGGGGGGATGATATCATCGGTGAAGGGAAAATAGAGTCGTTAAGGCATGAGAAGGAAACTATTAACGAGGCAAAGAAGGGAGTTGAGTGTGGGGTGATTGTATCCAACAAAATCGAGGCGATTGTAGGTGATACACTTTACTGTTACAAGGTAATCAAGTAAGATATACCTAAATACTTTTTCTACAGGTTTATGTCGGAGGTTAATAACCTTTTTCAATTAGTTAAACCTGCCCAAAATCTTCTGCTAGTTTTAGGCGACTTGACATTTACCCGAGATATTGATGCTCTTAGTGCTTTGCTAGCTTATCTCAAATCCGAAAATAAAAGTTTCGAACTACTTACTTTTTCCGAATTTTCTCATGAGATTGATGATAAACTTAAGTCTCGGAATATTGTTATTAAAAATGAGATTAAGCCAACTGAATACACTGTCACAATTGATTACGGCAGTTCAGGAGTAGAAAAGGTGGTTTATGATACTGACAAGGAGGCTGGGAAATTAGTTTTTAAAATCTTACCTTCAAAGTCAGGATTTAGTTTTGACAAAATAGAATTCACGGAAGGAGGGGGCAAGTTTGACGCTACTATCTTGATTGGTATAACTAATCCTAAAACTCTTCAACCTTTTTATGATGAGAATGAGTACCTTTTCAAGGAAAACCCTTTTTTTTCTATTGCTACATACGAAGATATTTTCAGCTTGTTCATGGATTCTGAAATCGAGTGGCAGCCTCAAGCCTTAGATACTTTACTGCAAAACTATCTCAATGGTGTCAACTTAATTGAGGGTCAACCCGATTCTCAAGCAATTAAGAATGTTATGACGCTTGTTGATAGAGGCGGGAGTATATCTGATGCTCTCAAAGCCAAGTACTACTCACATAGTCCTGAATATATCGATTTGGTTAGACAGATATTTGCAAATGTAAGAATCAGTGGCTATGTAATTTACTCCGTTCTGGAAAAAGAAAATCTTATTGGTTTGGATTTAGATGAAATATCAGGTTACGGTAGGATTCCTTTCAATCTTGCAAGTAGTTATAAATTAGCCTTTCTGTTTTACGAATTACAGGATGGTATTAGGGTTATTGTTGAATCCAATGACCCAAAAAGTTACAGTGCATCAACAATTGCAGGGGTATTTAGTGGTAGTGGTGATGCAGGACATAGCGTGTGTGATCTTAATGATGTGAAATTGGAAGAGCTTAATAAGCGATTTTGGCCGATACTAAAGGACTTGTATAGCATTGAAGTAGACGTAGTGGCCGATAGTAAGAATGTGGATAACTCGGCTAGGGTGTTGACAAAAGCCCGTAGAAATAGTAAAAATAAAGGCTTGAAAGATAGTAAGTAACTACTATAGTCTAGTGTGATTTCCTATTGTAAAAGCAAATAATTGTATGCTACTCTGATTGTATATATGTCATTAACTAAAGATAGAAAAGCCGAAATTATCAAAAAGTATGCCGCCAAAGAAGGCGATACTGGTTCTCCTGCCGTTCAGATTGCTTTGTTAACTGAGCAGATTAATGCTTTGACTGAGCACTTAAAAGGGCACAAGAAAGATAATCACTCAAGACGAGGTCTGCTCCAAATGGTAGGACGAAGACGCCGACTTGTTGAATATTTGAAGAATTCTGATGAAACGTCCTACAAGAAGATAGTTAAGGATTTAGGGCTTTAAATCTTAAAACCTTTACATCTCCTCAATATACTTTCACAAAACAAAATGCTATGCTCTGTGCTGGGCATTTGATTTAATTTTTTATGTTTAATTTATGTTGTTTAACGAAAAAGTACACGAGTTTGAGATCGAAGGAAGAAAAGTTTCTTTCTCAAGTGGCAAATATGCCAGAAGATCTTCCGGCTCAGTGTTTGCACGTATGGGTGAGACTGCTGTTTTAGTCAATGTTGACTCCCAAGCACCTAAAGGCGAAGGTGATTTCTTTCCAATGACAGTAGAGTATGTAGAAAAACTCTTTGCTGCAGGTAAGATATCTTCTTCTAAATTTGTAAAACGGGAGAGATTTCCAACCGATGCCGCAATATTACGAGCTAGAATGATCGATCGTTCATTCAGATCGCGATTTCCAGCTGATTATCGAAATGAAGTAACCATAACAATTACAGTTCTCTCTTACGATTCACAGAACGACCCATTGATTCTGGCTATTAACGCAGCTTCTGCGGCTATTATGCTTTCAAAGGTTCCTTTTGATGGACCTATTGCTGGTGTCCGAATCGGACTTAAAGATGGCAATCCAGTAGCTAAGTATGAAGTCATTGATGAGACTTCGGAAGAAGATCAGATGAACTATGTCGCTTCTGGTGACGGAAAACTTTTCACTATGGTCGATGCTGGTTGTCATGAAGTACCTGAAAATCAGGTAGTTGAAGGTATGAAATACGGATTGGAACTCATGAATCCATGGATGGAGGCTCAACAGAAGTTTATTGATATGTTCGAAGTTCAAAAAGAAGAATATACATCTCATGCTGTTCCAGAAGAACTTTTGGCTCAGATGAAAACTTTCTTGGGTGATGAGGTGAAGCGCAATGCAACTTCTGATAAACCAGAGCTGACAACCGAGTCGTTGGAAAAGGTTTACAAAGAGTACGAGGGAAAGTACAGCAAAGTCACAATTAGTGAAGCCTATTACAAGCTTCTTAAGAAAGAAGTACGCGCTATGATTTTGGATCGAAAAGAGCGAATTGATGGCCGCAAAGTAGATGAGATCAGAGAATTGGATATGGAAGTTGGTGTATTGCCGAGGGTACACGGTAGTTCTTTATTTACTCGTGGTATGACTCAGTCGTTAACAGTTGCAACTTTGGGCAATACTCGTGATCAACGATTGGTTGAAGATATTGCTGGAGAGGAACTTAAATCCTATATGCATTTTTACGATGCAATGCCTTTCTCTTTAGGTGAGGCTGGGAGAATTAAGTGGATTCCAGGTCGAAGAGAGACCGGCCATAGCGCTTTAGCTGAAAAAGCTTTAGCACCAGTAGTTCCATCTTTAGATGAGTTTCCTTACACAGTGTTGTTGGTAAGCGAAGTCTTATCTCAGAACGGTTCAAGCTCAATGGCTGCAACTTGTGCATCAACGCTTGCTCTTATGGATGCAGGTGTGCCTATCAAGCGACCCGTTGCAGGAATTGCGATGGGAGTTATTACGGACGATGAAGGCGAGAAGTTCCAAATCCTAACAGATATAAGAGATGTAGAAGATTTCTATGGAGACATGGACTTCAAGGTTACAGGAACTACTAAAGGTATTACTGCTGTACAGATGGATAACAAGGCTGCGGGTCTTCCTATTGAAGTGTTTGAACAAGCAATTGCTCAGGCTAGACAAGCTCGAGAATTTATCTTGGAAAAAATTGAGAAGGTAATTGCATCTCCACGAGCTGAAGTTTCTAAATATGCACCTAAAGTATTAGTAGTTAAGATTCCAGTTGAAAAGATAGGGGAATTGATTGGTCCGGGTGGAAAGAATATAAAAGAACTCAGTGAGGGTACCGGTTGCCAGATTAATGTTGAAGATGATGGTACTGTTCAGATCTTTGGAGACGATATGGAGTCGATTGAGAAAGCTAATAAGTATGTTTCAGGCTTAGCATTTGTTCCTGAAGTAGGCGGTGTTTACAAAGGAGTTGTTGATGGAGTGATGGAATATGGTGCATTCGTTGAGATTGCTCCTAACGTGTCAGGTCTAGTTCATGTCTCTGAAATGTCTAACGAATTTGTTAAAGATGTTCGTGATTTTGTGACTGAAGGACAAGAAGTTGAAGTTAAGATCTTGGATATTGGTAGAGATGGTAAGATCAAGATGAGTATGAAAGCTGTAAAAGGCGAAGCTACTGATAGTGGAGAAGATAGACCTCGAAGGAGAGATTAAGCTTTTTGGATGATGGCGATATAGAAAGCCATCATCCTGCTACTTGGTAAAATGCGATACGTGTCGGACATAGACTTGTGATATGTCCGACTATTCCATTTCAATAGTCCTCTTTTAACATTGTTCTTGTAGTTGGCGAACTCAGTTGAGTTAAATAGTGGTACAGGTACGACTTTAGCCCGTGAGTACTTGTCTAAGAGATAACTCACAATCCCTTCGTTTTCATCTGGTTCAAGGGTGCAGGTAGAGTAGACCATAGTGCCACCTCTTTTAAGCGCGTTGAAACCTGATTCGATTAAATTTTGTTGGACTTTGGTTAAAGCCTTAACTTTTTTCACGTTCCAAAAGCGTAGAGCCATTGGTGCTGAAAGATAAATCATACCCTCTCCTGAACAAGGAGCATCTAAGAGCACTTTGTCGAAACTTTCCCGTTCTAACCTACCAAATAAGTTGGCATCTTCATTAGTAACTTCAGCATTTTGTACATTAAAAAGATTTAACACATCCCTCAATTTTTTTACTCTCCATGGGTCAACATCATTGGCTATCAGCACTCCTTGATTACTCATGTAATCAGAAAGTTGCGTAGTTTTGCTCCCAGGTGCAGCACACATATCCAGTACTCTGTCAGATGGATTTGGATTAAGGAGTAGTGGAGGAACCATGCTAGAGAGATTTTGAATGTAGAAGAGACCTTCGAAATATTCCGGCAGTTTACCTACATCTGACTTATCTAAATTCACAACGATATAGGTATGGTCAATCCACGGCACTTTCTCTAGTTGTAGGCCTAACTTCACAAGTTTGGCCTTAGTCACTTCTGGTGATTGTATAAGAGAGTTCAGTCTTATGACTGTAACAGTTCTTTCGTTAAAGAGATTATGTGCTACACCGTTTGGTACTTTTAGAATACTTGCCATCCGAGTTAGGAAGATGTCAGTCTTTGTGTAGTACTTCTTCTTATCCTTGTATCGTTGTTTGTAGCTCTTTTTTCGTCTCAAAGTTGGTTATGCAGAAACTTAATAATTGATGTAGCAACAAGCGGTGTTGTTTCTGTTCTTAGTATATTGCCAGATAATCTAACAAATTGAAAATCCATTTGTTTGAAAAGATTAAGTTCGTCAAAACTCCATCCGGACTCAGGGCCGAAAGCCATCTCGATTGATGAGTATTGTGCAATGGGAAGGGTTTTTAGATTTACAGTCGCAATATTTTCAGTAGCGAAGCAAAGCTTTAATGTCTTTTCTGAGGTAGTAGTTTTTAGGTCTTTGATTGTAATCAGTTGATTGATTACAGGTGGATTTGGGTTTCGAGACTGTTCGGTGGCATCTTTTACAATTTTACTCCATAGCTTGGACTCTTTCGTCGCTTGGTTGGGTTTAATTATTGAGTATTCGCATTGTAATGGAATTATTTCATTTACACCTATCTCTGTAATTTTTTCTAAAAATACTCCAAATTTGGAAATGTGGCTGACTCCTTGGATTATGGTTATTTGTAAATCTAACTCTTTGACTGTGTCATTAATTTGTTTGAGTATTTCTACTTCAACTGAGTTTTTCTCTAAAAAGGTTACTTGAGCATGAAAAGTTCCGCTAGGGGACGTTACTCGAAGCAAATCCTCTTCTTTGATTCCCAACTCAATGGCAAAACGGCTGTCATTGTCTGCTAAGTGGGTGATGTCGCCTATGCTGAGCTTGTGTGGGATATAGTAATTTTGCATTGTCTGATTATATCATCAATATGAATGAAAATTGACAATTATTATGCTAAATGGTTGTATATATACAGGCAATAATTTTGCTTTGACTGCCGATGTTTAAAGTACAAGTTGGATGGGAAAACGTCAGAATTGTAGGGAGGTACTTTTTAGCCTTGCTATTACTCATTTCAATTGGTCTTATTGGTTACAAGGCGTATTATATGCTAACCAATGTCCCAAAAGAAGTTAGAGTTACGAATTTGACAGGTACTTCTGCTACTGTTTCCTGGTATACAGACAAACCCGATAAGGGGATGGTACTTGTCAAAGAGAAAGACTCTTTTATCCCTTTGCTAAAGAAGTTCGGAGCTGTAATCGGTTATGATGACAGAGATTTGGCTTTCGCTAGAGCTTCCTTGGCGGATGAGATTACTAGGAAAGCTGCAGAGGGTTTGGATTCTAATGATGATGCAACACTTCCCGATGGTTTCCTTGAATCGGTAAAGGTAACCAAAAAGGGTAAATACTATGTACATCATGTAACCGTGTCAGGACTAAAAGAAGATACGAACTATTCGTTCAGAGTTGGTAATGGCCTTATCTTTTGGAATTTAAATCAGAAGAGACAGGAAACGCAAGAGTTTGAGGTTAGAGCTGTTGATAAGTTCTCTTTTAAAACGTTGCTAGAGCTAGAAGAGGTACCCACCCCGAATCCTGCTTATGGGAAATTGTACTCCTTGGCGAGGGATAAAGATGGCTACTTGATGTCAAATCCTTCCACAGATGCAATACTGTTTTCGCTTGCAATTAAAAAAAACTCAGACGAGACGTCACTACCACTCTCAAGCGTTACAAATAAAGATGGTGGATGGTTAATTGAGAAGACTGCTTTCAGAGATAGTAGTGGCAACGTTTTAGAGGGTATGAAAGACGGCGAGGATACGTTACGCATAGTGGGGCAGTTTGAGAACCTCTCTCCAAGTGAAGCGAAGGATTTAACATGGGGAGTAAATGACTCTCCTGCAGATGCAATTTATGGAAATAGCGATGAAGAAGCTAAAGTTAGAGGTAGCTTATTGGATAAAGTTAAATTTAGCTTAAGTGATTCGTTTAAAAGCCGTACTAATAACCTAACCCTGAACGCTTTTAAGGTAAATGCAGGAGTTGATAAGCCAAGTGATTGTGATCCCAATAAAGAAGTGTGGAATTCAACGAAAAAAAGGTGTGACCCTAAATCGGCTGTGACTGGGGGCACTGATTCTAATGGTTGTGATTTGGATTCTGAGTATTGGAACGAAGAGAAAGAAACATGTTTAGCTAAACCTGTAACTCCACCAATAGTAGTTCCACCCGTTGGTGGCATTGATAAGCCAAGTGATTGTGATCCCAAAGAAGAAGTATGGAATAAAAATAAAAAAGTGTGCGACCCTATTGAAGATGATTCAGGGTCTACCCCACCAGCAGTTACGCCCCCGACAGTGAACCCTCAAAATGCGGATGGACCAGAAGATTGCGCTGCTATTGCTGGATCAGAATGGAATGCTCAGCAACAAGCTTGTATTAAAACAGACAAAAAGGATAAGTATGATAAATGTACTGGCAGATTCGCCAGGACTTGTGATGAGGAACCTCTTGGGGGTAATTCAACAAACTGTTATTGTTCAATTGGTGGAGGAGAATACCTCCCTCTTCGAGGTGTTGATTGTAGACCAGCCGCTTGTGCAAATAAAAGGAATAATGATGTGGTATGCTCTGATGGTAAATGTGAATCAAGGGTTAAAATTGACGCAAAAGGAAACGAAGTCCTGTGTGGTAGTGATTATACAACCCCTGGTTGTGGTTTTCCTGGAGATGGGAAGTGTCCTGAAGCTACGCCATATTACAATAGCGCGACAAATGCTTGCCAAACTAGCGCTCCTTCTTCTCAGCCTGAGATAACGGTAGGGGGCGAGCCTTCGGATTTGATTCTTTGTGTATACAAAATTAATGGTAGTAGTGTAAAAGCTAGGAAAACTAAAGCTGAATGTGATGCTTTGAATGGGAGTAATGGTAGTGGTACTGTTCGATGTGGTTTCGGTCAAAGACCTGATGGTAAAGGTGGATGTGAATGTCACCCTGCCTTCGTAGGAAATGCAAATAGTCCTGGAGGTTGTCAGATGCCTGGTAGAACTGATCAAGAGCTTAAAGATAAGAGATGTGTAGATATGGAAGGTAGGGCGCTATCGTGCGGTAGTGTAAGATATTTTGATGAACAAACTGGCCGTTACGAAACTGTGAATTGTGGGAAGAATGGAAGTGTATCTTGTAATAGTTCGAATGAAGAGTGTATTCAAACGTTTAGGGAAAGTGCTCAGGCAGTTGCAGGTGTGTGTTCTCCCAAAGGTATTGCTGTAGGTATTTTATCGAATTACGATGGGAATAATAAAGGTCTGGTGGAGTTTGGAAATGACTGTTATCTTAAAATTGATTCAAAAGGTCAAGTCATTGATAGAACAGTTCTCACCACTCATTATAATATTGAATATCAACGGAAGATTGAACAATCAAAAGATTGGGTACAAGTACCAATGAAATACTGTACTTCAGGACCAGTAAAGGAAGACTATCCTGGTGATATCGGAAGTAGCCTCAATAATGATGGGAAAAACAACTTTACATTACTAGGTGAGGTTAGTGCTGCTGACGAAATTGCAGTAACAAATAATACAAATTACATGATTGTTTTCCCTGAAAGTGGTAAATACAACGTTAATATAGGTGGAAGTAAATTTGAAAACATAACTGTAAATGCTGACAATGATTACTTCTTCTTTGATGACCGTAATGGAGTGAAAGGGTATCAAAGTCCTTCTGATTTGAACAATCCAAAACCAAATGAAGACTTAATGCTCTCTGTGCTAGGTGCTAAGGTTACCTTAAGTACAACTACAAAAAATCAGTCTCTGAAACTAAGTAAAGGAATGAATATGATTTCATTTAACTACCTACCGTCTTCAAGTGAGAAAGAGTCTTTGAAGGCTTCTGAGTTTTTAGATATATCTAATAGCTCAGGACTTAAAGTTAGCAAGATAACATATTTTGAAGGTGGAAAATGGGTTGGCGGTATGTCAGCTATTTCTGGGGATAAAAAAGTTAAGGCTGGAAACGATTTTGCTCTAGTCCCCGGCAAAGGCTACTTGATTATTTCTTTGAAGGATACAACCGTCCAAGTTCCTGGATTTAGTATTAAAAACTCTGTACCAGTAGCACTTTCTTCTGGTTGGAATTTAATAGGTATAAACGGATATCAAAAAACCTTCACCGCTAACTCTTTAATTGATTCAGTAAATGGTCTGTCGGGGCTAAAAGCTGATAACGTAACTTGGTGGCCTACATCTAAAGGTCGTTACGAATCTTTCCAGAAATCTGAAGGGGTTGAATATGGTTTCGATTTCCCAATTCTTAAAAATATGGGATACTTTGTTAGGTTGAGTGACTTTGAGCCGAAGGATTCATCTGCCAAGTCTGTTCTCTGGAATCCAGGAAGTTCGTCGCACGGCAAAGCTGGTTCGACCAAGGCCAATTAATTTGAGGTAAAAAAATATGAGTGAAATACCAACATGGTACTGGATGACAATAATCGGTTTCTTAAGCGTGCTTTTGGGCATGATTTTGTACTACGTAGCAATGCTGGTTAAAGAGACAACTGCTACAATGTCTGAAGTGAGAGCAACTCTAGTTGATTCCAGAAAACTTGTTCAAAATGCCAATCAAATCGTGGAGGATGTTCAAGAAACTGTGAGTAATGTTAAACACACGATTAATCAAGTGAATGAAGCTGTCCTCGAACCTGTCAAACAGGTGGGTGATACAGTCCGCTCACTTCTTGGTATGTTCAAAGGTTGAAGCTCTATTTAAGCTGATTTCCGAAGTAGATTAGTAGTATGGATATTGCTGTTGCTGCGATAAGGATTGCAAGTGGTTCTAGGTAGTATCTCATCCGAACTGGAACATTAAACACTAATTCTTTTTCAGCTGGTTTTTCCATCTTAATATCCTACAAATGTTTGTATAACTAATCAAGATTAGTTATATTATTACCATGTATGTGACTCCCCGACAAAGAAGAAGATACTTCTGGACCAGTATAATTTTGATACTTGGGTTACCTATAACTGCATTTGCAACTGTAATGGCAATAAGGTACTTCACAGGAGCCTCAGGGAGCGATACACCACAAAACGTAGTAATTTCCAATCTTACTTCAAATTCAGTTTCCATCTCATGGAGTACAGACTCAAAAGCTACAGGGGCGATAACAACGAATGCTGGAAAAGGAGATAGCACCCCCTTTGTTGATATTAGAGGCACGGATCGCCGCAAAACTCATCATGTTGATATTGTAGACTTAGATCCATCAAAAGATTATAACTTCGTTATTCTTTCAAATAATCAAAGATACTCAGATGAAGAGGGTAAAACCTTTAAATTTCGCACTTCTCCCGTGACATCTCAAACCCCTGTTCCTTCACCTGTATATGGATTGATAGAAGGGGATAACAAGGAGGATGTATTAGTTTATGTAACCCTGAATGGAAGGTCTAGTGTATATCCTGCTTCATCTGCAGCTACTGGCTCTGGAAAGTGGATTATTGATTTATCAGCGCTCCGTGACCCAAGCTCAAATGAACTTATCAAGGTTGATGACAATACTGAAATCACTGTTACGGCAAAGGGAACCGATACTTTAGGGGGAACACTTTCAGGTACATATGGTGAGCTTGTTGATGACGAGGGGCAAATGTTTACCCCTCTACAATTAAGTGATGTGCCTCTTGATTCGCTTTTTGCTGCAATTCCAAGGTCGGCTCAGATTGCGTTGGTAGCCCAGTCTTCTAACCCTCCGCCTAAAGATAATCCTCCTGCCAACGAAGAACCTGAAGAAGAGGAGCCCGAGGAGGAAGAGCAACTTCCAGGGGGAGAGATAGCATGGGGTGTTATCCCAGGTACCAATACTTCAAGTGGTGGTAGCAGTGCAGTTACTGGTGCTGATTCGGTACAAATAACTAATATAACTGATTCTGGATTTACCGTTGTATGGTTAAGTGGAACTGCTTCTGAGGGTTCCGTAAATTACGGGACAACAGTGTCTGATCTTGGAGAGAATGCTCTTGATGAAAGAGATAGTGCTGTTAGTAAAGGTGCATACACAGCGCATAGTGTGAAGCTGTTAAGACTTTCACCTGAAACTAAATATTTCTTTGAGATAAAGGATGGGAACTCAATTATTAATGATGGAGGAAAAGCCTTCACAGCAACAACTTTTAAAACCTTGGAAACCCCCCCTGAATTCAAAACGGTTGCGGGCAAGTTTACGGGTCCATCTGATCCTTCAGATGCGGTGGTTGTTGTCGGGGTAAGCGATGAAGATGATTCAGGAAGTAGTGGAAGCTCTAGTTTGAGTTCAACAATTCCTGATGATGGCGGTAGTTGGGTCATCACCTTGGGAGATTTGCGAGACAGCTCAGGCGCAGAGTACTTCACTTTCAGTGATGATGATACTGTTGAAGCTAATGTTCTTTCAATTTCTAGAGGAGAAACAGAAAGCGCGAAAGTCAAGGATGTTATAGATGCTGGAATTAATTTGACTGCTTCCGCAGGAGCAAAGCGTCGGATAGTTAAAGTGTCAGCTTTGGCTAGTTACGGTATTACTATTGGCAACTTAGCTTCTGTAAACTTGGGTGCAGGTGGAGGTGGGGGAAGTAGTGAGTTAAATGTTACTGGATCAACTACCCCCGAAACAGCCTTATCTACGCCTTTAATAGTTACACTTGTAATTGGAATGATTACCTTTTTAGTTGGAGTTTTTACATATATCAAGTCACAAGCTCGGTATAGGGTAAAAGAGAGTAAAAGTCATATGGTTTCTAGTGTTATTTAGTAGTATTTTGTTGTACAATCCAAAATGAATATGGATCGTAATGACAAATACAAGCGCTATTCAGGATTGATGCTGTTTTTATTGCTTATTGTCGGAATTTCATCCGCTATAATTGTTCCGCATTTTAACTTTGTTTCTAAGGCTCAGGGATTGTCGCAGGATTTAGCTCAAACTCCTCCGGTTACATCTGTTGAAAGCATTGAGACAGGAGAGGTGCAAGCGGCAACAACTGAAGAACAAAAAGCAAGTAAAGGGTTTGGTAAATGTATGAATGGGAGTGTATGTGATTATGTTCAAGAATTAACTTATCAACCTGTCTGTTCAATTAACGATGCAGGTGGAAGTATGACTGGTGGAGATGCTAATGAAGGTAAGAAGTTTGTCTCAGTAAGAATGAATGCTAAGGTCGAGCCTTTTATAATAACGGTTCCTCAGGTACTACTGCAAGGGAGTAAATATGTAGAAGATGATCGTAAATTAATAAGTAAAGATTATCCTGTATATCGCGACTCACAGCACGTAATTCTCGATGATGAAGCTAGGAGAACATGTGCACCAGGTGTTGATTGCGCGGATTATGATGAGCTTTCAAAGCGTCCTGATGTACCTTTTTCGCTTCACGCTTTTATGGAGGTTAAGAATGCTGATGAAGGGGGATTTGGAGGTGATGGGAAAGCAGTAATTTACTCTTTAGATTCATTGAGATCTGCTTGTCCGAAAGTCCAAAAGGCAAAGGCCAACCCTAAAAAAGCAGGCTTTTATGCTGCTAAATTGGATGTTAAGCATCAGGCACCAGG
This sequence comes from bacterium, assembly GCA_021463465.1. Lineage (GTDB taxonomy): Bacteria > Patescibacteriota > Dojkabacteria > SC72 > SC72 > JAJTYH01. The sequence goes on from JAJTYH010000003.1 coordinate 202,801, forward strand.
GGTGCATGAAACCTGGAGAGATTTTGGAGGAGTGGAATGTTACAGAACTAACCCAAATGGAATGCATTTACAGGAAGCAAAGAACTTTGTGAGCTGCGTTACAGAGGTTAAGCCGACAGATTTTGTTGTCAGCGCTGTATATAATATTGCCCAGTGGCTTGAGTGCTTAGATGGTGGGGCGGAATGCGAAGAGTATAGAGTTTTTGCAATTAGGTTAGACGCAATGTTTGGAGGCGTATTTAAATGCGCTGGTGTTGATTGCGAGATTCGTTTCTTTGATTTTGAGAAACTAAAGACCACCGCACCTGGTGATGCTCAGGAGATGATTCCTGATTATATAGATAAGTCTTTAGTTAATCCGATTCGTCCAGTTACTGAGCCTTATTACCTTACAACTCCATGTAAAATTAGGATTAATAAATGGGGGATTCATAATGTACCTTGTCTTTGGGATATCTCTCCATATCAGAGGCATTATGAAGTACAAAGATCTGCGTTAATGCCTTTAGAGCCTACGATGCCATTGACATTTGATGACTATTGGAATAATGGGGTTGCTCCAGAGCTTAAAAAAAGATCACTATCATGTGTATAATACATAACTTAAATTTTATTTAACCGGTATGTTAGTAGAAATTGCAAAATTTATTAAAAAGGTAAGTAGCGAGCGAAAATGGGTAAACTATTTAGCTGGAATCCTTACAGTATTCATGTTCTTTAGTGTAATGAATATCTATGCTCAAGAAGCGGGTGCAACTATTAAGCTCGACCCAGTGGAAGGGTATAGAGCTGAAACGGCACTTACTAAAAATGGTACAGGTGATACGTCGTATAACAGTCAGACAACTACAATGAACGTTATATTAGGAGCTCTAAATGGAGCACTGCAGAATATGGCTCCACAGTTGCTTAGTAACTTTGCAGCAATAGAGTCTGATCCGGCTGTTCCTGCATATGCAAAGATGGGTGCATTAGGTTTAGCTGGCGAAGGGGTTAATGCAATGATGAATAACTATAACGGCGTAAACATAGTTAATTATATGGCAAGCGAATGGGTACCCGGGTATGATAAATCTACAAGTGTTTATGCCGCTACAGATGGTTATAGTTATTTAGATGAGAGCAATGTTGATGTGTTGTGGGATAGAATAAGGCTCATCACTTACGTGCTTTTCGTTGTTGTTTTAATAGTTGCTGGCTTTATGATTATGTTTCGACAGAAAATCGGTGGGCAACTTGCTGTTAGTATCTTTAATACTCTTCCAAATGTAATCGTTGCACTAATACTAGTTACCTTCAGTTTCGCTATTGTAGGGCTAATGCTTAATGTGGGCGTTATGATAATCAACGTGATGACATCGGTATTAGGTGTTGCTGACCCACTCACCATTGAGAATCCATTTAGTCTGTTTGGAACTGCTATGAATGGAGAGCTGTTGGGTGGTGGGACGACAGCTGCTTTAGTTATTGGGCCGGCAATAATTGCAGGGTTAATTGCTGCAGTTACAGCTACAGGTGGTGCGGCTCTTCCTGCGGTTGTTGCTGCGACTGTAACCGTAATAGTAATTGCAGTTATTCTTACGGCAATAGTTATTTATGCTTCAATTCGTGTTTACATAACCCTATTGATTGCATATTTAGGGATTATAATAAATACAGTTATGGCGCCTATATTTTTAGCCATCTCTGCCTTCCCTGGTCAAAGTGGTATGGCATCAGATTGGTTCAGAAGAGTTTTAAAAGCCGTTCTAACTTTTCCAATTGTCTATTTTTTCTTAAACCTTGGTATGTTTATAATCAATGGAGATATTAATCTTGGTTTCCCGTCAGGAATAATGAGTGGGGATTTCACCCAGGTTGACACTAATGGAAGCCCAGTTGGAGGATTTATAAAAGCAGTATTAGTATTGTTACTCTTTTTCTTTGCTGCTGATGCACCTAAGATTTTGGATGACTTCTTACCATCTAATGAAGGTAAGGGTGTTGGTAGTGCAATTGAAGGTGCGAAGAAAGGTCTGTCCAAGATTCCTGTTGTTGGTTCCCTATTGGGTTAATGGAGCAATAATTAAATGGCGAAGTCAAGAAAACCAAAAGGATTTTCAGATCCACTTGATTCCATATTTGGCTTTATTTTTACTGGCGCTAAATCTAAACCAGTAAAGACAAGGCCAACAAGATTTACAGGGGTTAATGCAACCGAGATGTTAAGCCAAGGACTTGCTGAAATTGCAAGTAAACCTGCTAACTATGTTAGTTCTGCTCTCATGGAACCCGTTAACCAGTTGGCAAATGGGGTGAAGATTTCAGAGTTTCATCTAGATCGATTTGATGACTCGTTGCTAAAGAATCTTGATAACTCAGCAGGTCGTTTTAGAATCCGAGGTGGGGATTTAGCTAAGTTCATGAAGGACCCAAATAAATTTGTTGACTCGGTTTTTCAAGGTGCGGCTGAGGAACGTAAATGGGCTAGGTATCTTAATATTGGACGAGGGATGGATACCGCGCTGCTCACGGCCTGGGCGAAGAAACAAGGTTTTAGCTCTAAAGATGCATTGCAAATAGGTTTGGCAACAAGTAATTTTTTGGGTCCTGACCAAACGCTTGAAGCTAAAAAGAAACAAGCTCAGAACTCAGTTCTAAGATATCTTGATAGTAGGAGTGGTACATCTAAAGTATCTAAAACGATTTCCAGTCAGACACTTGAAGCATTAGAAAAATATAAAGGAGCTGGGTTTAGGAGTGAGGCAGAGCTTGAAAAAGTTTTACGTACTGTCCCTGGACTTGCCACTAGAAGTGATTTCTCAACGATAGTTACTGAGATTTTTGATGGCTATGCTGACGAAGCTTATGGTAAGAAGGATGCAACTACGGGAGAGAGAAAAGGCGGTAAATGGAATAGTATAGGTGGTGGCTGGTTAACGGATGGCAAATTAAACCGCAATGGTTACATCTCAGTTTTGAATGATAACTATTTACAAAGAGCGAGCCTACTTGATGCGACTGATCCACATCAAGCTCTAGAACAAAGACGGTTGTTGGCGGCAAGGCAGTCATTATCAACGCTTTTAAGGCTTAAGGGCCCCAGTTTTAATCCGATTGAGGCAAGTGCAACTTTTGGTAGCCAAATCGATAGTATTAATAAAGAAATTGAAAAAATGAAAGCTAGGGCTGGAACAGCGGGATTAAACGCCAGACAAAAGATTTACGCATCAAATTTAGAAGGCATTGCAAAACAGATTGAAGCAGCAATTGCTGAAGGAGATAAGGCTGCGCAAAGAAAAATGCAACGTAGATGGTTTGGTTTTCAACCTGTTGGTGATTTTTCTGCCTATAGGAAAGCTATGGTTGCGGATGTTGATTTAGAGATCGAGAGGGCTGGTTGGCAGGCGATATCCCCAGGTCTTTCAGCGTCCAAAAAGGAATACTACAAGAATCTTATAGCATCTTTAATGCAAAGAAAGAAAGAGTTGAGATCTGCTCCTCTCAGAGATTGGCGAATAATAATTGCTGATACTGTTGGGGCATATAGGTCTATAGATGGAAATATTAGACAGGGAGGATTAGCTGGTGGAATAATTTCTGGATCGATTTTTACAAATGATTACTTTAGTCCAGCACAAGGTCAAAAGTTTATTGTCAAAAGATTTGAGAAATCAACATTTGGAAAAGTATGGGAAAACGAAGTTCCAGTAATGAGGGGTGATATTAATCAGAATTATGCATCAATGACAAGCTTGTATTATTTTACACCTGGATCACTTGCCAAAACATTCTTTTTTAATGGTGAAGGTTTTTCTAGATTGCTATTAAGGCAAAGAGTTAATAATCTTAACTCTATTTTGACTCCTTCTGCATTAAGTAGTCTTAATGGCTTTTTAAACGCATCACCTTCACTCCTAGCTTCGTTAACAAGTGCTGGTTGGGCAAAAGGAGGGAAAGTCAATTTAGATGTAGGCTCACTTGTTTACGATTTACCTGGCTTTATGAGCGCCGTTGAGAAAGGTGGAGGTGCTAAAGCACTAGGTCCATTATGGGGGCAACTTACTAAGGTCTATAATACTGATCAAAACGGTCCAGTGGCTCAAGCACTTCGATTTTTTGGGACACCTCAGAGGAACTTAGTTAAAGTTGCTACATGGTATGAGGCAACATTTCGAAAACCTTTCGGCCAATTTTTACATACAAAGGTATACCCTAAAATTTTAGGTAGGAAGTTTGCGGAAAAGATTGCCCTTACAGGGAGTATTAAAGCCGCTATTTCAGCCATTGTTACTGATGCCTTGGTTGCGTTGGGTGTATCAATTGGTGGACCAATTGGTGCTGTAGCTGCATTTATAGTGACTTTTGTAGTTGAGGATGTTTTATTAAAAATAGCTAAACCATTAGTTAAACTTTTTTTCCTCGTTTTATGGTCTACGGTATTAGTTATAGTAGCCTTTATAGGTTTTGTTCTTATAATTTGGCCATCGACTTACCCACTCCCTCAGCAGCATAAACCACCCCTTGATGCGATGGCATGTGGTGGTGGAAACCCTTTTAGTGGTCTTTATAATTTCCAAACCGTCCAAGCAAGCAATATCCCAGATGCGCCACCAGGTTCAACATGCCCTATTCTTAGCCCATCAATGTTATGTTCTCAAGGCTCGGGCCCAGGTTCTTCAAGCTATCACTCTGCAAGGCAAAGTTTGGATATAAGTGCCAGAGGTTTAGCTGATACTGTTTGGTATGCGCCTACCAACGGTACTGTAGTATCATTTTCTGCGAGAAATATATGTAATGACGGCGCTGACTATGGAGGAGCACTAGTATTTAGAGATAGTGCCGGCACCACATATACTCTTTTACATGTAAAGGCACTTGCTTCGGGTCCTGTAAGTAAAGGTAAACCAGTAGCAATAATTCAAACGGATTTAATACCTAGTGATTGTTGGACGGGTCCGCACTTCCACCTTGACGTACAGACTGGAGGAGGGTTTGTAAATACAGAGACTTGGTATAGGGAGAAGTTAAAATGTAATATCACTAAGGCTGCACCGAGCTGTAATGGATAAACTATTTGAGTTTGTAAAAAACAATAAACAAATTACGATTATTACTGGTGGGATTCTAGTGCTAATTGTACTTGTAATATTTACAATTCTACCTGAAGGGACTAAAGGTGGTGTTGCGTTAATAGAACAACCACTCTACTTCTATAAATCTAAAAGGATAAGTATACCCGTCAAACTTGCCCAAGATACGAAGGTGAACACCAAGCCTTGGAATATTTACCGTATTAAAAATGATAATCAGAATATAAAGGTTGAAGGTATAATAACCAAACTAAATATTGATAATCCTTCTAAAAAGGTAAGCGGGGGTATCTTGTATGAATGGAGTAATAAGGATGGAGATTTGGTTCAGTACGATGTTAAAACTCAAACAATGAGTTTAGTAATGCAAAATAGGATAGAGGTTTTTCCTGAGTTAGGAGTTGCAAGTGATTCTCAGCTAATGGGGCTTTTGACCGATTTTATCCATAAATATGTTGATAACTCGTATGAGTATAAAGAAGTAAATGTAGTGAAGTTAGGAAATGGATATAAGATTGAAGGTAGAAGATTGGTTAATGGTGTGGCGCTCCAGACTCCTGGTTTAAGCAAGTATCATGATTATATTGAGTTAGATAATCAATACAACTTGAAATTAGCGAGGGTTGTGCTAGTTGAACTTGAGAGTGAAATTGCTGATAAAATAAAACTTATTAAACCGAATGAACTTGGGAGCGTAGTCTCAAGAGACGCCTATCCAAAGGAATTTAATCAAGACTTCCCGCAAGGATTGGATATTGATAAGGGTAAAAGTGATGATTCAAATCAGGACAATCTGGGAGTAGAGATCCCAAAGGTTAGCAATATTACTGTTGAGTCTATGGAAGTTGTATATCTATTTAGTAATGTGGATCAGCAGTTTCTTGTTCCAGTTTATAGGCTAGAAGGCAAAAGCAGAGTGGTAATTGCTGGGAGGGAGTTTGAACTTAACAGTGTTGTACATGCAAGTGCAATTGATCCTGACCATGTATATATACCCTCTAATATACCTTTCGCTCCTTAAGGTATACAAAGTTTTACAAATACTGCTATGATTATCAGTATGAAAAAATTGTTGTTGGCTATACTATTTTCTTTAATGTTGACTTTAGCTTTTGAGCAGGTGAGTAAGGCGTATACTTTAAGAAGTAGGGAGGAAATGGGGTTTGATGAGAGTATTGCAGATCAAAGCCAGACCACAATCGCAGCTCCTTCGAAAATTTTTATTACTCGGGTACTAACTGCCAACGAGGAATATGAGGCTCAAACTGAAATATGGGTTAAATCATTATATTACTACTCAATTACCCGTTTAGGTTTTCTTGACTTACCATACACCTATTTAGTTGATCGGGATGGTAAGGTTTATGAAGGGAGAGCTGGTGGTATTTATACTGATCCGGAGACAGTACAAACAGGTGGGCAATTGGTAATAGGTTATCTTTCAAATAGCGAGGATGTAACGGCTTTAGCTAGTCAATCCCTACGTCAATTGATTACAGAGATTTCGTATACATACGGTGTGACAAGGTCTGAAGTCCAGATAGGGAAATTAGATATTGCAGAAGGAGGAGAGGTAGCTAAGACTATTCTCTTAACTGATGGAAGCAGCTTTACTTCAGAGATTGAAACACTGCTTAACAGCTTTACCTATTCCGAAGTAGAGCACATTAAATATCGTGCTGCGGTTAAATCAGTTACATACGCCAAAACGGTAGAAGCTTCAGAAAAGTTTACTGTTGAAGCTACTCTTATAAATACGAATGATTTCCCCTGGTTTACTAACAACAATTATATTTATGTTTCTACTCGTAATAAACAAGAATCCCCTTTTGCAGTTAACGGAGTGTGGGATAGCTTTAGTAAACCGGTGGCAATTACAGATAAGGTGGTTTTGCCAGGAAAGGAGTTGGTGGTAACCTTTGATATGCAGGCTATGTTACTGCCTGGCAAATACACTGCACGCTTCAATTTGATGAAGCTTCCTAATGTTCAATTCGCTGGGTCCAACTTTGATGTTGCTTTTGAGATTAAAAAAGGTAGTGCAAAGCTGGTGAGAATCATTGGAATACCATCCTTGAATGTCCGTGAGTGTATCGGTTCCAATTGTAAGGTTCTTACACAGGTTGCCGAAAATCAGGTGCTTATAATGTTAGAGAAGAATGCGGGTTGGTACAAAATTAGATATTCCGAAAAAGCGTCCGGATGGGTGTACGGACAGTACGTTGAGCAGTTATAATGAACTCTGTGTCGACTGATTCAATTCTCCAAAACTTAAATCCTCAACAGCAAGAAGCTGTGTTACATACCCAGGGTCCTTTGTTGATTTTTGCTGGTGCTGGCTCGGGAAAAACGAACACCATTACTCGTCGTATTGCATACTTAATTGCTCACGAAGGTGTAAGCCCATACGAAATATTAGCAGTTACTTTCACAAAAAAAGCTGCTGGTGAGATGCAAGAAAGAGTGGCCAGAATATTGAGGGAGATTGGGTATGAAGGAGATATGAGACCTGTTATGGGAACATTTCATTCTGTTGGAGCACAAATACTCCGAAAAGAAGCGGAATATCTAGGTTTAGATTCTGGGTTTTCGATTTATGATTCAGATGATTCTGAAGGTATGGTGAAAGAACTTCTGATTAATATGAATTATGACACGAAACAGATAAAGCCAGGAGTTATATCTGCGTACATAAGTAATGCTAAAAATGAATTAGTAGGTCCGGAGAATTATAAGTATGAATACAGTGGCTATATAGAAGACATTGCTGCTCAGGTCTATGAGAAGTATCAAGAACAGCTCACCTCTCAAAATGCTGTGGACTTTGGAGATTTGATTTATCTCCCAGTTAAACTTTTTAAGGAGCATCTGGAAATTCTCAAGAAGTATCAGGAGAGGTTTAAATATATATTAGTGGATGAGTATCAGGACACTAACAAGGCGCAGTATACTTTTATTAAATTACTTTCCCAAGAGCATCAGAACATCTGTGTGGTAGGAGATGATGATCAGGGTATATATGCGTGGCGTGGAGCTGATATTAAGAATATTCTTTCATTTGAAAAAGATTTTCCAGGTGCAAAGATTATTAAATTGGAACAGAATTATCGTTCAAGTGCAACTGTAATACATGCTGCTGTGTCTGTGATTACACAGAATTCCCAACGTGCAGAAAAAGAATTATGGACCGAACGTGATTTAGGTAACAAGATAATGGTATATCAGGCTAGGGATCCGGAGGATGAAGCAAGATTTGTAGTTGACGAACTGTATTCAGTTCAGAGAGAAGGTTATACCCTTAATGACTGCGCTATTTTATATCGCACCAATTATCAATCAAGGGCAATTGAAGAGGAGTTATTACGCAGAGGTATTTCTTATCGTCTTGTCGGAGGTTTTCGCTTTTACGAGCGTAAAGAAATTAAGGACATAATTAGTTATCTCCGCTTTGCTCATAATATTAAAGACGATTTATCTATCTCACGTATTCTAAATGTTCCGACTCGTAAAGTAGGACCTAAGACTATTCAAGAACTCTTTAAAGTAGCTAGGGGTATAAACGTATCAGTGGGGCAGTTACTCGTAGCTCTGTATATCAAAGAGGAAGAGAAAAATGACTTTGAGTTTAATGCAGATGTTCTATATAAGGTTGCAAAGTTGGATAGTCTTGATAAGTATAGCTCATTGACTAAGATCTTTGGGAAAATCTATGTCAATTCCAAAGGTTTAAATGTGCTTGAGACAATAAATCTAATACTAGATGAGACCCATTATGTGGACTGGATTGATGATGGGAGTGAGCAAGCCCAGTCCAGAGTGGAAAATATTGATGAACTTAAGAGTGTAGCCACATCTTACTCTGTAAGCTCGGGAGAAAATTCGGTTGCGCTATTTTTGGAGGAAATAACATTAATTGAGCAAGAACAGGACAAGAATAAAGATGGTAATGGTAAGGCCGTTACTCTGATGACGCTCCACTCATCGAAAGGTTTAGAATTCCCTTGCGTAATGATAGTCGGAATGGAAGAGGGAATACTCCCTCATTCAAGGTCTTTCGCTAACGATTCCGAAATGGAGGAGGAACGAAGGCTTTGTTATGTAGGTATAACTAGGGCCAAAGATAGGCTTTGGCTAACATTCGCTGAGGGCAGAAGCTCTATGGGAGGGTTTACTTCGCAGATTCCATCCAGATTTCTAGCCGAGATACCTCAAGATTTATGTGAGTATTATAGCTGGAATGGCTAAGGGTGTACTCATACTCTTAACTGTCTTCTCCTGACAACAAGCATAATTGTGCAAAGGGTATTGGCTATAAACCATGTTAAAGGATGTAAGGCGGTGTTAATTGAGTAATTCTGTACTGCTGTAAAGGTAATCCCATGCCTTACAGAGTTCAAAATATATGTGAATAAGGTTTCCTCCTGAGGCTTATTCCATGATTTCCGTATGGTCGGACCTAATGCTATTATCCCAGCAGAAAGTTGGAGCATAGTTGCAATCTCAGGTAACTTTACAACCTTCCATAAAAACACAGCTATTAGTGCAAGGGTCAGAAATAAATAATCAATGGGTGTAATATTTTTAGATCCGTTTTTTAGTGCCACTAGAGCGATAAAAAGAGTAATTATAGAGGTTGTTAGTGTAATCCATGCACTTGGGCCTGCACCATGTGAGTATTGTATTCCAAAGCCGATAAAAGCTAAGAAGGACCATAGAAACCAGCTAAAAATGTGTGGAGTTGTTCTTCCGGAGATAGTGTCTTTAATGTATGGGATATAGCCTACAAATATTAGAATAATTCCAACTACCCCGAGTATCTCTTTTATATTCATACTTTTAATCTGAATCTCTCTCGAAGGCTTTATTACATGCTGGCCAGTGATGTGCTGCATTGCCAGGCAAATCGTACATTTTTGAAACTATCTCAATTTGTTCGTGTCCGTCCCAAATATTGGTTCCACCATATGCGAAGTATGTTGATTTAGTAAACTGATAAAGGCCGTAGTAACTACTTTTATCATTGCCAGAGTTACAGCCTGATTCGCAGTACATGACATATCTCATCCATGCGTTCTTTTCAGGTTGCTCAGATCGAGGAGCGATTTCATTAATTACCTTATTCCAGTATGCGCAGCTATGAACTGTTACTGGTTTAGTACCAAACCTAACGACCTTAGTAATAGGGGCAATTACGATTTTTACTGCCGTGACTTCTGATCTGTAGGCAACTTCATCTTTATAAAGAACCCTGATTGTTTTCTCCAGAACTCCATTTTGACCCTCTACCTCAACAATACTTTGACCTTTATCCATTTTTTCATCCTCAACCCTTTTTACACTGAAAGGTACCATTTCAACCTGTACGAATACTTCGCTATGTACTTTGACTATAACGATTTTCCCGTTGTGAGGGATATATTCGTTTGGACCAGGTAAAATTTCGTCATCGCCGTCCAGGCTGTATTTCACTTCGCTAAGGATATCTTTCGCACTGTCTGAGTAGACTAAATGAGTCTGTTCAAAGTCTAACCCTCTTACAGTAATAGTTTTAGGGGCAAAACCACGCTCGGGAAGAGTGTCACTCTCGTAAAGTTTTGGATGAACTACATTTGTTTGGCGGTTATCCTGAGCGTAAATACTACTATCTTGCAGAAATACACCCCCGCAAAAAAGTATAAATATGCTAAGTAGGAAAAGGGTTCTAATACGCCTCTTGATTTGTTGGAGTTGTTTGCTCGCAGGGAGCAGACGCATCATTAAGGATTTAAGATGTTATTCTTTGCCAATATTTCATTGTATCGGGCAAAGCTCTGGCATTCTAGCAGATATTTGACATCAATTCATCAATTAAATAGTATGAAGTTAATGAAAAATATATGGAAATACGTATTAATTGCTATTCCCGTGCTACTTTTAGTCGCTAGTGGAACCTTCTATTTCATACAGATGCCAACGCAAGAAAAACAGAATCAATATGCAGGACTTATTGGTCACGGTAACGCCTTCCTGGAGCAGAAGGAGTATGCTAAATCTTTGAATGCTTTTAATGAAGCTGCATCGCTCTTGCCAGCAAGGTTTGAGGCATATGAGGGAGCCACCAAGGTTTTGGTGGCAAAAAATCAATTAGGACAATTAGCTACCTTACTAGATAACGCTGGAATGAATTTATCATCTGAAGAGAGGTCGAAATTGTATGCCATGTTAGGTAATGGCTATTTAGCAATTCAAAACCCTTCTCAGGCACAGATCTACTTTGAAAAAGCCATTGATCAAAGCTACCAGAATGATGTTGCCAAAGTGGGTTTAGCAAAATCATTATTGATGCAAGGAGATTATATGCGCGCTAGAAACTACTTAGATATTCCTACTAATTCCGCTTTATATGAAGAAGCATACGTTCTTAAACTCATTTCTAAATTCAGCGATTTAGAAGGGATTAAGGAAGTTTTAGCTGAAAACCTTACTCCAGTGGATCCGAATATAAAGAAGATTATAGATGATTATAAGAATGTGGCTAAGCGTGATGCTGGTGAAGAGCTTTATATAAAGGCTTTAATCGGAAGAGTTTACGTGAATAGCGGATATTCGAAAATGGCGGTTGCGCTACTTGAACTGTCTAAAGACGCTCTTATGGAATACTCTGACGGTTTGTATGTATTGTCAGTGGCATACTTTAATTTGGGAGATTACGACGATGTGACAACTTTGCTTAAAGATTTCTCTAATCCCAATGCTGACCATGACTTTTATCTCTTAGCTGCAAGGTCCTACCAATATACAGGTGATAATACTGAGGCGATTAAGAGTTTTGACTCAGCGGTTGCCAGCAGTGGGGATAAGAATGAGGAGGTATATAAAGAGTATGTGAAGTTCCTGCTGAGCGAAGAACAGTACGTTAAAGCTAAAGAAGTATTGGATAAGGCAGATAAGAAATTCGATGAAGTTTGGATTGATACTGCTTATCTTCAAATGTATACCTTGCAGAAGAATATTAGTAAGGCTTCTACTTATATAGAAAAGCTTTCAAAGGTTTCTGATATGACTGATTTAGAGAAAAAGGAGTACATGTACTGGGCTATCAGTCATTATATTGATCAGCAAAAAAATAATGATGCCATAATCGTTTTAGCCAAATTAAAGGAGTTGGATAAACAGAATGCAGAGTACTACTTACTTGCCGGGCGATTACACTTACAAACGGCAAATGTAACAGAGGCTAAGATTGAACTCGAGCAGGCTATTGACTACGATCTCACTGGCGAGGTGGTGGAAGAAGCGAAGAAGTTATTGTCACGGGTCAACTAGATTGCTATAATTGCGCCGTTAATTCCCTTAAAAGAGTGAAGAATAATTTTGTATAAACTATATTTATGGCGTCCCAAACGTATAATGTTAAATTTGATTTAGAGAAGATTCGAAATATCGGAATCATTGCTCATATCGATGCAGGTAAGACTACTACTACTGAACGACTACTCTTTTTCACAGGTCAAAAACATAAGATTGGTGAGGTGCACGATGGTGCAGCCACTACTGATTTCATGGTACAGGAGCGAGAGCGTGGTATTACTATCATGTCAGCAGCTGTAACGTGTTTTTGGACTTTGGACGGTGTACAGCACCGAATTAATATTATTGATACTCCAGGGCATGTGGACTTCACAGCGGAGGTCGAACGATCGCTTCGTGTACTTGATGGTGCCGTTGTCATTTTTGACGGTAAGATGGGTGTTGAACCTCAGTCTGAGACTGTATGGCGTCAAGCTTCTAAATATAATGTGCCTAGAATGTGCTTTGTTAATAAGCTTAATCTTTTAGGTGGAGACTTTTATATGAGTTTGGCTTCTATTAAGGAGCGACTTAGTCCTAAGGCTTTGGCATTGACTTTGCCAATTGGAAAAGAGACTGAACTCAGAGGGTTTGTCGACTTGATTGATATGAAGGCTTATATGTATGACAATATCGACTCAACTGAGCTTCGTGCAGAAGAGATTCCAGCTGATTTAGTCGAAAAAGCCAAAGAATTCAGACATACATTGGTTGAAAGGGTAGCTGAGCAAGACGATGCGATGATGGAGAAGTATTTCGCTGGTGAAGAATTGACTGTCGAAGAACTTCGAAAGGGACTGCGAAAAGGAACGCTTAGTGGAGAAATATTCCCTGTTATGGGTGGAGATTCTCGTACAGTAATCGTTCATAAGCTGCTTGATTATATTTTAGTGTGTTTGCCATCTCCAAAAGATTTACCTCCTGTTAAGGGAACTCACCCTAAGACTGAGGCAGAGGTAGAGCGTAAAGTTGATGAGAATGAGGCTTTCTCAGGTTTAGTGTTTAAAATTGTTTCTGATACACATATTGGAACTCTTTCATACTTCCGAATCTATTCTGGAAAACTTTCGGCTGGTTCTTACGTCTACAATTCAACTAGAAATATTCGGGAAAGAGTGGGCCGTCTTGTACTTATGCATGCTGATGATAGAGAAGAGGTGCCTGAGCTTAGAGTCGGGGATATTGGTGCAATCGTAGGCCTTAAAGATTCGTTAACTGGAGATACATTGTGTGACGATGCAAATCCTATTGTGCTTGAGAAGATTAAGTTCGCTGAGCCAGTTGTTTCTGAAGCTATTGAGCCTGTGACTAAGTCTGATCAAGAGAAGATGGGTATGGCGCTTGCAAGACTTGCTAAGGAAGATCCAACTTTCTTAGTCTCGAGTAACTCTGAAACAGGCCAGACTATTATTTCAGGAATGGGCGAGCTTCATCTTGAGATTATGGTAGATCGTCTTAATCGAGAATTTGGCGCTCAGGTGAAAGTTGGTAAGCCACAGGTTGCATACCGAGAAACTGTAAAGCAGTCCGTGAAGATGGAGGGAAGGTATATCAAGCAATCCGGAGGTAAAGGTCAATATGGTCACTGCTGGTTGAGAATTGAGCCTAATGAGAAGGGTAAAGGTGTTGAATTTATAAACGAGATCAAGGGTGGAGCTATTCCTAGAGAGTATATCCCCTCAATTGAGAAAGGTGTAAAGGAAGCTTCCCAGTCGGGTGTAATTGCTGGCTATCCTGTGGTTGATGTCAAGGTTTTCGTTTATGATGGTTCTTATCATGATGTTGACTCTTCTGAAGCAGCCTTTAAAATTGCTGGTTCAATGGCGTTTAGAGATGCATGTAAGATTGCAAATCCTGTTCTACTTGAACCTATTATGGATGTCGAGGTCACTGTTCCTGATAAATTTGTAGGTGATGTCACAGGTTCGCTTAGTAGTAAGCGTGGTCAGATTCTTAAGACTGAGGTTAAAGGTAATCTTCATGTGATTAGTGCTCTTGTGCCTTTGGCAGAACTCTTTGGATATACTACTGAACTTAGGTCGATAACTAGCGGTCGAGGATCGGCTTCGGTCGAGCCTTCCAACTATTCTGAAGTACCTAGAAACGTCGCAGAAGAGATTGCTGGGGTACGTGCTGGTAAATAACCTAGAGATTTAGTATATACAGCTTGAAAGGTGAAGGCGTTTTTGCTAAGATACGATGCAGTTTTGAGTGAAGCCTTAAAGTTTGACTTAAGACTGCCTTAAAAAATCAAATTAAATTAATTAAAAAATATAATGGCTGATTTTGTAAGAACAAAGCCACATATGAACATTGGTACACTTGGTCACGTCGACCACGGTAAGACCACACTTGTTCGTGGTATTTTGCGAGCATTCTCTCCGGATGCTGATAAGTTCATCGATAAGCTTGATAAAGACCCAATCGCAAGGGCTAAAGCTATTACTATCTCTGTAGCTCACGTAGAGTTTGAGTCTGACAATAGACACTATGCTTTGGTAGATTGCCCAGGTCACAGAGATTATATTAAGAACATGATTACGGGTGCCGCACAGATGGACGGTGCTATTCTTGTTATCTCCAGCTCTGATGGTGCTATGCCTCAGACTAGAGAGCACGTATTGCTTGCTAAGCAGGTCGGTGTGCCTAAGATTGTTGTTTTTATTAACGATTTCGGTGGTACTGATCCTGAAATCCTTGAGCTTATCAAGTCTGACGTTTCTGATGTGCTTGATAAATATGGTTACGGTAAAGATGCTCCTATTGTTATCGGAAGTGCACTTGCTGCATTCGAAGGTAAAGAGGAAGGTATTGCTAAGATTAAAGAGCTTATTGCTGCTGTTGATGCTTATATTCCTGAGCCTCAGCGAGCTTTGGATGAACCATTCCTTATGCCTATTGAGGATGTATTCTCAATTGAAGGCCGAGGAACAGTTGTAACCGGAAGAATCGAAAGAGGGAAAGTTACTGTAGGTGATGAGGTTGACGTACTCGGGCTTGGTAAGGCTGACCAAAAGACAGCTGTTACAGGTGTTGAGATGTTTAATAAGTCTCTTAAGGAAGGTATTGCTGGAGATAACGTAGGTATTTTGCTTAGAGGTCTCAAGCGAGAAGATGTAGAAAGAGGCCAGGTACTCTGTAAGCCAGCTTCAGTAAAAACACACTCTGAATTCAAGGCTTCAGTTTATATCCTTAGCAAAGAGGAAGGTGGAAGACACACAGCCTTTGTATCAGGATATAAGCCTCAGTTCTATGTTAGAACCGCCGATGTTACAGGTGCTGTGACACTTGGTGATGGTGTTGAAATGGTAAACCCAGGAGATAACGTTGAATTCACCGTTGCTTTGGTAACTCCGGTTGCCATTGAGAAAGGTCTTAGATTTGCTATCCGAGAGGGTGGTCAAACCGTGGGCCAAGGTGTTGTAACGGATATCGTTAAGTAAGAGATGGGAAAGAGTGGGGGCGACCCCACTCTTTTATCATATTAATTTATTAGCTCTTTGATCGAAAATGGCAAGTCCAGCTGCAAGAATTAGAGTTAAGCTAAAAGGCTACGACGCAGTTGTTGTTGATCGCTCTGCGAGGAGTATTATCGAAACCGCTATAAGTACTGGTGCGAAGGTTGCAGGACCTATTCCTCTTCCCACTAAGCGAAGAAAGACTGCAGTGAATCGCTCTACGTTCATATACAAAAGTTCCATTGAACATTTTGAAATTCGTGCACATAAGCGAATTGTAGATATTATTGATCCTACGCCTAAGACAATTGATGCACTACAGCATCTTCAAATGCCAGCAGGTGTAGGTATTGAAATACAGTAAATATTATGAAAATGGTAATAGGTGTGAAAAAAGGAATGACCAGAGTTTTCAAGGCAGATAAATCTGTTCCTGTTACCGTTGTTGATATTACTAGTTGCGTGGTTGCGAACAAAGATGCTAAAGGGATTGAGCTTGGTGTGGGTAAAGTGAAAGGAAATAAGGCTTTGCAAGGTAAGTATGCCAAATTGGGATATGTACCTGCGTTCAGAGAGTATTTCATCGGGGAATGGGCGGATTTAAATATTGGAGATGCGGTCAAACCTGAGGATTTTGCTTCAGGTCTGAAAGTATCTGTTTCGGGAGTAAGTAAAGGAAAAGGTTTTGCAGGTGTAATCAAGCGCTGGGGATTTAGTGGTGGTCCAAAGACTCATGGTCAGTCAAATAAGTGGAGATCACCTGGCTCTATCGGTGCTGGTACAACTCCAGGGCGTGTTCAAAAAGGTTTGAAGATGTCAGGACGAATGGGCGGTGACCGAGTGACTTTAAGAAATAGGGAAATTGTTGAAGTGGTAGAGAATTATCTTTTGGTCTCTGGTCCGCTTCCTGGAAGCATTGGTAAACCGTTAGTTATAGTTACGCAGTAATGGCTACGAAAAAAGTTACAACCAAAACTAAAACAGTGAAAAAGGCCAAAGAGGTTAAGTCAGAGGTAAATGTAGAGCTTAATCCTAAGGTTTGGTCAGTTCCTTACAAGTCCGACTTGGTGGCTCAGGTCCTTTATGTGATGCGCTCGAACGCTCGTCAGGGCGATGCTCATGCTAAAACCCGTGCAGATGTACGAGGTGGTGGTAGAAAACCATGGAAGCAAAAGGGAACTGGTCGTGCCCGAGCTGGTTCTATTCGGTCTCCGCTTTGGGCTAAAGGTGGTGTAACTTTTGTGCCTAATCTCAGAAATTGGGCTCGGAAGATTAATCGCAAGATGAGAAAACTGGCTGTTGCCGTGATTCTTTCTGAGAGATTACGAAAAGAAAATTTGGAATTTGTGGCAATCGCTGAGAAGAAAGAGATGTCAGAGACTAGAAAGTTGTTTACCAGTATGTTAGGTGAGAGACAGCAAAGTTTGGTTGTCACTAGCAATCCTGTTGTTGAGATGGCTCTGCGTAATGTAGGAAAGATTTCGGTCGCTCGACCTGAGAATTTGAACGTATTTGTACTTGTGTTAGCGAAGAAAATCGTTATTGATAATGAATGTTTAGATGTAATTGAAAAGAATGTTTTAAATGAAAAGTAATCTTTTAATACAACCTGTGATTTCAGAGAAGTCATATGTTTTGGCTAATTCCCAAAATAAGTATGTCTTTTTGGTGGATGTAAAAGCTTCCAGAATTGAAATTGAAAAAGAAGTGGAGAAAAGATACAAAGTTAAGGTTGTGAGCGTGAATATAGTTCGAAAACCAGGAAAGCTTAAAAGAGATTGGAGATTGAATAAAAAATATCGAAAAGAGGATCAGAAAAAGGCCGTTGTGACTTTGAAAAAAGGAGATAAAATTGATGAATTCTTGAACATTTAATTATGGTAAAGACTTTTAGACCAAAAACACCTGCACTCCGATTCACCAAATTGGCAGATAGGTCAATGTTAGAGAAGCAAAGTGGCCCTAGGGGTTTATCTTATGCTAAGAAGCAGAATTCAGGTCGAAATAATCAAGGTAAAATTACTGTAAGACATAGAGGCGGTAGTGGAGTTAAACGAAGAGTCCGTATGGTTGATTTCAAGCGTAACAAATTTGATATCCCTGCTAAGGTTGCAGGTCTTTTTTATGACCCTAACAGAAGCGCCTTTTTAGCTCTTCTTAACTATGCAGATGGCGAAAAACGATATATAATTGCCCCCAGAGGTTTGAAGGGTGGAGATAGTGTTGTTTCGGGTGAGAAAGTAGATATCCTTCCAGGAAATGCGATGCGAGTTAAGAATATTCCGTCAGGAACAGTTGTTAACAGCGTAGAGATTACTCCAGGCGCTGGCGCCAAATTAGGAAGATCTGCTGGTCAAGCAATTACGGTTTTGGGTGTTGATGGTAGTGGAAAATATGTTCAGCTTCGAATGCCTTCAGGGGAAATTCGATTGGTATTTGCAGATGCGATGGCTACTATTGGACAGGTCGGTAATGAAGATCACTTGAATGTGAAACTTGGTAAAGCAGGTAGAAAGCGATTAAAAGGTTGGAGACCAACAGTCAGAGGTATGGTAATGCACCCAGCCCAGCACCCGCATGGTGGAGGTGAAGGTAAAAGCGTTATTGGTAGAGCGAAAGATATTTGGGGACACAGAATCGGAACCCGAACCAGAAAGAATAAGCGAACCGACAGAATGATTGTAAGACGAAGACGAACTAAGACCAGACCGTTTGCTAAGAAATAATTTAGACTAAAAGAAAATGTCTCGATCACTTAAAAAAGGACCATATGTAGACGCGAAATTACAGAAGAAGGTTTTGGCTGCAAAGGCTAGTGGTGCTCGTACTGTGATTAAAACCTGGGCAAGAGCTTCTATGATTACCCCTGAGATGGTAGGTTTGACAATTGGAGTACACAATGGGAAAAAACATGAGCCAGTTTTGGTTTTGGAATCAATGGTTGGTCATCGTTTGGGAGAATTTTCACTTACTCGGAAATTCTTAGGTCACGCTAAGAAGGGTAAGATTGCTAAAGTTTATGGTGGAAGTGGTCGTTTTGAAGAATAATGGATAAAACAGTAAAAATACAAATCAAGAATATTCCCGTTTCCCCTTACAAAACTAGGCTTGTAGCTGATTTGGTCAGAAATATGGAAGTAGAGAAAGCACTTGATACTTTGAATTTTTTGAATAAGAAAGCCGCTGTACATATGAAAAAGGCTTTGGTTAGTGCTATAGCCAGCGCAAAGCAGATATTGGGAGTTGAAGCTAAAGGGTTAAAGATTGCCAAATTGACAGTTGGTGAAGGTGTTAAACGACCAGGTGTTCGTTTCGAGTCTCGAGGTCGGGCTACCAGGTTAATTACCCGAAGGTCGCACATTAATTTAGAGTTAAAAGCTAAGTAGTATGGGTCATAAGATAAATCCAAATGCAATTCGAATTGGTGTAAACAAAGGCTGGTCTTCAGTCTGGTATGCCAATAAGAGAGATTTCTCAGGTGAGTTAGGCTTGGATTTAAAGCTTAAGGATGCTGTGAGAAAAGCTTTGAATATGTCGGGTTTGGACAGTGTAAAGATTTACAAATATTCAAACCGTGTTGATATCGAAGCGCTAGTTGCAAGACCTGGTGTAGCTATTGGTCGGGCAGGTGCAGGTATCGATGAGCTGCAGAAGAAACTGAAGAAGATAGCCAAGATGGATGTTGAAGTAAAGATTAAAGAGGTTAAAAAACCTGATATTTCAGCACGAGTTATTGCTAGAAATATTGCGGATGGTATCGAAAGAAGGCAGCCTTCAAAACTTCTTATTGCTGCAGCAAAAGAAAAAGCTATGATGGCTGGAGCAACCGGAATTAAGATTCAAGTTGGTGGCCGAATCAATAATGCCTCTCAAGCAAGAAAGCAGAAAGATGGAGCGGGTCCCGTGCCAAGGCAAACTCTCCGAGCTAACATTGATTATGCATTAGAAGTCGCTCAAACCGCTGATGCTGGTTTGTACGGCGTTAAGGTTTGGGTATATAAGCCACAGGAAAATACAGATGAGACTAAGTAAAAATTATGATGCAACCTAAGAAAACAAAATATACCAAAGGAATGAAAGGCAGAGTCAGGGGTATGGCTACATCCAATAACGGTGTTGATTTTGGTGAATACGGTTTGAAGACAGTGGATTCTGGTTGGGTTAATGCTAAGGAGATTGAGGCTGCAAGAAGGGCAATAACCGGTCATATGAAACGAAAAGGTAAAGTATGGATTAAGATTTTCCCCCATAAACCCTTTACAAGGAAACCTAACAACGTGAAAATGATTGGTGGTAAGGGAAGCGTTGAAGGGTATGTCGCTACTGTAAGGCCAGGAAATGTACTTTTTGAACTTAGTGGTGTTGATGAGCCTACCGCACGTGAAGCGATGCGACTTGGAGCTCAAAAGCTCTCTGTTATGACTAAATTCGTTACCCGGTCTGGATTCTAATGAAAGCTACTGCAGTACGAAAAATGGAAGAGAGTGCTATCCGAAAAGAATTAGTAAAGCTTTATGAGGATTTGAAGCAGAGTGTTGAGGATACTCGACTTGGAAAAGAGAAGGATTCGCAAAAAAGCTTGAAGATAAAAAGAAATATTGCTAGAATGCTAACCGTTTTGCGTGAAATGAATTTTAAGAAATAATTATGAAAAAGAGTAAAGCAGAGGTAAAAGTTACAAATCGCCGAATCCTTGAAGGGGTAGTAGTCAGTAATAAGATGGTTAAGACAGTAAAGGTTTTGATTGAATATTTGCAAGCTCATCCAAGATACAAAAAGGTTATTACCAAACGAAAAACATACTTTGCTCATACAGAGAAAGAATTGAAAGAAGGCGATAAAGTTAAGATTAAAGAAAGCCGACCATACTCTAAAAATGTAAGGTGGGTGGTAGTTGATTAATTATGGTTCAGTTAAATACTTTACTAACAGTTGCAGATAATAGCGGAGCCAGAGTTGCTAAACTGATTGGTATCCCTGGATATTCTCGACGTAGATGGGCAAGAGTTGGTGATTTGATAACTGTAGCTGTACATGAAGCTATTCCTAATGCACCTGTGAAAAATCATCAGGTAAGTAGAGCGGTTGTGGTTCGTACAGCTAAGGAAACCAAGCGAAAAGATGGATCGTATATTAGATTTGATGATAATGCTTGTGTTTTGCTAGATAGCAAGACCAAAAATCCTAAAGGAACTAGAATTTTTGGTCCGCTCTCTAGAGAGTTAAAGGAGAGAGGTTATGACAAGATAGTTTCGTTAGCGGTGGAGGTACTTTAATGAATATCAAAAAAGGAGATACAATAAAAGTATTATACGGGAAGGACTCAGGAAAGACTGGGGAAGTTTTAGCTGTTTTACCTAAGACTGATAAAATATTAGTCTCAGGTGTTAACAAAGTAACTCGCCATGTTAAGGGTGATGGTAAAAAGCGAAAGTCAGAGATTGTGATTGTAGAGAGGCCTTTGACAGCTTCTAAGGTTATGGTGATATGCCCTAACTGTAAGAAACCTACGAGAATTGGAACGCAGAGAAAGGGAGCTGGTTACGTTCGTGTTTGTAAACAGTGTGGAAAAGAGTTTGCAGCAACTGTTAAAGCTGAAAAAGTGGAGAAGGTAACTGAAAAGAAAGAAGTTAAACCAAAGAAAAAGACAAGTAAAAAATAATGAGTGCTAGATTAAGAGAAGAATACAAATCAAAAGTAAGAGGAGAGTTAATGAAAGAGGGTAACTTCTCTACTGTTATGGCGGTACCAACCTTTTCCAAGATTGTTATCAATTCTGGTGTAGGTGAGGCCACTACCAATAAAGGTGCACTAGATGAAGTAAGTGAGATTTTAACTCGTATTGTCGGTCAAAAAACTGTCATAACCAAAGCGAAGAAGGCTGTCTCAGCTTTTAAAGTAAGAGAAGGTATGGAAATTGGAGTTATGGCAACCCTTCGTGGTGATCGAATGTGGGAGTTCTTAGACAAATTGATAAATGTAGTATTACCTCGTACCAAAGACTTTAGAGGTTTGAACCCTAAAGCCTTTGACGGCGTAGGTAACTATGCGATGGGTATTAAAGAGCACACTGTCTTTCCTGAGATTGATACTAATAAAGTTCAGAAGATTAGACCATTGCAGATAATTATTGTTACGACAGCGAAAAACGATCAGGATGCGAAAGCACTTTTAACTAAATTCGGATTCCCATTCAAAGAAGATGGCGACAGAAGCTAAAAAAGCACAAGTAGTAAAGCTTAAAAAGAAGGCAAAATACTCTTCGAGAGTGTATAATAGATGCCAAAATTGTGGTAGAGCTAGAGGATATTTGAGAATGTATGGGCTTTGCAGAATTTGTTTAAAGAAATTAGCTAGTGACGGAGAGATTCCTGGAGTTAAGAAATCAATTTGGTAATTTAAGTAAAGTATATATGGTTACAGACACAGTTGCAGACTTTTTGGCAAGAATGCAAAACGGAATAGTTCGAAAGAAAGATAGTATATTGGCACCTAAGACTAGAATGGTCCTTGAGATTACTAGAATTTTAAAAGAAGAGGGTATGATTGAAGGCTTTGAAGAGAATGATGGTGTAGTTAATGTGATTGTGAAGTATGTAGAAGGTGAGCCAATGGTTACTAAGTTTGTCAGAATAAGTAAGCCTGGTCAGAGAGTATATGTTGGTGCCAAAGAGATTTTACCAGTAATGAACGGCAGAGGGATCTCCATTGTTAGTACCTCTAAGGGTATGCTAAGTGGAGGAGTGGCCAAGAAACAAGGTATTGGCGGTGAATTAATATGTGAGATTTGGTAATTGCTATGTCAAGAGTAGGACTTAATCCAATCAAAATTGAAGAAGGTGTTCAGGTCACACTTGAGGGTAAGGATGTCTTAATTAAGGGTCCAAAAGGAGAGCTTAAGATAACTCTTCCTTGGAAGCTCGATTTAGATATCAAAGAGGGGGTTGTTGCTGTGAAGAGAACTGAGGAAGATCTTAAAACGAAGGCTTCGCACGGAACGTTTAGAATGCTGATTGACAATGCGATTGAAGGTGTGAAGAACGGTTTTAATCGCAATTTGGAATTAGTTGGTGTAGGTTACCGAGCGCGAATGGAAGGTACAGCTTTAGTGATGAACTTAGGGCTTAATCATCCAGTGAAGTTTGAAGCTCCCGAGGGTATTACTATTGAAGTACCTGAAGAAACCAAGATTTTCATTAAAGGAATTGATAAGCAGAAGGTTGGAGAATTTGCAGCAAAGGTAAGAGAATTCAAGAAACCTGAACCTTACAAGGGTAAAGGAATTAGATATGAAGGGGAATATGTCCGGAGAAAGAGTTCTAAATCAGGAGTAACATCTAAGAAGTAAAGATTATGAGTAAAGTAACACCAAGAGAAAGGCGAAAAAAGCGAGTACGTAAAATCTTAAGTGGTACTGAAAGCCGACCTAGAGTTTTTGTATTCAAGAGTAACAAGTATTTACATGCAGGAGTCGCAGATGATATTGCGGGAAAAGTTTTGTTTGGAGCTACTGGTGCAAAGAATACTGCAGGTGCATCTAAGCTTGCTGAAGAGATTGCAAAACTACTTAAAAGTAAGAAATTGAGCGAGGCAGTATTTGATCGTAGTGGTTACAAGTATCATGGGGTACTTGCGAAATTTACTGACACCTTAAGAGAAAAAGGAATTAAGATATAATACATGGCAATGGAAAGATATAGAGAAAAAAGAGAAAATCGAGGCTATGACCGTAAAGTGGTCAGTATTCGTAGAGTCGCAAAAGTCAGAGCTGGTGGAAAGAACATGCGATTTAGCGTGATGATTGTTGCAGGTGATCGCAAAGGTAGAGTTGGTGTATCTATGGGTAAAGGACTTGATACTCGATCCGCTTCAGAGAAAGCTGAACGCCGAGCTTCTACGTCAATGCGAAAGATTGAATTGATTGGTGATACTATTCCTCATGAAATTCTACATAAGACTGGTGCTGCTAAGATCTTGCTCAGACCTGCAAAACCAGGTACTGGTATTGTAGCTGGAGCTGCAGGAAGAAATGTACTTGAGATGGCAGGTATTGAGAATGTGTACTGCAAGCAGTTAGGTTCAAGTGATATCATTGCTAACACCTACTGTGTTTACGAAGCGCTCTTGCTTTTGAGAAAAGGTAGAGTTTTGGAGCGAATGGGTAAGATGAGAGAACGAATTGGAATCAAAGAGAAAATTGACCAGGAGCGAATGAAGAAAGCTGCAAAGAAGAAAACCGAAAAGAGAGAATTTAAAGTTAGATCCAGAAGAGATGCAACTCGAAAGAATACCAAGAAGAAATAAAAGAAAAATGCCAAGTAAAAGACTTGGTAGAGGCGTGGGTTCCGGCGTAGGTGGTCACACCGTAGGTCGTGGACAGAAAGGTCAGAAATCAAGATCTGGTCACAAATCTACTATCTTTTTTGAAGGTGGGAACAGACCTTTCTTTAGTCGTGTACCGAAATATCCTGGATTTAAGAAAAAAGCAGAGGCCCATGAAGCTGTTAACTTGGGTACCTTAGATAAAGCTTTTAAAGTAGGCGAAGATGTTACATTGGAGGCTTTAAAGAGTAAAGGGTTGGTGCGTAAAAGAGTGAACTTGGTAAAGATTTTGAGTAGTGGCGAATTAACTAAGAAGCTTAACATTGTTGGATTGCCTCTTTCGGAAAGCGCAATGGAAAAGCTTACGAAAGCTGGCGGATTGGTAAAGTAAAGATATGTTCAGAAATCTGCTAAATAGTATTGCCAACCTTTTCAAATCTGAAGAGGTTAGAAGAAAGGTGTTTTTCTCCCTTGTGATTTTGATAGTATTCCGAATTTTGGCAAGTATTCCTGTGGTTGGTATCCCGTCTGATGCAATTGCAAGATTATTTGCTGGAAGTAATTTCGGTGAATTACTCTCAACAATTTCAGGAGGAGTTCTGGAAACTGCATCTATAATTGCAATTGGTTTGAACCCTTATATTAATGCTTCTGTTACTCTTCAACTTCTGACCCCCGTAATCCCAAGACTTAAAGAACTTCGTAAAGAAGGATCGCAAGGCAGAAGGATTATTAGTATGTATACAAGGTGGCTGACTATTCCTTTGGCAATAATGCAATCGTTTGTAATCTACTCGACATTGAGAGGTTTTGGCTTGGTATCAGAGCTGTCTACATTAGAACTAACAGCAATGGTGGCTACTTTAACTGGTGGTTCGATTTTGATGATGTGGTTGGGAGAGCTTATATCCGAAGACGGGATCGGCAGCGGTAGTTCTTACCTTATTTTTCTTGGGATTCTCTCCGTTATTCCTGGAAATGTTATTAACAACTTCCGAGTTATGGATCCTACACAGAAGCTAATGTTCATTCTAATGAATATGGGTATTATTCTTCTCGTTGTACTTATTTCTGAAGCTGAAAGAAGGATTAAAGTTCAATATTCACGAAGAGTCCGTGCAGGAGGGACTTTGGATAGCCACATACCATTGAAACTTACACAGTCAGGAGTCATGCCAGTGATTTTTGCTATTTCACTACTCTCATTCCCTCAGCTTATTGCACAGTTCTTATTAAGTAGAGATATTAATTCGCAAGTTAACGGATGGGCTAATTGGGTAATTCAGACGTTAGCTAATCCTTACGTTCAGAATATTGGGACTTTTGTACTTGTAATCCTGTTCTCGCTTTTCTACATAACAGTTGTATTTGATACAGATGAGATATCACAAGATTTGCAGAAGAACGGGGCTTTCATACAAGGAATTAGGCCAGGTAAGAGTACTTCAAAGTATCTTGCTGCTACTGCTTTTAAACTTACAGCTATTGGATCTTTAATTCTTGCCGTCCTTTCTGTTCTACCGAATATTTTGCTTGAGACTGGTTTTCTCACCTCGGTCATGATTACAGGAACAGGATTCTTAATTTTAGTTGGTACAGCTTTGGATATGCGCAGACAGGTTAAATCGCTAGCTGTCGTCCGAGATTACAAACGGTACCTTTAATTATTACCCTTTTGTTATGAAAACAATTCTTTTCCATGGCCAGGCAGGAAGTGGTAAGGATACTCAGGTAGAGAAATTGTTGGAGAAATTCCCAGTTGAACGAATTGCTACTGGTGCTATGTTTCGAACTATGAGCTCTGAGGGTGATCCAGATGCAGTAAAGGCTATGTCTAAAGTGGATAATGGGATATGGCCCACTCCCGAAGAGACCTACGCACTTGTAGGAAAATGGTTTAGCAGATTTGATAACAGTAAAGACTGGGTGCTAGTTTCAGTTGCAAGGTATGCGGAGCAAATTCCGTTCTTGGACGAAGCTCTTAAACCGTTTGACAGAGAAGTTGATTTAGTTATTCACTTTGTACTATCTGAGGAAGTTGCATTAGAGCGACTTGCTGGTCGTAAAATTTGCGCTAAGTGCCAAGCTACTTACCACCCTAAATTCAAACCCGAAAAGGTAGAAGGCGTTTGCGATAGTTGCGGCAGTGAAATAGCGGTAAGGGTAGATGATATGCCTGAGAAAATTAAGGAACGTTTCGCTCAGTATGCCAAGACGATCACTCCGTACTTAGACGAATATAAAAGTCGAGGAATATTGGTAGAAATAGATGCTTCTGGAAGTATTGAGAATATCCATCAAGAAGTAGTTAAAGCCTTGGACTTGAAATGAAAGAGTACGTAGATATAGAGAAAATCGAGAAGATGGGGATTGCTGGAGATATTTTGTCAAATATTCTTAAAAAGCTATCAGATAAAGCTGGAATTGGTGTTAGACTTGATGAAATTGATGACCTTGCTGAAACGCTTTGTAAGCAAAACGGTGTTCTGCCGGCTTTCAAAGGATACGAGAACTTTCCCAAAGCTGTGTGTATAGGAGTAAATAATGTTGTGGTTCACGGTATTCCTAATGAAGATACCTTAAAAGATGGTGATATTGTGAGCATTGACATGGGAATTAAGTACCAGGATGTATACTCAGATTGTGCGGTGACAGTTGGGGTGGGTAAAATTTCCGCAAACGCACAAAAGCTTCTTGAGATAACGAAGAAAGCTGCCATGGATGCTATAAAAGAGGCGAAACCTGGTAAAAGAGTTGGAGATTTGGGTTTTGCAATGCAAAATGCTGCCGAAAGCAATGGTTTTTCCGTAGTACGGGAGATGACAGGTCATGGAATTGGCACAGCACTTCATGAAGAGCCGTATATTCCTTGTTATGGCATTAAAGGGCAGGGAGAAAGGCTATACGAAGGACAAACTCTGGCAATAGAGGCAATTGTTAACGAAGGTTCTCCTGATATCCGTATTTCGAGGGACGATGGTTGGACAAGTACGACTAAAGATGGTATGCTTTCAGCACTTTTTGAACACACAATTGTTGTTGGAAAGCAGCCTCAGATCCTTACCCGTTGGTAATTGCAAGAGGGCGTTCACTTTGATATAATCCGAAGGATTTTATATCACAGTGAGAAAATGGCTTTATGTCACAAAAAGACAAGAATGTAATTGTGGTTGAAGGAGTGATTAAGGAGTGTTTGCCAGATACGCGATTTTTAGTAGAAATTGATATTAACGGCCAGAAGCACGAGATTCTGGGATATCTATCTGGGAAGATGCGTATGAATTATATTTGGTTGTTAGTGGGGGATAAGGTAAAACTTGAAATATCCCCGTACGATACCAAAATTGGACGAATAACATACAGAAATAAGTAAGATGAAAGTACAGGCTTCGGTAAAAATCAGGTGCTCGGGCTGTTATACCGTAAGACGTAAAGGGAGAGTTTATGTATATTGCAAGAAGAATCCTAAGCATAAACAGAGACAAGGTTAATATATTTAAATAGCAAGCTTAATGGCAAGAGTCGCAGGAGTTGAAATACCAGATCAAAAGCGAGTATGGGTGGCACTCACTCGAGTTTACGGTATCGGTCAGGTTACAGCGAAAAAGATTATTGCTGCCTTGAATATTGAGGATGCAACTAAACTTAAGGAGTTAGGTGAGAGCAAGCTTGATGAATTGAGAAAATATATTGAGAGTCATTTTCAAGTTGAAGGTGAGCTCAGACAAAGAATATTTCGTGATATTAAGAGGCTGAAAGATATTAAATCTTACAGAGGTCAAAGACATAAAGTGGGTTTGCCAGTAAGAGGTCAGAGGACCAGACATAACGCACATACCAGAAAAGGTAGAGCACAGCCAGTTGGAGGGCTTAAACGTAAACTTGAGAAAACTTAAAGTTAGGAAGCTATTATGGAAACCAAGAAAGTTAAAAAAACAACTAAGCGAACAGTGCCTAACGGTATTGTCAGCGTGCAGTCTACTTTTAACAACACAATTATTACGATTTCAGATGAAGAGGGTAAAGTACTTGTGCAGGGAAGTCCTGCCAATGTTGGTTTTAAAGGAGCTAGACGGAGTACTGCTTTTGCAGCTACGAAAGCCGCTATGTATGCAGGTGATATTGCTGTAAAGAAATATGGAGTAAAAGAAGTTAAAGCTTTTTTGAAAGGACCTGGTGCTGGTAGAAATGCCGCCATCAAGGGTCTTGATTCTGCAGGAATCAGGGTAACGCTCTTAATTGATAGAACCCCACTTCCTCATAACGGTTGCAGGCCAAGAAAAGCGCCAAGAAAGTAATTTGAAATTTATATAAATGGGTAGACATACAGGACCAAAAGAAAGACTAAGCAGACGAGAAGGAGTAAACCTCTTTTTGAAGGGCAGTAGATCTTTTTCTCAGAAAGCTGGAACCGTAAGAAAGCCTTATGCACCAGGACAGCATGGTAATGCTAAGCGCGTAAGACTTTCTAACTTTGGACTTCAGCTCCGTGAAAAGCAAAAAGTAAAGAGACTTTATGGTTTACGTGAAAAACAGTTCAGGAATTTGGTTAATGAGGCTACTCGAATTGGTAAATTGAAGAATTTGGATCGAGGTTTAGTACTTTTGCGAATGCTTGAGATGAGACTTGATAATGTTTTGTACCTTTTGGGAATGGCTGCTTCAAAGAATGCTGGTCGTCAATATGTTACACACGGACATGTTAAGGTTAATGGCAAAAAGATGAGTATCCCTTCTTACACAACTAAAGTAGGAGATATGGTTGAATTGAAAGATAACAATCTTGCGCCATCAGAGGTTTTGCTTAAAACCCCTATGTGGTTAGAGAAAGATGGATCGAAAGGGAAAATTGTCGGTCAGCCTGAGCGTGATCAAATAGATGAAGGTATTAAGGAGAACTTAATAATTGAGTTCTATTCTAGATAATTTTAATTAAACCATAAATGTTAAAGTTTACTGAAATTGCGGTAAAAACTATTAATGAGAATGAAGTGATGGGAACTTATGAAGTTTCCCCTATCCCTAAAGGATACGGTAACACCTTGGCGAACTCGATTCGCAGAGTATTGCTCTCAAGCATTCCTGGAAGCGCAGTTACCGCTATCAAGCTTAAAGGTGTAGATCATGAATATTCAACCCTTGAAGGCATTAAAGAAGATGTTGTCGAGATAATCCTTAACCTTAAGCAAGTTAAGTTTAGAATGGCATCAGATGAGCCTCAGACTTTAACACTTAAAGTTAAAGGCAAGAAGGAAGTTAAGGCCAGCGATATTGCAATGGCTAATGGTGTGGAAGTTACCACCCCTGATGTACATATTGCCACCGTAACAGCTGAAAAAGCAGAATTCAATATGGAAATCACTGTTGAAAAAGGTGTTGGTTACAGAGAAGCTAAGAATGATGACAGGAGTGAGATGGGAAAGATTATGCTTGATGCAGACTTCTCTCCAATCCGAAACGTTAGCTTTGATGTAAGTGATGCTCGTAAGGGTAAGGAAACTAACCTTGATTCCGTTCTCGTAAACATTACAACCGATGGAAGTATTGCTCCTAAAGTGGCTCTGATTGAATCAGCCAAGATTATACAAGAATTTCTTGGTAAAGTAATTGTGGCACTCGGAATCTCTAAGAAAGAAGTCGAAGAGATGGTCGCTAGTGCAAATGCGATGCCTGAGCAGCCATCTGAGAACGGAAGCGTAAGTGATGAGGTCGGAAGTTGGAGAATTGAAGACTTACCTATTTCCAAGCGATCTAAATCAGGTCTTTTGGCAGGTGGGTTTCAAACTGTTAATGATTTAGCAAATATTAAGAAAGCAGACCTTTTGGAACTTCCAGGTTTCGGGAGCAAGTCGCTTAATGAAGTGGTTGAATTAATGTCACAGTATGGAATTGAAATTAAAGA
The DNA here is from genome assembly GCA_021463465.1 of bacterium. Taxonomy (GTDB): domain Bacteria; phylum Patescibacteriota; class Dojkabacteria; order SC72; family SC72; genus JAJTYH01. The sequence continues at coordinate 232,884 of JAJTYH010000003.1, forward strand.
ATAATCATGGTTAAAGGACAGAAGAAACTAAAATTAGGACGCAAGGCATCTCATAAAAGAGCTTTGGTGAGGAATCTTCTGAGATCTCTTTTTACCACAGGTTATTTGACTACTACCACTGTGAAGGCTAAGGCTTTAAGGCAAGAAGCTCTCAGAGTCCTCGCTACATTGAAAGTTGGAGGCATCAATAATCTGAGAAGCGTTTCTGTAACCTTGGGTACAAGAGAATTGGTAGAGAAAGTTGTGAAGTACTTAAATGAAAATGAGGCCAAGATCAAGGTTTTGAAAATCGGTTTTAGAGATGGAGATATGGCTCAGACCAGCAGAGTTACCTTAGTAGGGTATAATGTGAAGAAAGAGGCCAAGAAAGCTGAAAAGAAAGCTGATGATAAGAAAGAGAAAACTGAGACTAAAAAGTCAGAGAATAGAGTTGCGGATATAGTTAAGAATGTAGGAAAGAATGTGCGTAATGTAGTTACACCTAAACAGAGGGCAACAAGTAGATCAGGACTTTAATACTATGATAAAAACACGTTGGACAAAAACTGAAGATGTAAAACGAGATTGGCATTTAATTGATGCTAAGGACCAAGTTTTAGGCCGTTTAGCTACTAGAATTGCTTCCTTGCTTATCGGTAAGAGTAAAGTAAGTATGGTGCCTAACTTAGACAATGGTGATTATGTAGTCGTTATTAATAGTGAGAAGATAAAGTTGACTAGAGGTAAGGAATTCAAAAAGATGTACTATTCTCACTCAGGATATCCTGGAGGATTTAAGGAATTGAGATTTGATGAGGTGATGAAACGTGATGCACGTAAACCTATTACTCTTGCAGTAAAGCGAATGTTGCCAAGTAACAAGTTAAGAGCAGGAATGATTGCTCGACTGTTTGTTTACAAAGATGAAAATCATAAACACCAGGCCCAAAACCCTGTGGCAGTTAACTTAACCAAGTCATAATTGTGAAGTATTTTGAAGGAATAGGACGAAGAAAAACTACATCCGCACGGGTCAGAGTATACTCTGGCAAGTCAATGTCTACAATTAATGGTAAGGCTTTTGATGAGTATTTTGGTGATAAATCATTAGGTAATGACGCGGTTAAGCCAATTTCAGTTGCAGGCCTCGATGGTAAAGTATATTTCACTGCTAAAGTTTCAGGTGGTGGAACTACTGGTCAAGTCGGAGCTGTAGCTCACGGTTTGGGAAGAGCGTTAGTAAAAATGGATGAGACCCTTAAGCCTGACCTACGAAAAGCTGGGTATATCACAAGAGATCCTAGAATGGTGGAACGAAAGAAGTACCACCAAGTAAAAGCTCGAAAGAAGTCACAGTTCTCAAAGCGATAACCCGTTTGTTTTACTTTCATTTTTGTGCCATATTATTTACGTGCTAATTTTTTAGTGTCTAATATGGAACTTAAGAAAAATCCTTTGTCAGTAGTAATGGTTCTGGCCGTTGGGCTAATCTTTCTTGGCGGTTTGGTGTATGTATGCCAAATGCTCTACTTTTCAGCTCAATCGAGTGTTGATACCTGGATTGGTGGAAAAGGTGAGGATGGTATGGTATCAGAGTCTCCTTCAATGGCACCTTCACCTGATATGGATTATGTCGGTGGTGGCAGAGGAAACACGGGGAAGGATATGGCTATTGAACCTGGACTTGTGACCAATGGTGGTGATGGTTCAAAAATAGTGAAAAGTGCGAGTATGAGTATGACTGTTGCTGATTTTGATTCCACAGTTACTATGATTAAAGAACAGGTTAAAGCAGTCAGTGGTTTTGTACAGAATCTCTCCGATACAGCTACTGACAACAATAGACGAGTGATTTTGAGTGTACGTGTACCTTCAGATAAGTTTGATGAGATGCTCGGCAAGATTAAGGCGTTAGGAGTAGAGGTAGAAGGAGTTTCTGAGAATTCAGATGATATTTCTGAGACCTATATGGATCTTCAGGCAAGACTTAAGACTCAGAAGGCTCTGGAGAAGCAGTATCTTGAACTTTTGGATAAAGCCACAAAAGTAGACGATATTCTTGCCGTTCAAAGAGAGCTTGCAGTTGTAAGACAAAATATCGAGATGTATGAATCTCAAATGAAATTCTATGATAATCAGTCTGATATGTCCTACATCTCTGTATCTATGACCAAGGCTAGCGAGGCCTTAGATGTTACTGGAGACGGCTGGAGACCATTTGGAGTCGTTGTAGAGGCTTTCACGGCGCTTGTAGGATTTGGCAAAACGTTATTGACCCTTGCAATCTGGGTTTTGATATTCTCACCAGTGGTACTTGTACCTTACTGGATCTTCAAGATGGTGAAGAAAGAGAAGTAAACCTCAGCTTCAACTGAATTTAACTTGTTACCGCCACACTTGTGGCGGTTTCGTTTTGATTCATTCCTTTACTTCTTCAATTGCTGGTTATCCTATATAATCCAAGCAAGCTATGTTTAATTATGTTTACGGGATAAATAAAGACCTCAGAGATGTAGAACTGGCGGAAAGATTTTCAGGGTCTATTAGCAACGGTTTTTTAATACCTAATCAAAGAGTGCTTGAAGGTGTTGTTTATACTGGGGTAGAGGAAGAAGATTCATTGTTTGTTATTGACTACTTCCGAGAAAAACCTGTTTCATTCGAAAATAATCCAGTATTGAAAGGTGAGGTTACAAATTTTAACGCTTTTCTTGGTCACCTAAAAAATCGATCAGGATATTTACAGGTATTAAAGGAGGATGTATTTAGTGATGCGTTGGCGCTAACTCAGAGCTTTTCGATGCTAGGAAAAGGGAACTTTTTCTACATATGTCAAGGTGGGTTCACGGAAGTATATAAACATAACGAGAGGCTTACTCATATTCAGATTGCCGCAGAAGAAGAAATATTTACTGTCGTAAGGGAGTTTTCTGAGGCCTCAAGGAGAACTGCTTTGTGGCAAAAGTGGCGTAATCGTTATAGGTAAAGTATAATTAGAGTGTAAGTATCCTATGCAGTTGCTGTTACAATTTATGTAGCAGAGGAAAGTCCGGACTTCATTTCGGCTTCGTATTAACGAAGTAAGTACCTGTGCGAGCAGGGTGGGAGTAATCTCACGGATAAAAGGGCAACAGAAAGTATACCGCTATCGCAAGATAGTAAGGGTGAAAAGGTAGTGTAAGAGACTACCGGTCAAATAGCGATATTTGATGCATTGCAACCCCTATTTGAAGCAAGATACAACAAGTATCGCTTAGACAGATAGCTGCATAAAACAGAATTCGGCTTATGGGATGCTTACATTTAGTCAACTTCAATATATCGAAACCTCTCGTACTTTTTTCCGTTTTTCAAAAAATCCGTAAAAAAGTTTGCTGAGTCAGTTGCTTGTTCTACTGAATATTGAGAAGAATGTTTTGCGTGTGCCTGTATTCTGGTTTCCAAGAAGTCCGTTACCTCTATGCCTAATGTATCCAGGTGATTGTAATAATCAACTAATAAAAGCTTTGTACATTTTGCAGGTTTGACAACATTATTTAGTTGCTCAGGGAAGAAATTTCTATCCCTTGAATATGGATATGCAGCATCAATCGCTAATAGTCCAGTGTTTTGATGGTCACGGTGATTTACCCAATTAATCCCTTGTTCAAACCTTATTATTTTGTCTTCCGGATTGTGAGTTACTAATACATCAGGTTGGTATTTTCTAAAAATTCTGGCCAATTTACTAATATTATCAACCGTGTATTCAACAGAACCATCGCCCAAATCTAGGTAAATAGAATTATTTTCTGAAACGCCTAATACTTTCATTGAGGCTAAGTCTTCGTCTTTTCGCAAATGTCTTAATTGATCTTCAGGTATTAGCTCATCTCTAGAGCCTTTGTTACCCAATGTCATTTTGACACTGACGACTTTTATACCAGCCTGGATAAGTCTTGCTATTGTGCCACCTGCATATAATTCAGTATCATCCGGATGTGCAAAGACGCAGATAACTGTTTTTGCACCATCAAATATTTTATTAAAACTGTCTTCCATAATTAAGAATTTATTTTAAACTGTTAACTAAGTCTTTTACAAGTACAGGACTTTTGCCCTCCAATTGTAACTCCAGCAACTCAAGAAAACCTTCTTTGGTTTTGAAGATTAGTTTCTTATTGATGACTTTGTAAGGTTGATTGTCCACGAAAGATAATTCAGAGATACAGGATTTGAGAAGTTTCGTTCTTTTTCCCTCGAACATAAACCAAGCTACCGGCCAAGGAATATAAGCTCTAACCATTCGTTCAATATACTCCGCAGTCATTTCTCCCCATTTGATTTCGGCTTTTTCTTTCTTTAGGTCCCGTTCATAACAGTATGTTGCTTGAGACTCATCTTGGTCATAGGCTTTAACCTTGCCGTTTACCCAATCAAATAAAATATTGGGTAAAGCTTTAGCACTAATCTCTACTAGCCTCTTTCTAAGTGATTCGTTCGTATCATCAGGCCGAATTTCTTCCTTTATTATCTTTAAGATTTGCCCTCGATCAAATTTTTCTGACATTTTTTGGAAAGTTACGCCAGTTTCTTTTTCACCGTTGAGAATAGCTGCTTGAATAGGCACAGCGCCTCTATATTTGGGCAGGATTGAGAAATGAATATTGATGCTCTTGTATTTGGGATATTCCAGAAAGAAACCAGGAATGATTTCACCAAAGGCCTTGCAAACAATGAGTTCAGGCTGAAAATGGTCCAAAGCTTCTTGATATCTCTTGACATTGTTATCTGTCATGAATACTTCTATATCCTTTTCCAACGCGTACTGTTTAACTGGGGTTGGGGTTAGGACTAGTTTTCTACCAACAGGTCTGTCTGGTTGGGTGATTACAGCAATGATCTTGAAACGCTTGTCTTCATCTAAGACTTTTAAAGTTTCAAGAGATTCCCAATTGGTACCTATATACAAGACTTTTATTGGTTCCATCTGAGTATTTTAGCACAATGTTCTTAGAAATCTTCAGTGGAGTATTCGCTTTCCGAAAAGGAGAGCTCTTTTTGGTCAAAGATTTGAAGAATGTCTTTAACTTCTTGTATGGGCTTTTTGAGGTAATCCCAAATATCTTGTTGCTTTACCCATTTATAGGTTCCTTCTTGGTTTTCGACCAACTCACCCCATGGGTTAATGAATCTACAAACAAAAAATATTTTATCTTCCAATAACTTTTTCTCATTGTTATAAACGCGGTAATGTCGGATGCTGAAAAGTTCTGGCTCACCTACTAAACCAGTTTCCTCTTGAAGCTCACGTTTAGCTGCTTCTAAAATACTTTCACCTATTTTCACTTTGCCCGTAGGAAAACCTTGGTAGCTATAAAAAGGCGACTTCAAACGAGTATAAAGCAGGTACTCAGTTTCTCCGTTGTTTTCTCGTTGGCATGTCATTAGAACCGAAACTTTGGCTTGCTGTTCTATTGATGTATCTCCTAAATCCATCCGATTGGCAAGCTCCTTGCCTGATTCTGTCAGTACATATTTCCCTTCGACCTTAAGGACATAACCAGCTTTAGCTAATTGGTCTAAATGAAAAGTGAATTGGCTTCCTTCCATATCAACGGGTTTCATCTGTGAAAATTTCAAGCCTTCTGAATAGAGCAGTTTCTGTAGAATTTTGAGTTGGAATTGATGGAATTCTTTTATGGTTTTATAAAGTTCATATTAAGTCTGTAAGGAGTTGTCTGTGAATTGATAAATTGAGGATATTTTATCACAAAGGCATCCGGAACCCCTGTCTCGAGTATAGCCTTTAATGTAAAGCCGTGTTTTGTAAAAGAATTGACGTAGGTTTGAAAAGTACGATTAATGAACGGAACTGTAAGATTATCGTTATGAGCAATGTTACCTTCAATTGTGATTTCGGAGAGGTAACCTTTATATTGTTGGAATTTTAAAAGACCTTGATGTTTTTCAGTCAGCCACTTAGCTGGATGTGTTACTGAAACAATAAAATTGCCCTTTGGACTTATAATGTTAAAACATTGCCGAATTAATTTATCTAAGTCTTTGATGTACATCAGAGTAAGTTTTGCGGTAATTAATTCAAATGTTCCACTAAACTGTGGAAAAGTATCCTCAAGATTGTGTTTTACAAAAGTAGCATTTGGATAGGTTTTTCTGGCGTACCTGAGCATCTTGTTGGAATTGTCTATGCCCATGACATTAGGGTAAATATTGGCTAGATCGTTAGTAAAGCGACCGTCACCACAACCTAGATCCAATGCATTGGAAATACCATTGGGGCAAAGACTAAGTATTGATGGGGTATTCACGTTCTTTTCGTAAGCAAATATTGACGTCTTATCTTGTTTGACGCTGTCAACATACTGCTCGAAAATAATGTCCCAGTAGTTTGTTGGCTGTTTTGACATGTTTGCAATCTTTTAAAAGAGCAGTTTTCGCCATAAGTATATGTCTGATAAGGTTTTATAATCTAGTAAAGAGGACTTTACTAGAAAATCGAGGTTTACTAAAGTAAACTTTACTAAATACTGCTTGACATACTTATTTGTTAAGGTAGTAAACGATTTTGGAGATCTCAACTCCTGAAAGTATTGTTAATGACTTGGCAGCTGTTCGTGGCCAACTAATTGACTTGCGTGAATCGAAAGTTCCAGACGATATGTCTTTCGGTGAATTGATATATCGTGCCACAAAGTTTGATAACTACTGGAGAGTTGGGGAAGTTACTGATTCCGACTTCCATGAGAATTGCGAAACTTTCCTCCGCGAGATAGTTCTTCTGGAAGAAAAAGTTAAAGAGGGTAACGCCGATGCAATAGGAGAACAGATAGGAGTGAGTCTTTTACTTGCTATACGGATTTTGGTTTGGAATTTCGGAATTGTTAGTCCACATGATTTGCTGTATGCAAAGTATTTAGCAAATGTAGATAAATACTTGATTTTGATGGCGGGAATGGAGGACATGGCTAATTTGAAGGCGCAAGTTGCACCTGAAATTTGGAAAGAGTTCCGAAAAGCAAACAAAAGTAACGACATTCACATGGAAAAGAAAAATGAATATCGTCATATATTGGATCTGATTGATTCAAATAGCCGACCAACTTTTCCTTTCAACAGGGCAACTTTGAAGGCTTTCCATCTTGTCCAGCAGGAGTTTCTGATAAGAATGGGAAGGGACTTTTCTTTAGAGGAACTATGTTTTGAAGGAATGGTTGAGGAGTTGAAGGAGTTTGGGGAGGCGAGAGTCCTCCTTGAAAGTGATTTACGGGAGGATAGTCCTTGGAAGTTATTCTGTGCTTTCGAAGTCGCAGATGTTATGATTTATCTCACTCATATGCTCACCGTTATGGGTTTGGATATATCATCGGTGATAAAATCGGTCTCGGACCAAAAATATATTGAGACACTTGGGTTGGATGTGAGAACAGCCAGATGGAACCAATTTCTGAGACGTAAGAGATGGAGTAAATGGTTTGCATATACTAAATTACAATGGTTGAGTGAGTTTGATTAATTATGAATAGTTTAGGGTTTGGAACAAAACCGATATTTATGCCTGATGCTACACGTGGTGCGGTCCGCGCGCTTACTACTGCTCAACTTAAGGCCACGGGTACTGACCATATAGTGGTAAATACGCTTCACCTATTGCTTTCTCCTGGTCCGGAGAGGGTTGCAGAACTTGGGGGTATAAAGAAGCTAATGAACTATGAGGGTACGGCCTTAAGTGATTCCGGAGGATATCAGGTATTTTCGTTACTTCATAGTAAAAAGTGGCAAGGAAAGATTACGAAGTTTGGTGCGGTATTCAAATCGCCTAAAGACGGTAGAAAACATGAACTTACACCCGAAAAGTCAATTGAAGTTCAAATGATGTTAGATACCGATGTTATGGTAGTCCTCGATGATTGCAGAGACTCAAATGTCTCAAAAAAAGAGGCAGAGATAGCTGTTGAGTGGACATTAGATTGGGCAGACAAAGCTAAGCGACACTTTTTAAAGCTGGGACTGGATAAGAAGGGGAAATTGCTTTCTTGCGTTGTGCAAGGGGCAAGATTTCCTGAGTTAAGAGAGTTTTGTATGAAAGAGTTGATTAAGATAGGTTTTGATGGATACAACTATGGTGGAGTTGGAGGGTATGTCGTTGATAATAAAGGAGAATTAGCCTTGCCTGAAATGAAAGTTATTGCAGAGATGGTTCCTAAAGGTAAATTCCTTTATGCTATGGGTGTAGGGCGTCCACAAGATATCGAGTTTGCAAATAGAGAAATGGGCTGGAATGTTTTTGATACAGTTATCCCTACACGCAATGCTAGGCATGGTACATTGTACTGTGCAACTGAACCTGATGGAATTTTGCGGATTACACGCTCACGCTTTGCTAAGGATTTGCTACCGATTGAAAAAGGATGTGATTGCGAAGCATGTGTTAATTATAGTAGAGCATATATTCACCATCTACTTCGTAACGGCGAAATGACAGGAATGACCTTAGCAACTATTCACAACTTACGCTTCTATCAAAGATTAATGACCTCATTAGGAGGTAATTCTTAATTGCAGTTTCAAGAGTGAAGTGATATCATCAATGCATTCTAATATAATGAATATGTTAGAAGTTAGCTGGTTAGAAATATATAGAAATACTTGCAAAACATTTTAAATCTAATGAGAAAAGTTCGTACATGCTACACAAATATCCCAACGTTATCAGAAGGTAATTAGCCTTTGATTTTTGTGATATTTACTTTTTCTCCTTAAAGTATATTTTTACCCGGTGTATGTAATTTAAGTGCTTTAGAAGTATGGAAATACTTTATGTATTGATGTCTGCGGTTGCTGCAGGAGCAGGAGTCTTTGCCTTTCTTAAATACGGTAAAAGATGGGTGTCAGTCTCAGACCTTCCTGAGGACGTTGTCCTGAAAGCTGCCAATGAACGAATGGCATCAAAGATGGCTGAGGCAGATGCTGAGGTCGCTAAGATTAAAGAAGATGCTGATAACCGTGCTCGACAGGTGCGTCGTGAAATGGTTGAGCAAGAAGATTTACTTGTTCAGCGCGAGAAGAAGATTAATGAGAGATCTCGGCTTTTAGATAATAAGGCGGAAGAGCTAGAGAAAGGTAAAGATGAGCTTAAAGGTATGCAAAAAGGTATAGAAACCTCACGAACTAAGCTTAAGGAGCAGTTGGAAAAGATTTCGGGGTTGACCAAAGATGAAGCTAAGAAGAAGTTGATGGAAGAGGTAGAGGAAGATATGAAGAATTACGAAGCTACCTTAATCCGTAAGGCTGAGAAGAGTGCAGAAGAACAAGCAGAAGACAGAGCAAAAAACATTCTTGTCGAAACAATGCAACGTGTTGCCACTGATTATGTGGGTGAAACAACAACAACTTCGGTTAAGGTCGAAGATGAGAAAGTCAAAGGTAGAATTATTGGTAAAGAGGGGCGAAATATTCGCGCATTCGAAAAGGCCACTGGTGTAGACGTTATTGTTGATGAATCCCCAAATACTATTGGACTTTCCTCCTTCGACCCTCTTCGAAGAGAAATTGCGCGTGTAGCACTCCTTAAATTGATGGGGGATGGAAGGATTCATCCAGGATTCATTGAAGAGGTAATTCAGAAAGCTAAAAACGAAGTAGCCATTGAGATTAAGAAAAATGGTGAAATTCTGGCAGATGAGTCAGATTGGCCAGGTATGGATATGGGTCTTTTAAAACTTGTAGGTAAGATGAAGTATAGGACCAGTTACGGTCAGTCATTAATGGGTCATACTATTGAAATGATGAGAATAGGTGCAGCTTTGGCAGCCGAACTTAAGGCTGATGTCGCCTTGGTTAAAAAGGCGTGTCTCCTTCATGATGTGGGTAAGGTACTCACACATAAATTAGATATTCCTCACCATCACATTTCAGGGCAGATTGCTCGTAAATATGGATTGGATGAGAAATTGGTCAATGCCATTGAATCACATCACGGTGACATTACTCCAACAAGTGTGGAAGCCATTATTGTAGCTGTTGCAGACGCAATTTCTGGTGCCAGACCAGGTGCTCGAAAAGATAGTTACGAGCAGTATGTAAAGCGAATTGAGGGAATTGAGAATGCAGCTAAAGAAGTTGGTGGAGAGAGGATTAATGAAGTATTTGCTATTAGAGCTGGTAGAGAGGTACGTGTAATTGTTGATCCAATAGCTATTTCCGATGATGAAGCAAAAGTCATGGCTAAAAAGATTGCTGAGAATATTGAGAAGACTCAGAACTACCCAGGTAATATTGAGATCTCAGTAATTCGTGAGTTTAGAGCTACAGAATTAGCAAAATAATATGATAAAAGTCCTATTTATAGGTGATGTGTGTGGCAAACCAGGTAGAGTGGCTGTAACTTCAGCTGTACACGATCTGGTACGGAAAGAGAAAATAGACGTAGTCATTACTAACGTTGAGAACTCTGCCCACGGCCGTGGAGCCACCGTAGAAACTGTCAATGAGCTTATGGGAGCCGGGGTGGATTTTATGACTGCTGGCAACCATATCTGGCGTCGTCCCGACCATGTGGATTTATTATCAGGAGATTATCCTGTGATTCGAGCTTTAAATTACCCTGAAGACTTGCCAGGAAAGGGTTTTGGTGAGGTCGATTTGGGTGGTAAGGGTAAACTTCTAGTAATTTCACTTATGGGTTGGGCGGGTATGAACGAGCGTACTATAACTGAACCATTTCGTAAGATTGACGAGTTTCTTAAGGGTGTAGATTATGATAAATACGCTGGTATTTTGATTGATTTTCACGCTGAAAGTACGTCCGAAAAAGTATCATTCGGACTATACGTGGATGGTAGAGTGAGCGCTGTTGTGGGTACTCATACTCATGTTCCAACGGCTGACGAAAGATTGTTACCACAAGGTTCCGCGTATGTTACCGATACAGGAATGGTTGGGCCAATGAATTCGTCATTATGGGTAAAAAAGGAGATTATCTTCCAGCAAAATATGTTCCCATACTCTCCGAGGTACGACATCGAAGAAGAAGGCCCTGTCCGATTCGATAGTGTCCTTATAGAAATCGATAGCGCCAAATCAGCGAAAAGTATCCGTCGTATAAATAAAGTCCTATAATTCCGCCTAATATTGACTTCTACTTGCCAGTGCATTATTTTATGCTTAGATGACAACTTCTCGCGTCAAAACGCAAGAAAGTACATCTATCACTACGAGAAAGGAGGATACTATTATGTTAAAGATGGATGTCGTACAAGCAGTTGCTTCTGCAGCTGGTCTTACCAAAAAGCAAGCTACAATGGCAGTTGATGCTATGTTAGATGCAGTTGCCGCATCTCTTAAGAAGGGTGATCCCGTTCTTTTGACCGGCTTCGGTAAGTTCGAAGTTCGAACCAGAGCAGCAAGAGTAGGAATCAATCCTAAGACTCTTTCAAAGATTAACTTGCCTGCTTCTAAAGTCCCAGCATTCAAGGCTGGTAAGGCTTTAAAGATGGCTGTTAAGTAGGTGCTGCCGGTATTTCTCTGTATAAGAGAGGTATTACTGGGGCCCTGGACTGTAAGGACTCGCGTCTTTATTGTTCAGGGCCCCTTTCATATTTCCTTTCGTATTGCGACTTTATCCCTTTTCTATTACACTGGAGGAAGTTAAGTATATAACTGCCGAAAAGTGCTTGAGCTGTTTGTTCCGAACATCAAAAATCATTACAAACCTTTGTTGCTTCGAAATAGCGCCTTACTCGTTTACACAGTGTTTATTTTCCTAGTTAACACGTACGGAGGAGTATTTGGGATTTCCCAAGTAGAAGCAAGCAGTATTACCCCAAATAATGTGATTAGTTTGACCAATAAAGAGAGAACTAAATATGGACTCTCTGGGCTCAAAAGTAATTCACAATTAGCTTCAGCAGCATTAGCGAAGGCTAATAATATGTTAAGCGTACAGTATTGGAATCACTTTGGTCCTAATGGCGAGACCCCTTGGCAATTTATTAAAGCTGCTGGATATACTTATATTTACGCCGGAGAGAATCTAGCGAAGGGCTTTAAAAGCTCTGAAGGTGTTGTAGAGGCCTGGATGGCTAGCCCTACCCATCGAGATAACATCCTCAGTGGTAATTACCGTGATATTGGTGTTGCTGTTGTTAATGGGCAGTTATTAGGTGACGAGGTAACCCTAGTAGTACAAATGTTTGGGAATCAGACTAACTCTGTAGTGCCAAGTCCTAAACCGAATGTGAATGGTTCGCAAACTGAATCAGGACAGACTTTGAGTATCAAAATTACTTCTCCAGAAAACAATACAATTCTTAATGATGCAAATGTTAACTTGAAAGGAACTGTATCTAAAAGTACGCCCTATACCGTAGAGATTTCTGAAAAAGGAGTACCTGTTGGTGCTTTTGAAAGTAATGATACCAATTGGGAATGGGATAAACAGTCAGATTGGAGCGAGGGGAAGCACACGGTAACAGTCAAATTGAAGAATGTGAAAGAAGCAAGTGATAGTGTTGTATTCAGAATCGATAGTACATCGCCTGTTCTCGAAAGATTTGAAGCAGTATCCAAAGGACTTGATTGGAAGATATCAGGGAAAGTAGATGATTCTAATAGTACAATTAATATTGTATCAGGTGATTTTAATAAGTCTGCTGTGATTAATGAAAGTGGTGAATTTACAGCAGAAATCCCAGGATCAGAATTGAAAGAGAAGGTCACTTTGATTGTATCTGATACAATGGGAAATACAAATGAGGTAGATGTGACTGACTATTTTACAACTGAAAATGAAACAACGGCGCTTGGAGCAATTTGGAATGCAGTTAATAACCTTTATAGTAAAAGTACAATAAACGGAGTATTTTTAGGGTTCATACTGTTACTTCTAATTATAGAAATAATTACATATTGGAGGAAAGGATTGCTTATGAAGCATGGAGGGAATATTTTTACATTAGGATTTTGGTGGCTGCTTTTGCTAGTAGGGGTTGTCAATGGTTTCAATGGTAGTATAAACTAAGGATAGAATCATATGTTTGAACTGATTAAGCAGTACCGTCGAGAATTTGTATATAGTTCTTATCTTTTTTTGATTTTCGAGCTTTTGGTAACGCCGTCTTTTTCGGTGAATATCTTCTATTTCTCCGTTGTAGCGTTAGTTGGGTATGTATTAATCAATATATGGCTACTCTCGACCTATCAGCTTCATTCCGCTCGTAGGGTATCTCAATATAGTGATGTTTTGCTGCGCGTAAACTTATGGGAGAGATTATTCTCTTACGTGCTTTTGCCTCTCTTATTTTATACCGCGGTAGTTACTTTTCTTCTGTTTTCTCCTTCAAGTACACTCAATCAAATTGTGACCGTAATATCGGTATTTCTCTTTTTCTACTTATTTCTATATGTTAGGACCTCTTATGAGAAGGTATATTCAGTTCACCGGATGACTCGAGTTTCCACAGATTTTGTATCAATTGTGGTCTACTTCATGACCCTTTCTGTCTTAAGTCATGTGTTAGTCGATGAAGTGTATTTTGCTCTAATCCTGTTTTTCTTTACGCTTTTCTGTTTTATCTACATCCTCTACCATCACAATAAATTTGAGATAAACTCAATTCTGCTTGGGCTAGTTTCCGCAGTTGTAATAACTTTCGTCTATTACAACTCTAATTTCGCAGGGCCCTATGCCTTATCTGCAATTCTTTCCGTTCTTTATTATCTCGTTGTCTCGCTTTGGAACGTTAGGTTTTCAGGATCTACGGCGCTTGGTGATTATATCCCCCCCGTCATGTATTCAGTAATGGCGATTATTCTTATCCTTGGGTTATGAACGCAAGTTTTGTCATAAAAATAGGTGGATCCCTCCTTTATAATGACGATGTAACACCCAACAAAGCCTTTCTATTGAAGCTGAAAGAGTGGCACGCAAAGTATAAGCCTTTAATTGATAAACTTGTCGTTGTAATAGGTGGAGGTAAACTATCTCGAGAGGTTGGTGAGAACGTAAAATCACTTATCCCTCCTGAACATATTCATGATGTAGCGATGCAGATTACACAGGTAAATGCTGAGATAGTTAAGGGATACCTGGCTGATGAGAGTATTATCACCCCTCAAACCCTCAAAGAAGCGCTTACAGTTTTAGAGAGTAATCAGCCCGGGATTGTTATTTCTGGAGGGCTTAAAAAAGGTTGGAGTACGGATATGGATGCTGCAGTATTTGCCGATGTACTCAAACTCAAACAGGTTTACAAGCTTAGTAATGTGGAAGGTGTTTTTGATGGAGATCCCAAGCAGAATCCAAATGCTAAATTAATTACGAAAATAACATGGAGAGAGTATATGTCGCTCTTTGAGATTAATTCTAAAAGCACGCACCAGCCTAATAAGAGTAGTCCAATCAGCGCTGAAACGGCACTATTTTGTGCGCAAAAAGGAATCACATACTTTGTTGCAGGAGGCAAGAACATTTACGATAAAGCTGATTTATCAATGGTTTTTGAGTCAGGAACGGTGATTACACCTTAGTCAATCACTTCAGCAATTTTGTACTCAACTTTCTCTTTAGGTGTAACAAATTCAAAAGTATCGCCTTCAGATAGGTTCAAAATAGCGCCACCCAGAGGGGAGTTATAAGAGACTTTCCCTTCTAAAGGGTTAGATTCATTGGCTCCAACAAGGGTAATTTTCTTTTTAAGACCTTTTTTGTCCTGAAGTACAACTGTGTCTCCTAATTCTACTTTGCCTTTGGTTTTGGACTTTACAATTTTGGCTTTAGAAATAAGTTCTTCCAAGCGCATAATTTCAGCTTCATTGTTCTTGAAGTCCTCCATAGCCAAAGTAAAGCCGTCGTTCTCTCTTAAATCACCAGCATCTCGGGTAGACTCTAGAACGACCTTTAACTCTTCTTTTTTAACCAGCTTTTCTGCAAGTTCAGCTTTAGCTTGCTCGAGCCCTTTGGCAGTGACCAAAAATCTATCTTTTCTCATAGTTAAGACGTCAAAATTAATAAATTGATTTACAAAAAATGTTTTCTTGGGAAGTTAAAAATCAATACTGTCAAATGATAATACTTATGGTTTGGGTTGTCAATTTGTGATAGAATCATCGCGTTTATGCCGCCATCGTCTAGTGGTTAGGACGTATGATTCTCAATCATAGAACCAGAGTTCGATTCTCTGTGGCGGCAGGTTATCGATACTCCCCAGAAAGTGTAAAAGTTATGTATTTTGATGATCTCGACTTCTTCAATCATGAGCGTCGTTTGACACGGAGTAAATTTGTTACCGGAATTGTTGATTTCTGCTTTAATATTCATAACGCTCAGTTTAAGTCCAATGCTGAAGCATATATCGATAATAAGGGGGAGTTTCGAGTTGAGGATGTAATAGAGGATGAAGCTTTGCAGTATGCTTGGGAGTTTGATACTGTCGATGCATTTAAAAAGTCTCTGCTTACTGCACACGGAGTAATGAGAGGGTTGTGTGAGCTTCACGGTAAAGATTACGTTTACACTATTTCTAATTCTCTGCTGGAGTTTTGTGACGAACTTGAAGAGTTAAGTGCAGGTAGTAAATACCTTCTTGCTATGCCTGCGCTAGGTATAGCCTTTAACTCTCTAGATAAAAGAAAAGTTGCCTTGAGCAAAGGCGATAGTGTCATCAAAGCTATTGTGATTGCAAAGAAAACTATTCAAGCAGTTGTAGCATTATCTGGAATGAAGCATAATAATAGTGAATCTATGGCATTGACTATATTTAGTACGTATCTTGATTGGTTTAAATTATCTGAAACTCTTGGGCTCAGTTATGAAGATAGACGTCCTTACGATCTTTCCAGAGCAAATTAAAACCTTCCTTACAGAAGGACTTTTCCGGATTGCTTTTGAAAAAGGTTTAGTGGAAATTAAAGTTCACAATCTAAGAGATTGGACAGATGATGTCCATAAGAGTGTAGATGACACACCTTTTGGTGGTGGTGCTGGGATGGTAATGAAGATTGAACCTATTTTTAAAGCCCTAAGAGAACTAAAAAAGAAAGAAACAAAGGTTGTAATTACTACCCCAAGAGGTGAAAAATTGACTCAGCAAAAACTGAAGTCACTGTCAAACAATTGTGACCATTACATTATCCTTTGTGGTCATTACGAAGGATTTGATGAAAGAATTCATGAGTTCTTGGCCGATTATGAAATTTCAATAGGTGATTTTGTACTCTCGGGAGGAGAACTACCCGCTCTAGTTATAATGGATGGCTTAATTCGCCTTATTCCAGGCGTGTTGGGCAATCAAGAGTCTTTAGCTGAAGAGTCTTTTGAAGAAGGTTTGGAGTATCCGCAGTATACTCGACCAGCAGATTTTGAAGGTATGAAGGTACCCGAGATTCTTCTGTCAGGACATGATGAAAATATCAAGAAATGGCGAAAGAAGAAATCGGAGGAGATAACAAGAAAACGCCGACCCGATATTGCTAAATAGCCTCTAATATGATTTAATTGCAAATGTTTTAAGGGTATTAAGGCATGTAATTTCTATCAACAGAATTATGATTTTTGGTAAGAAATACAAAATCACGACCCAGAAGAAAAATGAATTAGAGAAAGAACTCAAGCAACTTGAGACTGTTGGTAGGAAGAATATTGCTGATAAACTCGACTGGTTGCGAGGACAGATGGTGGACGACGAAGATGATCCTATCTCTGATGCCTTAGATGACAAGAACTTCCTTGAAAAAAGAATTGCTGAATTGAAAGATATTTTGGCTAATTGCTCAGTCGTTGAGGATAATAAGAATTTCAAAATTGTTGAGGTAGGTTGTAAGGTGAAAGTAGGATTTGAGGGTTTTGAAGAAGAATATACAATTGTATCTTCTCTTGAGGCTGATCCTGTGAAGAAGAGAATTTCCGATGAATCTCCTGTAGGGAAAGCTCTGTTAGGTGCCAACGTAGGTGATGAAGTCGAAGTGAACATTGGGGCTGTAAACAAAAAGTTTAGGGTACTTAAGATTAATTAAACATTAATTGCATGGCTAAGATTAAAAAGTTTAGAGTAAATACATCTCATCTTAGACCAGACGAAATGGAGGTGTTAGATATTTTGGAAGAGGTGGGTCAGGTGATTCATGATATCTGGGAAGTTCAGGTAAACCCAACAACAAAGAAAATAACTTTGTATGATGAAGGTATTTCACGTGATGAAGTAGTTCAAGCTGCTGAAACTGATCCTGAAATCCTTTCACCCTACACAGTAGTGCGAAGAGGGGATGATGGCTCACTTTACACAATTCCTTATACTCAAGAGTACAAAGAAGATATTGCAAAGATAATCGGACTTTTGAAAGATGCTGAAAAAGCATCTAAGGATTTTGGATTTAGAACCTACCTTCGAAATATTTACAGAGCATGGGAAAAAGGCGATTTTGATGCCGCACTACTTGAATATCTTAAGAATGACAATCACAAAATTGGCATTCTTATGGGACCGCTTGAGACATATGTAGACAAATTAATGGGCCTGAAGAAGGCCTTTCAGTTTAACCTAAGAGTGAAGCGAGATAAGGATACGCAAGAAGTAGAGAAGATGATTGAGATTGCTAAGAGTCTTCCCGTACTCAAACCTTACCTTTCCGTTTCTCATCAGTTTGGCGAAGATAAGATTTTTATGAGGGTTGATGATGTCGTGATGTTCTCAGGACGTCAAGCTGGCACTCGTTCTGCGTCTACTAACTTGCCTAATGAGGCTGCTTTGGTCAAGAAATTCGGTACACGAGTTGTTGTTTATAAAAATTCACTTGATGAGAAATTCGAAGATCTTTTCATGCCATTCCTTAAGAAAATCAGCGGACAAAACTTTGTATTTGATAATGCTGGCATGAAGGTAGCAGCCAGCAGAATTATAATTTTGCATGAAATTTCGGAAGGCTTGATTAAATTTGCAGATGCTGGTGCTCGTTTGAAGGGGAATGAGGATGCAGTGCGAGAAATTAATGCTTATCTTATGGGAGTTAAGAGTGCTACCCATCATATGCTTAAAGGTTTGATTTCTGAGAAAGAGTATTATGAAATAATAGTAATGCTCCTAGTTGTAGGATTAGATAAGCTTTCAAGAATGGAAACTGATCCTTCAGTTTATGAGTACGCTAGAGGTTTTGCTGTGGTTTTCAATTACCTTGAACAAGTTGGTGCAATCAAGATTTCGAACAAAAAAATGAAATTGGATTTGTCTAAAGTGATTCAAGCAGTTGATGCACTCTCAAGCGTTATCCTTTCGATATATCACGAGAGCAAATTCGATGAATCAGCACAACTTTTTGACACTTACGGAAGTTTTGATATTGGAAAAAGGTTACCACTTATCAAACGATAGGATTAATTTGCTGTTAAGTGATTTTCGAGCTCCTCAATTTTTACTCTTACCTGTTCCATAGTGTCTCGATCTCTTACCGTTACGGTATTATCCTCTAAAGTCTGGTAATCAATGGTTATACATTTAGGGGTTCCGATCTCATCTTGATACCTGTACCGTTTTCCTATATTACCTCTGTCATCGTAAACTACTTTCAACTTCTTTCTAATTTGTGTGTAGAGTTCATGAGCCTTTTCAGTAATATCCTTTTTGTTTGCAACGAGTGGGAATATAGCGGCCTTGTATGCTGCAACATCAGGGTTGAGTTTTAGTACAGTTCGGGATTCGCCATTTTCGAGCTTCTCTTCTTCGTAAGCATCAAAGAGTAGGAAGAGGAAGGTTCGGTCAACTCCTCCAGAGGTTTCAACAATCCAAGGTAGGTATTTTTCGTTGGTCTTAGGGTCTGTGTAAGACAGGTCTTTACCCGAAAATTTGGAGTGTTGTGTTAAATCATAATCTCCACGCCAGTGTATCCCTTCATTTTCAGCCCACCCCCAAGGGGTTTTGTATTCAATATCAAATGCGACCTTAGCGTAGAAAGCTAATTCATCTTCTGGATGTTGTCTGAATCTCAAGCTATCATGTTTGCGGTAGAGATGCTTGAAGAAATTCATTCTCTCTTCTTTCCAGTATTCATACCATTTCTCCATTTCAGACTGATGAACGAAGAACTGGAGATCCCATTGTTCGAATTCTCTGGCTCGGTAAAAAAGTTTGCCTGGGGTAATCTCATTACGAAATGCCTTCCCAATTTGTGCAATACCAAACGGAACTTGAACTCTTGAGGAATCAACTACGTTTTTGAAATCTAAATAGATAGTTTGGCAAGCCTCAGCTTTAAGATATGCTTCCATTTTTTCACCTTCCACTACACCTATTTCAGTCTTGAACATGAGATTGTACTTTTTAGGAGTGGTAAGTTCACCTTTACACTCAGGGCATTCCTTGGCAAAGTCGATCAAGTCAGGTCTGAATCTTTTGTGACACTTCTTACACTCAACCAATTGATCGTTGAAGTTTTTGATATGCCCTGATGCTTCCCAAACTTTAGGATGAGTGATGATAGTACCGTCTATACCTACAACGTTATCTCGGTCGTCTACCATATACTTCCACCATAGTCTTTTGAGGTTGTTTTTCATCTCAACACCGACGGGTCCGTAATCAAAGAAACCTCCGACTCCTCCATAGATTTCGGAATTGGGGAATATGATCCCTCTGCGTTTAGCTAATGCGGTAATTTTTGCGAGCAAATCATTCTCTTGCATATTGGGAAGTATATCACCATGATAAAGGAAGTGTCACTTGTTTAGTTTAAAAAAAAGAGCTAAATTGGACTAATCGAGTTTATTTGTTGTACTGGTTAATTATGTCAGAATTATTTCCAAAAGAAATAAACGAATCAGAGGCTGTTACGCCGCCTAATCGTTTTGCGTTGGCTGCAAATAAAGCCCTGTCTAAGGTTTGGGAAGTGGTAAAAGACGATGTAAAGTTTGCAATAAACACAACATATGGTTCTTTTTTGAAAACCGGTGAGACCTTTGTTGGTGCAGCTGTAGTCGGTGCTGGGACAGTCATTGATAGGTCTCCTGATATATTAAGAATTTTAGGATTAGGGTTTGCCATAAATCTTTTACCTTCGGTTGAAACGGCAGCACAGGGAGCTATGGTATTGACGATATCAGGCGCTCTCGCTGGAATGGGAAGTTTAATGGAAAGAGCTTTAGAATTTGGACCAATTAACTTGAGAGAAAAGTTTGGCCGAGATTTAGTAGATACTGGTATTAATATAATGACACTTAATCCTTTAAGTGGCCCAGTTATGGCGGGGAAGATACTGGAGGGGGAAAAGTTAGATGAATAAAGAATACAAGATTGTTTTAACCTTATTAGGGTTGTCTGCTGAAGAAGTCGTGCATTTTTCAACTGAACTTGAGAAAGCTGGTAGTATGCTTGCACTTAAGAATTTTCGAGAACTTGTACAACCTCAATTGCAAAGCCAGTTTGATTTAGATATAGCTAATTCCAAAACAATTGGAGATCTTTCAAACTTATACAAAAAGTATGGATTAAGATTAGAACAATTTGAGGAATGCCAGAAAAGTGCTCACAAAGAAACAATTGAAAAGTTTGTGCGGCATTTTTTGCAAGAGTTACCAGAAAAAGAAAGGAATGAGTTGCAAACTAAAATGAGAGCGATTTTTAAAACCTAGATTTTGTGAGGAATGTGGCATATAATTCCGCATTATGTTGTATATTCTTCCTCTTCTTGTTGGTGTTTTTTACGGAATTGGAGGGCTTTTAAATAAAAAAGTCGCAAATTTAGTCGATAACCCCGTATTATCATCTCTTTTATTTAATGTTTTTACATGGCTATTTGCATTACCGTTTATTTTTCTGATTTATATACTGGCGGCATACGCATTTCTGATCAATCTAGTGACTGGTTTTATCTTGTAATTAGTGGCATTCTGACACTCTTTAGCTTCTGGGGACTTTTTAAAAGCATGAGAGAACTGCCAGTGTCAGAGCAGATTTTATTAAGTCGAGCCTCTGTAATCACATATACATTGGGTGGTTTTATAATTTTGGGAGAGAATGTTACAAGGAATTCGCTGTTGGGGATAATGTTAATCATATTAGGAATCCTACTTTCATCTATACGTAAAGAGAAGTTAGTTTTTAATAAATGGGTTATCATTCAACTCCTATCTAGTATTAGTTTTGGATTATCAGTAATGATTGACAAAGTTGTTAGTCCAAACTTTTCTGTTGGTATGTACACTTTAGTTAATATTGGAATTACAACAGTTTTTATTCTTGGATGGTCTTACTACACTAAATCAATAAATGAGATACACAAAGTGCCTAAAGAGTATATTAAATTTATAGCAATTGCAGGGGCATTCAGTGTTACCGCATATTTCTTGCAAATTAAAAGTTATGAATTAGGGGGATTAGTATCTTTAGTCGGAGCTTTAAGTCAAGTGAAGATAATCGTTGTTGTTCTTGGTGGGTATTTTATTTTCAATGAAAAATCCAACGTTATTACTAAACTTTTGGGAGTAATTACAGTACTGATAGGGGTTGTTTTGATAAAAACCTAGTTAGACTATTATAGGTCTAAGGGGTATAATCACATCACATATGTGTGCAGTAAGTTTATCTTTCCTTTTAAAATGTATACCTATAGACACTATACAGATACTAAACAGCAAATAGATTTAAACCAAAGAAGATGGGCTTATATTTGGGGGCGGTACTCTGAAGCTGAAAAGAAGGTCATGAATCTTAACACACATGGGTTTTTGCAAAGAGTTGTTAACAATTTATTTTGTGAGCAAGTATTAAATGATGTGTCTGACAAGGCTCATGCCAATGGAATTGATTCGGCATATGAGGAGGTTCTTTTAAATAGTCTTGAAATAGTTAATGGATTAATGACATCTGGCCCTGCATTTAAACCAGGAGTTTATCAGGAGGTAGTTGAGAAATATCAAGGAATAGAAATTTATATTCCTAATCCTGAAGATGTTTTAGAGCCGTCAAGGGATTTTTTAATTTTCTCTACACAAGATTTTGTTTTGGTTTTCGAAAATATTGATTATCTACGTTCAGTAGGACTCACAATCATAGAAAAAGGTCCAGATTTTGATTTAAATCAGGTTTTAAGAAATAAAACCGAAAGAGTGGAAGAGGAAAAGGATTTTTTCGAACCTATGAATACTGGTGAACCAAAACGTTACTGTATACCAGTTGTACTCTCTAATAAGCTTAGACTAGATGAAACTGCCGGCATTAAAGCGCATGTCTCACATGTTTCAACAATCTAAAATGTGATAAACATTTATTCCCCGAGTCTATACACTATAGGATCCAAGGAGTATAATAGATAAATAAAATTTTTCTAATTGCTATGACAATTCAGAATAGACCACATCAATCAAGCTTCAAAGAGGGAATCTCTGCCCTTTTGGGCTTTACCGATGTAGTTAAGGATGTAGCAGTATTGGACACAGTTACTATCTTGAAAGAACACGGTTTTTTAGCCTTAATTGCTAGATATACCAATGATGAAAGATTGGATGCATTACTTAGGAAGTTTGACTCATTACAAGATGCTGATGATCAATATAATGTGCTAGAAGGTCTGTTACGAAGTAGCGCAATGATGCTAGAAAGACTTGCAGAACCTGGGAGTTCTACTTCTCTTCAGGAGAATATTGATTATCTCAATGAAGAATTCGAAGGCATTGACTTGTGGGTTCCAACAGAGAAGGAAATGCCAAATTCTTATGAAGACAACTTAGTTGTAACTTCTCGTTTATATCCAGGCGTTGTATTAGTTTATGATCGAGATTTTCATCAGGATCTATTACTGCATGTTTTAACGGTTGATGAATCTTTTAGCCCCAAATCTTTTTTTGAGGAAAAGAAAAATAGCCATACTTTTGGTGATATGAAGACCTTTAAAGGCGTTAAGTCTGTTATAAGGTATGGATTTAAAGACGAAACGGCTGATGTTTTGTAATACTCGTGTGACTTTGTGCTATAATCTCCTTGCAATGATAAGGAAAGAATAGGGCTAATCCATTGAAGTGAACTCTGTTAAGTGAAAAAGAGAAATGGAACTCATATTCTAAAGACCTTGAGCATCTGGAAGAAATCGCTTGCGAAAGTAGAACCAGACGTCGTCCTCACGACATAGAGGGAATGAGTAAAATTGAAGGTGGTACCGTGTTTATGACACCCTTCGTAAGTGATAGTAACCCTGTCATTTACGAGGGGTGTTTTTAATTTTATTATTGACGACAATGCAAGACTCACAAAGTTCACTTATCGGACAACGTTCAGGGAGACTTGAGAAGGTCAAGCGACTCCGAGAAATGGAGATTGACCCTTATCCCAGCGGATCTAAAAAGCAGGTAGCTAATTCTGAAGTAGTAAATGATTACGAAAAGTATAAAGACCAGAAGGTTGTCCTTACTGGCCGCCTTATGTCATGGCGTGAGCATGGGCACATCATCTTTGGTCATATTCAGGATGACAGTGGTAGGATTCAGCTTTATCTGAAAGATGAAGTATATCCGGTTAAAACCAGTAAGAATAAAATCGGTTGGAAGGATTTCGACCTGATTGATGTTGGTGATTTCCTCCAAGTTACTGGGACTGTCACTAAAACTAATACAGGAGAAGTCTCTCTTTTGGTTGAAGCTATTGTTATTCTCACCAAAGCAATTAGGCCTTTGCCTGAGAAGTGGCATGGGATTGCTGATAAAGAGATGAGGTATCGACGCAGATATTTGGATATGACGATGAATCCGGATGTGCGTGAGCGATTTAAAAGAAGATCTCAATTCTGGACAGCATTTAGGGAATTCATGAACAAGAATGGCTTTTGGGAAGTTAATATCCCTGTACTTGAACATGTGACAGGTGGAGCTGATGCTAAACCTTTTGTTACTCACTACGATGCATTGGATCAGGATTTCTACTTACGGATTTCGCATGAACTCCCTCTTAAAAGACTCCTAGGTGCGGGCTTTGAAAAAGTTTATGACATTGGAGCAAGATTCCGAAATGAAGGCTTTAGTGATGAACATCTACCCGAGCATGTCGCCATGGAATTTTACTGGGCATATGCAGATATGGAAGACGGAATGAAATTCACCAAAGAAATGTTCCGATTCGTAATGGAAAAAGTTTATGGAAAGTTGAAGTTTAATGTTAAAGGTTTTGAGGTAGACTTGAGTAAGGAATGGGAGGTAATTAGTTATCCGGAAATCATTAGCGATCGATTCGGAATCGATGTATATTCAGAACCGATTGAAAATCTACGCAAGATTTTGCGTGAAAATGGTTTGGATTTAGGTAGTGGAGTGAATCGCAATAGGGCGATCGATAATCTTTGGAAGCTTATTCGTAAAGATATTGGAGGCCCAGCATTCATTACAAATGTGCCAAAGTTTCTTTCTCCGCTTGCTAAGTCAAATACGGAAAATCCTTTGTATACAGATCGATTTTTCTTACTAATTGCTGGAAGCGAGTTGGCTAATGCCTTCTCAGAATTGAACGATCCGGTCGATCAATTAGAGAGGTTTGTAGAGCAACAAGAAATTAGAGGGGGGGGAGATGAAGAGGCACAAATGATGGATATAGATTTTGTAGAAATGTTGGAGTGGGGCATGCCACCTGCGTTAGGCTTGGGTATTTCTGAAAGAGTCTTCTGGTACTTTGAAGATGTAACAGCAAGGGAGGGAGTTCCGTTTCCACAACTTAAGAGTGAAGTTGATACAAACACACAGAAAATATATTCCGACATTATGAAATATATTGATGAAGGAGTATTGGACGATAACCGAATTCAGGATTCAACTCGCAAGATTGTTGTTGTCATTGATGAAAAACTCAGGGGGTGGCAACTCGCTAACACAGTTGGTCACATCAGTGGGTATTTAGGAAACCATATTGAACATGACCAATTCTTTACTCGAAAGCAATTCAAATTAAAAGATGCGTTAATTAATGCTAATTCACAGTATGCGATTGTCGTTTTGACGGCAAAACAGTCACAACTACATAAATTGCTTGACCAGGTCAGAGAGAAGAGATTAAAACATCTGGCGTATATTCAAGAGATGATTGATTATACGGATGATAATAAGTTGCAGAAAAGTGTAGAAAGTCAGAATCTGGCTGATGTAGACCTTTTAGGTGTAGGTATGTTTGGAACTAAAATTGAACTAGATGCTTTGACTAAGAAATTTAGCTTGCTTAAGTAGTATGGATTCAATACAGGATCTGATATCCCAAAAGCGTGAAGAACTTAAAGAAGGCTTATTGAAAAGGAAAAAACATATTACTACTGAACATCAGGATTACGGTTACCGTTTGGCCTTAAAGCTTTGTGATATGGGTCATAAATCGTTGTACATGAAATTAGCTAAGGAGAAGCCTCGTGTGCTTTTGGAACAAGCTTTCAGTTTCGCGATTGACTATCCTAATGCTACGCCTAACAAAGGTAGACTTTTTATGTGGAAACTGAAACAATTAGAACAAGCAAATGGCAATACTAGTAAGCAATCCTAAACAGTTCCTAAATGTCCTCTATCAGGAGATGAAGATGTATGTGAGCAGCGAGCTCGCATACCGTTGGCAGATTTTTGTATGGGTAATCTCAGATGCTTTACAACCTTTGATTTTGGGTGTGGTGTGGGCGGCTGTTGCCAAAGAAGGAGGATTACTCTCTGTAAATCAAGTAATTACATATTTTTTTCTAGTATCGGTTGTTTCCAAGTTGACCAAGGATTGGTCGGTTATTTATGTTAGTAATATCGTAGTATCGGGTGAGTTTTCTAAATATCTGGTAAAGCCATTTAATTATTTAGCTGAAACGTTAGGTATCAGTTTGGGAGCAAGAGTGCTTAGGCTCTTAATGCTCGTACCCCTCTTAGGTATTGCTTACTTTGTACTCAAGGATTACTTGGTTATTAATTGGGGTCATGATCGTTTTATGTTATTTTTAATTTCTTTGATTTTTGCATTCCTCATAAACTACCTCTTGGGTAATACTTTTGCATTGATAAGTTTCTTTATTAACCAGATAGTTGGGCTTCGAACTTTCTATGAACACGCAGTGATTTTCCTCTCAGGTGAGGGTATCCCTTTGGTGGCTTTCCCCAGTTGGGCTAAATATTTCATTGAGATTTTACCTTTTCGTTATACTGTGTCATTTCCAATTGAGATCATTACAGGTTCAATATCAGGAAGGGAGATAGGTTATGGCTTTGTGATTGCGGGATTTTGGATGGTAGTTTTAATAGTTCTCTATAAAGTGCTTTTCAGATTAGCTATAAAAAAATATGAAGCTTACGGTATTTAAAACGATAAAGTATTATTTGAATGTCTGGTGGGCTACATTTAAACTTAGCCTGAGTAAAGCAACAACCTATCGAATTGAAGTTGTGATGAGATTTCTGCGAGGAGTAATGCTTGTGGCTATTCAGATTATTTTCATCCAAGCAGTCATTGGAGACAGTGATAACATTGCTGGATGGAGTGAAGATCAGATGTATCTACTTTCTGGTGTTTTCAGTTTCATCAACTACATATCATGGGCCTTCTTCGCCATCAATCACTGGAGGATTGAAGAAAAAATTCTCAAAGGGGAGTTTGATGCTGTATTGATGAAACCAATGTCTTCAATTTTCTCAGCTTCTTTCCCAGACTTTTTCATTGATGAAGCTATTACCGCTATCTCTGGAGTGTTTTTGATTTTGTACTATGTCGCTCGTAATTTTACGACCTTAACTCTTGAGGGGACTGTCTTTGGAGTAATAGCTATGATTTGTGGATTTGTAGTTTGGTTTAGCCTTGAGCTTATATTTGCTAGTTTTGACTTCTTACAAGTGAAGAATGGTTTGAGAGAGATTAAGAAAAATCTGACTAATGCAGGTCGATTTCCTCTTGAGATTTGGAATCCTAATGTACGTTTTGTCTTCTACTCACTTTTCCCAATTGCATTTGTTTCGACTGTTCCCGCTGGTTTAATTGCGGGTCTTTTTAACTGGCAGTACTTAGTGCTTTCTGTCTTAGTTACTTCCGTTCTTTTTCTTGTCGCTCGAACTTTTTGGAATCTTAGTATTCGTAATTATGCGAGTGGCGGAAATTAGTAATCAAAGATTATCTCAAAGGCATTACAGTTGAATTGGAATTAGTGTGGATAGAGGGAAATCCTCCTGAAAAAGTAGTACAATCCCTTGAGATTTTAAATGATAAGTAAAACATATGTTAACTAGACAAAGAGCTTATGAACTTGTTGTCGAACATACGCAAAATAAAAACCTCATTAAGCATATGCTTGCCGTCGAGGCAGCTATGAGAGCATATGCTAAAAAGTTTGGAGAAAATGAAGAGAAGTATGCCGCCTTAGGACTCTCGCACGATTTTGATTATGAAAAAATGAAGGAACAGCATCCTTCACAGTGGGGATATGATCTGCTAAAGGCAGAAGGTGCTGATGAAGACCTAATTCAAGGGATAGTGGGACATGCCGAACGGGAGAACACAGCTTCTAGAAAAAATAATATGCATAGAGCATTATTTGCAGTTGACGAATTGACGGGATTTATTGTCGCTTACGCTTTGATGAAACCAAACCAAATCTCTGATGTTACTGTTGAAAGCATTATTAAGAAGTTCAAAGACAAGGCTTTTGCTAAAGGTGTTAATCGTGACGACATAACAAACGGAGCTGCTGAACTTGGCGTCTCACTTGAAGAGCATGTATCCATAGTTCTAGAGGCAATGAGAGGGATTAAGGAAGATTTAGGACTCCGATAGCCATTGCGGACAATTTTGATATATAATCAGGATAAAAATGGTATATAGATTGAAATTAACATCACGCTCATCTTCAGGTCTGGCTTAACCAGACCACTTTTACGTATACCACAATTTCATATATACCTAATTTAATACAAAAGAGAGATGATAGATATAAAATTGATTGTTGAAGATACACAGAGAGTAAAGCTGGCGCTTCTTAAACGCATGAAAGAAGAGGATATGCACCTATCTGATATTATTGAAGCATTCAATGTTAAGAAACAGCTTCAGGTAGACTTTGAAGATTTGAGAGCTAGGCAGAAAAGTTTCAACGAGTTGATGGCTAAGACAAATAAGAGTACTCCTGAATTCAAAAAGCAGCTGGAGCAACTCAAGGGTTTAGCAAATGAGGTAAAAGAGGTTGAGGAGAAGCTCAAAGAAGCGGATCTTAAACTCACCAGCTTGGTTGAAGTCTTGCCTAACATGCCTGACGAAGATGTTGTGGCTGGGGAGAAGGAGGCCAATAAGGTCGTAAAGACTTCAAGTAAGACTCCAGATTTTGATTTTGAGGTTCGAGATCATTTGGATGTAGCCAAAGGTGTTGGTATTTTAGACATGGACCGAGCGGCTAAGATTGCAGGCGCTAGCTTTTCAATGTTTATTGGTAAAGGGGCACAGCTTGAATGGGCACTGCTTAACTATTTCATTGGCGAACATATAAAGGACAATTATACGATGGTTCTTCCTCCGCATTTGCTTACCGAAGCTTCTGGCTATACTGCTGGTCAACTTCCAAAATTCAAAGAGGATGTGTACTGGGTACAGGATGGTAACTTCTTGTTGCCAACAGCAGAGAGTGCTTTAGCGAATTTATATCGTGATGAGACTTTGCAGGAATCTGAACTTCCTAAGAAACTTTTTGCATATACTCCTTGTTATAGACGAGAAGCCGGAAGCTATAGAGCTAACGAACGAGGATTGATGCGAATGCACCAATTCAATAAGGTTGAGATGTTCCAGTACACTTTGCCTCAGTATTCAGAAGCAGCCTTGGAAGAATTGGTTGAAAAAGCTACTAGATTGGTTGAAGGCTTGGGTCTTCA
Organism: bacterium; assembly: GCA_021463465.1. Lineage (GTDB taxonomy): Bacteria > Patescibacteriota > Dojkabacteria > SC72 > SC72 > JAJTYH01. The sequence goes on from JAJTYH010000003.1 coordinate 261,697, forward strand.
TTACAGAGTCACTCAACTAGCTGCAGGTGACTGTTCAGCAGGTGCCGCTAAAACCTATGATGTGGAGGTATATCTTCCATTCTTAAAGACATACTATGAAGTGAGTTCGATTTCCAATGTAAGAGAGTATCAATCAAGACGAGGTAATATCAAATACAAACCAACCGACGGAGGAAAACCAGGATATGTTCATATGCTCAACGCTTCTGGTTTAGCCACCAGTAGGTTAATGGTTGCATTACTTGAAACATATCAGAATAAGGATGGATCAATTACTGTTCCTGAAGTGCTTAGGCCATTTACCGGTTTTGATAAAATTGAAAAATGACCAAGAACTACTTTTTAGGTTTTTTCCCTGATCAACAGAGCAACTTTGCAATTCGTAAGGTTGTTGCTGCTGTGGGGAAAGTCTTTGATGGGCAGGAGATCAAAGTCAGGTGGAGTATCCCTGAGCACTTTCATGTATCTGTCATGTTTTTGGGGAATAACCTTAATCCTTTACAAAAAGTTCTGTTTAATCTTAAATTTCGTAAGCTCATCCTCCCGAAATTTGAGATAGGGTTTGATAGATGTGAACTTGGGATTTCCCGGGGCTACAAAGAACTAATATATCTGACAGTGAAAGTAGGAGGGGAGCAACTAAGGGACTTGGTGTACACCTTGCGTGAGAAGCTTAAGATTGAAGATCAAGGAAATTATATCCCACATCTGACTTTAGGAAGAGTTAGCAAAGATTTATCCAGTGAAGAATTCAAAAATCTTAGTACAGATTTGAGGAATGTGAACGGTACACTTAACATCTCGGATATTCGATTTACCCCTAATAACCTACTCTTTGTTGAAAGCAATTTGAATACTTATAAAGTTCTTAAGAAGTTTGATATGTGAATCTTAGCTTCAGAGTAGTTTTTGATATATTTGATGTCTGGATTCCGTTTGAACCAGGTGCGTTGCCTCTTAGCATACTGTCTGGTGTGAATTAGGATTAACTCTTTTACATCTTCTAAAGTCATTTCATCTTTAAAATACTTTTCGAATTCTTGGTATCCAATTGTTTGGAGGCTTGGCAAATCGTAGGATTTGTATTTGGTATAAAGAGCTTGATTCTCTTTTAATAGGCCTTGGGAAAACATTTCATCTATCCTTTTACTTAGCCTCGTTTCCAACTCTTCTTTTGGCACATCAATTACCAGGTATAGTGATTGGTTTTCAGATTTCTGGACCTTATGTCCTTTACGATTAATGAGTGACACTAACCTTCTGGGGTTATTCTTATCACTTTCGTTTAGTATGTTTATCCGCTCTCCCGCCATTTCCTGCAACTCATTTAATGGTAAATCCCTCAGCGACCCATTATCATGAATAGGTAAACTGTAATTATAAAGAATACTTTCAATGTAGAGTCCAGTACCCCCGACTAGGAAAATGACCGTATCTTTATTTTTGTGAACAATTTTTGCCACATCAGTTTGGTACTTATATATATTGTAATAAGTCTTTGGGCTAATGAAATCAATAAGGTAGTGAGGTATGTCGTCTATATACCAAGTGCCATCTCGTTTGATTTTGTCCGGTTTGGGTTTAGCAGTTCCAATATTTAGTTCTTTATAGATTTGACGTGAGTCTGCGCTAATGACTATCCCTTTAAATTCTTTGGCTAACTTAATAGCCAAATTGCTTTTCCCCGATGCGGTAGGGCCTGAGATTGCAATCAAACTATTCATATGTAGGCGTTCTTGAAGCCATCCAGAGAATTACTCCTGTAGAGAGTAGATAGGTAATTGCAAAGGTAAGGATGGGGTATATGGGAGCTGTACCTAATAAATAAATTGGGCCTAAAAGGATTAGTACTGAAATGGGGAAGAGAAAAGTCATACGGTTGTTGTAAGTAAGAGTAGCTAATACTGACATCATAAGAAAGGGAAGCAATAGGATAAGTGCAAAAAAGTAATTGTCATGGCTTCCTTGGTCCCAAAGTCCTTGCATTAAGAGTTGCAAAGGTATGAATATAATCGGTGCACTTAGGATTACTAATGAAACCGAAAATCCTCGACCTTCAAACTTAGTTGGTTCAAAAAAAGATAGAGCAAAAAATATTGCAGGTAAAGACATATAAAGAAGCAGAATTGTGAGGTATTCTACTTGGCTATATTGGTAGAGCAATTCGAGTATCATGTTCATTTTCTTAAAGTGGTTCTAAGTAATTGGAAATACTTCTCAACTGTCCACATCAAAAGAGGTAGGGTCAAAGTTGTAATCAAAAGATTGCCTGCCCACATTCCAGAAACGCCTTTAAGTGGATAATAGAGAATCAGGCTCACTAATAGTAAAGGTGACAAGGTTTGAAATCGGTTCTCATTTGTTAGTAAGAGAATCGAGAGAATTGTAGCAAATGTCAGTGTTAAGATTAGAGAAGTTGAGAGAATTGATACAGCTGCAAGTTTAAGTATCACTAAGTAGATGCAGAAGTAGATTAGAACTGTCATGAAATGTGTGAGTAAATTGTATCGGAATGCATAGAAGGTAATCAAACTTGCAAGTAATACTGAAAGGATGACGGCAGCAAAGACTTGGAAGTAATTGATCGTTTTGGCTTCAATTGGTAAATCAACTGGTCCTTGATAGGAGTATTCCATTGGAATGGAACCTGAATTGAACATAATTTCTTGAATAAACGCAGCATTAGTATCACTCGATAGTCCAACCGTCATAATAGGGCGAGGGGTGTTGCTACTTACACTCGCATCATAAACTGGGATTGAAATAGGCGTGACAAAACCATCTACATTTACTCCACCGTCAGCCCCAGAATTCTCTTTTAAGAATTTATTGAACTTTCCATTATTCCAAATCCATGGCTTAAAGATACCAAAGTAAGCTTCATCTCCTGCCGTTGTTTTAAGTTTAGTGATGTAAACGGTTCTAAAATCTTTGCGTGTTAATCCTGATTCGTTGTAGCTATCTGGAAGATATCGGGCAAGCTGTTGTTGCTGATCTCCGCTATCATCGAAAGTAACTTCAGGCTTTTTGACCATAATGGTTAGATTCCCTCGTTGGCGTAACAAGCCTTCAACATCCGTCGGATTTTTAGTTGATTTAACAGTTACAGTAATTATTCCTTTGGTTTCGCCTTGGTCTGTGTATTCAACAAATACATGCTCAACACCCAGGCTACTCATTCTGTTATATAAAGTATTTTTGGCTTCATTGATCAAACTCCACTTATCTCCTACCTGAGTTGCTTCAAATGTAACTTGTGCCGTGTAAGACTTCTGCCATACCTGCTGATCTGCGAGTTTAAGATCAAGACCTGAAGTCTGAAGCCATCTTTCAGTTTGAGGTAGTGCTGCTACAAAAATTGAAAAGAAAAAGGCGGTGGTTAAAACGAGAAAGAGATATTTGAAGATTGTCTTGAAGTTTATCTTGATGGGTGGGAGTTTCATACTAGAGAATTAACTGCCGAAGGCTCCCAACGATAGTAACAAAGTCGGAATTAATGCTGTTTAAAATTAAAGGTACACGCTTCTTTTTGCCAAAATCAAAATCGAGAGCGGTTATTGCTGCGTATTTAAGTTCTTTTTGCAGATACATTTCCACCTCTTTCATTCCCGCAGCTAGTTTTCTTACATCGATATCTCCAACAAAAAGAAAATCAACATCATCTGGAGTATTATGCTGTCCTGAAAGGAATGAAAAAGTAGCAATGACAGTAGTTACTTTTCCGGATTCTTTAGCCACTCTGCTTACCTTCTTACCTAACTCTGATGATTTTATAACTAATGTTCTTAAATCCTCTAGCATTTGATTATTGGGATTCAAGGTGAAAAGAATTTTATTGTTTTGCTTTTGAGATTTCAACAATCCAGCATCTTCAAGATTGAGTAACTCACGACGTATTGCATTAATCTCCTCATCTAAAATCCGCACTAAACCCCTGACATGATACTGTTGGGTCGGGTTGAAAAAGAATTGTTCTAAAACCTTTATTCTTACCTTCGAAATCAAAATGTTCTTAAGCATAGCCTGTATTTAATAACTATTGCTCAATTATATCAAATTTTCCTTTCTCTTTTGAAATGACGCTAATCCATACTCTTCCTCTGTTAAATTCGATCTCTTCGCCGGAGCTGTTGTAGTACCGAGTTCGATCACTGCGGGAACTTTTCTTCCACTTTGCATTTATAATCTTACCGTCCATAAGTATCTTGGCATTTCCTTGGCCGATTGTAGTGGTGATAACTCGTCCTTTACCGTCAAATGCATCGGTTACTGTGGTCTCCTCTACGATTACAGTTTTAGCTGTTATCGATTTTTTACTTTCCAAATCTATGTCGGTCTGTCCTCCGATTTTGTGGGTGTACATATTGGTATTCCGATTGTATATCCATTCCGAATCGTAATCTCCACCATTAGTCATATCTTGGCGGAAGGTAACTTTAACTTTAGTTTTGGTACCTCTTTCATCAAACTTGGCATCACGTTTAAATTTCCAACTCTCAGTTTTTTCAGGGAATTCATCCCAGTTGTTTTCTTTTCCATATTCCCAGGCATTAAGAATGGAGGAATATTCATTGTGAGGTGCAAGTCGGTCATTAGTCCTCCAAGCTCCTCTTGTTGCTACGCTTTTTATAGAATAGCTGTAGATGTTGCCACAAGCGTTGGTCCGAGGGTCACTTGTACTCGCGCAACCGTCATAGATATACAGTGCGTCAAATGGACTGAGCCATTCTAAGAAATACTGTCGGGAGCTTCGAATTGGACCCACCTTGTTAGGCCCTTCACTCCAGAAAATAGACATGTATCTGGTAATCCCGGACTCTGTAACAGCTTCGTATACAATATCTGCATCATTAAGACCTGATTGAGGGCGTCCAGCTATATGATTATTGGTCATTACAGCAACAGGGCGTCGTTTGAGCATCTTAGACATTGCCTCTTTAGTAAAGAGTACCCCATTTAAGGGACTCTCTTCGGTTCGGGGTACCCCGGGAACTGTGGCTGTTGGGTAAACTGGAGCAAGTGATACCAAGGAGGGTTCAACAAAGTTGCCTATTTTGCCAATGATTTGTGAAGGTAGCGGTGGAACCTTGATTACATAAAAATATAGGTAGAAAAGTGCACCAGCACTTATGGCGGCTGAGCCAATGGTTAAAAAGAGAAGTCCTTTGTTATTGGTTAACCAGGTTTTGAATTTGGAGGTGGACTTAGGTTTAGAAGATGGTGTAGGAGAAGTCTCTGTTTTAGGCTCTTCTACAATCTTGTCGGACATGTTTTGTATTTTCACACAACCATAATATCACTACAAAATATTAAATGGTATACTGATTACAGGCATTAAATTTTCACTTAAAAGATAATGGATGCTAAAGAATCTAAACTCCCCTACGTACTTGCTTTTTTGATGGTTGGAGCGGTCGCTTTTGGGATCTACTGGATGTTTTTCAAGCCAGCACCCCAAGAAGAAAAGAAAGATGACGGTGGTGGTGTAGCTATACTAGATGAAAGTCAGACTGATACACCTTTAACTCCTGAAACCCCGGCAGTTGTGGAGAAGCCAGACACCGTAGAGGAAGAGACTCCGGTTGAACCTACTGATACTGACTTTTCCACTTTCAGTAACTCCTCACAGAGCGTAGGTAATAGTGGGAATAGCTCACAATATACTTTGAAATCGGTTGAAGATAGTAAAGAGGATGGCTTCCATTCATTTGTCTTCAATGTACAAGCAAAGACATCCGAAACAATGGAATCCCCTTATGTAGTAGTAAAATATATGACTTCACAAGGGTCGATTCGTGTTGATTTGAATGGTGTTACTAAGGACGAAAGCGGAATCGGATATCAGAAAAGCCGCAATATTGATGAACAAGGAGTAATCCGTTTGTACCACAATATCAGTAGTGATCCAAAGGAAGAGCTCTATGACATTGGTGTAGCTAAGCAGACCCTTTTCAAGATTGTTTCGGTGGAAGACGCAGAAAATACTTGGAAAATTACTTTGAGCGTAAAGTATCCAGGTGGAAATACAACCAGCGAGACTTTTGGCAGTGATGCTTTCTCGAAGGATGTGCAAGCCATTGATGGTGGTTTGAAGGTTGATAACAGCAAGGTAGTTTCGTATTCATATTCTACCGCGGGAGGTGTATTGTCATTGGTATTTAATGTGTCTGGTTCAACATCAAGACCAGTACCTAGTGCAACAGCTGAGTACAACAGCGAAGGCAAGCTTGTTTTATCATTTACAAGCTTGGTATCCGACAATATCCACAACTCATTGGATGGAGATGATTTGGGTGGATTTGGTATCACTACTGAAAAGGTAGGGGATAAGTATGTCTATACTTTCAATGGTCCAACTAAGGAATTTAAACTTTATGGCTCAAAGAGTCCTAACCAGGTAATTCTTGAAATCAAGTTGTAATGAGTGGATTAAAAAAACAAGACTTTTGGAAACAGATTGGTATCAGTGTAGTGACAATAGGTTTAGGTATAGGTAGCGGCGAGTTCATTCTTTGGCCATACCTAAGTTATCATTGGGGATTTTCAATTCTTTGGGGAGCATTGCTCGGAATTGCAATGCAGGTTTTCCTTAATATTGAGATTCAAAGATACGCTGTAGTTACAGGAAACTCCTTGCTCAAAGGTGCATATGGGTTATCAAATAAACTGGGTACCTGGTTTCTTATTTCAACAATATTAGGTTTTGGTTGGCCAGGATTTGTCGCTAGCGCAGGTTTCCTTATGTCTTCTGCCTTGGCTTTGCCTGAAAGTTTGGGTGGATATGTTTCCCTTGGCCTCCTATTACTAGCAGGGTTAATTTTAGTTGTAGGTAGGGGAATTTATCAACGAATCGAAAAACTGCTCAAAGTAATCGTGCCAGTTTCATTTATTGTCATTTTTTTGATTTTCATCAGATTTTTTGATTGGACTTTGGTTAAGGAGCTACTTGCTGGGTTTGTGGGTGTGGGAGTAGGAGGTGTAGATTCTACGGGTTTTAGTCTTTCAATGTTCCTTGGAGCTATTGTGTATTCAGGAAGTGGAGGAAACCTGCTTCTTTCACAAGCTTTTTATGCTTTAGAGAAAAGAAAGTTCAGCAATGACTTCCAAGAGCACAGGAGGTTTCAAATTTTTGAAAATGTGTTTGTATTCGGAGGTATTGGACTTCTCACTATTTTAATGCTCTCATATTTGAGTAGAGTATTAACCTTACCTCTGAGCTCCGTATCCAATGACCTTACCTTTTTGGTAGTTGAAGGATATTTCATTGGTAATGCAATGGGGAAGGTTTTCGAATATCTGTTCCTCTTTACTGGAGTATTTGCCCTCTTTGCTGTACAGCTTGGAGTTTTAGATTTATTTGGAAGAGTATGTAGAGAGCTGTTCCACCTCAAGTTTGGTAAAGATAGTTTTCAGATTTATGTAATAGCAGTTTTGATGCAGGTAATGGTGAGTTCCGTGATTTTGCTAGCGCAAGCTTCTCAGCCTTTATGGCTTTTAGTAATTGGTTCGGTATTTAATGCTTTAGCTATGGGGGTGATTGCTATCGTTACTCTTGTCTTGAATATGAAGCTTAGAGAAGCTAATAGGCCTTCGAAATTTGTAGTAGTAACCCAGTTTGCCATAGCTCTGTTCTATATCATTTTCTTTGTAATTACAGTCAAGGGTGGTATATAATCCAAAACATCGGGGTGTAGTTCAGATGGCTAGAATGCTTGCATGGGGTGCAAGAGGTCGCACGTTCAAGTCGTGTCACCCCGAAAATATTCAATAAAATTCTTATGATTCAAGCAACACTCCTTTTCCTTATAAAAAGAGAAAACGGAGATATTTCTCAAATTTGCCTTGCAATGAAAAAACGAGGTTTTGGTGTGGGTAAATATAACGGAGTGGGAGGTAAATTTGATAGTGAACTGGATAGTAATATTTTGGATACGGTCAAACGAGAAGCTAAAGAAGAAATAGGAATTGACATGGATAAATCCTGGCAAGTTGCTGACATGGATTTCTATTTCCCTCACAAGACTAAAATCAACATGAAAGTCAGAGCGTTCTTGACGGATAGATAGGAAGGCGAACCTATTGAAACTGAAGAGATGAAACCAGAGTGGTTTGACATAAAGAACATACCATATGAAAAAATGTGGGATGGGGATGAATATTGGATATCAAGGGTAGTAAAAGGAGAGAAAGTTAGAGGTAAATTCACCTTCAACGACAAAGAAAAAGTGATAAAGAAATTGCTAACTAGAGTGAAGGTATTTTAGTTACTGTCCGTTCCAAATCAGCGTATCCTCTGGATTTTGGGTCTTTAACTTCATGAAATATCCTTGCTTAGGATCAAGTCTGAAATCGAATCCAAAGATTTCACCATCTTTTACTTGGAAAGTCTCATATCGTCCTTTGGTACTATCCCAACTAGTAACACTTTCTACTGTAACACCGTCTACTTTGTTCATAGAAGTTACGGCGCTTTGAGCTGTAAACTCCTGTTCATAACCGTGTACAGCCACTAAGTTCCAGCCAGATTCAAGAGATACTGCTACCGGATCAAGCAATGCTGTTCCTGGTACTTGAATCGTACCATTGCGAGTAGTCATAACAGCATATCCTTTGCCGTATGTCAGATTAAAGTCGTTACCCATATCGGTATTTGATAAGGCATCAAACATAAATGTCTGTGTCCAGTTACTCTCATCAAATTCAATAATACCTTTAACCGTACCTGGTGAAGACTGGTTAGCAAGCTTAATGAATTCAGATGCTGAGATAGGTGTGAACTTGTCTTGTGTCGGTAGGAATGGGAAGGAGATCACATTGAAGCCTTTTTGAAGCTTGTACGAGTAAGTGTCAGCAACTTTGGACACTCTAACCTTGTCTAAATTGATCTCAATTAATTCATCTACATTAGCTTGGAATCCAGGTTGAGCATTCTTATTCTTAAAGAAGTGGTATGCATTATCTTTGGTTGCCACTACCGAATATGATTTCACTCCATCAACATCAATGTCGTACAAGCCTTCCTGTGCAAAGTACAAAGTATATTTGTCACCATTTTCGTCAGTCTTGATGAACTCGTGACCATCACTCCCATCATGCTCTTGAGCAAAGACTTTGTTGAAAAGCTTATCGAAGAGAGAGAGTGAATCATCGTTAGTCTCTATAAATCTAGCTTGATTATCACAATACTTATCACGGCTCTCGTCTTTCACTGAGGTTGGAAAGTCATCCGGGTCAGCAAACCATGACCATTGGGTTTTAAGCTCGTTTAGCCATTGCCTTCCTGCCTCTTCATTACATTGACCAGATCTATATACAGCAGCCCAACTTACCATTGGATCTGAAATGTTGGCACAAGGCTGTTTGAAGTTATGATTTCGACAAACAAAGTCATTTAACTGCTCGTTGAAGTAACTTCGACTTACTGTGCTGACATTTTTTCCATTACCCCAGTGGATTCCAAAATCCTCAGCCTCACCTGCTGCTTGGTAATTACTACAAGCCGACTCATGCATCCAAACAACTAAAGAAATCTTAGGATCTACTCCCGCCATCTTGGATCGATAGACGACATCATTGAAACATTCGGCGGCGTATGTTTTGCCTCGGTTGTAAATTCCGCGGTAACATAGTTCAGCAAATTTAGCTTTGTCGACACCTGGTACAGTTTGGACTGGTGCACTTGTATCGCACGAAATTCCGATTGAACCTCCAGGAGTAGTAGAAGGTGTAACAACTGGGGGAACTGTACTTCCATTTACACAAGCATTTTCGTTTGCCCTGCCAGTTATATCTTGCGCGATTGCCAAAATATCTCCTCCTGCAATCTGTCTGCCTCGGAAGAGATCATAACAACTCTTGTTATTAACATTACGTTCAAAGTCTTTGTAAGGTTTGTTTTTACCCCCTACTGTGAGGACACAACAGATATTGCCCGACTGAGCTATGTCTTGCGGGTTTCTGGTTACGTTTGGACCTGTTGGAGGTGTTGGGATTGGTGTGGGCGTTGGCGTTGGTGTAGGTGTAGGGGTAGGGGTAGGGGTAGGAGTAGGAGTTGGGGTTGGAGAGGGCGTAGGTGTTGGAGTGGGAGTTGGTGTCGGAGTTGGCATTGGCATTGGTTCTGGAACAAGTACTTCAGGGTGAGCTGCATCGTATGCAGCGTTGGCGGAATCTACTTCTGCTTGAGTCCACCTTCTCTCACATGCAGGATAAGAATCAATTCCTTTGACTTCTTGTGCTCCGACGTATGTTCCTCCATAAAGCTGTTGTCCACCAAAAGCCTCGTCAAATATTTCACATCCATCTCCAGGCTTGTCATTTTCAAAGTCGCCAATTAGATCATTTCTTCCGCTTATGGTCAAAGCGCAACACAGATTGGGGTTAGTGTCAGGTTCAAGTGAATGATTAGGATGAGCATTAACCGCAGTCAAAGGGAATCCATTGTTCCTATTATTACTAAATTGTGCGTCTTCGATATTCCACTCTTCATATACATAATCCTGATCTGGAGTATCTTCAATTCCCCATGATAGAAGTCTACCTGGTGCAGTTTGAAGGTTTGCTAACTGAGCATAAACTAGTAACTTATCTACCCCAACTAGCATAGAGGTCATCTTCTGGCCACTACTGGATCGAAGGTTGGATTTGTCGATTGCCCAACCACCTTGAGCATTCGTTACAGAGGAACTAATGAGTGATTGGGGTGTTTGAGTATCTCGCTGTTGTCCTTCAATCTCTCCTAGATATGCTTGGGCGAAAACGATTGAATCGCTACTTGGTTTTGATTCACCGTTCTTAAGTTTAGTAGTTACTTTGCCGAATGCAGGCTGAGGTACTGAAATATTGTTTTCCGTTTGGGCAAATGTAGTGAATTTCTGATTAAGCGTTACAGGTACATCAAACCATTGCGTATTAGATTTGATGTCTTTGTCGTTCCACTGTTTAAGGCTACTTACTATTTTGAAACTGTAAGTAGTTTCAGCTTTCAAATCGTTGAGTGTTACATGATGAACAAAGTATCTGCCGACCTTTTTAACTTCAACCTCTTCCTTCTTCACATCTTGCCCACTTAAGACAGCTTCTTCCTTAGTCTGCGCGACATCTCTATCATCGTAGTAATTCTTTTCATCCATTAACACATAACCCTTGTCTTGCGTTTTCGTAAACCAGGTAATAGTTGCACTTTCATCGGTCAGGTTAGTTATTCTTAGGTTGTAAGGATTATTGGTAAAGCTTTTGTAATACTGGAAGAGCTCTTTCTGATAAAGGAATACTAAAACGGGTATAGCAAGCACAATTAAAAGGTAAACAAAAAAGCGCAAGCTAAGTGTTAATCTGAATTGTGACATATACTGTGAATAATCGCTTTTTTGCCGGAAAAAGTCAACCTTTTTAAAGGATTTCTCCCTCTCTGTCTTCCCTAGTGCCTTTAACTAAATAGACATCTTTTTTAGTCTTAGAATCTGTATACACAAACTCTCCCTCCCCATTTAATATTGCTTCGTAGGGTTTGCAATCACGACACATTTCGTTTCCATTAGGGCATTTGAAGCTCTCCAATTTTCTAGCCAGTTGAATTTTTTTGGCGATATTGAGAACGCGTTCATAAGAGGTATCATAATCTGGAAGTTGGGTTGAAGTTGGTTCGTCATTTTGTTCTATATACCAGTAGTATGCTCCCAAGACTTCATATCTCTGGCAGTTTCGAACTAACAGGTGATAGATAGGTAACTGTAGAGATTCTGGGTCTTCTGTTGAATTTTGTCCGGTTTTGAAATCAATGATGTTTACACTGTTGCTATCTGGCAAGTACTCCAACCAGTCAATTTTCCCACACAGAATAAGATCTTCTTCAGGTGTCAAAGGGAATTTAGGTAGGTCCATATTTATTTTGACCGCAGGCTTACTTATTGGACCGGGATTTTGTCGGATTCGCTCCAGCATTACTTCACCTCTGGATTTATATTCAAGCTCTTCCTGAGTATTTTGAAAGCCCCCTTTTTTGCCTGATACATTGCTCCAAACCTCATCAAATCTCTTGATTAAAGGTGTCTTGAACCGATCTTCAGTTTTAATTGTTGAGAGGGATTCAATTACCTCGTGTACAGCAGAACCTAAAGCCAAAGCTGGACTAGTAGTTTGTATTTTATTTCCACTCTTAGGGTCTTTGTAAACATTTTTCAAATAGTAGGCTCGGGGGCATCTGAGAAAATCGGAAATTGAACTGTGTGATACCCAGACCTGACTTGCGTATGCCATAAATGTTTATTATATGGAATTAGTTTCATAATTGTAGCAGATTTGATGTATAGTATTAAATGTAGGTTAAATAACTCTTAATCAATATGGTGTGTACAGATGAAAGCATTTTAAAAGGATTTGTTTTTGTAGATTTAGATCGAAATGGTGTGCGAGAAGGTCGGGAGAGAGGCTTGAAAAATGTAGAAATTTCCTTGCTCGATGATGAAGGTAAAGTTTTGACGGTGGTAAAGAGTGAGGATACAGGTGAGTATAAATTCTCTACTTGTGTTGGAAATTATACACTTAAAGCCACTTATAACCTGGGTAAGAATTCCTTTCTTAATCAAGATACTCTGTCTGTTACAACTGAAAGTTTTTCACAAAACCAAAATTTCCCTATTTATCAAAACAAATCTACTGATCCTTCCTTATTTCTGTGGATGGGGGTAACCTTATTAGGTTTTGGGATTTTGTTCTTTGCAAAGTCGAAAATCTTATAGCGTTAAAGCATCTTCTATACGGTGATCACCTGAGCGAGTTCTGTAGATTTCCATGGAAATAGCGCTTGTTCCAGCGGCTTTGCCGATATCATGGCAAAGAGTACGAATGTAGGTTCCCGATGAGACATAGGCATAACCCTCAACTACTAAAAACTGTTGCTTAGGCTCTAAAATCTCTTCATAACTTTTTAAGATCTCGGCTTGTCGGAAATCTCCCCGTGTAATTAGCCTGAGTCGTCTTTTGACCTCTTTTAATAATTCAGGACCACTAATTTCGTAGTGTTTGGTGAGTTCCAGGTCCTTTATTTCTCTTGTTACATTCGGAATCTCTTGTGACTTCAAAGAATTATTTTGCACTTGTACGTACATGGGTTTTCCTCTCACTTTGTACGCGGAATATTTAGGTATACGTTGGCTTATTTTTCCCTTGAAATTGGGTAAAGTCTCTTTGATTTCTTCATACGTCACATCATTCCTGTTCAATTTGGGAATACCGCAGATGTCGTAAGTATCACTTTCGATTCCAAATACCATTGTAAAGAGGTATTCTTTGTCAGAAAGTTCCCTTTTTCTTCTGTTTCTGTTTTCAGAATCACCTACAAGTAGAACTAATACTCCGTGAGCCATTGGATCTAGCCTTCCTGCATAGCTAACCTTCTGGCCAGAATATTCAGGGTATCTCTTTTTGAGTAGCTCAATCATCTCCACCGGGGTTTTGCCCAGTGGCTTGTTGATATTTATCTGTTTAGAATTCATGTGTTAGAAAAAATCTGAGTATAGACTCTTTTCTTTCGGTATCAATATCAAAATGAGCTTTTCCTTTCAAAGTCTCCAATGACATATTCTTAAATCCAAATCCTTTATATCGATTGTAAAGGTTTAAGCTTAGAGAATAAGGGACATTTACATCTTGATTTCCGTGCTCAACCATTATAGGAATTCGTTTTATTGTGGCTAATTGATCTTTTGTGTATTCACGTGAGGTAGGTGCTAGTAAGAAGATAGAATTAATTTCTTTGGGGTATAGAAATGCAAAGTTATAAGTAGGCAATCCTCCCATGCTAAAACCAAGCAAATTCACTTGAGTTTGAATAAGGTATCTATTTTCAATCCAATCTATGAGGTTTTTCATGTCTTCAAGTGCGGCACTACTACCCCAATTGGCACCATGCATATTTGATGCTGCAAAAGCAAAACCTTGGGTAGTGAAAAACTCACCGTAAGCTTGCATATCCTTCATGAAAGGGTCGCTGAAATCTTTGGTCACGGTAGTGTTTGAACCGTGAGAATAAAGAATTAAGCGTGGAGGAGCATCCTTATCTATTGTTATTGGAAATGCTAAGTACGCTACTTGGCTCTTGATTGTAGGTCTTTTTTCAAAATATGAGGCCTCTGGTTTTGCTGGTTCTTCATCGTACGTGAACAAACTTGTCACAGGCTCGGGTTCTGGTACCACTACGGCAGGAGGTTTAATGTTTGTAGTATTGTTAACTGGTTGATTTGCTGGTGGCTGATTTCGTTTGTAAACAGTATGGCTAAAAAGTGCAATTGAGATGAGAGATATAAGTATTAAGCATGTTAACAAGATTTCCTTCATGAGTTCATTATACTGTTATTGACTTATACTATTCAATAATTTAAGCTGATACCACATTTAATAATTTTACATGATTCCATAATGAAGGATAGAAAAAGTAAGGAGATGAGAGCTCAATCCCCCGTTCAGTCAACACTCTCAGCTAATAAGAGTGATTCTTTGGTGATTGATTTTGAGACAATGCTTGTACCAGGAGCTATATTGATTGCTGGATTGATGGTCTCGTTGGCAATTGTATTCTCATTCAGAGGTACAACTCTTCCAACTAATACGGGTACTAATACAGGAACAAACACTGGAACAAATACTGGCGCGGAGACCCCAACTACTGCGGATGATAATGACGGCAAGATTACTGAAGTGGGTTTGGACGATGATCCTTTCTTAGGAAATAAGAATAAGGCAAAAGTGGCTATTGTTGAGTTCACGGATTTTGAGTGTCCATTCTGCAAGCGACACTTTGAAGAGGTATATCCTCAAATTAAAAAGAATTACATAGATACAGGTAAAATTGTATATGTAACTCGTGATCTTCCACTCCCTATGCATGACCCAGGTGCAACTTACGATGCCTTAGCTGCACAGTGTATTTTTGATCAGAAGGGTAATGAGGCTTATTACAAGTTCCATGACATAGTCTTTACTAAAACTGACGGTAACGGATCAACAATAACCAAAGCTAAGTTGAAAGAGTTTGCTAAAGAGGTCGGAGGGATCAATTTGAGCAAGTTCAATAAGTGCTTGGATGATGAAACATTTAAGGATGAGATTGCAAAGGATACTCAGGCTGCCGCCCAGATCAAAATCACTGGTACACCAGGATTTGTGATTGGTAAGCTTTCTGATGATGGAAAGAGCGTCAAGGATGGTACCTTTTTAGGAGGTGCTTACCCTTATGAGAACTTTGTTGCAACCCTTGATTCATACTTGAAGTAAATGAGTAAGAATTGGATTGAAAAAAGTATGCTCCTACTAACGCTAGTAGGAGCACTTCTCTCTTTTTATCTTTTCTATACAGATGTTTTCAATGTTCCTACAATATGTCCCAATGAAGGGTGTGCGGTAGTTGCTGCCAGCGAGTACTCTCGGTTTATTGGCGTTCATGTATCACTTTGGGGATTGTTATACTACATGGTTTTAGCTCTTTTATTTATTTTCAAAGATAATTTTGAATTGCTTGCTCGAAACTTCAACAAAGTTGTGGGATTATTTTTGGGAGTTGGAATTCTCTTTACCCTTTATCTACGACTAGTTGAGTTTTTTATAATTAAGGCTATTTGCATTTGGTGCTGGGGATCAGTTGTAATTGTGATATCATTGACTGTCCTATACTTCTTATATATTCGGCCAAATGAACAAGCTCCAGCAGCAAACTAATCTTCCTCTTTTTGAATTTATTTGGGTGTATTTGGGGTTACTTACCCTTATTAGTGTTGGCTTGCTTACTGCTAAGATTTTCACCCCTCTTTTGTCTCTTATTATTACTACTTTACTAACCGCTCTTCTTTTTTGGAAGTTCCAGATTAAGGTTGAGCTTAAAGATTTGAGGTTTGACAAGTATATCCTGCTTATTTTGCTCTTCGCTGTGGTTGTAAGGTTTGGTCCATGGATTTATTTAGAAGGAGGGCAAGATCAGGGCGTGTATGTCATGATGTCGCAACAGTTTGAACGGTCTGGTAGTTTGCGTTTTGAAGATAATTTGATTGATGATTTGAGTTCCGATTTGAAGAGCCAGTATCTTTCTGAACGTGGGTGGTTCTCATTAGGTTTTAACCTTGATAAGGTTAGTGGAGAATTGCATACCAACTTCTATCCTGCACATCCCGCTTTGATGTCGGTAGCTGGTTTCCTTTTCGGAGATGAAAATCGCGTGGTTACACTAACTTTGTTCGGATTATTGTCGATTATCGCTGGATATCTATTAGCTTACGAAATAACGGGTAAAAGGCTTGCTGGGTATATTACAGCTTTGTTTTTAGCTACATCTCCTTTACACATCTATTTCTCGAAGTTCCCAACAACTGAAATAATGGCTTTGGCCATAACATTATCTACATTGTATTTCATATACAAGGCATACAAGGATAAGACATACGTCTATCTATGGATTTCCTTGCTTCTGATTAATCTCTTCCTCTACACCCGTTTAACCTGGGTAATTGCCTTGCCATTCTATCTAGTTTTGATTTTATGTGTTCTGACTTTTGAAAAAGATAAGGAAAAGTACAAACAGTGGGGTGTTTGGGGGGTAGGTATTCTTTTGTCGTTTCTAGTATCGACTCTATTCTACTACTTCAATATCAAGTTCCTCTATACACACTTCTATTCGGATATTTTCAAATTTATACCCGATTGGCTATTTTATTCATTACTCTTTGCTTCGCCTTTGGTTCTTTATCTACTTTCAACCCGTTATCAAGCATTAACTTCTAAAGTACTCAAATGGGTGTTTGAAAAAAGAATGGTTTGGTTAGTTACGGTATTGATTTTGATTTTAGGTTTCAGTGCTAAGCACTTCTACGACATGGTATTTACTGATCGATTTTTGGGAACTCGATTCGACTATTTCTGGGGGATGGCCAGAGGGGGTTGGGTTACTCTAAAAGATATGGCTCTATCAAGTGTAGTGATATATCTCACACCCTTCGGGATTTTAGCTTACTTGCTTAGTCTGAAAAGCACAAATAATCCTCATAAGCTACTGCTGACTTTGTTCATGCTGCTTTATCTGGGCTTTAACATAGTGATTGTAAGGTATATCCCGTACCACTACTATTATGCGAGATATCAGCTATCCGAAATAATTCCGCTACTTTACGTTTTAATCTCGATGTATCTAGTTACATTACTTCCACTCAAAAAGTGGCTTTTTTACCTTTTACTAATTCCAATGTTAGCTTACAACATAATATATATTCCATTCCTTACTCAAGGTCCTGTGGGTATTACTCCCAGAATTTTCAATGAAATAGAGGAGCGAGTGGGAGAGGACTCCATACTCATATATTACAATCCTACAGAGTGGGCTGATAATTTCTTCTTTGCACCTTTGAAGTATTACTACGATTTCAAAAGTGTAAATGTAGAGAATCTGGAAAGCGCAATAAAATATGCTCAGTATTTTGAAAATCAGGGTAGGCAGGTATTTGTACTCTCGACAGTAGTATTGAATGATTCGAGATTCCTTTCAACTGAAACCCTTAATTTCCAGAAGGGTTTTTATGCTAATTCCTTGGAGAATAATCAGCCAATGCACTACATCATAAATGATTGGCAAATTCCTTATTGCAAGTATTTTATACCTGAGAAGTTCTGTTCTGGAGCTATACCAATTAAGTACCATAAGGCGAGTTTGGATATTTACCTGTATAATTACAAATAAACTTAGTTAAAACAGTCATAATAATGAAATTAATTGTTATCTCCTCCTGCCATAACGAAGAAAAAACTATAGGCGAGGTACTTGATAGAGTACCAAAAAAGATTCCTGGGATAACTAGTATTGATAAGGTAGTTGTTGATGATGGTAGTACTGATAATACAGTTGAAGTTGCTCGGAAACATGGAGCCACTGTCATTCAAAATGGACAACGTAAAAGGGTAGCATATTGTTTTCAGGTAGCCGTCGAATATGCCTTAGAACACGGTGCCGATATTGCCGTAAATATTGATGGGGATAATCAATTTGATGCTACCGAAATTCCTTTGCTTGTAGAACCGATTCTAAAAGGGGAAGCTGATTTTGCGGCTGCAGATAGGTTCACTGATGCAAAAACCGGAAAATTTAGACGTTTGGAGAACATGCCTGTTTCCAAATACATTGGCAATCTCTTAGGAGCTTGGATTGTTGGCAAAATGAGTGGACAGAAATTTGCAGATGTTACGTGTGGTTTTCGTGCTTATAATCGAAAGGCACTCCTTCATATCAATATAAATAACAAATTTACTTATACTCAAGAGACTTTTCAGGTAATGGCTGCAAAGAATCTTAATATCAAGAGTATTCCAGTCACTGTTAGATATTTCCAGGGCAGAAAGTCTCGAGTCGTTGAGAATATTCCTGTTTATGTTTTCAAATCCGCACTTAATATTATGAAAGCATTCAGAGATTACTCTCCTTTTAAATTTTTCGGATGGTTAGGTGCAGTACCTTTTGTTCCCGGTTTTTTCTGTTTACTGTTTGTAGGAATTCACTACATAAATACCCAAAGCTTCAGTCCTTACAAATTTGTTGGAGGTATAGGTGTGTATTTAGTGAGTTTAGGACTACTTTCATGGTTGATTGGTGCATTCGCCGATATATTAAACCGGGTCTTACATAATCAAGAGAAGATAATGTACTACGCTAAGTCAATTTACTTTGATAAAAAGCGAAAGGAGTAAGGATGAGAGTTCTCTTCTTTATTGTTCATCCTGCTAAGTTCTGGTTATTTCGTTACGTCACCTTGGGTCTTCGCAAGCTTGGACATACTGTAGATTGGGCAATTGTAGATAAAGATGTCCTAGTGGAATTATTGGAACGTGAGGGTTGGGAGTACACCAATATATTTCCTGAAGGTAGAAGGTCTAAGAAACTTCCAAAAGTGGTTTCTCTTTTTGTATACACTTGGAAGACACTTGTACGTTGTTTCAAATTACTCAAAGGAAAGAAATATGATTTAGTGATTTCGGGAGATATCATTACCTTTGTTGCTTGGCTTAAAGGGATTAAATCAGTAGTTCCAATTGATGATGGTTTTGATATTGTGCCTGAATATTCGGTGAGCTGGGCTTTTGCGAATAAATTAGTGTCACCGCAAGGTACTGATTTAGGGCCTTTCAATTATAAACGTCTTGCATATACCTCAAATCATGAATGGGCATATCTTAATCCCAAATATTTTAAACCAAATTCCAAAATCGTAAAAAAGTTTAATCCAACTCTAGAGCGGTATTTCATTATAAGACTAGTCTCTCTGACAGCATCACATGATGGAGGGAAAAGAGGACTTAGTGACGAGCAAGTAGATTCTTTAATTGAGTTATTAAGTCAACACGGCAAGGTATTTATTAATGCAGAGAAGGGGCGAGACTTGCGTGATAGCCTTAAACAGTACTTGATTAATGTGAGTCCTTACGATATGCACCATGCAATGTATTATAGTGATTTGTTTATCGGGGATAGCCAGACAATGGCATCCGAAGGCGGGCTGATGGGAGTTCCCACTTTTAGATGTAATGATTTTGTAGGGAAAGTCCCTTACTTGCAAGAAGAGGAAGATTACGGTCTTATTTTCAACTATAAACCCGAAGAGTTCGAATCTATGTATCAAAAAATTAAGCAAGTATTGAAGATGAAAGATGCAAAGAAAGTATGGAAAGAAAGAGTTGAAGCATTTGCTAAATACCATATCGATACTACTCAGTTTTATATTGATTTGATACAAAAGTATGACAAAAAAGGTCAGTCTAAAAAGTAAAAACATCCTTTATGTTACTCACAGCTATAATAACTTCATTAAGTTTCAGGTTGAAATTCTGGCCAAACAGTTCAAGCATGTTTACGTGCTGGTTCGACATAAACCTATCACTGCTCTGTCGAAGGTTTTTAAAATACCGGAATTGAAGTTTCACTCGAAAGAATACAAGATTGATGTAAGAGATACTCCTACAAACATTACTGTTATACCTGTACCCTTGTGGTATCTTCCCTTTGATTGGTTTTACAGAAGGTTGGGCAAATGGCATTTAAAAGGCGTTTTAAAAATCATTCGAAAGTTAAATATCGAATTTGATTTAGTGCATGCTCATATGTTGTGGAGTGCAGGTTTTGTAGGTATGCAGTTGGCAAAGCAATATAATGTACCTTTTATTGTTACTGGACACGGCAGCGATGTATATGTGAAGCCTTTTATTGATAAGTGGTGGAGGCGGAGCATTACGGATGTTTTGAAAAGTGCTGATGAAATCATTACTGTAAGTCAAAATAACCTGAGAGTTATTAAGGAATTAGGAATTAAACAGAAAGTTCATGTCATACCTAACGGTTTTGATACGCATAAATACAAGAATGTTGATAAATCTAAATTGAGAAAAACCCTGGGTTTGCCTGTTAAGAAGGAAGTCTTTCTAACCGTTGCTAACCTTGAAAAGGTTAAGGGCCATGAGGTTTTACTTGATTCGATTAGATTATTGGGAAATAGGTCTAAGAAGTTATTGTTTGTTTGGGTAGGTGGTGGGACGTTGTTTACCAAACTAAAACAACAAATCAAAAACAAACAACTCGAAGATTTAGTTGTAATGACTGATTTCAAACAGCATGAGGATGTCGTGAAATATGAGCTAGCTGCTGATTACTTTGTGTTACCAAGTTATAACGAGGGTGTGCCCACTGTTATGTTTGAGGCTTTGGCTGCCGGAACTCCTTTCATTTCAACCAAGGTTGGAGGTATTCCTGAAATTGCTCGAGATTTTACGGGAATTTTGATTGAGCCAGGAAACTCGCTTGCGCTTAAAGAGGCGATTGTTAAGGCTTTAGAAATGAAATGGAGTAGAGCTAAAATTCAGTCATATTCAAAAGAATTTACATGGGAGAATATTTGCAAGAAAATTGCCAGTATTTACAAGAAATTATGCTAAAATGACCAAGATATGAAGGTAACTGTAATCAAACCAAAAAGGTCGATATTCCACATTAATTGGCAAGAACTTTGGGAATATCGCGAATTGTTTGTAGTACTTGCGCTAAAAGAATTCCAAATTCGATATAAACAAACAGTTATAGGTGTACTTTGGGCTTTGATTAGGCCTTTGCTTACTATGGTTGTCTTTACCTTTCTTTTCGGCCAGATAGCCAAACTACCATCTCAAGGTGTACCTTACCCAGTCTTTTCTTATGCTGGTATCCTACTATGGTCGTTTTTCTCAACTGCAATTACTCAAGCTTCCAGTAGTATGACTAACAATTCGAAGTTGATTACCAAGATTTATTTCCCAAGGATTATTATTCCAGCATCTACTACAATTGTGTCGTTGATCGATTATCTGATAGCTTTTGGTATTATTTTCGGCTTGGCTAAATACTTTGATGTCCCGATTACAAGTAGCGTGATTTATATCATCCCTGCGCTGTTTGGAACGTGGCTGCTTAGTTTAGGAGTTAGCTTCATATTTGCCGCATCGAATGTTAAATACCGCGATATACAGTATGCCTTGCCGTTCATAATTCAGATGCTTATGTACGCGACTCCGGTTATCTATCCTGTGACTTTTGCTGGTAAGTATGACTGGATTTTGAAGCTTAATCCCATGAGTGGTCTAATTGAGATGCACCGCGCTGCTATTTTGGGGCTTCCGATTGATTGGCCACTTTATGCGCTTTCAATGGGAGTAACTTTGGTTGTATTTCTTGGTGGATATTTCTACTTTAAGAGTGTTGAACGCTATTTTGCTGACCTTATATAGATATGGAGACAATCGTAAAGATTGAAAATTTGGGTAAGGAGTACGTAATAGCTGAGAAAAGCCGTTACTTAGCGCTACGTGATACTTTTGTGAAAGTACTCAAACTACCTGTTAATTTGCTGAAAGGTAAGAAGTTTAGGAAGAAAGAGAAGTTTTGGGCTCTAAGAGATGTGAACTTAGAAGTTAAAAAGGGCGAAGTTATTGGTATAATCGGACGCAATGGTGCTGGTAAGAGTACATTGCTTAAAATCCTTTCTCGTATAACTGATCCTACTGAAGGCAAGATTACCTATCAAGGAAGTGTTGCCTCTTTATTGGAAGTTGGCACAGGTTTCCACCCTGAACTAACCGGGAGGGAGAATGTTTTCCTAAACGGTTCAATACTAGGCATGTCTCAGAAAGAGATCTCTAAGAAATTCAATCAGATTTTGGAATTTGCGGGAGTAGAGGATTTTATTGATATGCCAGTAAAGCGATACTCTTCTGGTATGCAAGTACGCCTAGCATTTTCGGTGGCAGCTCATTTGGAAGCAGACATCATGATTATTGATGAAGTGCTTGCTGTCGGAGATGCTGAGTTTCAACGTAAGTGTTTGGGTAAGATGGATGAAGTGACCCGAACCAGTGGACGTACGATTTTCTTTGTGAGTCATGACATGGGAGCCATTAGACGAATCTGCACTAGAGCTGTAGTGCTTTCAAATGGTAAGGTAGTTAAAGATGGTAATGTTGAAGAAGCAATCTCTTACTATCTAGACGATGTAAGAAGTATTTCCCAAAAGAACCTTAAGAATCGTGAAGATAGAAGAGGCAAGGGGAATGTACGCTTTACGGGGTTGCATTTGGAAAATGATGAGTGTAAATCTATGGCGAATGCGATTTCAGGTGAACCCGTGAATATAGTATTAGAATATGAATCTCAAAAGAATTACTCCCTGAAGAACTGCAGGGTCTCGATTGTTTTTTCGGACAAAATTGGACAAGAACTCTTCAAGTGTTGCACTAGTGTGACTCATGATGGCAATCTTGAACTTCCATCCTCAGGAAAGGTTAAATGTCGAATTGACCGATTACCATTTGGTAGGGGAGACTATCTTATGAAAATCTTCTTTGAAGTAAATGGCGTAGTTGAGGATGAAGTTGATGGAGGTGGATTGTTAGAGGTTCTATCTGGGAAGTTTTATGAGACTGGGAAAGGTTCTCCACAAGGTTGGGATGGTAAAGGGGTATTAGTCGATCACAGTTGGAAAACAAATTAAATCGAATCAGTATGTCTGTTAAAACCTCAAAGCATCCAAGAGTTTATGCCTTAATGTCAGTCAAAGATGCTAAACATGTAACTTTGGAATGTATTAAGGCTTTGAAGGGCCAAACCTATCCAAATATCCAAATTGTATTGGTTGATGATGGCTTAACTGATGGATTGGAAGAGGAATTGAAGGAGAAACACTCTGAAGTACAAATTATCAAGGGTAATGGTAATCTTTGGTTTGGTGGTGCAATGCGATTAGGACTGTCGGAAATCCTTAAGGTAGCTAAGAAACAAGAATTTGTTCTCTTTTTGAATAATGACACACACTTTGACTTGAATTTCGTGACGACGCTTGTGTCCGAGTCGGAGCAATACGGGAGGATAACCATAGGTTCCACAGGTCGCTCCTTTAAGACCAAACAAGTACTATACAATACGCATCAATTTAAACTTGGAATGATGGTGCCAAGAAAGGTTGAAGTGAACGAAGGGGAAGTTAACTTCAATACGCAATGTCTTCAAACACGAGGGACGTTGGTACCTATTGAAGTAGTTTGGAAGGTTGGTAATTTCTCAAAACTCTTCCCTCATTACAGTGCTGATTACGATTATTTTTTTAGAGTTGTTAAAGCTGGTTTCAAAGTAGGGGTGAGTACCAAGGCTTCAACTTATGTGTTGGATGATGATTTCAAATTTGTAGCCAAGACTCTTGCTAAACCGGCAATTTCTCTCCGGGAGTATTTCAAACTTTTCTTTCACCGCCGATCGTATATGAATCTATACTCAAGGCCTCTAGCAGTGATTCTACATACTGTGCCGTTCTATATGAAAGTCTTTGCCTTGATTAGAATCTACGTCTATACCATTTACATATTTTTTAAGAAAGTCAGGAGTATTTAACTTTGAATTTTTAGGTGCTAACATTAAAGATATGAATATTAAACCACTTGCCAGCTATATCTTTTGGAAATTGAAATACAGTCATAAATTACTGAAGTATCATGGAATCCACAAAGGAAAGTCTTGCTTTATCATTGGCAATGGACCTTCGCTCAACAAAATGGATCTATCGAAACTTCAAGCCCATTATACTTTTGGGCTTAACAAAATATATTTGATGGAGCAAAAGGTTAAGCTCAACCTTTCGTATTTGGTGAGTGTGAATGATTTGGTCATCGAGCAGAGTGTGAATGAGTTTGAGGGCATGAAAATTCCTACATTCTTATCGTATCGTCCTGCCTCTAAAATTAATTTCCGGAATCCCAATATTGAATATATATATACTGGGGCAAAGAAACCTTTTCAAAAAAACATAATGGGTAAAATTCGCGAAGGTGCGACGGTTACTTATGTTGCTATGCAAATTGCATACTGGATGGGCTTTGAGAAAGTCATTTTAATTGGTGTTGACCATAGCTTCAAGGCAGAGGGTAAACCTCATGAGAAGCAGGTTATGAAAGGAAATGACATTAACCATTTCGATCCTAACTATTTCAAAGGTCAGATGTGGGGATTGCCTGATTTGGAAACGTCCGAAATATATTACAATGTAGCTAAGCAGGTGTATGCTGAGAATGGTCGTGAAATCCTGGATGCCACCGTAGAAGGTAAGTTAGAAGTGTATCCCAAAATTACTTTTGAAGATGCTCTTAAGCAAGCTTCATTAAAATAGTTGAAAGCATTAATGAAGGACTTAGTCAGTGTGGTAATTCCGGTTTTCAATGGTGAATCAAGTGTTTTGCGAGCGGTTAATTCCGTACTGAGTCAAACATACACTGAAATAGAGGTGATAGTGGTAGACGATCTATCTACTGATGGTACATGGAAGCTTCTTGAAGAGATACAAGATTCAAGAGTTAAAGTTCTACGAGTGGATAAGAAAGTGAGCGCCTCTTATGTACGTAACCGTGGCATCAATAATGCCAAAGGAAAGTTTGTCGCTTTTCTGGACGACGACGACGAGTGGATGTCCGAAAAAGTTGAGAAACAGTTAAAGTTTCTTCAAACTAATTCAGACTATGGAACCGTACTTTGTAATTTTGGTTATGTATATCCTGGAGGAACGGAACAGGTGTATTCAGTACAAAGTAAAGACTATGTAAAAGATATTCTTCTAATGGAAAAAAAGTTTGCGGCAGGATCATCTATGTTTGTTCGCAAAGATTTACTTATGCACCTTGGAATGTTTGATGACCGATTTCAAGGTCAACAAGACTTGGAAATGCTTATTCGATTAGGTCAAGCTAGTAAGATTGGATTCATCCCCGAAAAGCTTCTTCGTATTAATGGAAGTTCAGGCCGGGTGATTGTAAATGTTGATCGACTGATTAGTGTAAAAGAGATGTTTTTAAATAAATTTAAAGATGTAATTGAACAGTACCCTAAATCAGTCAGGAATAAGGTTTATGCGAGGCATTGGTTACAAGTAGCTAGGATGTATGCAGTAAATGGCCAGAATCAAGAGTCAATGCAATATCTGAAAAGATCGCTGAGAGAAGCTTTCCTTTTTTCCAATTTATTGTTGATTACACCTTTTGAAAGTTATTTTGTAATACTTTTTTACTTACTGAAAAATGCAATTTTTAGAAAAAATAAAAAGTAATCCGACCATTCTATTTAAAGCGTTGTTGTTTTTGCTTTTGTTAGTTTATCTAGCCTTTATCTATTATAGATTTCCTGCTCGGGATGAAACATATTATTTACGTGAGACATTGATAATGTCCGACGTGATTAAAAATGGACGATGGTTTGGTGATTATGCTGTGGGATTGCACGGATTCCTGTTTAAGCTTCCATTAGCTTTAGTATTTATATTTACAGGACCTTCAGTCTTAGCGGCGACACTTTATAATTATTTACTCGCAATTCTAACTTTGTGGTTTACTTATAGAACATCTAAATATTTTTTCAAAGAAGAGTTTTGGCGATGGGGATTAGTTGTTCTTTTGGCATGTTCTTTTGAATTTGTACGGTCAACACCAACCTATCTACGTGAAATTCCATCCTTGCTCTCGGTGATATTCTTTACTTATCTATATTTGAAGAACGGTTCCAAATGGTTACTTGGACTAGGGTTATTACTAGTGCTAGATGCTAAAGAGTATATGTTCTTTATTGTAGGACTAGGTTATGTACTTAGTGAGGGAGTCCTTTTCTGGAGAAGAGGAATCTCAATACAAAACTTCAAAACTTTGGTATGGGATTTGGCTCGTGTATTCAGCTTTTCCTTTGCATATGTAGCATTGATGTTTACGACCTCACTCGTCCCTCTCAATACTTTCCTCGCTTCGATATTGGGTTTGATTGACCGAGGGTTTGCATGGAATGCCCAGCAGCTTTCAACTGGTACGGTAAATGTCGCAATAACAGGAGATTACAAAGAAATTTTTCAAATAGGGTTGCAAACCGATTATCCTATCATCAATTCTTTGATTTCTTTGGTCAATCAAGTAATAGGGTACTTAGGAAAGTTCTTGTACCCTAGATCCTTCTCATACATATCCATACCTAGGATATTAATGGTGCCTGCTCTTATTGTTGGTTTTATTAAAACTAAAGAGTGGATTCAAAAGTCAGATAAACGTGTCTTGATATTATCCATTCTCATCGTATTTCTGGCAGTTTTCCTGCTTCGTAGTTCGCATGGACGGTATCTTTTCCCTATGTCACCTTTTATTTTCATTTTCCTGCTTTATTTCTTCAAAGACTATACTAATAATATAAAACTGAGTTTATGGATTCTTTTTGCCGCTTGGCTAGTAGAAAGCTTAGGATTGTATTTTGAAACCTCTATGGAGGAAGTTAAGATGTTGATTTCACTTTGTCTTCTTGGACTGTTTGTAACTGTAGTATATGTCCGAAAAAAACAACCTGAGTGGAACCTACTAGCCAGTGGGGTAGTGGTGACAAGTATAGCTGGGATTAGCCTTTTTTCGGCTTTATTATTTAGTTATACCCAAGGACAGATAGCACAAATGCTTGAATACGGAAGACATTTTGAAATCAGAAGTATAACTAAGGAACTCAGTGGTTACGATAAGGTATATATCAATGACACAGATACTAATCATTTGATTCACTTTTATATGTCAGACCTTTCACTCAACCCGCAGTGGAAGTGGAATATTAAATCCAATCTCCCTAAGAGCCAACTTGTAAAGATTTATGAAGAGCCTGAGATTATAAATATTGTACCTGGTAGTTCATTGGAAATGTCGCCTGATGGAAGTGCTTTGGTTATAATCGAATCAAAGATAGGACGTGACCCTTTTGGAAGTCAGGAGCTACTACCAAATTTGCTATCATCAAGTCAGCTGAATCTAGTTAAAAAAGTGGAGCTTAAAAATAAGATAATGTATATCTTTGAGAATGCAGGTAGTAATTGATGCTCGGACAACTCAAGACGAAGTCAAGTTTAATGGGATAGGAAGATATTCTAGATTTATCATTGAATACCTAATCAAACTTAATCCAAATACTCATTTCATACTGCTCATGTATGATGGGCCTTCAACAATTGACGGGTTGTTAAATAGGAGTGTCCGAAATATTGAAGTCAAAAGAATGGGTAAACATTATAACGGAAGCGGGTTAGAATTGATTAGACATAATCTCGACCTTTTCTTTCATGTAGGGTTAAACAGAGTTTTAAGGAAAATCAAGAAAGATAACGCGGTTTTCTTTTCGCCTTATTTCTGGAGAGGCATACCTGTTTTCAAACTCCCAACAGTATTGCTCATTCACGATTTTGCCCTACCCAAATTTCATAGCTATTCAACAATTTCTCCAGTTCACAATATTCTCAGAGCAATTCATTATTGGTTTGAATTGTATAGAGTGCTTTGGGCAAAAAAAGTTATATGTAACTCTCAAAACACTTATAAGGATTTTCTGGAATACTTTTCCAAATTTGATAAGTCAAAAGTAGAGGAAGTGCTTCTGGGCGTAGAAGAAGATGATATAGGTAGTCAGGAAGTTGATAAATACTTACCCTCTGATTGGCAGAAGCGGGGTTATCTTTTATATATGGGAGGCGGTTTGACTAAAAATAAGAACTCAGAAGGTGTCGTAAGCGGTTTTGCACAATTTATAAAACGTTTAGAGGCAGAGGGTAAATCAAGAAATGAATGCCCTTATCTGGTAATTGCAGGAAAGAATTTCAAGGATGAGGTGGTTGCAGATGCAGTAAAGTTTAGGTCATATGTGGAGTCTAAGGGTGTTGCGGATTTGGTTCATTACGCTGGTTTTTATGAAGATGTCCACCGTTGGCCTTTAATGAGAAAGGCTTTTGGCTTTATACATCTATCATTATTTGAAGGGTTTGGATTTGCCGTAGCGGAAGCTATGCGTGCTGGAGTACCTGTGATTGCACATAATGGAAGTACATATCCTCAAGTGGTTGGAGATGGTGGTCTGCTTGTAAACGGAGAAGATTTTGAAGCAGTTGGTCAAGGCATATACAAAATATATTCAGATAAGGAGTTTGCCCGATCACTCGGGAAAAAAGGCTTAGCAAAGAGTTTAGAATATAATTGGATAAAAACCGCTAAGAAGACATACAATATTTTAGAAGAATCATTAGATGGAAATATTAAGTAGTATTGTGGAGTATGCATCATACTTCTTAGCCCTTATTGGTGTTCTTATAACACTCGTTGGATTACCTGGAATCTGGGTTATATTCACATCGGTTATGATGTGGGGTGTAAGTACGGGTTTTGAACAGCTTACCGTTCAGTGGATTCTATTGTTTTTGGCCATAACCCTGGCTTCTACCTTTATAGATAATCTCACAATTATTTTGGGAGCCAAAAAATCAGGTGCTTCCAATTGGGGAATTGTAGGTGCAATCGTCGGTATGATGATTGGAACCTTAGTTGGCAATATACCAGGGATGATTATAGGAGCATTTGTAGGTGCAGTTATGGTTGAAGTCTTTATAGCTAAGAAAGAAGGTTCAGAAGCGATAAAGGCAGGGATAGGAACAATGGTAGGTTTTTTCTTAGGAATCCTCCTCAAATTTGTTGTAGCAATACTGATGATATATTTGTGGGCAGTTTTAGCCAAATAGCTATCTAATCTGACTGATCAAGTTGGCAATTGTCATGATTAGTTTTATGATGATTAGTAATTTCATATAGTTAAAAGCTTAGTTTAAATATCAATTATATGTTTGGGGTCGATAACCAGATTTTGAGATTGGCCTGTTCTTATCTCAAAATGTAAGTGATATCCCAAGGGTTTACACTTTTGTGCTCCTGAATTTCCACTTACACCTATCTTTTGTCCTCTTCTAACTGAATCACCTTTTTCAAGATCTCCGAAGCTATCTAAATGGAAATAGCTGGAGTAGAAGCCGTTGCTATGTTTAATCCTTAAAATTCTTCCACCGTTATCGCATTTAGAAGAGAAGTTATCCCATCCTATGTAATCGATCCTACCATCTCCAATTGAATAGACATTCTGGTGTTTGATTAGAAAGTCTATACCAGTGTGATTGAAGCTGAAGTTTGTCTCGCCGAATTCCTGGCTAATCTTCGGAGTACCCTTAAGTGGGGAGGTAAAATCCGTAGTGGGGTATTGGGCTTTTGGAACTGTCACGAAGATAGTTTTCTTCCATCCAGAAGTGCTTTCTGTAAAAGTGAAACTGAGTTTCCTAGAGTAAGGGTTTTCGTCGTCTTTGTACTCTCTTGGCAAGATCCACTCTGCAGAGGTGCTATCCCTGCTGACCTTTTCGATTTTGTCAAAACACTCTTTAAACAGAAAGAAGGTATAACGACAAGTTCTAACTCTGGTGATATCCGTGTAATAGAATGGCAAGTTCGCTTTTACTGTAACTACATAATTGCCATCAATCCATCGATTTTTTATTGATTTGATATCAATTTGAAACTCACAATCTCTTTTAGTTGTCATGGTAGTGGCATCCATGATTTCTTCGCAATAGTTTTCTGGATAGGATATGGGGTTGAAATATACTGCGTTTGCGGAACTTAAGGAAAAAATGAAAATAAGGACAGTGTATATGAACACTTTTTGCATAGGCAATGCATTTATGAATTTAGTATTTACATTGTAAAAACCGTGTGTGAAAACCAAGTGAAATGTTAAAAGTGGTACTAAAAGCAAGAGTTTGATGTATAATGCAATGCTATGTGGAATCTCATCTCCAAATTTTTTGATAGTAATGAGCGACAGCTCAAGAAAATAGCTCCGTTAATCGCGCAAATCAATGCGCTTGAAGAAGACTTTGCCAAATTAAGTGACGATAAACTTAGGGATAAAACTAGTGAACTGCGCAAGAAACTGGGTGTTAATATAGAGTTTAGCAGGCAAGAATTTTACGATCTCAATGAAGTTGAGATGAATGCCAAACTAGCTGACGAAAAGAAACGTTTAAATGAAATTTTACCTCAAGCTTTCGCTACCATTCGTGAAGCCTCTAAGCGTGCTACCAACCATAGGCATTTTGATGTGCAGATGATTGCGGGATACTTCCTTTTTAACAATAAAGTTACAGAGCTCTTTACGGGTGAGGGCAAAACTTTAGCAGCTAATATGCCATTATATCTTTATGGATTGACCGGAAGAGGTGCGCATTTAGTTACTGTTAATGATTATCTTGCGAGACGTGATGCTCAATGGAATGGAAGAATTTTAGAAAGATTAGGACTTACTGTTGGAGTTATAAATAATGGAGCACAGTATAAATATATAACTGATGAAGAAGTCGTTAAACTTAAAGGTGCTAACGCTAAGAAGCTAATTAAAGAGAGAGATGCTAAGGCTAAGAGTGAAGGTAGGCTTAAGTATGATCATATGAATGGAGTTAACCTAATTGCTTGCTCCAAAACTGAAGCTTATGCCTGCGATGTAGTGTATGGAACTAACAATGAATTTGGCTTTGACTATTTGAGAGATAATATGACCTATTCAATTAGTGAGATCGTGCAAGGTCCATTATACTTTGCCATTGTTGATGAGGCTGACTCTATTTTGATTGATGAAGCCAGAACGCCTCTTATCATCTCGTCAAGTGCACAGGAATCAAATCAGCTGTATAAGCAGTTCGCTCAAATAGTTGAGAAATTGAGTAAGGAGCGTGACTATACTGTAGATGAAAAGTCGCATGCCGTTTCAATTAATGACGAGGGTATTGATAGAGTTGAAAAACTTTTGGGAGTTAAGAATATTTATGAGAATGCACAATTCGCATATCACCTTGAAAACTCATTGAAAGCCAAAGAGTTGTATCGAAGAGATCAAGAGTATCTCATCAGAGAGGGAGAAATCCTCATTGTTGATGAATTTACAGGAAGGGTCATGGCAGGTAGAAGGTACAGCGAAGGATTGCATCAGGCAATTGAAGCGAAAGAAGGTGTTGAAGTGAAGCGAGAGTCTCAAACTGTAGCGACAATTACCCTTCAGAATTATTTCAGACTGTATAAATACTTGTCCGGAATGACAGGTACCGCCCTAACTGAAGCAGAAGAGTTTGCGAAAATCTATAATCTAGACACTGTAGTAATCCCCACAAATAGGGAGGTTGTACGAAAAGATATGCCAGATGTCGTATTTAGAACGCAAGAAGGCAAATTCCGAAACATTATCAAGGATATTATGGAGCACAATAAAAAAGGACAACCTGTGTTGGTTGGGACAACCTCAGTCGAGAAGTCCGAAGTGCTGTCCGAAATATTGTCGAAAGAGGGGGTAGAGCACAGAGTGCTTAACGCCAAACAGCATGAGATGGAAGCCCAAGTAGTTTCTATGGCTGGTCAAAGAGGAGCAGTTACAATTGCGACAAATATGGCGGGTCGAGGAACCGATATCGCCTTGGGCGAAGGAGTTAGAGAACTAGGAGGTCTTTATGTTATTGGTTCTGAACGTCACGATGCACGAAGAATAGATAACCAGCTTAGAGGTAGATCGGGTCGACAAGGTGACCCAGGAGAGTCTAGATTCTATGTCTCGTTTGAAGATGAATTGATGAGGTTGTTTGGTGGAGAGAATATGAAGACAATCATGGGCACAGTAGGGATGTCGGATGATATGCCTGTATCATTGGGAATCTTAGGTCGTTCTATTGAAACGGCACAAAAGCGTGTTGAAGCTCACAACTACGATATTCGGAAAAACCTTGTTGAGTATGATGATGTGCTTAATCAACAGCGTGAAATTGTCTACAATTTACGTAGAAAGATTTTGGCATTGACTGATAGATCAGATTTCAAATTCTCCAAAGCTAAATTCGATTCTAAGGAATTGGCTAAAATTGATATTGTTAATCTCCTTTATGATTTAGACTCTTTTTCTCTACTAGATAAACAGACTTGGGATATAGCTCAACTCGAAAAGTTTCCTCACTTCAAACATCCTTTACTTCTGTGGATTTTAAAGAAAATTGTTGACGATGTGCGATTTACTCTTAGTAGTCAGTTAGCGGATGATATGAAGATTGATGCTCTTGAAGAGCGTACAAGTATCATGCATATCAAATCGATAGTAACAGATGAACTGATTGATTTAGTTGTTAAGGCGTTGGGATACAAAGATCAGGTGAGTTTCTTTAGAGAGCTGGATTCAATCAAGGATTTGGCACCTAAAGAAGATATGTTGCTTAAACTTGTTGTAACATCTTTTGTCTTCCACGTTTATACCTTAAGTGCTCAGGGCTCATTTGAAGTATTCAAGGTTCTTGTGCTGGAAGGAATTCGGACATTTTGGATGCAACACCTAGACACAATGACAGATTTACGAGAAGGAATATCACTTCGCAACTTTGCACAGAAGAATCCTCTGGTGGAATATAAAAATGAAGGGTTCGCCTTGTTTGATAATATGATTGCTAGTATTGATACCAACTTGGTTAACAGAGTGTTTAAAGTAAGAGTTATACGGGAAGAGAGAGATATTCCAGTCGAAGCTATACATGAAGAGGCGCAATCACTTCTTGAAAAACAATTAGATAAGCGGCCTGGAGAGGTGGGTAAGCAAACAACAGTCAAAAAAGGCATACAAAAAGTTGGCAGAAACGATCCATGTCCTTGTGGAAGTGGAAAAAAATACAAGAAATGTCATTATCCACTCTACGGTTAAGAGAATAATATAGGTCAATTGACACCACTATAACTCCCATATATGCTGATAATTAGTAACCTATTGCTTTGTATTTATGACTGCCTCAAACACAAAGTTCAAAGACGACGAGAAAACGACTAAGAAAATAAACAGCATACATATCGTAGTTTTCGCATGTACTAACTGCGGAGAAGAGTTTGAAGAGCTTCGCCTTTGCAAAGAATGTAAATCTCCTATGAAAGTGGTTCAAGTTACTGAGAAGTTTGGTAATGAGGCAGATGAGTATTTGGCTAAGTTAAAACGTGAGGGCGTTTGGGATGACACATCCGTTCACCCTAAACATGATGAAAACAGTGATGGTGGAATTGCAGGAAGTAGTGATGAACTTGATGATATTGATATAAAGATTGCTGGGCAAGAGAGTACTGAAGAAACAATAGAAGATTTAGAGTTAGGAGACATCTATCCTGACGATGAGTCAGGTGAGCGAACTACCAAAAATGTTACTGATATGGATTGGTCTGAGGCGTTGGATAAGCTTGATGAAGAAGAAGACACCTCCGATCTCAATGAAGAGTTGCCAGAGTTGTAGATTTTTCAGTGTAAATGCTAAACTCATTGCATGAGTTTGAGACCTTTTTCAGAGCTAAGAGTTGCTTTCATTACCGATTCAATGACGGCATTTGGTGGAGCAGATCGTGAACTTATAGCCTTATTGAAACTTTTTCCAAATTCTGTCATTTTCACCTCTGTCTATAACAAAAAGGCTTACAATATTACTAATGAAGTAAGGATAAGTTTTTTACAGAAGATACCTATACTGAGGCGACACCTGAGTTTTCTGACGCCTTTAGCTTTTGAGCAGTTCGATTTGAAGGGTTATGATTTAGTGGTATCACTTAGTGCAGGTCCAGCAAAAGGTGTTGTAACAAGGGTTTATCAGCCACATATAGGAATTATACTTACTCCTCCGCGCCATCAGTGGGATAGAGAGATAAATGCTAGAGGGTCAATACTTTTCAGAATATATCAATTGGGTTCTTTTTTTATCTCTCACTACTTAAGACTTTGGGATAGTATAGCTATTAAGCGTGTTGATCATTTCATAACAATCTCAAAGTATATTCAGTCCAAAGTTAAACATGTTTACAATCAGGATTCTGAAGTAATCTATCCTGGAGTCAGTGAATATTGGTTTGAAAAACCAACTTCGAAAGAACTATCTGCTGTTAAAGATAAATACCGACTCCCTGATGATTTTATTTTGTCAGTCGGTCGGCTGTATGATCATAAGCGGGTTGATTGGGCTATAAAGGCATGTATGGAAAACAAACAACATCTCTGCATAATTGGAAGCGGTCCTGATGAAAAGTTTCTTAGAAAAATGAGTAAAGGAAGTGAGTATATCCATTTCTTGGGACATATACCTGATGACGAGATGCGAGCGACCCATGCTTTAAGTGAAGCATTTGTTTTCCCGGCGGTAGAAGACTTCGGATATGTTACGGTAGAGGCGCAAGCACAAGGCAAGCCAGCATTAGTTTGTGCTGAAGGAGGGTCAAAAGAGATTGTGGTTAACGGCAAAACAGGGGCCACATTTAGGACTATGGATGAGCTAAATGATTTGGTTTCGAAAAAGATTTGGAAAAGGTATAATTCGAAGGATATTGTTTTACAGGCAAGGAAGTTCTCTGAAACTAAATTTCTATCCTCAATAGAAAAATTTGTTAGAAAGATCCTATGAAATCTGATAAAAAACCTTTAAGAGTTGCGATTGTTTCTGACGCGATTGATGCTAGGGGTGGGGTTGAGAAGGTAATCTTAAGCCTGTTGAAAGCTTTCCCTAATGCAACAATTTATACCGTTCGATCTAATCGAAAGTATACCAAAGTAGAATTTCCTGGAGTTAAGATTCGAAATTCTTTTATTCAGTATATTCCTTTCGAGAAACTATTGCGCAGGGAGTTATATCTTTTATATCCATGGGCTTATCGAAGTTTTTCTTTTTTTGGATACGACGTTGTTATATCAGTATCTTCCTCATTTGCAAAATTTATTAAACCTTGGAGGAAGCAAACGAAACATATTGGGTATATTCAGACTCCTCCGAGATTTTTTTGGATGCATGATATTCGAACTATTAAAGGTATGAGTCGATTCTCTTTCAAGTTTTATTCTTTCTTTGTCTCGACATTCTTAGAAAAGTTGTGGCAGAAATGGGATAGAAATGCTGCTAGAAAAATAGACAAGGTGGTTGTTATCTCTAAAGAGGTACAGCGTAGGGTTAAGAAATTTTATGATTTAGACAGCGAGGTGATCTACTCCCCAGTTGAAGTCAAAGAAATGAAATTTAACAAAGATATGGGTAAGCGTGAGAACTGGTTTTTGTACTTTGGAAGAGTGGAAACGTATAAGGGTGTTGAGTTGGCGATTCGCGCCGCAGTTCTAGCCCACAAACCGATAAAGATTGCAGGTACAGGACAGGATATGGATCGTATGCAAGAACTAGTGACGGAGTTAAACGCTAAAGGTACTGTTAAATTCCTAGGATATGTGAGTGATGAGTTGAAGCTTGAACTTTTTAGCAAATGCAAGGCCTTACTTTTTCCTGTGCAAGACGAGGATTTTGGAATTGTGCCAGTTGAGGCAAATGCTTCTGGAGGGCCGGTCATTGCATATCGTAGCGGCGGAGTTTTGGAGAGTATTTCTGAAGATAACCCTAAGACAGGTGTATTTTTCGATGAGTATACTCCCGAAGCCTTGGCTGAAATTCTAAAGACTTTCGATCCTCGGGAATTTAATCCTGCTAATTGCCGAAAACAGGCAAGCAACTTTGCCAGTGAAATTTTTGAGTACAAAATGAAAAATCTGGTGAAAGAGGTTGCTGATAATGGTAAATAGAGTTATTGATGTCTGTGTTTCTCTGCTGGTTATAGTTCTGTTGTCTCCTTTTATGCTGTTTGTGGCTCTGATGATCAAGCTTTATGATGGCGGTCCAGTGTTTGCTGACAATCCTTATCGATTAGGTAAGAACCAAAGACCTTTTCTGATGTATAAATTTCGATCAATGGTGCCTAATGCTCATGAAAAGATAATGACAGATCCTAGATATTCAGCTGTGAAAAAGAAATGGATTTTGCAAGATAAGTTGAGTATAGATGAAGATCCAAGGATAACCGGTATAGGGAAGTGGTTAAGAAGGTGTGACATTGATGAACTAGCGCAGTTTTTTAATGTATTAAATGGCTCTATGACTTTAGTTGGACCGAGACCTTGGTTTGAACTAGAATTTAAAAAACGATTAAAAGAAAATCCGGAATGCAGTCAGTATGTTGATTCTATCTTTAGTGTCAAGCCAGGTATCACAGGTTTGTGGCAGGTTTCAGGACGAAATAGTAACACTGCCAGACAACGTTTTATGCTTGAATATCGATATGTAAAGCGTAGATCTTTCTTCTATGATTTGGGGATAATTTTGAAGACGCCTTGGGTAGTTTTACAGCATATTATTGAAGGGGAAAGATATGAGAAGTAAGCGAGACAGGGTTTTTGTAATTAAGTCTATTAACTATTCTGAAGCAGATAAAGTGGTAACTGTTTTTGGGAGATATCGAGGGAAGTTTGCTATGCTGGCAAAGGGAATAAGGAAACTGACTAGTAAGAATCGAGGCAATATCCAAACTTTTTCAATCTCAGACGTTGCATACTATCAGGCTTTGGGTTTACCTCTATTAATTGAGAGCGAGCAGAAAGCTTATGTGGATTTTGCGCAGTTGAAATCTGTTAATGCTCAACGGGTACTTTTGATGCTGAATAAATTGCTACCGGAGGAGGCATCTAACGAGAAACTTTTTGATAGTTTAGAAGTTATTGTTAACAAGGGGGTAACAATAGAATATGTAAATAAGTTTAGAATAATTTTCCTTATTGCCGAGGGATTGCTTTCTGATTTATCTTTATGTAGCAAGTGTGGTGATAAGACTCAGCCAATGCATATACATAAAGGTTCAATCGAATCCATCTGTAATAATTGTCTGGTAAATGATAATTTAGAACAAGATAAATATCTGACAGCCAGTCCTCAACTTTATAGTGAAACTGATTTTACTCTGGCATTGGATAGGTATGTAAAAAAACTAATAGAAGAAACGACTTGATGGTTCAAAAACTCCTCATAACAACATTACTGTTTCTGTGTGGAGTGTTACCCTTGTTCGCAGGTGAAACGGTTGTAGATATCTTCGATGTAGGTGTCGACGGTTTTATTGATGAAGATAACACTTCCGTCATCAGTTTAAACCCTACTGTAAATGAGGTGGGGATATTTTCTGACGTTTTAGTAAGAATTTTGGATAGAAATAATAACCCTATATCAGGTAGAAGCGTTGAACTTTTTGTGACAGGTAATCCTTCTGAGATAACTTTGGTTCAGCCTACTGCGGTTACAGACTCGGATGGGTATGTAGTGGGGAAAGTGAAGTCAATTGCTCAAGGTACCTTTGTTGTCCGAGCAAGGGATACAAGTTTTAGCCAGGATATTTTGATCTCTGATTCAGATACTCTCACAGTCTTTCCTATTCCCACACCTTCAATTGCTGACGAGCCATATTATACAAAAGGTTTATCAAATAAGATTTTTTGGAGTAAACCTGATGGGCTTAGTTCCTATACTTATTATATTGAAATTTCCAAGTCTTCGAACTTCAGCACAGTGTTGAAAAACAGTAGGTGGATTTCAGAGCTCTCCTATACTTTTGAAAATTTGGATTCAGAGGAACTTTATTATTACCGTATTAAAGCCAAGAATGCGGGAGGAATTGAGAGTAATTGGTCGAGTACGGTTTTTAGTACTCAGGATGATATCCCTCCCGTCATTAATTATATTGAAATTGCTAGAATTACCTCTAGGAATATATTTTCGGGTATTTCAGTGAAGTTTGATGTCACTGATAATTTTGAAATCCTTACAGTCAAATTCTTCTGTAAGCTACAAAATGGCGATATGGAAGAGTGTGGGACGATGGAGCATAGTGGAGCACGCTATTACTTAAACATATCCACCGATGAATTAGAAAGAGGCGGTTTCGGAGCATATCTTGATAAATATGATTTCTGTGTTGAAGGCTACGATAAAGCAGGAAACCTGGCAAGTAACTGTAACTTTTCGATAGAAGTAGCGCAGTTTGTTGATTCTCCCGTACCTCTTTTTACTAATCTAATCAATTCAATAATCAAAGTAGTTAATGACTATTTTAGAAATATCGGGGATACTCTCAATACTTTGTTCGCTAGTTCGCAGGAGGTTGTACTGCAGCTGTCGTCTATCCTCTTTTATCTAATAATTATAGTCATATCGCTTTCAATTCTAGCTCAGAGTATATTTGTCGTTCCTACTTACCTACTTTTCCAGGCAATTGAGTTAATGAGAAGAATTGGAATTAAGAAACCGGGAACGAACTTAGGGTTAGTGTATGACGCCATTTCGGGTAAACCTGTTCGTTTTGCCCAGGTTAAAGTTTATGATGGTACCAACAACTTGGTAACAGCTGATGTTACTGATAAAAATGGTAGGTTTAAAGGTAATTTAGAGGTAGGTAAGTATAGAGTTTGGGTTCAACGGGCTCACTACTTATTCCCTTCCGAATTATATAAGGAGTATGAAGTTCCTAAATCATTAGGAAAACTATATCGTGGTGAGTTTTTTGTCTCTTCAAAGCGTAGTCACATATCACTTGCCATTCCTATCGATCCTATCAACATATATTCCAAATTTGAAAGAGACTTCAAACTGGAGAGAAAGATGATAGGATTTCTTAAAGCTCTTGTTTTTCTTTTCCTCACTTTTGGTCTTGCAGTTTCAGCGTTTACCTTTGAGCGGTTCCCGAATATTCTTAATATGGTTTTACTTCTTATGTATATACCTGCGTTTGGAGTTTTCTTAAAGTCAGTTGTGAACTTAAAGTTTAGGTAGTTTGAGATTGAAAAAAGAGTGTTATGTTGATATCATCGTGTTCGTTATGGGTGTGTAGCTCAATCGGTAGAGCAAGCGGCTCTTAACCGTTAGGTTCAGGGTTCGATTCCCTGCACACCCATTTACATTGACATTTTTATGGATCAATATAGGAAAGTTGCGAAATATATTTCTGATTGTCACAGAAAGTCTCTTAAAGTTGTATTACTTCATGGTGTTTTTGATTTACTGCATGTTGGCCACCTTAACGTTTTGACTGAAGCAAAAAAACTTGGTGACATACTAGTCGTTGGAGTTGATTCGGATGATCTAGTTAAATCGATAAAAGGCACGAGTCGACCAATTGTTCCATTAGAAAATCGAATGCAACTTGTTGAAGGTTTGAAACCCGTTGACATGGTTTTTGGAGTTGAATTGGATCTTAAAACAAGAGAGTTAAGAGAAGAGTACTTTCAAGAGCTATATGGATATCTAAATATTGATGTTGTAGCCTCAGGTAAGCCTGATTATTGGAGTCCAGTACAACTTAAAATATGCAATAATTTGGGTATACAGTATGTGGTTATTGGAGATTTTGGAGGTAGCACGTCGGAAATAATTGCTCGTGTCGCTTCCAAAAGTTAAATATGCTACAGTACAAGGATAAGTTGTAATACAAATTTTAATGAAAGAGATGTTTCTATCAATTTCAATCCCAGTTTTAATTATTTCACTTGTTGTTGCTGCTGTGGTTGTGGGTATTAGAATGTTTAAAGATAAAGGAAAAAATCTTTTCACAATGAAGATGCTTTGGGTAGCTTATCTTTATATAATGTGTCTTATATCTCTTATGCTTTTCTTGTATGGAGGTATAAGATTTACAACAGCAATATTTGCACACTATACGTCTGCACAATTTTCTTATCAAACCTATGAGTATGTAACACCAATTCCTGAACCTGGAACAGATAAACCGTTGATGGAGCCTGGCTATGATATTTTAAAAGACCCTGATCAGAAATTGATTGAAGTCGATGGGAAGAAATATACTTACAATTACGGTGAGTACAAAGCAGATATGGTAGACGGTCTTGTTATGTTTTTTTCTCTACTAATTATTTATGCGATTCATAGATATCTTGTTTCAAAAGCAGATACGGATAAGGATTCATTTATGCGAAAAATTTATGACTTCATAGGGCTCGCTCAGTACGGTATTTTGAGTATCATTGCAATTCCAAGTGGGATTTATGCATTAGTTAAATACCTAATGGATGATATAAATCTAAGTAGCTATACTCGGCCAGTTCCTGGTACCGCAATTGCTCTATTACTATTTGTAGTGCCTGCTTGGATTATTTTCATGCTACGAATGATAAAGGAGAATAAAACGAAGTAGCTTATTTCAAATGAAAACTGTGCATAAAACACAAAAGTGTAGGTATTATGTTGAAGGGATGCACTGTTCTTCATGTGAAATATTGATTGAAAAGAAACTAAAAAAGCTTGAAAATATTCATGCAGTTAATGCTTCCTTGAGTAGGGGTGAGATTGATATTGAGTTTTCTGGGAAGTCTCCTGATCCTAAGTTAATTGATCAGATGTTTCTTGATAATGGTTATACTTTTTCACTTAACCCCAAAAGTGCACCGCCTCTACCTTTTTTGTTCAAATTTGCTGAGGGTAGGCTTATTTTCAGTAAAAGTGGACTTTTCAGTGCCTTTAAAGGAAGCTTTTTAATATTGTTGATTCTCATGGGCGTTCTACTTATTGATGGCTCAAAGCTTGGGGGATATATTTCAATTTCGAACACGTCTTCACTACCGACTTTTTTTATTTTTGGTTTGATTGCGGGTATTTCTAGCTGTGCCGCATTGGTTGGAGGACTCTTGCTTTCTGTGTCCCGAAATTGGAGTGATATGTATATTGATCAAGATACATTTTGGAAACGGAGCATTCCTTTTATACTTTTTAATCTAGGAAGGCTAATCGCATTTGCATTACTAGGTGGATTACTCGGATATTTGGGTTTAAATCTGGGATTTGGCTTTGTACTAAAGCCAGCTGTCACCGCTGTCGTTATCAGTTTGATTTCAATTTATATGTTGATTTTAGGAATGGGTCTTCTCGGTTTTGATTTTGTGAAGAAGCTTCGATTAAGCTTACCAAAGAGAATCACCTCAAAGATTGTCAGTATGGAAGATTTGAAAGGGAAATATGTCCCATTTGTAGTTGGCTTACTAACATTTTTCCTGCCTTGCGGGTTTACACTTAATGCCCAGGCAATTGCATTAACTTCTGGCTCCGTTTTGGATTCCATGTTAATGATGTTATTCTTTGCTTTAGGAACTTTACCAATACTACTTCTAATTAGTTTTAGCTCTGTAAAGATAGCCCAAAACCCTAAACTTAATGCAACATTTAATTTTGTTGCAGGTGTAGTCGTTGTTATTTTTGCAGTCTATAATTTTAATGCCCAACTAAATGTACTAGGCTTACCAAGCTTTTCAGACTTCAAAGTTAAAAGTGTCGGAAATAGTTATACATCTATAATTAATGATTCTACGCAGCTACTAAAAACCACAGCAACTTCAGAAGGATATTCACCTTCTGAAGTGATTGTAAAAGCTGATGTACCAATCGATTGGGAAATTACAGATACAGGTGCATCAGGTTGTACTAATGCGATTATTTCAACTCAGCTTCTTGGTGATAAAAGGGTAACGCTGGTGCCAGGGGTAAATAGTGTAAAGTTACCTGCATTGAAGGCGGGAGTTTACAAATACAGTTGTTGGATGGGAATGTATCAGGGTGTAATTAAAGCGATATAGGCAAAGCAAACTTTTTTAATATAGCTTCCCCCTTCTCTTTACTTGGTCTGCGATTTGGGTCTTGCTGTATGATACCGACTTGCGTTAAAGCTTTCTTCCAATCGTTATCCTCCCCATTGTGTGGGATTAAATGTGTGTGTGCATGAGGAACTAGTCGTCCGAAAGTCGCACTATCAACGAACTCGTATCCTAAACCTCTGTAATGGTTCGCAATCTTGCTTACGATTTCAAAGTATTTATTTTGACCTATATCCCATACAAAACGAACATGTTTTTTGGGGATGATTAAAGTATGTCCCTCAGTAAATTGTGAAATATCTAGTATCGCAAGATAATCGTTGTCCTCATATATTTTGAAGGAGGGAATTGTTCCACTTACTATTTTACAAAAGATGCAACTATCCATAACTTAAATATATCAAATCGTGCAATAATGTGTGATATGTATCATGTGGCAATAATGAATAAGAAGGTAGGTACGATTGAAAGGATTCTTTCTGGGATTAAAAAGGTTGAAAGTCGATGGTATGTAACAAGGAGAGCGCCATACAAGAAAATTAAGAGAGGTGAAAAGATATATTTCAAATATTCAGGTAAAGAGGTCATAGCAAAGGCAGAAGTTGAAAAAGTTATCTTTACTGACGATTTGAACATCAATAAGATTGGTGAAATTGTAAAAAAGTATAGTAAGGAGATTGATTTTATAAACCCAAATTATACAGAGTGGGGGATTGGAAAGAAGTACGTTGTTTTAATATGGCTGAAGAGTGCTCATAAGGTGATTCCTTTTTATGTAAACAAGTCAGGTTTTGGTCTAGGAACGGGATGGATGTGTCTTAAGGAAGATCCGATGAAGAAAGTTTGAGTTTTTGTTAAACTGTTAGTATGACACCACGTTCTAAGAGATTACTTTTCCTAGCGTTCTCTTTTTTTCTGCTACTGTGGTACTTTTTACCTGAAATCACATTAGTAACTAAAAGTATATTCATAAATAGGGCTAATACTTTAAGTGCTGAAATTAAGCCATTTGTGATGAGTCAAGGAGATAGGTATAAGATTGAAATTGAAATTCCAGCTAATTTTAATCTTGACATTTCGCAATCTAAAATTG
This sequence comes from bacterium, assembly GCA_021463465.1. Taxonomy (GTDB): domain Bacteria; phylum Patescibacteriota; class Dojkabacteria; order SC72; family SC72; genus JAJTYH01. Next base: position 304,698 of record JAJTYH010000003.1, read on the forward strand.
TACTCACAGGGTCGGAATATATTCTAAAAAGTGATATCGAAGATTACGTATCTTTTCTGAGTCGTAATATTGTTCTAAACAGAGTGAGTATGGGACAAATGAATAGTCAGTTGGAAGAGGATAGGCTTAAGCTAGCCTTTGAGGATCAAAACACTATTCCAAAAGGGTACTCACTGATTGCAGAGGTATACTTAGTTTCTAAGGATGGAAGGGTTGAATATTACCCCCAAGTTGTCAGCTTTGATCCTGATTTTATTGAATACTTTGTATCACGGTTTTCGTATTTAATTCAGTACTACATATGGTTTATAGCCATCTTTGGCTTCACGTTAAGTAATAGCGTTTGGTCGACAGTGTACGACTCTAAAAGCAAGAAGCCGCTTTCAGGGGCAATTGTCCGAGTTAGTTCAAAGGGCTCATTGTTACATACTGTAGTTACTGGTGTTTCTGGGGTAATAAACATGAAATTGAAAAAGGGTAAATACAAAATTCATGTAACAAAGGCTGGATATACTTTCCCAAGTAATCTTAAACCCCTTGCAAATGACGGCTACTACCAGAATCTCTACTACGGGAGTGACTTCCAAATGGGGTCAACTTCAAATATGAAACTAAACATTCCTCTTGATCAATTAGGTGTTCTGCGAGAAGTAAAGCTGGGAGATAAAGTAAGCTCTTTTGCTGTGTCAGTGGTTAGTGGATTGAGTCCTTTATTGCTTGTTTTTATCACCATCTCGCAAATTATTGTATGGCCAAATTATATTGATTCTTGGATTTTCGCTTCTGTAAGTGCGTTACTTTTATCATTAAGGTACATTCTAAATGCAGAAGGGAAAGTTTATCCAGGTAAGGTGGTAGATTTAAATGGTAAACCAGTCTCAAATGTCCAGATTGTAATTTATAATCGTGAATGGAATAAGGTGGTAGATAGGGTGATTAGTAATAGCGAAGGTGAGTATGAAGCCCTACTACTAAAAGATAAGTACTACGTTAAAATTGCTAATCCTGATTTAGAATTAGTCGGAGTGGGACCTGAGGGCAAACTTAAGGTGAAAGGCTTGCTTAAAGGTCAGATTCAATATATTAATGACAGACTGGTAGTCAGACCTAAAAGCTAATTTTGACAAGACATTTTTAAGAGAATATAATCCTCTAATCATGAATATTATTTTGATTCATAGATTCGTTCCAAAGATGACTTACGTCCTTGATATATGGACAAGTGTCGGGGAGGAATCAGATTCAATGTAGTTTCAAAAAGAATACAAAGTAAATGATACCTCCCAGAAAATGGGAGGTTTTTTGTTTTAGCTACTCAAATTTATGAAAACTAATGTATGCGTATCACAAAGGGAAGGAGGTATATTGTAATGAATGATGAAGAAGGTACAGTGGTTGTGACTCCAGGTCCAATTGACCCTGGTGACACATCCAACCCCGACCAATTCTAGATAACGGGGTAATATAGCACTGTGCTAAAATCATCTAAGCGCTTAGATAAATAAATTTATGAAATATTTTAATGGATGTGGAAAAGTATAAGTCATTGCTTAATGAGTATGTTAGCTTTCAGAGCATATCGACAGATCCGGATAAAAAGTCAGGCATAACTGATACAGTTAGTTGGCTGAAAAGTCTTTTTGAAATGAGTGGCTTTGAAGTGACCATACTCCAAAAAATGGGAATTAATCCTGTGGTTTTTGCAGAATACAAAAATAAAGATGCAATGGAAAGTGTTCTAGTGTATGGACACTACGATGTTCAACCAGCTTCTAAGGAAGACGGATGGGACTTTGAACCTTTTAAATTGATAGAAAAGAATGATCGACTATATGCTAGAGGAGTTGTAGATAATAAGGGTCAAAATTTGATTCATATATTTACAGTTATAGAGCTCATTAAGCAAGGAAAACTCAAATATACTGTTAAGTTTCTTTTGGAGGGGGATGAAGAGACTGGTGGTGTCGAACAGATGCGTGAAATTATGATTGAAAATAAAGCAATTTTAGAGTCAGATTATGTAATTGTATCTGACGGTGAAATGGTTGCTGGAAAACCAGCAATTGAAGGCTCATATCGAGGTGGCTTTAATCTAACGGTAAAGTATCAAACTGCAAACAACAACGTTCATTCTGGTCTTTACGGAGGAGCTGTTCCGAACGCATTATTTGAACTTTCTAAGCTACTAGGTAAGTTATACGGTGAAGATAATCGAGTAGCTGTTGAAGGTTTTTACAACGGTGTTGACGAAATTAATAAGACTGTATTAGAGAATAATAGGAAGCTTTCTGAAATGGGTCAGGAGCAAGCATTAGCTCATCCGGGCTTTAAACAGCTTCATGCTGAAGAAGGATTTGATTTTTATACCCAAACTGGGCTTAGACCTACTCTACAAATCACAGGTGTTAAAGGTGGGTATGTTGGCAATGGCTATTCAAATATTATCCCGGCGATGGTAGAAGCCAGGATTAACTTTCGATTAGTTGCTTCGCAAAGTCCAAATGAAGTTCTTAAGTTATTTAAAAAGTTTGTATCGGAGAACACTCCTGAATATGTGAGTTATACAATTGAAGTGTCTGGCATGCATGACCCAGTTAAACTTCATACTAACAGTCCAATTTTCAAAAAAGTTAAAGACATTCTTAGGAGCTCATATGATAATGAAGTTTTTAATTATTATGTCGGAGGTGCTATCCCTTTTATTGCTAATGTGAAAGAGATTTTTGGAGTAGATACAATTTCAATTGGTCTCGCAAATGAGGATTGTAATATGCACGGTGCCAATGAGAACTTTGATATAAAACTAATTGAAAAGGGGTTGAAATTTTCAAAGAAGTTTTTTAGTCTAGATTGAAGTAACAAAAGTAAGTTTTTTAAGATATAATGTACTAATTAGCTATTAAGATAGCATTATGGACAAGGCAAAAGCTGAAAATATCAATTCAGAAATCGCTCAAAACGAGAGCCCTTTAGATGTACAATCAATTATTACAGAGGAAGTTGTACGCGCTTACCCTGAGTCAAACGATATTGCTGATTTGACACAATTCTACTCAAAAGTAGGTGAGCTTTTGGAAACAGGGGAAACGATTTTTTCAAAGGATCAAGGTAGAGAGTGGAAGCTTATGAGAGCCATTGTTCATAGCGGTAGAGAAGCGTTAAGAAACGAATCAACTCACTTTCATGTTGAAAATATGCTAAGAGGGGTTTTTACACCTGAAGAAGTAAATAAGTATTTGGACAATGAAATTAATCAGCTCGTAACGCCACTAGGAATAATTGTGTTTTCTGAAGATGGCCGTATGGAGTTAAAACCTGGTAATTTCAGAGAATCAGTCGCTTCTAATGATGGAGTGATATTTAGCATTTTACCTGTTGAAGAAGATTTAGCTCCTAATGTGCAACCAGTATCAATGCGGTCACATGTCGGAGGTCAACCCCCTGTGCGGAGTGTAGGTAAACAAAGAAGGGACATTAGGTCTTCGCCTGCGGCGGTTCTAAGTTCGTTTGCTTTGATGCTGGGTAGTATCACCAGCTTAAATCAAGCTGTGAATGCAATCCCAGTTCATCAATCAAGGGGTGAAGCTATTAAAAATGTAATAACAGTCAGTCCATTAGAACAAAAGCCAAGTGATACTGTTAAAATTGTTAGAAGGTACGAGGGTGGTATAAGAAAAGATTCCAAAGAGGAGATAGATTTAGGTGGTATCAATTTTATGAGTCCAGAACCTTTAACGATAAAGGAAAAGCGTAATTTAGTACAGCTTCAAGCAGATCTAGAGTGCCCAAGGAATGTAGTACCACTTCCCGCAGGTGTAATTGAGGTACCAAATATGCCTCAAGGAACGTCTGCCTGTGTTTTCCTTAATCCTATTATTGATGAAGAGGGAGTGATTATTGGGCACGAACCTAATAGTGGCCGGCTCATTGTACATATAGACGATGGTAGCTCCTTAGATGTTTTCAACGTATGCAAGTCGAGAGTCTTAAACGATGAAGATTTAACAGGCCGTTGTGTTAGACAGTTTGAACTTGGTACAAAGGATAAACTTATTGCAATGCAATACGCTTCTGGTCCAACGAAAATAGTTTTGAAATTTGAAAATCGAATACTGAAACTGAAAGAAGGTGGATTTTTCGGCGAAGATAAAGGGGTTGATATTGAGGAGCTTGTCGAAGGGATAAGGACAGTTGGTTCATTAACTGATGAGCAACGAAATCAAATTTTATCTACACCAACACCTATCTTAACCCCTAAGCCTACAAAAACACCAAAAGTTTTTGCAACTGAAGTAGATGAATTAGACGATCCATCTCTTTCGGCTGAAGAGAGGGCTGAGATAATTAGGATTAGGCAAGAAAAAAAAGATAAAGCCAACAGCTTTTGGCTTGGCACTGCAATTACTATCTTTGCACTTCTTGGGGTAGGTACAGCTGTCTATAACTCTCGTCACCAAGTAGGGTAAAGGACAAGTCACTGCCACTACGAAAATCTTCTTTTTTTTGGTATTGTAATTGTGAAATTATGATGTCGTGGAGAACAAAAAGAAGGTTAATGCGTCTATGGGTCGCACTGCAATCTACCTTATCAATGAATGGGTATAATCAACGCCGCAAATTTCCCCAGAATCGCTTAGGTATCCAGTCAAATATACGAGTTGTTGGTAAAACTTTAAAGTTTGGTACAGCTATAGTGCTTGCTATCTTGATTAGCACTTTTCTGTTTAGAATTGTTAGCGCCGAAATCCTTTTAACTAACGAACGTAATCGACTTGAGTTTAAATCAAAAAGTAACAGTTTCCTTTTTGATCAAATTCCTATTGTGGAAATAAAGGATACAAGATACGTATTAGGAAGTATTAAGAATGTACTAGGTGCAACTACTCAAAACATAAATGAAGGAACAAGCGTAAAACTTATTGATCCAATTGGAAATCAAGTAAGCGGTGCTACTATCTTTAATGTTTTGGGAAATAAATATCAGGTCAAAGTACCTGAAAACGTAGATTTTGTCCCAGGTAAATATCGTCTTTTGATTGACTCTCAAGGTAGGCATGTTGAGAAGGACTTTACCTGGGGAGTTTTAGCCGTCAATACAAATAAAAGTGTTTTCACACTCGGAGAAAATGTGTTTTTGCAATTGGCCTCATTAGACGAAAAGGGTCATACACTTTGTAACTCCAATCTAAAATTAAAGATAACCTCTCCAAATGGTGGAGTTGAATACACTGAAGTTCGTAAGAGCGGCGATTGTTTTGATGATAACGTTACACTTAAGGCAGATTATTATAGTAACTTCGAACCAACCCAGATAGGATCCTATGTTATTCAATTAACAAATTCAGACTTAGGCTATACTATTTCAGATTCATTTAGAGTGGAAAAGTCTGTACCATTTATTATTGAGCGGTTTGGTCCAACTCGTATCTTTCCTAAGTCAGATTACAAGATGAAGATATTCGTAACAGCGAATACTGATTACGTTGGAAAGGTAGAGGAGCTGGTCCCGAGTTCTTTTAAGGTTAATCAAAAAACAATGGAAGGTCTAAATGGTAAGTTGTTAACTTGGGATGTTAACCTTAAAAAAGGTGAATCTAAAAGCGTAGAGTATATTTTTGACGCTCCAGATATCTCACCCGAACTTTATGTAATCGGTCCGTTGAGAATAGGGGAATTTTCTGAATATAGAACATGGAAAGTTGCTTCGGATATTGTCGCAACATTGACTGATACTTATTTGCAAACAGGTACTTGGGTTGCACCAGATGGTGTGACAAGTGCAAGTGTTGAGGTTTGGGGAGGTGGCGGAGCTGGTGGTGGTGCAACAGGGAACCCAGCTGCGGGGGGAGGAGGTGCTGGTGGTACATACGCTAAAAAAGCTAACTTTTCGGTTACTGCTGGAAATTCGTATACAACAACAGTAGGAGCAGCTAAAACTGCAACAACGACTAGCAGCGCTTCTACAAATACTGGAAATGTATCTTGGTTTAGTTCGAATGATACTAATGGAGTAGTAGGTGAAGGTGGTCCTGGAGGCGCTCCAGTTTCAGCTAATAGTTCAAACGGAAACGGTGGTACTGGTAGTACAGCAAATAGCTTTGGTGATGGAGGGTCAGTTTTTGCAGGTGGAAATGCATCAAATGGTAACTTTACATCGGGCACACCGGGAGGTGCTGGTGGAGGAGGAGCAGGGAGTAGTGGAGTTGGTGGTAATGCATCCGCAGGAACTGGAGGAACTGGTTCAAGCACTGGTGGTGGAAATGGAGCCAATGGTGTAGCTAATAGTACTGCCGGCGCGGCAGGTACAACTTACGGTGGAGGTGGGTCTGGTGGAAAGGCTAATAGTACGACTGATAGGGCAGGTGGTACAGGTGCAGCGGGAGCAGTTGCTGTTACATATTCAGCAGATTTCCCAAAAGTGGAAGCTACATCTACTGGCCGTGACTCCACTGATGCGACAAGCCATACGATTACAATGCCATCTGGAATAAATGTTGGGGAACTACTTATTATCGTATTTTCAGTTGATGGCAATCCTACTGTAACAATTGGCTCTGGTAACTGGACTAAATTGGGTCAGGCAAGCAATGGTACTACAGTTACTCAAGCCATATTTTATAAAGTAGCTGAGGGTAGCGATACGGCAACTGTGTCTACATCCTCAACCCAAGAAGCCTCTCATATTGTGTATAGGATTAGTGGTGCTGGTGATACAATTAGCGGTACATCTGCAAATGGTAGTAGTACAAACTCAAATCCTCCAAACCACAATCCTGGTACCACCAATAATTACTTATGGATTGCTACTCGAGGTGGTGATGCTCAGGTTGTAGCTTCAGTTCCACCAACGAATTTCGCCAATTATAAAAGTATTGGAGCACAAAATTCGACAGGTGCATCATCAAATACCTCAACTAGAGTACATCAGGCATCGAGTTTAGACCCAGGTACGTGGACAAGTACGACTGAACAGTGGGTAAGTTATACGATATCCGTTCCGCCTCCAGTAACCTTAAGCGGAGCAGTTTACACAGATGAAATAGGGACAAATATTGGAGCAAATAAAACCGTCGATATACGGATTAATGGTACAGGATCGTATACCGATGAAACAGACAATAGCGGAGCCTGGACTATAAATGTGCCATCAATAGCATCAGGGGCTGTAATTACTGCATATCTTGATGACGAAACAGAAGAAGGTACCATCGTTATGGTCTCTGATGGTACATCAAAAAGTGATATCCATATAGTACAAAATAGGGTTTTTGTTAGGCATGATACTGGATCTTCCATTACACCTGACAATCTATTTAGTGGAGATGATGGAGATGATGATGTTAAGTACTCTGTTTCAGCTTCTTCGAATGGCAATTTAACAGTCGACTCTGGATTTGAGTTACATGTTTGGCCTGGTGATACTTTTGATGCAAGTGGTGGTAGCATTACTCTTCAGGGTGGAGCAAATCTGCATGTTGACGATACTGCTTCGGTTTACTTAGACACGAGTACAAACACTATTGCTGGTGATGCACTGATTGATGGAAGTGCTACATTGCGAATCAATGCAAATACGGATATCAATGGAGGTGACATAACAACTAGTGGTACTAATGCTAATGTTACAACCACGTCAGGTTCGCCCACTGTTACGATTTCAGGAACAGGGAGTATTGGTGGTGGAACGACTCCGTCTTTTACATTTCATAACTTGAATACATCCGGCACAGGTACGACAACCCTCTCAAATGCTGTTACGGCAAATAACGATGTTACAGTTGGGAGTGGTACAACGCTTAGAATTAATTCAAATTTGAATGTTAATGGTGGAGATTTAGTAAATACAACTACCGGAATTATTGATTACACTTCTGGAACGCCAACAGTCACTCTAACTGGCGCAGGAACTCTTGGTGGTGGGTCTGGTGGAATATCTATTTACAATTTAACTACGAATGGGAGTAGTAACAGTACAACGCTTGCAACAAATAATATTGTAATCTCAAATGCTTTAAACGTTGGTACTTCTCATACTTTTGCTATGAGCACAAATTCTCTAACAATAGGTTCTACTTCGATAAGTGATTCTGGAGATATTACAATGGCGACTGGGAGTTCTACCTCTCAATCAGCTTCAGGTACAGTAACAATTTTAGGGTCTAGTAATGCCGCTGATTGGGCTGGTCCTGGGATATTCACCGCATACAACCTTACAATTGGTAACGGTAGTAATACATTATCTGTGGACAATGAAACTGCTGATTTATCAATTGATGTTAATAATGATTTTAATATAACGGCAAATGCCACATTTAGTGCATCATCAAGTTCTTCTTTTACAGTTGGAAATAGTTATAGTAACTCAGGTACATTTACCGCAAATAGTGGTTTAGTAACGATGGACGCAGGAGATAGTGGGAACACACTCTCAGGATCTATGACCGGCAGTAGTACTTTCTATAATCTCAGGTTTAATAATAGTGCTGGATCCTGGACGTTTTCAAACAATGCAGATGTAGGTAATGACTTTACAATTACCGATGCAACGGCAGTAAATGCCCCTTCATCTTTAAGTGTTGCCAGAAATTTTACTGGTAGTAGTGCATTCACCCCGGGCAGTGGAACGGTAACACTTAGTGGCGCAGGTGGTACCACACAAACATTGTCGGGCAATACGACTTTTTATAATCTAACTGCTAACGCCAGTTCCTCAAGAATAATTCAATTTACAGCAAGCTCAACAAACACGATTAACAATAACTTAACACTAACAGGAACAAATTGTGATGCACTTATGCTTTTAAGGTCTACATCTAAGGGTACTGTTTGGAACATTGATGATAACACTGGTGGGACAACAACTGTAAGTAATGTTGATGTTCAAGACTCAACTGCAACAGACCAAGCAGTGACTGCGACATCGTCAAATAATTCTGGAAATAATGGCAATTGGACAATTGCGGCTTCGGCTTGTGAAGGGGGGAGCACCTCAATCACTCCTGTTTCGTATGGATTTCAGAGGAAAACTTTCTTTGATGATACAAATGATGTTTATTGGATGCTTTACCATGATGGTGATGAGATTGAGGTCAGATACTCAAGTGATACAGGAACAACATGGAATCTTCCTTCAACTTCAAGTAGTGCACATCTTGCATATGATACAAGTGACTTTTCAGTATGGAATAAAACAATTAGCTCTACAGAGTATATATTTTTAGCACTAAAAGACGGCTTTGATATAAAAGTATTGGTAGGTACTCTTTCCGCCTCAAATGTCACGTGGGATAATGATATCGATACCGTATTTGACGGTACTAGTAGTGGTGATACATTTTCATATCCGTACGTATCGTTAGACTCTTCAAACTATGTTTGGGTGGGCGCAAGGTATTATGATGGGACCAATTACGTTTATCGTACATCTGATAGCAACGCTATCGGTAGTACCGACTTGTCATCGGTAGGTTGGAATCCATTCAAGCAGGTTATCAATAATCAAACAAATTCTAATGTCTATGGGAATATTGTTCCGCTTGCTTCTCAAGCTATGTATTTAACAGTTGCAGTTGGAACCGCACTTCGTGGGTGTATTTGGGATGACAGTGCAAATGATTGGGTCGATTCAAATGATGTTAGTTGTACTACAGAATCTGAGGAGTACTACTCAACACTAAATAATGGACTTATTTCATATTGGAGGATGGATGAGACCAGCTGGAATGGGACTAGTAATGAAGTTGTTGATTCATCTGGTAATGGATTACATGGAGTTAGAGTAGGTGATGCTACGACAGAAAATAGTGGATTTTTAAGGTCAGGAACATTTGATGGATCTGGTGACTATATTGACGCAGGCTCGCCAGCATCTCTTGATGATTTACCTAACAGTGATTTTACAGTCTCATTTTGGCATAAGTATAGTGAGACAGGTTCAGCAAATTTCCCAGTTTTTGTCGGTAAACGTAATTACTTGGGAAGTTATGGGTGGAATATAAGCACAGAAAAAACAAATAAGTATGTTAAATTAAACGTTTTGTATCCGGGTGGTACTGATGCTCAATTTACAACCGATGACGATGCTTTTGCCGATGGTGTATGGTCACAGGTTACAGTCACATGGGATGCTTCAACGAAAACAGGTGAAATCTTTATCAATGGAATACAACCAAGTATGTATAACGAGGTTTCAGGCAGCGGGACCTACACCTCAGATGCATCTGAAATACTAAGGGTAGGACATGATAATGTGGGATCCCCATATAAAGGGAATTTAGATGAATTCAGAATATATGATAGGGTTTTGAGTACAAGCGAAATTTCGCAACTATATCAATATTATCCAGGCCCAATTAATATTGATAATTCTTCTGACTTTGGTTCAATGCCCGGAGCGGGGAGGCAGATAATCAGGGCTGGTGATGGTGATATATACGCTTTTGTAAATGATGGTGGGAATTGTGAGATGTGGAAATCCACTAATAGTTTTACATGGACGCAGCAACAGCCAGGAACAACAATTACATGCAGTAACAGTAATGCAATCTCTACTTCAATTGACGGAAATGCAGATATACATGTAGCCTATTTTGATGGTACTTCTTCATTAAAGTATCGACTTTATGATACTGCGACAGATAACTGGGACGGTGGTGTTGGGGAAGAGAATATCGTTACGGGTGACACTTATAGTTCTGTAGTAGTGTCAATTGACAGTAATAATATCCCTCATATTGCAGTTAGAACTACAACAGGGGCCATAATCGGATACAACAATAGAATCGGTGGTACATGGAATGGTTCTTTAACTACGGTTGAGTCTACTTCAGTCACAGATTATTTAGATTTAACTATAAATGAAAATAACTATCCTGCAATCTCATATATTACGAGCACATCGCTTGTTGCAAAAGAAGGGAATGCAAACGATGCTTCGTCATTTAACAGCTCAGGGACTATCGATTCAACTGTGAATACAACAGCTGGTCAAGCTGGCATTTCAATTGCGGTAGACAGTGCAAATGGCGATGAATGGGTAGCGTATATTGACTCGGGTGGGTCAGTAGCTCTCGCAAAACATAGCGGAGGAACATGGGGATCGGGATGGAGCACAGTTACAACTAAATCAGATATAGGCTCAGAACCGAGCATAGCTCTTGCGTGGTCAAACGGGGTATATGTGTTCTATCAGGATGACAGCACTGATCAGAAAATTGTGTACGATTTCTACAATAGTAGTGGGAGTAGTCCTGCCTGGGTGGGGGAAAAAGTCCTTCTAACCCCAAGTAGTGGAGTTGATTATAAAGATGTAAAGGTGAGGTGGTCTTATTTAAATAACCCTTCTTATTCAAACTATTCTTTTGAGTATTTAATTAGTGATAATACGGACTTATATTTCGGACAACTTTCTCTCCCAGATTGGTTAACTAACTGGAGTAAAAGGGTCCCGATTGTTATCTCCAACTCAAACATTGATGCTGATTTGACTGCTTTTCCATTAAACTTGACCGTAACTTCAACTTCAGGGACCGCTGACGATGATATGACCCTACTTTTTGATTCGCTTGGTGCAAATAGCAAAAAGATTGCAATTACAAAATCTGATGGTACTACAGAGTTATACGCTGAAGTACAACGCTGGGACACTACTAATGAAATTGGACAACTGTGGGTTTCAAAAGAAGATTTCGTGCTTTCTGGCTCAACGGATACCACCTTGTACTTATATTATGATAGTAATCACGCTGATAATACAAACTATGTTGGGGATACAGGTTCCACAATCGCCGGTAAGGTGTGGGAACCTGGATATAAAGTTGTGGCGCATTTGGATGAAGCAGATGATACATCGAGGGTCGATGCATCAGGAAATGGGAATACAATGTCAGAAAGTGCTTCTGATACTGTAACCCAATATACCTCTGGGACACGAATTGGTGCGGATTTTGAGAGGGGTGATACAGAGTTCCTTGAAGTATCTGATAACTCAAGTCTTGAAATGAGTAATTTTACCTTTACTGCCTGGCTTAATGTTGAAAGCACTCAGAGCTCAGGAGGTGCGTATCAGGCTATTTTCACAAGGGGTGATGGAGGTAATTGGGCATACGGTTGGGCGACTGAATCGGATTCTATCGGAACGTTAATAGATGCTGATGGGTTTGCGGGGGGAGGAGCTTTGCCAGTGAGCGCTTCTTCTACATTTAATACAGGTGAATGGAATCTATTTCATGTCACTTATGATGGTTCGAATATACGGCTGTATAAAAACGGTGTAGAGCTAACTTCTGGAGATTATCCATACGCTACAACTATTTCTATAAATCAAAATAGTACATCAAGTCTAAGATTAGGAAATTGGCAATCGCAATCTGGTTACTTTGATGGGATTATGGATGAAGTTATGCTTAATAGTGGAGCTAAATCTTCCGCATGGCTAAAGACAGATTATCACTCAATGACTGACAATCTTGCGAACTGGGGGACTTCTGAAAGTGTTGCTTTTAGCACCTCCTCCCAAGATACAATTGATACTATCCCAGCTAATATAGATGATAATTTTTCAGCAACAGTCGATTCTAGTAATAATGTCCACATTGCATATGTAGACGATGAAAGTACCGATCAAATTTCACATCGAAAGTGGACTAACTCTACTCAGACATGGGGTAGTGCAACACTTGTTCCAAGTGGAGCAAGTAATACTCATACGAATATAAGTATTGCAATAAACACATCGGCGGCAGATCTGAATGATTTGTATGTTTCCTGGATTGATTCTTCAAATAACCACATATATTACCGACAGTATGATAGTTCGGCCACAAGTTGGTTAACTGTTCAGGATTGGAAAACAACCGGTACTAATGTCTATCCGACTCTAAACTTCAGTGGTAGTGGAAGAGTATTTGCCCTTTGGAATCAAGGTACTTCTTCTCCTACTACTATTGATTGGGGTTCAATTTTAGCCCCGTCAGGAGGGAGTGCACCAACAGTTACAAGTGTAAGCTTAAATGGAGGGTCAACGATAACATTAACTGAAGGAACAACAACAAATATTTCAGTTGTCGGGACAGTTACTGACTTAGATGGTCATGCAAATATATCTACTGCAACAGCAAAGATTTATAGATCAGGTGTATCAGGTGCTCAATCATGTTCAAATAGTGATAATAATTGTTACACAGTTGCTAGCTGTTCACTTAGCTCATGTGCTGGAAATACTTGTACAGCAACATGCACTGCACCATTAGCATTTCATGCTGATGCAACTGATACTGGGAGTACATATGCATCAGAGTACTGGAGAGGTTGGATTGAAGCTACAGATGATGATTCAAATACAGGTTCTGGGTTTAGTAGCGTAGGGTCACCTGACCTTGCAAGTACTGCTGCTATGGATATAAGCTCTTCACTTGCTTTTGGCACGCTTTTAGCTGGTGATGACACCGGTGCATCTCCTCAGAATACTACTGTCACAAATACTGGAAATACAACACTTGATTTTGAAGTTTCAGGAGATGATTTATGTACTAACTATCCGACCTGTAGTGGGTCGCAAATAGGTGTTGGGTATCAGGAGTATAAGATTACAACTTTTACATACGGTGCAGGGACTGGATTAACTACTTCCCCAGTGACAGTTGATTTGAATCTGAACAAATCTACTGCCGTCCCGTCTAATTCAACATCCTCCTTTTACTGGGGCATAGGAATTCCATCTCCAAAAGAGACTGGGGCGTATACAGGTGCTAATACAGTAACGGCGTTAAATGGTGGTTCTTAGTTGACTTTGTGAGAATTTAATTAGTATATTGTAGGGATTAAATAGGAATAATTAATGAAGCAGTTTCGTGTGGCAACAACCAAGTTTCTCCTTGTTATTGGGCTAACTGCTTTACTTATTCCAAACCTCTTCATTATATGGAATGTTATTGCAGATAGTGTTACGACATCAGTTACTGTTGGGAATACGTCTCCTAGTTTTACGGTAGGACCAGCTGAAAATCCCGAGAGTTCGAATACCACCCCTACAAACGTTGGTGCTAATACGACTTTCCAGGCTACTGCGACTGATAGCAATTCGGAAAATTATTACTTGATTTTATGCTCTACAAACTCAGTTTCTGCAACCAATGGCGGTGCTCCGACTTGTGGTGCGACTCAGTTTTGTGTTAGTTCCTCAACCGCAAGCGGAAGCCAGGCTTCATGCAATCGTTCTGCACAGGCTGGCGATGCTGAAAATGTTGCCTGGTACGCATTTGTTTGTGACGGAAATGCTTCAGCAGCAGCGTGTTCAAGCTCCAGTCAAGGGAGTGGTGCTACAGGATCACCCTTTGCTGTTAACCATGTTCCAGGCTTCTCTTCGGTAAGTAACGATGGGCCTAAAAATCCTGGCCAAACCGTTACATGGTCAACTACAGCTTCAGACACTGACTCAGCAGGTTCTGCTGATACAGTTAAGCTAATTGTTTGTAAGACAACTGGACTTTCGGGAGATGCCTGCGATGGAGGTGGAAGTGATACATGGTGCTCAAGTTCTTTTGTTTCGTCAGATCCAACATGTGGATATGCCGTTCCCACGCCAACTGCTGATGGGGCAAATAATGCATATGTTTATGTAGTTGATAATCATAATTTTGGAGCTTCCTCAGGTAACCAAGGTAGTAATAGCTCCTTTACTGTAAACAATATTGCTCCAGTTGTATCTGGGGTAACATTTAATGGTGGTAGTGCCATAACTTTAACTGAAGGTACTACTACAAATATAACCATTGGCGCCACAATTACTGATAATAATAGCTGTACTGGTGGTGAAATTGCTACAACATATGGTTATGCATATAGGTCTGGGGTTGGATTTTCTGGGTGTGACACTTCTGGAGAATCTAATAATAACCATTGTTATGCGGAGGTCACATGTACTGTAACTGGTGGTACCTGTTCTGGCGCTTCGGATGCATCAGCTGATTATACCTGCACAGTAGCAATGCAGCACTATGCTGACCCAACGGATGTTGCGACCATATACCCTACGGAGAATTGGTTGGCATCGTTTAGGGCAATTGATGATGATAGTGCTGCTCATACAGTTGAAGTCTCGTCAGGCGTTGAAATGAACTCACTTACTGCTCTGAATGTCACTGGTTCAGTTAACTACGGAACATTAGATGTAAACCAAAGCAATGACCCACTTGATAAGATTACGACAGTTACACCTACAGGAAATGTTGGACTCGATGAAGAACTCTCGGGCGCAAATATGTGTACGGACTATCCAACATGTTCAGGTGGAATAATTGCTGTAGGTCAACAAAAGTATGCACTAGCAACATCAACTGCCTATGCAAGCGGTACAGCCTTGACAACTTCACCCGTAGAGCAAGAGTTAAATGTTCCGAAAGCTACATCCGGTTCCCCCACAACAAAAAATACATGGTGGGGTATATTAATCCCGCTTGGAACTACTCCGGGATCATATAGTGGAAGCAATACAGTTACTGCAGTCAAAGGTGAAACGGGAGGTTGGTGAAGTTTATTTAAAGAAATTGTATGATGTTTAGTATATTTATAGAAAGAATGAAAACTTTAGGAAAAACGATTACGACAATTGCATGCTTCTTATTAATGATGTCCCCGTCATTAGCGGGTTTTGGTGTCTCACCTACTAATATTTATAATGAATACTTAAAGCCCGGAGCACATTTTGAGAAGGTGGTGACACTTTCAAGATCTGATCCGTTTGAAGATTTAGATATTGTTATCGAACCCAGTTTAGGAGAGATTAACTCTTGGTTTAGATTTGATCCAGGTCTTACCTTTGTTTTCCCTAAAGGCGAGAGTAGGAAAACTTTTAAAATAATCGTTGATGTACCACAAAGTGCTTC
Organism: bacterium; assembly: GCA_021463465.1. Taxonomy (GTDB): domain Bacteria; phylum Patescibacteriota; class Dojkabacteria; order SC72; family SC72; genus JAJTYH01. The sequence goes on from JAJTYH010000003.1 coordinate 320,582, forward strand.
ATATCGGGGATATGAAGGAGTTATTCGTGTAAAAGCTCTAGCTCGTGGTCAAGCTGTACAGGGGGTTTCAATTGTCAAGGGTGCAAGGTTAGATGTAGATTTGGTAACTACAGAGGTTTCAATCAGTGAATTGCAGATTAAATCACTAAAAATGCTTGATGCCAATGAGGGAGACCCTTTGAAGTTGGAAATTCTTGCAGAAAATCTTGGAAACGTTGCGGTATCACCTGATGCGAAGGTTGCAATAAAAAATCTACAGATGGAAGATTTGGAGGAGCATGTTGACAATGATCTTGAATTTGTGCAACCAAACGAGAGTAAAACTTTATATGCTGAATTTAAATCATCACTTCCTCAAGGCGAGTACTTTGTGGATGCATTTGTTCTAGTAGATGGTTCAGTGGTAAGGAAAGAAAGATTAGTTTTTAGAATTAATGCACCAGGAGAGAAAAGTGCAGATACTAGTGGTGGGTTAAGTACTGCTTTTGCAAACGGGATTTCTTTGTTGAGAGACAATGCTTCAATGATTGGGGTTTGCCTGCTATTTGCTATTGTTGCGTACTTCTTGATGAGCAAGCTGTGGAAGCAGGAGAGTATGGAAGATAAAAAGAATGAGTTATGGGCACCACTACTTGGCGTCAGAGCTAGTTCAAGAATTATTGTTTCCATCCTAATTGGAATTTTATCAGCCGGAATATTCTGGTGGTTTAGTTCACACCCAATTCAGTTTGAAAAAGAGAGTAAAAAGAGCGACATTTCAGTACAGCCTAGTGGTGGAATCCCTTTGGAAGTTGTTGTATCAGAAGGTACAGATGTTAAAGGTGTGAAAGAGAAGATTGATAAATCTGATCCACTTGTGGTAAGTGATAGGGATAAGGACGGAAAGGCGAAATATCCGATTTACGAAAGCCCAGATCTTAACTCAAATATTGTCTACTATGCTCTAGAAGATGAAAAGTTGGATGTAGTGGAGGAAAATGCTGATTGGTATAAGGTTGAAGTCGGGGATGGCGATATGGGGTGGCTTGAGAAATCAAAAGTAAAATCTAGTGTATCTCAAGAGATTCAATAGTAATTAAGGATTTTTTATACCTTCCCAAATATTCTTTAAATCTGATATCGCTTTGGATTGTGGAATCATCCAGAAGTATAACCAGCCAGAAAGACTTTTAGCTGTTGACTGAATATCCCATGTCAATCCTTTTGATTTGATATATTCAATTGCGGAGGAAATGGCCAAGATCTCTTCTTTATAACGAAACTCACGATTGATTAAATACTTTAGCCCCCATTTAAATAATCCTATTGTTTGCTGGCGATCGATGTGTGTTTGCTCGTGTAGAATTCTAGATTGATGATAAAGGTTAGGTGTTTTAGATATGAGATTTTGGTAGACAGCTGGTGGAATATATATATTTGGATAAATAGCTGTTGCAGTGCTAAATCCAATCCATGGAATTAAATTCCAGTACCAATCTTTGACTTTAACGTTTTTAGATAGGTTATAAACGGTACTAGACATAAGTACTTTGGAATACTTGAATCAAACTAACTCAGGGTTCATCTAGACCTTATTTCTAATCCGTTCGCAAGTATGGTTACTGTATACAAGTGACCCCGTTTAGTTTTTCGAATGTTTTAATTGCGCCCTTACGGAGACAATCAGATTGTATATATTCAATCTTTCCTTTGCATCCACCTTTGCCACATTCAGAACAGCTATAAGTCCCTTTTTTCTTATCAAATTTGCTCTCTGATTTATTCGATAAAGCAATACCTGCACGCTTACTCCACTTACATGAGTATTTATAGGTTGGTTGCGACCAACAGGTATACACTTTGCATGCAGCACTTGCTGAGCCAGCAGCTTCTGAGTCTGTTTCGGACACATTTTTATTAATCAAAAGCTGATTAAGGGATAGCATTGTACCGAAAAAAATTATGATACCTGCTATTAAGAGGATGAATGTAGGGGAGGATAGTTTGCTTGCTACTTTTCTTCTGGGCATATTAATATGACTTATGTTATATTACCAATATAATTGATTACGAAATTGAAAGTCAAGTCCCAGTTCAGCTATGCGTATTTTGATTTAATGAGGCCACTTTTATGACTTTAGATAAAGAGATTTCAAACTTCATAACGGAAGCTGATGATTATAAAAAAACTTTTTTAGGATTCCCTATCAATTTATCATACGAGTGGAATGGTGTTATCAAGTCAGGCTCAGTGTATTTGAATAATTGTGGAGATCCATTTTACCCACCATCCTGGCATAATCACTCAAAACGATTCGAAATAGAAGTTATCAAATATTTTTTAAAATGGTTTAAATCGGATTTTAAAAAAGGTTGGGGATATGTTACCTCAGGTGGGACTGAAGGTAATATGGAGGGCTTATTCATAGCTCGCGAGAAGTTCCCTGATGGGGTTCTATATTTTTCTAAAGATACTCATTACTCAATGGAAAAGATTGCAAATATTTTGAAAATTAAGTATGAGATCATAGATTCTTCGGAAAATGGTGAGATAGACTATGTGATGCTTGAGGATAGGATTAAATCTAATCTCAAGTATCCTGTGATACTTTCATTAAATTGTGGAACCACATTTAAAGGAGCTTATGACGATATAAATAAGGTGAAAGCAATTTTGGATAAACTTAAAGTGAGGGAGAGATATATTCATGTTGACGGTGCGCTTTCAGGCATGCTCCTTCCTCTTATTGATCAAAACCAACCTTTTACCTTTGAAAACGGAATGGACAGTATTGCTGTTTCAGCTCATAAGTTTCTTGGGTGCCCAATTATCTCAGGTATCATTTTGACCAGGAGGGAGTATGTGAATATGATTAAAAGCAAAGTCGAGTATATTAATTCCCATGACACGACAATAATTGGCTCTAGAAACGGTCAGGCACCGCTATACATTTATTATGCAATTAAAAAGTATGGTTTTAATAGGTTTCGGTCTGATGCACTCGACTCGATTAAGAATGCAAAATACTTAAAAGAGAAACTGGCTGAAATTGATTACGAACCGATTCTGCATCCAAATTCAGTAACGGTGTATTTTAAAAGGCCAGATGATTCTATTATGGAAAAATGGCAGTTATCAGGGCAAGGTAAGCAAGCGCATGCTGTAGTAATGCCCCATGTGACGAAAGAAATGATTGATAATCTGATTGAAGATCTAAAAAAGTAGGTCTTCTTGATTTGCTTTTGCCTAAAGTCTTGAAGTTATATTAGAGTATTCCTTATAAATCCGATGCAAAAATTCTGAACGATTTGTGAGACTAATGTTGTAATCCTTGGGTACTTATCCTTTTGTAACTTACTTTTTTGGCTATAGCGGAGTATAATACCCTATGGGATACTTTGCGGATGAATTGAAAATAAGGGAAGCTGATGTTGAAAGAGCCAATATTAGTTGGCCAATTATAGATGCAACCAATCCATTTTTACATGGTCTCGAAGATAGTTTTGACACTGTTTTAGGTTCCCTTGAAAACTTGGTTATAAAGAGGAGCAATCTAGGTGCAGCAGGTATATATTTGCCCAAAATTGACTCAGATATGTTGGAAGCATTGAAGTGTCAAGCAATAAAGCAGGAAGCACTACCTGTAATTGATAGTCATATGGGTGTTAATTTCATTGAAAACGGGTCTCAAGTTTGGCGGAGACTCCTCTTCCTAACATTCAAAGGGACTAAGTTGTGGAGTGAAGTTATTGAGCCTCATTTCAACCATATATTACTAGGTCCCATCCTTAGGGGAAGAAAAACAGAAGATGTATTTGTCTATGATATAGATGTTGAAGATCAGCTTTTTTTTGGAGTCCCGAGTAGTACGAAAAAAATAGCAGGATGGATTGACTCACTGATGAGTAGGGTAGATCTTAATTCAAAATTCAGTACAAATCTATGGTCACTACACGCACATATTTCAGATGAAATTCGGAAATCTCATGGTATATCTCGTCCTGACGAAAACTTAGAGGAGTGGGAGAGGTTGTATGAATACTATTGGAGATTAAACGAATCTCGGCTAGTAACGAATGAAATGAGAGAGTTTATGATTGGTCGAACCTTAGTGACTATTTCGGTTGACCTACCTTCAGTATACTCTGGGCAACAAATGGCTGAGTATTTTCTTAGCCCAAAAATCAAAAGGTACTTTGTTAGTCAATTAAAATCAGGCAAGTTAATAAACTCTGAATACTTTACAGATCCATTACTTAAGCATTATGCAAATAATATGTATAGCTACCTAATGTCGATGAGTGATGTAGGTGGAAGGCAGCTTACAGTAGAAAGTATTGGAGAGTATATCCAGAGCTATTTAAATGGTATAACCTCAAAATACACCTTTATTGCAGCGGTACGAAATGAATATTTAGAGAGGGTATAGAGACTTTCTAACCTGTTACTCGCATTTGTAGTACAATGTTCATCCTTAGGTTATTAGTAGAATTATGAAAAAGCATATTGTTTTTGATTTTGACGATACAATCGCTCCGACGTATAAAACAAATCAGCAACTTTTTTACGAAACCCTTAGACCTTATGGAGAGAATATTGACGAGGCATATGTAAAAACTCTGCATAAATCTCAAAGAGGAGCCTCAATTAAAGATCTATTCGAGACCGTAGTTAATGAATTTGGATTGAATGTTAAGGTTGACGCATTGTTATCAAAAAATGAAGAAATGCAAAAAGATAATGCATTAGATATGGCTGCTTTTACGGGAGTGAGACCGTTCCTTTCTTATTTAAAAAGTAAAAATAAGATTGTTTCTATTTGCACAAATAGAAGTAGGGGGTCGTTGGATATAATTCTTAATAAAAATAACCTATTCGATTATTTTGATAATATTATTTCGTGTTTTGATTTAGGTTTTGAAAAGCCAAACCCTAAATGTTTGATTGATTTAATGTCCATGTATCCCGACATTAAAAAAGAGGAGTATATTTATATTGGTGATTCAGAGACTGATACCCATTTTGCTGCAAATGCAGGAATTGATTTTATTATAGTTGATCAGTATTTCAATAATGGAGCTTTTTTTGATTTGATATTGCAGCTGTTTGTTGAGTAGATTGGACGTAGTGATGAAATATTCGCCAATATTGTTTCGTAGGGCACGAGCTTTTAACCATTTTGATTTTAAATCAACGCTTTACGCCTTCTTAAAATATAGGTATGGAGGAGAGTATTGAATGAAGTTAGAAAGGATTTCGTATATAATGCCTTATATGGCAAAAGGATTTCAAATTAGGGTAATTGGCTCAGAACCATTACAAAGTGTTGATAATAATACTGTTATTGATGAAAAAGCCCTTGCAAATATTCACAAAGAAAAGGCTATGGATGGAGACGCTCCTTTTCCCATCAGAGAATGGTTATCAATTGATGGAGGGCAGGAAAAGGCAAGAATTGATTCACTAAAAGATGAGATTGTCCAAAATGCCGGCGAATATTTCTATCATCAAAATGATGCTCAAATTTGTTTTAGTCACAGCGTAGTTCATGCCTTAGGAGTTGTTGCTTTGATGGAAGGTAAAGTGGATTCTTTGGATTTACCGCACCCCATTGATTTACATAAGTCTATTCCAATTGAGTATAAAGATTCAATTACAGGTATGGTAACTGGAGTTGCTGAAAAAGGGAATGCCATTGGCTATATGATTAAACTAATTAACTTTTTAGGTAAAAAAGAAAATAACTTAGAATTCACACTAGAAAGTGGATTTAACAGTAGAGAACAAATATTATAGGAAGTTAAAAGAGGGAATATTGCAATTTTAGTTTTACCAGGAATGAAGCACGCTGTTCTTGCCGTTAAGGCTACCGACGATGGTATGTTTGTATGCATTGATTCGTTAAGTGAAAATAACGTAGGAAACTATTCAGCCAAAGATATATCAACTGAAACAGCGATTATTATTTCTCCTTCAAAAAGTATTTCAAGGAAACTCATTAAACCAGCTGATACTGGCTGGTTAAAAGTTATATCCAGCACAAAGCTTTAGTTTAGGGTAATCAACGGAGTTAACTGAGAAAACGGAGATAAATATTGCGGAGGGTGTGAAAGTGTACGCGAATAATTCAGAGCTCTGACATTTTAGATTATTCTTTGAGAAAGTTAATAACCAACTCAATCAATGCTAAAATTATTCAATAAGTTATTAAAAAGTATGAATGAAACTTTCTCAAAACGATGATCATATGATTTTGGTATATGTTACATGTGATAGTGTTAAGCAGGCTGAAGAGATTGGAAAAGGTGTAATGAATAAGAAATTATGTGCTTGTGTAAATATATTTGAAAACATGCGACCAATGTTTTTTTGGCCTCCAAAATCCGGGAAGATCGATAAAAGTAAGGAGGTGGTGCTTATACTAAAAAGTGTAAAGTCAAAGTATGATGAAATTGAGAATGAAGTTAAAGCTCTACACACTTATGATGTTCCATGCATCTTTGCTATACCAGTTATATCAGTTGTTGATTCGTATTGGGATTGGCTGAACGGGGAGATGGAATAGTAAATAATTTACAAACTACACATATGAAAATAATGGTTTTTACAGAAGGAACGATTCTTATGCATAGAGCTGGAGTAAATGTATCTAGGGAGGAAAGAGTTAAGCAAGTTGTCGAGGGAGAGGAGTCAGTACATGACTATAATAGCTATGTACCAAACGGTAATGCTAAGCAGAAAATCAACGAATGGGTTTCTAATGGGGCGGAGATATATTACCTAACATCTCGCAGAGGAAAACAGGTTAAGGAAATAAAAGAAATTCTGGAAAAGTATGGATTTCCAGCTATTGGCAATCTTTGTTATAGAAAATTGCTTGATAACTATGCTGATGTTGCAGTGCGTGTAATGCCAGATATTCTTATTGAAGATGATTGTGAAAGTATTGGAGGTGAAATAGAAATGACGTATCCGCATATACCCGAAAAGTATAGAAGCAAAGTTAAATCAGTAATTGTAAAAGAATTTGATGGGATTGATAGTTTACCTGATAGTTTAAACGAGTTATCCACGAAGTTCACGAAATAGAAACGGGACTCTCACCGAGCAGTGAATTTTCAATAAGGCGAAATAAACAAGCCATTAAGGGATTCTACCTTCGAACCTAGGGTTATCCAAATTCATCAAAATTTAGCCTCTTTTCATCCACTAGGCTATTTATTTGAAATAACTGAATTTCAAATCAAAATAGCTCAATCCCTACAAAGGTTTTGAAGCATAACAAACGAGTCTTGTGGGAACATATGAAGTATGGCGGGACATACGAGTCTGGAACCCAAAATGAGAATGAGACAAATGAGACACATAAAAAAGAATGATTGAAAAATCTCAATTGATCAAAATAGGAATAGTTGTTTACTCTATAATTTTGACAATTCAAACCCTGTTAACCCATTTATGACACTAATTTTCTCATTAATATTATTTTTAAACGGTATTTCTTGAGCTGAAAGTGTCTCATACGTTGAGGTATATTCATCAAACATAGCCCAGTCACGATGACCTCTTACGGCTTCATTATTAAGATATGCAATTACCAATTGAGAATTAAACTCATTATATTCTTTTAGATCCTTAACTAATAAAGACAAATTATTAGCTAGACTTTCGTCACTAATGCTTGCAATAGCCTTGTACAAGTTCTCAATTTCATTTTGACAATCTAAACAATCCTTAGGTTCCACATATATTTTGTCATCATCAAATAATCCTTCGCGATGATAATCCAGTTTAGTATTATATTCGTAGATTTCATCACGAACTTTGTTGCAGAACATATCAAAATTAATCTTACTCAAGCAGTTGTTCTCTTCAAGCTCTTTTACTTTCGCCGCTCTTTCCTTTGTGAGAATTCCTCTTGGATTCTTAGGATCGCTACCAGGGTTACCAAATCCCCAATCCTGATATCCTAATGATATTGAATAATAATTTGAGTCAATAATAAAACTTTCAAAGCTAGTTTTAAAAGCTAATTTTGAGTGGTAGTCTGAATCAATAAGTTCATAATACTTCCTTGTAACCGTAGACTTAAGATCATCAAACTTATCTCTATAAATATATCCCACTATCACTATTAATAGAACAAGTAGGGAAAGAACAAAAAATAAGGATAAGCCTTTCTTACTAGTTCTATACTTGTTCTTGTACCCACACTTTGGACAAATTTTAATATTCTTTTTTAAATCACTTCCGCATTGTGAACAATATTTGGTCATCTAATAATAGATAAATTTAAACCATATTTACCATTAATAATATTTGCATATGTTCTGATTTGATCATTTAAAATCGATTCCTTATCAGTAAGCTTAGACAAATTATTGATAACTTGTTTTTTTTGATCACGAATTCTTTGTATATTTCCGTTTAAATCGTTAATTACACATGTCTTGCTAAATGATGGGCAATTTGATTTCAGCATATCTATGTTAAATGAACCAAATTCCTCTTTTTTGTAGTAGGATAATAATTTTGTTACAGAACCATCCTTAACGATCCTAAGTTCGTTTTCATTCCCTCCAATTGCATTATCCCATTCAAGTATCTCTTTGTGTTTTTCAATAATCTTTGAGCTGGTTTCATTATAATCCTTTAAAATCATAGTGTATTCAAGCAATACTTGCGATAGATCCGGATCTTTAATTTCGGAAGAAAGTTTTATTAATTCTTCAATCTTCTCGTCACAATTTCGACATGTTGTATAGATATTATGGTTGATTGCCCAATTTTGTGAGTTTTCGCATGTACTTATAAAATGTGGAAAGTTTGTACTTCCACAAAATCGGGATTCCGTAGATTTCGTATCAATCTTAATGTAGATTTTTCTGTCCAAATCAATAATTTCATTTCTCAGTTGATCACAATAATTGTCGACATTGAGTAAGCTGTAACAATTTCCCTCATCAATTTTTTTCAATACAGATAGCCGGTTATTTATTAGTTCCGTAGAGGTTAGAGGTGTATCACCGTCTAATTTATAATTTACAGTATCAAAATCTTTAGCATTTTCTACATTTATATCGTAACCGAAAGAAGATTCGAACCAATACAAATTCATTAGGTATTTCTCATGCGAAATTTTGTAATTTCTCTTTGCATCAAAATCCACATCGTTTATTTGAGCAATTATGTCTTTATAATTTGTAAAAAAATAGATAATTTTGTCTTTTAAAATGAATCCTCCGCTAAGGAGTAAGACAATAATTATTAAAGAAATGTAAAGGCCAATGTTATTCTTAATGGTTTTTATTTTACTGTTTTTATGTCCGCATTTAGGACAAATGCTAATATTTCTTTTTAGTGGAGTTGCACATTGTGAGCAATATCTGTTCATAGTTGTTTTCCACAGAATTCACAAAATTTAGATCCCGATTCACTTAATTCTCCACATTCTTTACACGGTCGGATATTGTATTTGAAATCAAATTTATTTATTTCCCAGATTCTTTTGAGAATATAAGGATGGCTTCCGAGAGTTTCTCCAAGCTTTCCCATTATTTTTGACTCGACTCCTTGAAGTTGTTCTGACAATTCATCAATATCTATGTCTTTCGCACAATTTGGGCCAGCAGATATTTTAAGAAGTGTTCTAATTAATGTGCTTTTGTCCTTTGTGCAAATGTAGGCACATCTGTCAGATGTATATTCTGTTCTTCTGCCCCAAAATCCAAAAAGAAGCTCTGCAAATGTAAAGTAATTTCCGAGAGGAGAGATTATAGAAAGAAATACAGTATGACGATATTTAATATGACCCAATTCATGTGCTATTACTACCCGTATTTCTTCTGTTTCCAGATTTTCAATTATTGCAGAGTTTATGACAATTGCGTAACTTCTACCAAATCCCATTGTATAAGCATTCAAGTTAGGATTTTGAGTTATATATACATTTGGCACTCTCTTAATTTCCAAAATCTCGCAACATTCTTTTACTAATTTGTAAATATGTGGTAGCTGTGTATTCGATATTTGCAAGCTATTTCCTAGCTGTTGCATTTGAAGAAGTCTTATATAGAAAAGCCCAAATAACAGTGAAAAGATTAATATTAGTAGATTAACTTTCAAAAGTAAGAATACGAGTAGTAAAGATATTATTAATACAACTAAGAAGGATAACGTTTCTCCCTTATATCTCAAAATTGATTTTGTCCGATTAGAAAAACGGGACATATTTATTTCCATTTAGATAATAATCAATGATACGATATAAAGGTTTATTCATCAAATTATTTTCATTTTGGGATAATAGAAAAACTATGAAAAAGATAAGGTTTCAGAAAATAAAGGATTGTGATAGATTGTAATTATGAAGACAACAAAATTCTTTAGTAAGGAAATCAAACTAGGCAGAGTATTTAAAGGATTAGGTGTCTCATTAGCTTGCTTCATAATGTTAGGATTTATCTCATTCTTTGGTATAGATTCAACTTTAAATCTGTTCGACAGATATTCCGCTACGACACTTACTCAAAAATCAGAAGTTCTTGGCGTAAATGACGAGGCTAAGTTAGTCGGAACTTATGGAGATGTATATCCAAACGATCCTAAAACAGAATTTGTTTGGGATTGGGAGAGATCTCGAGAAGATTATTATCTATTAGAAAAGTTTATAGAAAATCCTGAATACTTTTTACCAAGATGGAAGGGAATTGTTTCTCAAACTTGGTTGTTAAAGAATCAAAAAGAACTTAAATTAGTTTGCCCTGATCTTACAAAGGAATTAGTGATTGCTGGAAATTATTATAACTGCACTCTTTCGTATAATGGAAAGGTTTTAAAGAAGGATGTAAGGATGACTGGAAGCTGTAAAGATTTCGATAAGCAGAATGATTGTAGTGCTGAAGTAGCTTTCACAGTTTATTCTAATCGATGGGGAGATCATAATTCAGATGAATACATTGTAGCTAATACTTGGGCTTCTGGCTCTAAGGATTGGGCAACAGTATTCAAACTTAATAACGGAAAGTCCACGAAGCTAATGTTTACAAATGGCTATAAATCTACGGACAAACTCTACATATCGTCGTATTCGTTTGATTTGTATGGGAAATCTTCAACTTGGGAGAATGAACAGAACTTTAATGATGAAATTGTATTTATGACAATGTTCCATGAGCCAAGTATGGGAAGTGATAATAATGTAGAAAATATTTTTGAATATTGGATGATTAAAGGAAATAATCTCGAATTTCAAAAGAAAGTAGTTGATTTATATCGGGAAGGTGAAGAACCGCATTGGTTGTAGTATCACATATAACTCTCTGGAGAAGTCGTTGTATTGAGAAGAGATTTCCGTGTCTTAGATACGTGTATAAACTTGGTCAAATTTCTCTAATATTGCTGAACTATAAAACTTTCTGGGCTCTCAGCTTATAATTTTACATAGGTCGAATTAATCAAGCCACAAAAGGCTTTATACATCGAACCAAGAGGTGTCGAAATCTAGGCTGAAAACGACTAATTTCATCCACCAGGCTATAATTTCTGAAACTTCGATATTTGCTCAAAACTAACACAATCCCCATAAAGGTTTTGAAGCATAGCAAACGAGTCTTGTGGGAACATATGAAGTATGGCGGAATGGACGGGGCTCGAACCCGCAACCTTCGCAGTGACAGTGCGATGCTCTAACCAGTTGAGCTACCACTCCAAAAATGCTTTGAAAGTATATCAAAGTGAGTGTGTATTTACAATAAAACGTTGAGTGAGGTATTCTAATAATGCATGAAAATCTACACACTAATCTTCGATAAGAAATTCGAACTCCAAACAGAATCAGGATTCTTAAATGAGAATCTCATCCAAAAAATTGCTGATAAGCTTGAAGAAGGAAAATTAGAAGGCAAACTACGTTATAAAGGTGACCACCTTTACTGGCATGTGGTTAAACACAAAAGTAATTATGTGGTTTCTGTTGTTGATGTTACGGAGTTTATACAATACAAGAGAGAGGCAATGCTTGACCAACTCACAGGGCTATACACACGACATGCGTATTGGAGGTTGTTGGGCAATGAGGTTGATGAAGCAGTGCGTCTTAAGCACCTCTTAGGGGTTGTGTTCATCGATATTGACAACCTAAAATCAATTAACGCTGAAAGAGGATATCTTGGTGGTGACTTTGTAATCCAGGGAATTGCACACCTTGTATTAAAAGTTATACGAAAATACGACAATGCTGTTAGACTTGGTGGCGATGAATTTTTGGTTTTGATTAATTTGAAAGACGAGCATCGAACTTTGTTTGAAAAAACTGTCATTCGTATTTACAAAAAGATTCACGAAAAAGCAAAAGAGTTCTCTTCGGCCACTGTGGTTGGAACTGTCCTTGAACCCAGCGTACTAGAGAAACTTCATAAGGCCAGAAATCTCAAAGAGGAATGGGAGAAAGTTATTGAAAGTTTAGATAATCAGGTTATAAGTGCTAAACGAAGTGGAAAAGATAATTATCGAATAATTCCCTAGCCTAAATACTTATTTATTGTTTCAATGTAGTTTTGCTTAGGTTGTAAACCAATCATTTGGTCCACTAATTTCCCATCCTTAAAAAACATAATCGTAGGAATACTCATGACTTGATACTGCATTGATGTATTAGGGTTTTGATCTACATTAAGTTTGTAAACCTTAATTTTCCCTTCTAATTCTTGAGCTATTTCATCAATCAACGGACTTAGCACAACGCATGGAGTACACCATGCTGCCCAGAAATCAACAAGCACAAGTCCTTTGCTCTCAAGGATTTCTTTTTTAAAATCGTTATCTGTTACTGCTAAATCTGACATAATATGTGGTAAAATCTTACACTTATACTATATTTTAAACGTTAAACATCCTTTTACGCAAGTGTGTATGGAAATTTGCAAGTTAAATGCTGACAATTTAGATGAAATAGTCGCTAAAGCTGTAAATGTACTAAAAAACGGTGGTTTTATTATCTATCCTACTGAAACTTGCTACGGTATAGGTGCTGATGCTACTAATCAAGAGGCGGTCAATAAACTCTACGATTATAAAGGTTTTAGAGGTCAGAAACCTTTTTCAATGGCCGTAAAAGATAGAAAAATGGCTGAAAAGTATGTTGAGATTAATGACATTGCTGATAATCTCTATAAAAATTATCTACCTGGGCCAGTGACTGTAGTTTCAAACAGTAAAGGTGGAGTTGCAGTGGGAGTGGAAACTCCTTGGAAAACTATCGGAATTAGAATTCCTGACCATGTTATACCTATTGCAATTGTAACAGCATACGGTAAGCCAATTACAGCAACCTCTGCCAACGTCTCATACAAACCGATTGCATATTCAATTGAGAGTTTGTTAGCCCATACTCCTAAAAAATCTCAGAAATATCTTAATTTAATAATTGATGCGGGAGATTTGCCTAAAAATGTGCCCTCTACCGTCTTGGACACCACTTTAAACAGTCTGACTGTTCTCAGACAGGGAAAGGATGAGTTTAAAAACGCAATCAAAAAGTCCAACCTAGTTGTAACCAAAGTTACCAATTCTACTGATGAAACAATACAGATGGGCAAAGAGGTAGCCAATAAGTTTGTGCCAATACACGATAACGGTCCCCTTGTGTTTGCATTAAGCGGTGAGCTTGGGGCAGGGAAGACTCAGTTTACAAAAGGGATAGGGGAGTATTTAATGGTTGAAGATATAGTAAATTCGCCCACGTATACGATTATAAATGAATACAAGGGAAGTACTGTAGAGTTAGCCTTTATCCATATGGATACATGGAGGATAGCAAATCACGGTGAGTTTATGCGGTCAGGTTTGCAACAGTACCTAGCCACAAGTGAGATTGTTGTTGTGGAGTGGGCAGATAAGTATTACAAAGAGCTAGAGGAGTTGGTAAGCGAATTTGGAGGGAAAATTGTGAAGGTAGACTTCAAATACTTAGATCAAAACACAAGGGAGATTTCAGTCTATGAAAACAGGTGAAGTTAAAATTTTAGCCTTTGATACTAGTTGCGATGAGACTTCGGTAGCTGTGGTTCAGGGTCGTAAAGTTCTATCAAAAGTCAGGTTTTCTCAAGTAAATTTACATGCACAGTGGGGCGGAGTTGTACCTGCTATTGCACGTAGAGCTCATCAAGAAACTATTGGTACTGTTTATGAAGAAGCCTTGAGAAAAGCTAAATGTCAGATTGATGAGGTGGATTACATTGCGGTTACCTATGGACCGGGCTTGGCAATTGATTTGGAAGTAGGGGTAGAATTTGCCAAAAATTTAGCATTACGATATTCCAAGCCATTAATTCCAGTAAATCATATGGAAGGTCACCTGCTCTCTTCCCTTGCACTTAATTCCAAAGGTAACGGTTTTATAAGTGAAGCCAAGCTAAAAACAATTTTTCCTGCTTTAGGTTTATTAGTCTCTGGTAAACATACCGAGCTTATTTATGTAAAAGGTTTTGGGGAATACAAGAAATTAGGTCAGACGTTGGATGATGCCGCCGGAGAAGCCTTTGATAAGGTAGGAAGGATGCTTAACTTCGGTTATCCTGGTGGTCCAGTAGTCTCAGAATTTGCTAAGAGAGGTACACTTGGAGTGATTGACCTTCCCATTCCAATGGAAAAATCTAAGGACTTAAACTTTAGCTATTCAGGACTTAAAACAGCGTGTTTGTATAAGATAAAGGTTCTAAGAGAATCTAGGCTATCAGAAAAAGACTGGGTTTATGATTTCTGTCGGAGTTTTGTAGAGAGTGTCACTCAATCTTTGCTCATTAAGCTTGAGATGGCACTTGAAATGCACCCAGAAATTAAGACAGTATTGGTAGGAGGGGGTGTAATTGCTAATGAGCATATTTTACGAGCCTTAGGTAAGGTTACTAAATTGAGAAATAAAGATTATTTCTATCCTTTAGCTGAGGACAGAGGAGATAATGCTGCTATGATTGGAGTTGCTGCCTATTACAATTTTAAACAAAATATCATTTTAAAGTCTGATAGTGATATTAATTCTCTAGAGAGGAATCCTAGATTAAGCCTATGACTTTTTTCTTGTCAAAGTTTGGATTGTAGCTTTTGTCCCTCCTGTTAAAGGCTTTTTATAGATTAAAACGTTTGAACTAAAATTTGGATCTACGGCTATACCTATCTCCATATCGCTATGTGTATCAGCGATAACTATCCCAAAGTGACTTGCTTTAACACTATTCTCAACTTGAGGCGCTAGATTCTTGTCCATCATCCCCATTCGTACATGTGACTTTGATTGTTCGTCAAAAACTTCTAAAGTTAGGGTTTTAGGGTCATAAGTATATCTGATATGAGGCATAGATAATGAATAACCATCCTCTGCCTCATTTGCACCAACTGTTTTTAGATATTTATGGACATCTAGCATTGTGCGTGTAACATTCTCAATATGCCTGCTATCATCTGGTCCAATTTTCTCTCTTACTTTGGGATGTAATACTGCCTGCGTGAGAACCCCTGTGGCTACGTTTGCCTTTTCGTATTGATTAAGTAGTGTGTCAGCTAAAAGTGCCATTTACGATATTTCATCTTCAATTTCAAGTAGTCTATTGTACTTAGCAAGTCTTTCACCTCTGTCGGGTCCACCAAACTTAGTTATTGGGGCGTTTGTGCCAACCGCTAAATCCGCAATCATACTATCATTCGTTTCTCCACCTCGATGAGAAACTATTGGCAACCAACCTGTGTCGTTTGTTAGTTTAATTGCCTCTAGTGTCTCTGTTACGCTACCTATTTGATTAAGCTTGATAAGGACAGAATTGGTAGCGTTTGAAGCAATACCTTTCTTAATTCTTTCTACATTAGTCGTATAGAAGTCGTCACCAACAATTGTATATTTATCTCCGAACTCTTTAGTGAATTTCGACCAAGTCGCCCAATCTTCCTGATCGAAAGGATCTTCAATTGATTGTACTGGATACTGAGCATACAGCTCTTTTTGGAAGTCATACCACTCCTGTGAGGTTAGGGATAAACCTTCACGTTTTGGATTGTACTTTTCTGTCTTTTTATCATAGAACTCAGATGAGGCTACATCAAAAGCTAATTTGAAATCGTCGTCTGGTTTATATCCTGCTTTTTCGATTCCTTTAAGTATTATTTCAAATGCTTCCTTATTTGATTTGATTTCTGTTGGGGCAAATGCACCTTCGAATCCAACGGTTGCGCTATATCCCATGCCATGAAGTATGTCGTGAGTAGAATGAAAGATTTCAGCTCCTGCTCGCAACTGCTCTCGAAAGTTAGGAAATCTGTTTTTTTGTGGAACAATCATAAACTCTTGGAAATCGGTTGCCCAATCTCCATGTGCCCCTCCCTCCATTAAAAGAATAAGTGGGGTGGGCATAACCATTTTAACTTGAGACGTTGCACCAAAGTATAATTGTTGGAAATATTCGTAAAGCTGTAAACCTTTTGATTTAGCTGTTGCTTGGCAAAAGGCCATGGACACAGATAGGATACTGTTTCCACCTAGTACTTTCTTAAGCTTAGTACCATCTAACTCTATAAGAAAACGATCAAGTTCTACTTGGGAGTTAAAGGTCTTTCCTATTAAATTTTTAGAAATTTCATCATTGACAACTTCTACTGCTTTGAGTACCCCTTTGCCAAAGTATCGCTTTGGATCACCATCTCTGAGTTCAAGTACTTCTGTGTCACCTGTGGAGGCTCCTGACGGTATTTCTGCTTTGCCAATTGACCCATCACTAAGCCATAATGTAGTTGAAACAGTAGGTATCCCTCTGGAGTCAAGAATTTCATGAGCTTTTATCTTCGTGATAGTCATATGGGCAGATACAAGTTCTATTTTTTAAGATCAATCAAAAAGGAAGCGTTATTGTCAGTCATCGTGGTAGGTAGTATGCCATTCCACTTTTCAATCCAAAGCTTTTTAATTAGTGCGTTACTTAGAGTTTGTTGTTGTAATCTTTGTGCGGCTGCATCACCCTCTGCTTTTGTGATGGTAGCTTTCTTTCTAAACTCTTCCTGTTGTGCTATATACTGCTCAGTGATGACTTTCTCTTTCTCAATCTGCTTCTGTTCTACTGCATCAACGTAATCCGATTGGAAATTGATTGATCGAATTCCGAATTCGTCCAAAATGAGTCCGTTCTGTTCGAATCGTGGCTTTAGAGCTTCGGCTATTTTGATTGAGGCCTCTTCGATGTTGCCTGAGTAGAGATCAATAGCTTCAAAATCTCTAGGGATATTTCGCGTCCAGATTCTTGCATCAGTTTTTACAATTTTTTCAACCAATTCCTCCTCAGTGCCTAAGTTTTCAGCTACCTCTCTCACCTTCGTTGGATTTACTGAAAAACGGACAGAGAATCTGACTGATACCTGCTGTCCATCTTTAGTCGTTGTATCAACTGGGAAATCTTGATAATCAGCATTTGAGGCTCCTTCGTTTGGGTTAGCAAGGGTTTCGTAAATGATTTTTTGAGTCCGATAAACAATTACGGTATCAACAAAGGGGATTTTAACATGCAAGCCAGGCACTACTGGTTCCCCAACGATTTGTCCGAATCTTGTAACTACACCAATTGTGCCGTACTTAACGGTATATAGGGTGTCCGTGACGATACCTAAGACAAAAAGTCCTAGCACAATGTATCCGAACACTTTGATTCCTGATGTGAACTTATCCATTAATTAATTTTTGAATTTAATTACTTATATTTAACCACTAAATAAGCAAAATCTCAATTTCCAATGAGGCTTAGAAGTTCTAAAATATTATGAATTGTGTGCTGAGGATATACTTCTTTGAGCATCTCTCGGTTATCGTCTCGGTCTGTTTTCAGCCATACGGAAGGAATTTTTGCGGCATTAGCACCTTCTACATCAGTAGCAAGAGAATCTCCGACCATAAATACTTCATGAGGTGAAAGTTCCATTTTATTTAATGCCATTAGAAATATTGCAGGATGTGGTTTTTCTACACCAGCTTCTTGGCTTGTAACAAGGTAGTCAACTTCAGTCGTTATACCGAGTTTTACAATTTTACGAAGTTGGACAAAAGAAGTTAGATTACTTACGATACACACTTTTAATCCTCTTTTTTTTAACTCGATTAAAACCTCTTTTGTGTTTGGTAAAAGCTCTAGGTGATTAATGAGAGTATCCCAATAAGCTAAGTAATGTCTGATTATCAGTTCAGGAATAACCGTGTTGTGGGTCTTCTCAATCATTCTTTGTATATAAAAAAGTCGCTCATGTGAGGCTGCCATGCCCTTATGCTCCCTTTTTATTTCAGATCTTGCCTCTTTGAATAACAGGTCGAATGAATCCTTTTCGATTGGAAATTCTTTTGAGTATGACTCGTACATGGCTTGAAGTCCAAAATCGTGTGCTTTACCTTCAGAGTCACACAGTGTTGAGTCCAAATCAAAAATAACACCCTTTGTCATTTTGTTATGTCTTAAAAGTAATCATTTTGATTTAATCACGATTATGCCTCGCTTTCAATATTTATTTGATTTTGATATCATCAGAGAATTACTTTTTGCCGAGGTGGCGAAATTGGCAGACGCACTACCTTGAGGTGGTAGCGGGAGCAATCCTTTGCAGGTTCAAGTCCTGTCCTCGGCAGTTTCTTCAAGGACATTAATCACCTTTAATTATCAGATTTAGTTAAAATTCTGCATATTATTTTGAATGATTCGGTCGTAAATACATTCAATATTTATACAGTAACATGTATAGTGTAAGCGTGAATAGAAGGGACTTTTTAAAATTAGGTGGGGCAAGTATTGGTGCAGCTGCAGGTTTATGGTATGAAGCGAAACAGAAACTTTCTCCGACAGGTGTAGTTGAAAGTGTCATTAACTCAGTACCAGAGCCAAAAGAGAATTCAGCGAATACAGATATAATTTTGATTGAAGATTTAGAAAAGGAAGTTGAATTTAAACTTCGAGATTGCCCATATTCAGAAGATATTACTTATTATGTTGATTTAGCTAATGCGATTAACGCTTCGAAGTCTAATGACCCGAAGGAGTTTATAGTTGATTTAGAAATGGAACTTATAAATAAAGGGTGGTTAAAGCAGATAGATAGTGACTCGTGGAAAAAAGATTTAAGGGTAAAAATATATGAAGATATTACTTCTGGTAAATCAAAACAGAACGGGAGAGGAATAAGTAACAAACTCGCACACAAATTTGCATGCGCAAACAGTGAATGGCTGATGCATAGTCCAGTGAATATGGGCTTAGTTGACGATATTGATTCTACTTTGAATAACTTGTTTGATACATCTGAAATTGGTGGGCCATTTACCGACTCTAGAATTGTCAGGTTTAAAAATAATAAAGTCGAAGTTTCTAAACTTTTACCTGGAGATACTATCCTGCTTAATAGGGAAGGGGACGAAGTTAATTTAGTTACGGTAGTTACAACATCGAGAGAAGAAAAGACAGGCGATAATTTAGCATTGCTTTTTTATACTGATGCTGTGGGAATGGTACGCATGGGATGGTTCAATCAAAGTAATTTTATTGATGTGTTTGTTGAGGAAACCAATGTTAGGACTATTGCAGTAAGGGATAGTATGCATTTTGAAGTTGGGTTACAACAGGAAAGGTCATTAGAATACTATGAAATGTTGACAAAATTAAGAAACTCAGAGAAGTTCACACCGGAAGTTGCTTATGGCCTAGTAAATAGCAAAACTGAATTAGCAAAGTATATATCAGCTCAAAAGACATACATTGAATCGTTGTCTATACCCAAAAAAGAAAGGGTTAAATTGTATCGAAAAATAATTGATGAATTACCAATTGTTTTACTGCGAGAAGATATCAACTCTGTTTGGAAGAATTCAGATAAGTTTGAAGAACCCGTGACTAAGTTAAAGGAGGAGATACTTGAAAAGTTAATAAGAATGTACCAAGGAAATTTTATTGGTTTTAAAGATGCAGTATTTTTGCTTCTAAGTAATAATTCTGAAATCCTTCCTACGTCTAGTAGCATAATGCTCGTTCCCGAGATAACTGATGGTGGTAGTCAGGCTAGAGCGTTGATTGTCTTTGAAGAGGAAATAAATAAAGGAAGATACAGAATGCTCAGAGGTAAGAAAAATGTTGCAACTGAATATGGCACAACATCAAAAGGGTACGACGGGATGTTAGCGATAAAGTTTGATTCTGAGATGTTTGAAATGCTTATTGAGGGTGATGTAATCATTTTCCCAAATAATGGGAAAAAATATTCGCAGATAGGAATAGTAATGCAACGCAATGGACGGAGAGAAGTCTATCTCCCAGATTGGAAAGGTGTTGGTTTTGATATGACATTGCCAATAAATTCAAGTCAGGAAATTTTAAGTATTAGTGCTTCGGATGACATATTAGTTTTGAGACCTGAGGCGGTAGATAATGCGCTTTTTTTAAATCATTTAGAAAATGAAACATTACTACCACTTTCTGAGATACCAGATGTCATTGTAAAAGGAACTCCTGGTATACATCCAGACTTCGATAAGGTCCCTGTTTTTTCAAAAGTTAGAAAAAAAATTAAAGAGAGTAAAACAGTTGTAGAATTATCAAAAAGGATACTTGAAGCGTTAAGTTTGTTAGGTGTTCAAACGAGTGATGGGGCACATTTAGGTGAGCAAGGCACTTATAAATGGAATAACGCAATTGAATGGCTTAACCTTTGTAATTTGTATTCCCCTGAGGTTGTAAGGTTACTCGTTGGAGATAAGGTCATTAGTCATTGGGCGAACCCGGTTACCCACATGCCATCCTCAACAAATTCAGGGTATGAACTACAGGCAAATATGATGAATGCACACCTTGAAAGATGGCAGGGATTAGGCTGGAAGAAGGCTACATGGAGGACGACTTATAAAGACAGACTTAGGCTACTAGCTCAAGGCCACATTTTTTACTTAGCTGAGGATACGACCGGTGGTAAAATGGGTGACACCTCTGTAATTGTTCCTATTGTTAATGAGTATGGTAAAGTTATACCTGGCTTAACGAAGGCAACTATGAATAAATTAATTGGTCATCCGTATGGGGAGTGGATGTTCATAGAACCTGAATCAAATTATGAGTTTTATGATTTTAAAAGCTATTCTACTGAAAAAAAAAGAGAGCATTGTAATCTTTGGTATATAACAGTGCCTTCTGAGTTGGGAGCTGAAAAAGAGATTGAGTAAGGGCTGTATTGTTGTTGTAAAGTTATTTTTTTGTTAAAATCCATGCATATTATGGGTGATTAGCTCAGCTGGTTAGAGCACTTCGTTTACACCGAAGGGGTCGTAGGTTCGAATCCTACATTACCCACCATTTCCCCAAACATTTCAATCATACTGTATAATTCGTTATGATATCTCTTGAAACTATTCAAAATAAACTTTCTAGCTATTCCGAATGGAAAGATATAGCTGAAAGAACTCCACCTTTTCTACTAGAGTTGTATGGTAAGAATCAAAAACTTTTTTTCTTTGGTGCTAATCATTCACGAAACCCTAAAGACCCACAATATATTCATTTAAGAGAATTTTGGGATAAGTTTTTACTTGATATTGAGAGGGATAAATCAATTGTTTTTGTTGAAAGTGCCGTCAGAGCTTTAAAGAAAACAGAAACTGAAGCAATCCACGCTGACTCAGAAGCTGGTTTGATGTCTTTTTATGCTAATACTGAAAGTTTAAAAATAACAAGCCCTGAACTGCCTATGTCTGAGCAATTTCATCTCTTGTCTTCAAAGTTTGGTAAAGATTTAACAGCATTCTACTTTTTCTTCCGAGTTATTCCACAATATCACCGAAGAGTAGGGAACAAAGTAAGTTTTGAAGAATACATTGAAAAGTTTTTAAAAAAATATAAAAATTTGTCAAATTGGGACGAATATGACTTTTCAATTGAAAATATGAAGCAATTACATCTGCAGTTTTTAGGCAATGAATTAAATATTGATGATATTGATTTTATAAATAAAATTAAAAACCCGTTAAATAATGATAGTCCTCTTTTAGAAATTAATAGGGAAAGTACACGAATTCGGGACTTATCAATTTTGAAAAATACATATGAACTGTGGACTCAGGGTTATAGTTTATTTATGGTTTTTGGAGCTTCTCATCTGTTCCTACAAAAGAAAGCACTAAATTCATTGGTAAATGGAGAAGTTTAAAATTATAACTTCTTGTTGAAAAACTGTGCTTGACCATTTTCCCAATGAATATGTACTGCATGATTTGTAATATGTTAAAGTATTGAAATAACTAATCTAATGATTGTAAATGGATGCATTACTTCATTATCACCGGAACATCTAAAGGTTTAGGAGACGCTTTGCTAAAAGAAACTTTATCTCGAAATAATAATTTCGTATTTGGATTAAATAGAAGCAAATGCAATCTAAAGAGTGGGAATTATTTAGATATTAGATGCGATTTAGCTGAATATGAACAAATAGAAAAGGCATTCGAATTGATATATAGGACGGTTTCAGAGAGTAGTGTAGAAAGTTTGGTTTTAATAAATAACGCTGGAATAGTCGATCCAATTGGCTATATTCAAACTTTGAACTCAAATCAAATTGAGAACGCCTTTGCTGTAAATGTATTTGGGGTTATAAATACAACAAAGTTATTCATAAAGTATTTTTCCAAATTTAAAAGTAATAAAACTATTGTAAATATTTCATCAGGTGCATCAAGCAAACCCACTGCCGGGTGGAGTATATATACTTCTACAAAGTCTGCTGTTGAGATGTTTACTAAATCGGTCGCATTGGAACAAGAGAACGAAGAATTTCCAGTAAAAGTTTTTGCTTTTCAACCTGGAAAAGTTGAGACTCCAATGCAGGAGTATGTTAGAAGTCAAAGTTCAAAAGATCTTCCATCTGTCGATATATTTATAAATAGTTTTAAAAACAAAGAGAACTATTCGCCTAAATTTGTTGCAGAAATGCTAATAAGATTAATTAATGACTGGGGGGAGAACGGAGAGATATATAAGGCTAGGGAATTAAAAGAACGATATAAACTGTAAAGAGTAATACAAGGTATTAGGAGCTTCTTGCTGAAAAATAGTATCTGATCATTATTCCCTTTTTAATCATTTCTTTATATCATCGAACTAATATGTATGAAAAAATAAGAAATGGGTTACTTGAAATTGATAAAATACCAAATCCTCCATTCAACACGAGATCTATAAGAAGATTTCTTAGAAGTAGGGTTGAAAGCTTTGTATATACATTTGTTGAAGGGACATATTATTCGTATGTACATGTGTCTCAAAAACCTCAAGCACAAAAGTTAGTACTTTTTTGTCATACAGATCATCCTGCCTTTGTTTTTAAAGATGGTAATTCTGGGTTGCTATTTGGCAAGTTTCAGATTGAGCAAGTTGCTCAAAATTTGCCTATTGGGATTGATGTTTATGATAGAGAAGGAGTCTGGGTTGCAAAAGACAGAATTATTAAAATGAAAGGTAGACTATTTACAACATTGGGAAAGTTCAAAGCCAAATCAAACTATTCAGCCCGTTTTTCCTTAAGTGAAGAAGTTAAAGATAGTGATAAATTAGGAATGTATTCTGCAGATAACTACCTAGGGACATACGCATTGTTACATCTTTTAGAGAATCCTGATGTTAAAAACTCACCTTACGATCTCTATTTTGTATTTAATCATTATGAAGAAGTACTTCAATTGGGATCAATGAAGTTCGGAATGGATAATCCTCTAAATCTAAATGAAGAAGATATGATTATTAATATTGATACATGGAGAGAGGGAAGTGATGATAAATTATTACTACAGCTGTTGGAGAAAGGTTGTGTGTATGGGTTATGGAGTAGTAAGGAAAACAAGGCAGAAATACTTGCGAAAGAATCTGCAAAAATTTTAAATTTAGAGTACGAAGTAGGGACAAATACTGGATCAGGAGATGGAAGAATATTAGATCATTTCAAACTAACACCAAGTTTAATCAGTTTAGGTTTCCCCAGAGATAAGTATCATAATATTTCTAAAGAAGGCTATGTTGGATATGAAGTTATTTCGTTGTCAAAATATGAATCTCTACTCCAATGGTTAGAAAAAATTTGTTTTACACAGGTTAAAAAGTCTAGTAGTCAAAGTACTAATAAGGAACAGTTAAGAAAACTTCATGATTCAAACTTTTTAGAAGAAAGTATAAAACTAAACTTTGATTCATTTAGTAAGTATTCCGAGGCAGTAAAAAGAGGTTATTTCTTTCATCAGAATATTTTAGAAAAACTTTCTTATTGGTTTAAAGTTGAAATATTGAAAAGGAAAATCTAACTTCTTGGTGAAAAATTGTGTCTGACCATTTTTACTTTCCTATTAATTGAGGAAATAGTAGTTTATCCAAATTTGCCATAATCTTAATAGCACTTAGTCCTTTTCGTTTCTTCTCATCTTTTAACAATCCGTATAAATATTTCTCAACTTTAATTACATTCTGTTCTGAAATAGCAAGAGGACTACTTTCCGTAAACAATTCTCTATTATTTCCATTGAGAATTGGACTTTCAGACATTTTAGGATTATATGAACTTTCGTCTACTCTTTTCCCTGTTAAGGCTAGAGCTAAACAGGCTACAAACCCATAGATATCCCCTTCTTTAGTGTGTTCTTTTCTCTCAGTGTCTTCAGGTGATGTATATTCAGAGGAATTCATAAAAATATTTGGATTTGCAATATTTGAATTACCCAAATCAATTATCCATCCAGATCCTTCCTGGTCAAAAACAAGATTTTCAGGTTTTATATCTCCATGTACAATATTTTCTTGGTGACAAATATCAATAGCTTGGGCTACTGTCTCAAATCCTGCAGTGATTCCATAAATACTATCGAACTCAATTTGATCTAATGTCTTTCCACCATCTATACCTTCGATTACTTGGATTACTTGCTTTTGTGTCTTTTCACTATCTATTACATCAACAAAGTCAAAAGCAAGCACCTTGGGAATATGAATCCCAGGGTGATTATCTTTCAAAGCTGTTTGTCTCATAGCTTCTCTAATCATAATATCTTTGACTTCTTCAAATTCTTCTGGAGAGTCAAACCTATCTTGATTTAATGTATGAGTCTTGATATATACAGGAACTATTTTTTGAGTTTCATCTTCTTCTGATTTTACTCTCATTTTGCCTTTGTATAAGTAAGAGTAATACCCACTGTAAACACTTGGGAATTCGACAATCAAATTAGAATTACCAGTCTTTAAAATGATTTCTTCTTTCCCTTCTAATAATTCAAAGTTAGGAGCTATACCGCCTCTCTCAGGTTGTATAAGTTCTTGTTGTTTAAACGCTTGATTTGACCCTGTCTGTGGGATATTCAAAACTGCTAGTTCTTGTGCCATATAAGAAATATATCATAATTAATTAAGGTTAATATAAAAAGAATTCCGAACTTCTTGCTGAAAAACTGTATCTGACCAAAAATAAGCTTTTAGATTCTTACCGTTATTCAGTAGTGTTGAGCGTATCATTCGCCCCTTTCACAAAAATAGGTTCTGCCAAATAACTAATCATCTTAACTTTTACGCAGTATGTCTCCCTGGTCCTCTAATTATAGAGAAGAAAAAGAAGTGTTTTTTGATGCTGCGATGATGGCCTTAGACTCAAGGTTTGAACATCATCTCAAAGAAAGTGTTTCAATTGGTTTT
The DNA here is from genome assembly GCA_021463465.1 of bacterium. Classification (GTDB taxonomy): domain Bacteria; phylum Patescibacteriota; class Dojkabacteria; order SC72; family SC72; genus JAJTYH01. The sequence goes on from JAJTYH010000003.1 coordinate 346,286, forward strand.
TTCAAAAGGGAACACCCAGTATTTTCCTTGATAAGAATAAAAAAAGGGGCCAGGACATGGCTCGTTTATGAAAGCACCAGGTAGTGAAATTGCAATTGCTTATACGAAGGAATTCAGTCAAGCTCATGATTTAACTACAGATGTGGGTGTGTTAAAAGTTATTGGACATGATTTTTCTGGAATTCAGGTTAAAGGTGTGTTTGTTGATCCGTATAATGGTGATGCACAAGTATTTTATTCGCCGAAAGGATTGCAATATAAGCCTCTGTTTGGCTATAGTAGAAATAGAATAACGGTTGTTACTAATGCATTAGAAGACGTATTTCGGGTTGCACTTGAAGAAAAAGATAAGCTCCTAAGTGATACAGTTTTGAATAGTACAGAGTCCCAGTATTAAAAGATTGAATCTTAGCAATCTGGCTAAGAAGATTGTTAAGATAAATTGTATATAAGGGATGCCGACTCTTCCTGCGACAATCCCAACAATGTCAAAAGGAAAGGGGATAAGCGCTAAGCAAAAGATTCCAATTAGTCCATATCGATTTATAACAGTTTCAAATTTCTTTGTCCTATTACCTTTTTCAATGATTGAAGTAGAAGTACTACCTATAACCCAGTTTAATGATTCGTTAACACTCATCCCTAAAGAGCAAATAAGTGCGAGCCAAATCGGATTTAATTGTGTAACTAGGAGTGGAATGATGTATAAGCCCGATCCAAATAAGGTGAAGGCGAAAACACCCAAATACTCATACCTCAAAAGGGATTGAGAGTGGAAAGAAATTACCATAGCAAAGATGAAAACTCCAACAGCAAAAATGAAACTTGCTACTTTGAACTGTCTGCTATTAAGTAATCTAACTAAAACCACATTATTCACACTCAAAGTATATACCATTAATTTTTTGGTGTGTTATACTGAACATGAACTTTAGTAAATTAAGTCTGCCCAAATTATGCAAGAACAGTATCTTCACTTAGGTAATAAAGAGGTTTTCAATGGTCAATACATGCTGTGTGCATTTAAGGCAAAAGCACACGGGGACGAGAGTTTGGAAAGCTTGGCTACGGAAATAGCCGCTGAATCTTCTACTGGATCGAACCTTAGAGTCGGTTCTGCTACGACATACTCTGTGAGTGTGGACGCACAGGTTTATGACATAGACAAGGAGAATGGTATCGTATATATAGCTTACCCGTGGGTTATTTTCGATCGAGGGGGTAACGTGCAAAACATAATGACCTTCATTTCTGGGAACATTTTCGGAATGGGTAATGTTGCAGAATGTAAGTTGCTTGATGTTTGGTTTCCCCCCCCCATGTTGGTTCAATATGATGGACCTTCTTATATTTTAGATGATATGCGGAACTACTTAAATGCTTACGATCGTCCGATACTTGGGACGATTATTAAGCCGAAGATCGGGCTTACATCAATGGAGTATGCGGAGCTTTGTTATGACTTCTGGTCAGGTGGAGGGGATTTTGTGAAAAATGATGAGCCACAAGCCGATCAGCAATTTGCTCCATACGAAAAGATGGTAGACGCAGTTAGAATGGCTATGGATAAAGCAGAGAGTTTAACTGGGCAAACCAAGGTACACTCATTCAATGTATCTGCATCTGACTTTGAAAGTATGATTGCAAGAGCAGAGTATGTTAAGAAAGTAATGAAGCCAGGAAGCTTTGCATTTTTAGTGGATGGTATAACTTCAGGTTGGACGGCAGTACAGACAATTCGTCGTCATTATCCTGATGTATTCTTGCACTTTCATAGGGCAGGCCATGGAGCATTCACTCGTGTAGAAAATCCAATTGGATATTCAGTTCAAGTGTTAACTAAGATGGCGAGATTAGCAGGTGCTTCAGGGATTCACACTGGGACCGCGGGCGTTGGTAAAATGTCAGGTGACCCCCACGAGGATGGTGGTGCAGTGAGGCAGGCATTAAAACTTAAGTCAAAAGGTGACTTTTTTGATCAACTTTGGGCAGAAATACCTGAACAAGATAGTGATATTCAAGCTATGCTAACTCGAGAAGAGCTTTTTTGGGCACTTGGTGCTAGGGAACAAGCTAACCTACGAACACAGAATAAGCTAACAATGGATGGTAATGATGATAAGACAGCTTGGCGAGCAATTAAAAAAACAGCACCAATCATTTCAGGTGGTCTAAATCCTGTACTGTTACCGCAATTTTTGGATGTAATAGGTACAATTGACTTTATTGTAACAATGGGTGGTGGCGTACATTCCCATCCAAAAGGGACTAATGCTGGAGTTAAGGCTATGGTTCAGGCGTATGAGGCGTGGAAAGCGAATATCCCATTAGATGAGTATGCGAAAGATAAAGAAGAGTTAAAAATTGCAATAGAGTTTTATAACGAGCATGGTACGCAGGCTCATAGATATGTTAATCCTGCGTAGACAAAGTTAGCTCAGGGTAAAGTCAGTTACTAATGTCCCTATGTTTAGCATGGTTTGTTGAATATCATTTGTATTAAAGGCAAACTTGATACTTGAGTCATTTTTGATGATATCTTCAAACATCGCAGCAAGCCCTAATGCTATGCTTGTTTTAAGCGTTGGATCATCTTTAGCCATTTGGATTAGCTTCTCTTGACTTAAATCAGCAAACTGTGAAGGTTGAGTGGATTGGTTGAAAGTTCTATTTAGAGTGTCCACTACAATAGTGCTTGCCAGTTTGGATAGATATGGTGAGAGTTCTTCAAGAAAACTTACTAAACTAGGTAGAAATGGTAAACGATCTGTAATACTCTCTTTGATTTGAGATATCTGTGCACTTTCTGAATCATCCAACTGGTCGCCTTTAAGATATTCTTCAATTGTCAAATAGTGTGATACATCTAATAAAGTCTCATCGTTTATTGTTCCTCCACATACTTCTGATAGTGTTGTGAGGAAATTTTCCATTTCTTTTGTTTGGTCTTGTGTGATACCAAACTCACCTGCAGAGTTGTGTTTAACTTGTGTGACAAGCATAACTGAATTGATAAGATATTGGAGGGATTTTACTCTAGGCTTTTATATTTTTCAACCTATTACTTGATATTTGATGTGCAGTACGGGCACTTTGTAGCCTTAATGCTAACTTTCATATCACAATATTTGCAATTTTTAGTATTCTCTTTTAGGGATCCGTCTTTTGATTTACCCTTAACCATTGACTGAATTTTATAAATGAATAGGAAGATTGCCAGTGAAGTAATCAAGAATATAATGATTTGGTTTAGAAAGTTGCCGTAAGTGACGACTGCAACACCTGCTTGATTAGCTTCTTGCAGTGTTAAATAGTCTTTCCCGTTTAGTGCAAAAAATAGATTACCAAAATCAATTCTATTAGTTAAATACGATATTGGAGGCATTATTATATCTGAAACCAGTGAGTCAATTACTCCCTTAAAAGCCGTTCCAATCACAACGCCGATTGCTAACGAAATCATATCTCCTTTTGAGGCAAAATCCTTGAATTCATTAAAAAGATTTTTAAACATACTTTATTGGAATAATATTACTTTGAGAATATAATATCAAAGTATTGCTGAACTTATCTAGGGCGATTGGCTCAGTTGGTTAGAGCGCTACTATCACACAGTAGAGGTCATAGGTTCGAATCCTATATCGCCCATATGATTGAAAATTTCATTGTAGCTTGGTAAAATAGCGCACCTATGGCCTTTTGGGCTTAGGTGATCTTTAAAAGTGAAGCACTTCTTTTTTTACTTACCTTTACTGTTTTGAATATTTCAAGGTAGTGATGGTAAGTAAATATAAAAAAGGAGATGAAATGGACGAAGACGATTTTGATATTGATTTAGAAGTGGAGAGCAACATTGTTGCTTCTCCTGCAACAATCTGGACATTAACCCAGGTTGTAAAATGGGCCGTCTCAACACTGGCCAACGTCATATTAACCCAGGGGGTGGGAGTAGTCTTTGTGAAAATAAGCAATGAAAGTCTCATAAACTTCATTGCCCAGACGGGGGTAGTGTATATTGTTGTCTGGATTGGGGGAATGAAATTCATAAAAAAAATTAGAAATACAGATTCTAGGGGGGTAATCATTGATGATTAACAAAGAGGATGGACTCATAGCTTCACGAGTCCATCTTCGAACTTTTTTGTATAATATTTCTTGATATAATGAGTTGTTAATTCTTTGTATATTCATCTATGGATTTAGTCAATGGAATTCTTTTAGGATCAGTTGTTTCAGTTTTACTTTACTTTTTACTCAAGCGCTTCGATAAAGGAAGCGTAAGTAATGAAATAAAGCAAGAATTACCAGATCTGCTTAAAAACACGGTTGAACACTTAGTCACTATCTCTAACGAAAAACTCATATCAGAAAAAAAAGAAATCAGGGCAGATATGGAAAGCAAGCGTGGTGAGATTGAGAGGCTTGTTAAAATGATTCGTGAAGAGCTCAACAAAGCAGAAACTGAGCGACTCGGTACTTTCTCTAAGCTTGTACAACAGTTAGATGACCACAAAATGCTTACAGAGAAACTTTCTGTGAGTACAGAAAACCTTAAGAAAGTTCTTTCAAATAATCAGCTACGAGGACAGTTTGGAGAGCAAGTTGCTGATAACCTTCTTAAGATGGCAGGATTTGTAGTAGGAAAGGATTATGAATTTAACAAAGAACAAAGCGAATCAGCTACCCGCCCTGATTTTACAATCTACTTGCCCGATGGTACGAAGGTAAATGTAGATGCCAAATTCCCTTATGCAAATCTTCAAAAAAGTGCTGAAACGGATGACGAAGAGGGTAAACGAAATTACCTCAAACTTTTCGAGCAGGATGTAAAACAGAAGATTAAACAAGTGATTAGCAGGGATTACATTAATCCTGAGGATAAAACTGTTGATTTTGTTCTGCTCTTTATTCCTAATGAAATGATTTTTTCCTTTATTTATGAAAAACTTCAGCCAGTCTGGCAAGATGCATTGGAAAAGAAGGTTGTGTTTGTTGGACCGTTTAGTTTTACAGCTCTACTTCGGATGATTAAGCAATCTTATGAAAACTTCAGAGTACAGCAAAATATTCAGAGTATTGTAACTCATGTGAGAGCTTTAGAGAAAGAGTTCGGAAAGTTTAATGATGAATTTGTAAAGGTTGGTGATAGAATCGATTCGTTAAGTAAGCAGTATAATGATGTGAGTAAGACCAGGTTCACGGCGATTAGTAAAGTAATGGATAAGGTGAGGCTTGAAGATAGTAAAGCTGAAGAGACGTCTAAATTACTCGATTGAGGTTGTATTCATTCTTCTCGATGTATTTCAAGGCTTTTTCATATAGTGAAATACAGCGCTTGCTAGCAACATTGTCTTTAGCTTGTTTGTACCATTGCTGTCTTCGTAAAATCTCTTGTATTGAAGCTATTGAACAAACCTCATCATCAGATATGCAAAAACCTCCCATACTAATACCCATGTCAGTTGGAGATTTGTAATGGTGCATAAAATTTGAGTAATCAGTTAACTCCTGAGCAAAGTCTGAAACAATCTTAAAGGCTTTAACATCTCGGTTATAATTAACAGCAAGAGTGTTATGGTACTCTTGGTGTAGCGTATCAATCATATTTACATCGCCGATATCTGCAGCCGCAGCTTCGTATGCTACATTAATTGGATGATTTAAGGGTAAATTCCATATAGGGAATGTTTCATATTTTGCGTATCCCGAACTTAAACCTTTTGTGTATTCTTGATATATCTGTCCTAAGCAGGTACTCATCTTACCTGAATTGGAAGCCGCACCAGTAACGAGTACCAAATTTTTTGAAACTGGAACGTACTCATCCTGTCCATACCCTTGTAAAGTTAAAACTCTTTCGGATTTAGGGTAACCCGGAATCTTATATCTAAAGTACGCTCTAATACCCAGTTTAGCCATATACTCTTTGTACTCCATTGCGAATGTAAAGTTCTCTTTGTCAATAAGGTTTATAGCTACGAGGATTTCGGATTTGAAGGTCTTTTTAAAGGTTTGGATTAAGTTTACAGTAGAGCGTATGTAGCCTTCGTTAAAATTGTAAAGTCTCCGGTTATTTTCTATATCGTCAGAGTTTACGCAGAATAGAATCTCCATATCTTTTTCAAATTTCTTGAAGAGCGTGATTTTGGTTTCTGGATCAAATCCCGGAAGTACGCGTGCGCCATGGGCATCGTAAAGGAACTTACCTCCAACTTCTAGATAAAGTCTGCCTTTGGAAAACTTTTCAACTCTTTTCTGTATCGCTTTACCTTGTAATTCAAGGTACTTTCTTTGGTCAAACCCCACAGTTTTGTATTTAATTATTTCGTTACTATTCATCCATACTATCGTATACGAAAACAGCCACCCGATAAAGGGGGGCTGTTATACAGGTTAAAAATAAGTTTTTAAGCCTGTGCTCTTTGTGCAGGAGCTCCACTCTTAGGAGTGATTTTACCCCAAGCTAAATAGCCTATGAATATGTAATTCACAAGCGGAATTAATATGAGCAGACCGAGCATCTTATCAAGACCTCTCTTCTCACTCATCTTCATTGCAGCTAGCACCATCAGTACCAACATATACAAACCATTGACTCCTGGAATTATTATCAACAGTACTGTCCAAGGGTTGATTTCAGCTACTCTGCAAAGGAATACTAAGTTTAAGATTGGCACCCATGCCCACCATGAATCTTTGATTCCAATCTTGTTACCTATAACCATAAGTGCCCATGAAGAATATATGTAAAGGATTAGACCTACAACTACGGCAACCCCGAGTACTGCAAACATGGCACCTCCCCACACAGCAAAAAGGCCAGCAAGAGCTGCTTGCTCGTCTGGGCTGAGGTTCTCGTAGGAATAATCATAGTTGTAATCGTAATTATCAGAGGCGTCACCAAATGAATCGTAGAGATTCTGATAATAGTCTTGTGGAGTTGCTGTGTCTTCTTGAGTCTGATAAAGCTGTTCATTTTCAGCCGGGGGGGTAGTATTTTCTTCAGTTTGGTAAAGTCGCTTGTACTCTTCCAGTGTTATTTCTTCAGTCTCGGCTCTCACTGGCATGAATGAAACGGCCAGTATTGCGAACATAGCGACTGGAATTAGTAATTTTTTAAACATATCGCAAAAAGTAAATTTATACCCATAATTATTAACGTATTCGTAATGATATTGCAATATATGGAAGGAATTTAAGGTATATGTTAATCTGAATACATGGATTCCTCTGTTTACACTTTGATTGATGGTAGTGCGCCTGTATTGCTTTCTGCACCGCATAGCTTTGCGCATAAGAGACCAAGCATGAGGGGAGTATTAAAACACGGAGAGCCAGGTACTGATTATATTGTGAAAAAAGTCTGCGAGGAGACTGGTGCTTTTGGGGTGTATCTGAATGAACCGTCAGTTGAATTCGACCCTAATTTCAACAAAATTGAGTCAAATGAGTATAAAGGAGCAATTAAAGACCTTTTTGAAACTAAAAAAATTGAAGCAGTTATTGATTTACATGGGTTAAATGAAAAGATTGAATATGATTTTCAAATCTTTTATTGTGTTCGGTTTTCGAGGTCAAGAAAATTAGCTATGCAGTTGATGGGCGAAATGGGCAAGCAAAAAGAACTTAAAGGGTGCTCTTACCATGTCGGATATACGCCAAGAAATTCTCAGGAGACCATTACTGAATATGTGTGTGAAGGTCTAAGATATCCTGCGATTCAAGTAGAAATTGCTAGATATATCCGGGAAGACCCAGTTTTGCTAAGTGCTGTTGTTGCTGGTTTAACTGCTTTTGTGAAGTCAATCTAATTATTTCATTAACAGGGTACTTAGTATACATTGATTATACATACCCTCTGTGGTATGTTTAATCATCTAAAATTTTTCAAAGTTCAGGATGTCACCTAAAAATATTAATCAAGATAATGAGAAGGCTACCCCTAAAGAAGCTCGTAGTAAAGCTATTGAACTGGCGATCTCTCAGATTGAAAAACAGTTCGGCCAGGGTTCGATTATGAGATTGGGAAGTAGAGAAAAGATAAACATTGCAGCTATACCCACTGGGGCATTGTCGCTTGATATTGCGCTTGGTATAGGAGGAATTCCAAGAGGAAGAATCATTGAGATTTATGGACCCGAATCTTCTGGTAAGACTACTCTTGCTCAGCATATTTTAGCTGAAGCTCAAAAACTTGGTGAGAATGTAGCCTTTATCGATGCTGAGCATGCTTTTGATCCTACGTATGCTAAGTCAATTGGTGTTGATATTGATAATCTTTTCATATCTCAGCCTGATTTTGGTGAACAAGCATTAGAAATTTTAGAGACATTGGTAAGATCAGCAGGTTTTGGTGTTATTGTTGTTGACTCAGTTGCTGCACTTACCCCAAGAGCTGAGATAGAAGGGGAAATGGGAGATAGTCATATGGGACTTCAAGCTCGTTTGATGTCGCAAGCTCTGCGTAAGGTTACTGCTATCGCCAGCAAGACTAATACTACAGTTATATTTCTTAACCAGTTGCGTATGAAGATTGGAATTATGTTTGGTAATCCAGAGACCACTACTGGTGGAAATGCGTTAAAGTTTTATGCTTCGGTTCGAATGGATATTCGTCAGAAAGAAAAAATTATGAAGGGAGATGAGGTGATTGGCCATATTCGTGTCGTTAAGATTGTGAAGAATAAGGTTGCTCCTCCTTTTAGAGAAGCTTCTTTTAGTATCATTTATCCATTTGGAATTGATAAAGAAAGTAGTATCTTGGATGCCGCTCTCGCCAAAGGAATTCTTACCAAATCAGGGGCTTGGATTAGACATGGTGAAACACAGTTAGCACAAGGTCGTGAGTCTGCGATTGAGATGTTGAAAAATGACAAGGATTTAGCAAGAAAATTAGAAAAAGAAGTTAGAGCAACGATTAAGTAGTGAAGATAACTAAAATTGAGTTACAGCAGAAGAGGCGGAGATTCAATCTCGAAATTGAAGGTAAGTTTGTCTGCTCTGTTTCTGCAACAACACTGACTCATTATAATCTGTATAAGGGTAAAGAGATTACAGAGGACGAAATTCAACAGATTGTTGATAAGGAGGTTGAAAATCGTTTCTTTGATAGGGCGGTTGCTCTACTTAGCGCACGTCTTAAAAGTCGTTGGCAAGTCACGCAATATTTGAACACTCTTTTTATTAAGAAGAAAGGGTTATGGTTTGGTAAAGATTTTCCTAATCAAGTAGGTGTAACTGAAAGTGTTTTGTCCAGACTTGAAAAATTAGGATTAATAAATGACCATGAGTTTGCCAGAGCATTTGTTGAAGGTAGAATCAGAAGTAGACCCAGAGGAGGCTCGCAAATTATTGCTGAGCTTCTATCTAAAGGTATATCTAAAGAAATAGCTAAGACTGTTGTGTACGAAATATTGCCAGATAATGATGATATGATATTTAGAGTATTTAGAAAAAAGTATCCAAATCAAACTCTGGATTTAAAGAATCGTAAACAAATAGATTTTCTTTTAAGAAAAGGATTTGATTGGGATGATATATCTAAACTATCCAAACAACTTAAAGATGACTCTCAAGAGTAATAAAGTATGGAAAGTTGGAGCTGACCTTGATGCTACTAATCATGAAAAGATCATTACTGCATTACTTGAAAGTAGAGGAATAAAAGGCAAAAAAGCTGTCAATAATTTCTTAGACCCTAGTTTAGATCAAGTACCTGATGCTTCACTTCTTTTTGGTTGTGAGCAAGCAGCACAGCAAATACTTGAAGCTATTAAATCGTCGAAAAGTGTTTGCATACATGGAGATTTTGATTGTGATGGAGTTTGTGCAACAGCAATACTCTGGGACTTTTTATACAGAGAACTTGCTGATTTCTTGAAGGTTAAAATAAACGTTACTCCATATATTCCAAGTAGGGTAGATGAGGGGTACGGTTTGTCCGAGTCTTCGATTCAGGCTATGAAATCACAAGGTGCTCAGTTAGTGATAACAGTTGATTGTGGAATTCGAGATAGGAAATTAATTGAAAAACATACCTCAAAGGATTTCACTGTGATAGTAACAGACCATCATGAACCTCCAGATGATGTGACAAAATTCGAATCTGTAGTTGTTCACCCGATGTATCCTGGAAGCGAATATCTCTATCCCAAAATATGTGGAAGTGCGGTAGCTTTTTTGTTGACTCAATCGATACGTAAGGCTGCGGGTATGGAGTACGAATTGAAAGAGAGTGTAAAAGGTTTGGATTTAGTAGGTTTAGCTACTGTTACTGACATGATGCCCCTAGTAGAAGTTAACAGAGTTTTTGTTGTTTGGGGATTAAAACAGATGAAGCAAGATACTCGTTTGGGTTTGGATGCACTTTTAAGGTTGGCAACAGTAGATAAAACTAAATTGGATAGTTATCACTTCGGTTTTGTTATTGGCTCTAAGATCAATGCTGCGGGTAGGATAGGGCATGCTATGGATGCCTTGCGCTTACTTTTAGCGCCTAATCCTAAGAGTGCAATGGAATACAGTAGTAATTTGCATAACCTGAATCTTAAAAGGCAGGTAAGTACAGAGGAAATATTGAAAGAGGTAGAAGGACAACTTAAAGAATTTGAAGATAAAAAGTTGGTATTTTTAACTGGAAAAAACTGGCATGAAGGTGTTATTGGCCTAGTGGCTGGACGTATTTTTGAGCGTACTGGTAAACCAACGATTGTAGTTACTTTATCGGGTAAGGAAGTTAAAGCTTCTGCCCGTAGCGGAAGTCAATTAAATATTACACAATTACTCAAGAAGCATTCTAAATATCTTGAGAAATATGGAGGGCATGCACAAGCGGCAGGGATGTCCATTAAACCCGAATTACTTGAAGAATTTAAAACTAAACTCACAAAATACTGTGAGTTGAAACTTTCAAAGGATGATTTGAAATCTGAACTTGAAATTGATTTACGCATAGAGCCCCAAGATATAACTCAAGAGCTTTTTTCCACGCTAGAGAAGTTAAAGCCATATGGATTTGGAAATGCAAAACCAACTATTCTAATAGAAGACTTAAGTATTATTGCAAAGCAAATTTTGAGTGGAGGTAAGCATATGAAGCTAAGCGTTGAAAAGGAAGGAAACCAAACTAATCTCTTAATGTTTAACTGTGATGAAGATATCCCTTTATTATCCAATAATGACAGAATTTCGGTTGTTGGAAATATCTCATCAAGCGAATGGAACGGTAAAATGAATTTGGAATTTCAAGTCAGAGAGTATAAGTTGGGGGGTATGCAGTGAAGCGCTCGATCGAGTTGATCAGAGAATGCTTCACCGCATAAAACCCTTCACAGGTGAGACGGCAATAAACTTCCGTCAAAAAACTTTCTCCCAGGGCGGGGGAAAGGCGCCACTCTCGCCTGTGAAGGGCAAGGGACTATAACATTGATTTGATAAGGAATCAAGGGCTTTTAGTACAATTAAACCGAGAAGTTGTATTAAAATCCAAGACTTTTCTAGTTTAGATCTAGTATTGGAAGTATAGGATTAACCTATTTAGCAAAGTCTACCATCGCCTCAAATTCCATCCCTTCCGCTCTTTGGGCAAAGGAGTTCATGCTTGAAAGTAGTTTGTCATTTTCTTCAAGATTCAAAAAAGCTTTTAAATCAATCCTTAGTGTATCTAAATCTATCTTTTGAATCAGATCTGAGTGTCCACCTTTAGCAAAAAGTTTTATTAAGAAATTGGAAAATACTGGATTAGTTTTAGATTCTAGTGAGTTTATCTTTTCTCTATCAAGCACATTTGTTTCTAAAAGATATTTTCTTAATTTATACACTCCAAAAGCAAGAACCTTGATTGCCTCCATAGGGCCTATATGTCCTGGAGAGATTTTCCCGCCAGGCGCAAAATCTCCATTAATCTGATAACTATCACCATTACCCCTAAAATTGACGACTATTCCGGTATTACCAACTTCAACTCCTATGTTGGAATCTGTTTTGATTAGAGCAATATCACCATTAATAGTTGCCTTTTGTCTTTTTTGGATTCTAACGAACTCCAAATCTAACTCTCTTAGATTGTCAACCATGTCCAAAATATATCATATATAACGCCTTTGTATTCTATTTAACTAACCGTTGCACTTCTAATCGGTTTAACATTGATCTGTTTCGTAATCAATGTTACACAACTATTAGAGAATATATCGTTGCAGACTAGGATTTGGTTGATAAGTTACTTATTTAAGCGTAAAATACAGACTATAAGATATAAAGGGTTTTCAAATGACAATTACTGACAGTGGCATGCCTGGTCGTTCGGATTTACTGGGTATTAATAAAGTATTTTTGACTGAACTTATTGAGATGGATGTTCGCAATGCCAATTTTAATATTGGAATAAAAGCGATAAACGAGCTTTCGTCATTGTTTTTCAATAAGGATGCCTCTGAATTAGAGTGTGAAATTGATGAGGAAGAATCATGTTTACCAGGCTATTGTCTTATATCTATTCGTAGTGTTCCAAAAGGTAGTGATGGAATTACGTACTCAATCAGAGTTAATCAGGGTCAAGGGGTAAATGTGATAAAGTCGGCAGGGGATGTTTGTGAAACAGTTGTACTGGATTCCGAATCATTAAAAGTTTTGCTAAAAGGTGTGGCATCACAGATGTACCAGCTAACCGATTTCAACTATTGGCATAGATTCAGTTATATTCTGGACAAGTTGGCAAAAATAGATTTAAATAGTGAGGGTAGTAATTCACCTATTTAATGATATGATACAGATAAGCGACCAAGGGTAGTGAAAGCTTGGAAAACATATGTGACTCAAACAATTGAAAACCAAGTGGTTGTACGAATGTACAGCAACTGGGGTGGCACCGCGATAATAATCGTCCCCTTGTAAGTAGGGGATTTTTTATTTTAATTTATTTGTGTGAAAAACATGGAACGTATATATACAACACAGACGTTAGAGAAAGTTGGAGAAAACGTTAAGCTGGCTGGTTGGGCTGAAACTGTCCGAAACCACGGCAAAATTGTCTTTATTATGCTTCAAGATATTAAAAGTGTTATTCAATGTGTCGGTGGCGAAGAGTTGCAGGATGTTTCGGAAGGATATGTTATTGAGATTGAAGGTAAAGTTAAAGAACGTCCTGAAAAAATGGTAAATAAAGGGATTGAGACAGGTACAGTTGAGGTTGAAGTCACCTCGTGTAAAATTTTAGCCAAAAGCAAAGAATCACCAATTCCACTAAACACAACTGGTTATGAAATAAACGAGGAAATGCGTCTTAAGTATAGGTACCTCGACCTTAGAAGAAATAGGATGCGGAAGATTATTAAATTGCGCTCTGAATTCGCACATGTTGTTAGGAATGAGTTTGTGAAGCATAATTTCATAGAAGTTGAAACTCCTATGTTAGCTAAAGCTACAAAAGAAGGTGCACGCGACTTTATTGTTCCATCAAGATACAACCCTGGAAAGTTTTATGCCTTACCTCAAAGTCCACAACAGTATAAGCAGATTCTTATGACAGCTGGTGTTGAGAGATACTTCCAGTTAGCAAGATGTGTCAGAGATGAAGATCTCCGCTCAGACCGTGGTTATGAATTTACTCAGATCGACTTAGAGATGAGCTTTGTTAATCGAGAAATGGTAATGAACACAACAGAATCAATCATCAAAGCCGCAGTAAATGCTGTTGGAGGAAAGATAAAGGCAGATCCATTCCCTGTAATTGACTACAAGGATGCAATGAAGAAATATGGTGGTGATAAGTTTGACTTAAGGACTGACAAAGAGAAAGAAGAAGGGGTTCTAGCTTTTGCATGGGTAATAAATTTTCCATTTTTTAAGAAGGTAAACAAGGAGGACAGTGCAGAGGTTGATGACGGCAAGAGTGGTTGGGTTTTCACGCATAATCCATTCAGTAGACCCACACCAGAATTTGAACAACAGCACTTGAAGGGCGAAAATCCTGGGGAAATTTTAACTACGCAGTACGACTTGGTTTGTAACGGATACGAAGTAGGTGGAGGTAGTATTAGAGCGCATGAACCAGAGATGCTTCGTGCTACTTACGAGATTATGGGTTACAGTGAGCAAGAAATTGAAGATGGTATCGGTCATATGCTTAGAGCTTTCGAACTTGGTACACCACCTCACGGAGGTATAGCTTTCGGATTGGACCGTTTGGTTATGTTATTGGCAAACGAAAGTTCGCTTAAAGAGGTAATAGCATTTCCAATGACTTCTAAAGGTTCAACTGCAGTTATGGATGCTCCTTCCATTGTCCAGCAAAAAGATTTAGCTGCATTACATTTAGATGTCACTGACAAAGGTGACTGGGCGGTTAAAAGTATTAAAGCAAAGTTGGACAATTTGGAAATTAAGTATGACTATTTGGAGCATGCGGAAGTTAGAACTTCAGAAGAAGCTGCAAAGGTTAGAAATGTTCCTTTAGAATACGGTGCAAAAGCTATGGTTTTAGCTTCAAAGGAGTATGAGAATAAGCTTGCAATGGTGGTTATACCTGGTGACAAACTATTGGATTTAGAGAAGGTTAAAAAGGCTTTGGGTGAAGAGTTTGATGTAGCGCCAAAAGAGTTAGTTGAAAAGCGAACTGGAATTAAAATGGGTGGAGTTCCACCATTCGGTAGACTGTTTGGGATTGAAGTTTACATGGATGGAAGCTTTTGGAGCAAAGAGAAATCAGCCTTCAATTGTGGAAGACGTGATGCTTCAATTATAATGAACGCTAATGACCTTATTAAAGCCGTACAACCCAACAAGATTTCGGAAGGCTCAAGCTTCACCAAAGAATAAAATTATACCAGGCGTTATTACAGGGATTCTTGCTCTTGCCTTGCTTATGTTTGGGTACGTGCTATATGAGCCAAAGCCGCAAGTGAGCTTTGAAACCCTTTCGTACATTGAACCAATTGCCCAGAGCCAATCAATGCATGATTTGGGAGAAATTTCTAAATTCAAAACGCAAATCGGTCGAGTAAACTGGAAGAAAGTGAAGGCCGATTCAGTGTATGCGTTCAACCCTATTACTGGACAGATATATTTTGCACGTAAGGAGCATACGCGACGCCCAATTGCGAGCATCACAAAGTTAGTGACGGCACTGACAGCATCGAATGTTTACAAATTGAATGAAACTCTTAAAATTGTTAAACCTATGCCAAGCATGGATAGGGCTATTGGGTTGAAGTTCGGAGATGAAATCGAGGTTGAAGATTTGATAAAGTGTGGACTCATTGGCTCCCACAACGATTGCTCGAATACTTTAGCCTACCAATTCCCTTCAGGTTATGACAGGTTCATTAAAGAAATGAATCTTGTAGCAAAAGACTTAGGAATGGAGAATAGTCGGTTTAATAATCCCACAGGGTTTATTGATGACGGAAACTACTCAACAGCAAGTGATGTAGGCAGGTTGGCTTCAGCATTTGTAAGGAATGAAAAACTTTTGAAAATTACAGATAAAACCAAAGCTACAGTAAGTATTAATGGTGTTGATCCCAGAAAGGTGAATATCACTTCTACCAATATTTTACTTTCTGAAATCAAAGAATTGAGTGGTCTGAAAACAGGTTTTACATATAAAGCAGGTGAGTGCCTGGTACTCTATTATGATTTCAACGGTGATAACAAGCTTATTACCGTGGTACTAAACTCTCCCGACAGGTTCGCTGATTCCAAGGTTTTAATGGAACTTGTTCAAGAAGCTTTTAGGAATTAAAAGAATCCAATCCCAGTATCTTCCTTAGGGACTTCTTGTTCCGCAATCTTGTTTTTCACTAGATTGTAATCTATCGCTGGTACATAGTAGTGGAAAATTCCTACGACTCCAGTACTTAATGTAGCCTCACCTGAAATAATATATACAGGTTGCAAGAACTTGGCTTCGGTTTGCGGTTCATAATAACCTAAGGTTATGTTATATATTCTGAAACTGCTGACCTTACGAGGTATGTATGTAGCAACATCGTCCCCATTTTTCTCATTGAGATATATCAAACTACCCTTACCTTGTTGCACGGTTTCTAGTGCAGTTTGGGGAGGAATCAGTTGATAAGTGCCACAAGCTTGTGGGTCGATAGGCCAGTAGGTAAAGTCAGCTCCGTAAACGTACCTGGCGTTGGTATCTTGGGTTTTGTCTCTGTCATTTTTAGGGCCAATGTAGACTGAGATATTGGGATGGTTTGGGTCTTGGAATGCAACGATAGTATCGAAATTGTATATATCGATTCGTCCTTTATCTGAAAGAATTGAGTCAGTAGTACTTTTGAATAGCTTCTTTTCCAAACTGTCTCGAATACGTTTAGCATCCTGCAGGTCACTTCTGACGGAAATTAAAGGCTTCTGCCGATAAAAGTCTACTCTGAGTAATTCTGCATCTGCTCTGGATCTGGCCTGAGTGTAGGTGCCGTTTGGTTGGATATTTATGTTAACGACTTTTGGGGTGATTTTGAAATAATCTTCAAATAACAATCCTTTGCCTCTTAGATAGTTAGAAGCTAAGTTGATAGCTTCGTTTTCGTTAGGAAGAGCACTACTGTTATCGATTGCACCAATACGTGTGAAATCAGTTCGTAGTTGGAAGTTTAAATTACGGGCTTGAACAACTAGGGTTCTAAAGTTCTTAGAGTCATACCATATGTACTCTGCACTACCTCTGCGCTGAAGTAGGTTTGGGTTGAACCCCAGTTTCTCTGCAATGATTTTTGATTCTCCTTGTGCATTAAGTGATTGCCCAGGGATACTAAATTTGTGTGTATTAACAACTCTGGGTAATGAGTCAACTTGACCTGATTGTGTTTCTAGTTCAAAGACTAAGTCCGAACCAGCGGCAAGTGAAAGAGAAGGGATTTCAAGTTTATTTTTCAAGAAATCATCGCGGAGTTCAGTACATGCGTAGTTAGGAGTGAGGAAGTCTCCTGGATCCTGTGTAGCATTGAGTGCCAATATTACAGTCACAGCAATGATCATGATTACCAGACCGATACCTCCAATCACTCCGAAACGTTTTGTCCAGTGGGCTGCCTCAGTTAAAGTCATGGTATAATCATAGCAACTGATTACTTAGTCTTCAATCGACTTATGCAACAAAGATTTAGGGCCGCACCAAGCCCTACAGGTAAGGTTCATATTGGTACTATTCGAGCATATTTACCTAACTTTTTGTTGGCCAAAAAGTATGGGGGAAAAAATATATTGAGAATTGAGGATACTGATCAGACTAGGCTAGTACCAAATGGAGTTGAAGCTATGATTGAAGCCTACGAAGAGGTGGGTATTTCCTTTGATGAAGGTCCCCACAAAGAGGGAGATTTTGGCCCGTATATACAATCTCAAAGACTCGATATTTATAAGAAATATGCTCAAGAGCTTTTGGATAATGATTATGCTTATTACTGTTTCTGTACTAAAGAACGCCTTGAAGAATTAAGGGAAACCCAAAAAGCAAATAAACAGAAACCAAGATACGATGGATTTTGTAGGAATATAGACAAGAGTGAGGCATTGAAACGGGTTAATGATGGGGAAGCACATGTTATTCGAATGAAGTTTCCCCAGGAAGGTGGAACTGTTTGTCATGATCTTATATTTGGTAAAGTGAGCGTAAAAAATAGTGATGTAGAGGATCAGGTATTAATGAAGGCCGATGGTTTTCCAACTTATCATCTAGCAGTTGTTGTAGACGATCATTTAATGGGAATAACCACTGCAATTCGAGGAGTAGATTGGCTCCCAAGTTTCCCTAAGCATGTAAAACTTTATGAATTCTTTGGATGGGAACTTCCCAAATTTGCACATTTGCCATTAATACTTAATCCAGACGGTAGAAAGAAACTAAGTAAAAGGCATGGAGCTTTTCCAGTCAGTCAGATCTTGAGAAAAGGATATTTAAAAGAGGCTGTAATGAACTATGCCATGTTGTGTGGGTGGTCTCCAAAACCGGAGCTTGCGCATCAGGATGAGATTTACACTGTAGAAGAATTAATAAAACTGTTTGATTTGGATAGAGTTCATAAAACGGCTGCTCGATACGATCAGGCTAAATTTGATTATATTAACTCTAAACATATTAGACGTCTTACCATTGATCAGTTTTCAGAAAGGATTATTGATTGGGCAAAGAGATATGTGATGCGAAGATTTATTAGCGATGAGTACACCGAAGCAGCGGAGTGGGAAGCAGAAGTAAAAAGTTTTGTAGAGAAGTATCTACCTTTATGGGAGAAAGACTTGGAGTATTTCAAGCGAGCTTTAGCACTCGAGCATGAAAGGATAACGGTTTTATCCGAGGTTCCTTCTGCTTTAGACTTTTTCTATGAGAAAGAATTAAGTTGGGAGGATAGTGATTGGAATACCAAGAATCATACTAAGTCAGAATTGGCTGATGCTTTAGAAAAGCTGCTTCCAAGATTAGAAGAAATTTTCAAAGGAAATCAGTTTGACCATGAAGCATGGGAGAAAGTTGTCAGAGGATTAGCGGATGAATTAAACTGGAAACATGGAGATATGTTCATGGCGGTAAGGTCGGCTACAACTGGTCGTTTACAGAGTCCTCCACTACTTGAAAGTTTTGAAATTATGGGTTGGGAGAAAGTAAAAGCTTTTGTAGAGCAAGCCATTGTTTGGTTGAGAAAATAGTTTGAAGATAATATAATTCTCGTTGCTATTGCCAGGTCGTCTAATGGTAGGACTACGCTCTCTGGAAGCGTGTATCTTAGTTCGAATCTAAGCCTGGCAAGATGTTTTAACGTTTAAAACACATGGCCAATTTACTGCTCGCAATAGTGTTTTTGCTGGTACTTATCAAGTCGTGTGATATCCTCGTCAATCAAGCAACATCATTAGCTAAAAGATTTAAGGTAAGTAATTTTATCATTGGGTTTGTATTTGTAGCCCTGGGGACCTCCCTCCCTGAGTTAATTGCTAGTGGGCATTCAATGTTATTTGGACATCCATCGCTTGCAATATCTAGTATCATTGGAAGTAATGTGGTGAATTTATGTCTAATTCTAGGTGCTGTAGCTTGCTATAAAGGTTTCAAACTCTCTACCATTGATGCGCACTATAATTTGCCTCTAAATTTTATTGCAACATTACTCTTTATTTTCATTGCTTTCTTGGGTAATCAAACCATTACTTGGATATCAGGAGTGATAATGTTGACTGTATACTTTGCTTTAACCGTATTTGTTAATGACCATAATCATGTGGTGAGTCAGATTAAATATCATAAACTTAATTGGCTAACGCTGGGGTTATCACTGGTGGTAATAGTGTTTGCAGGTAAATTTGCTGTAGAGAATCTGCTAGCTTTTGCAACGGAATTTGGCGTGGGAGAAACCGTTGTGGGCGCTATTATTGCCGCTCTGATAACCTCACTGCCAGAATTTATCACTGCAATGGTTGCTGTACGCAAAGGAAATGCCGAACTTGGGGTAGGGAGTATCATTGGGTCGAACATTTTCAACCTCTTCTTTGTCATTGCGATCTGCTCATTCATAAATCCGATTAATTTGGTCGGTTTTGGTGATGAATTACTTTTGCTTGCAGTAGCTACACTTAGCTCAGTTATATTAGCTTTAAGTGGGAAACGATACTACTTTAGTCGTAATGAAGGTTTAGTTTTATTACTATTTTATCTAGTTTTTCTATACCTACAGGTTCACATTTAAAGTATGATGCTATATAATCGACTCATAATAATGTCACATTCGCACTATATACATGTCAGTTAGCGATAAACCTAAAGTTCTTGTTGATCTCTCTCTTGCAATCCTTGAAAATTCTGGAATACCTCTTGATACTAAATGGCTTTTTCGCCAGCTTGCGACAAGTAAAAAGATTGATCTTTCGGGCTTGATATATTCAATAGATCGACAAAACATAGACTTCTCGCTTAAGAATGGAGTCGACAGACACAAGCTTTTGAGATACTCCCAGTACATTGCTTTACTTAGTTCTTTTGATGAGGAAACCAATCAATTACTCTCAAAAGTTTTTCCTTTAAGGCTATTAAAAAGACTAAGACACATTTACAAAATATATTTTAAGCGCACCTTTAAGTTGTGGGAGAAAGAGAGTCCCATGTTTAATGATGCAATTTTCAACATTTTTTTTGAAAGTGGTTTGGCATCAAGTGATAGAGATTTGATTTTGCAGAGTAAATTTTATTTCACTGACTTCTTCAAACACGCTCTTATGACCCGAGTAAATAGCCCATTTCCTGCCATGTTGCCTAAGGTAGACACTAGGGGTTTTGATATAGTTATTCACCAAGATTCTACCCCAGTGGAACTTTCAAAGGGAACTTTAAAAGTGATTCGATACCACGACCCAATTCCACTTACAAGTCCAGATATGTTTAAAAATCCCCATGGTAACGCTACTTTGCACTACAAGTCGGTGAGTTTATGTGCTAAACAAGGGGCTGTATATGTGTGTAATAGCGGTCCAGTAGAAGAAGAATTACTTGAACTTTTCCCGCAATTAGAGGGAAGAACTACAACTATTCCTTACACAATTTCTCCAATTTATGACAAAAAGGTAAAGGACTACCAAACTCTTTTTGATATCTTAGAAATGCGACAATCTCCGAAATTCGAAAAAACACATCCAATGTGGAGTTCATATTTTAATAAGATGCGTAAAACGCCTAAGAAGTTCCGGTATATTGCCGAAGTGGCGACTGTTGAACCAAGAAAGAATCACTTGAGAGCACTTAGGGCCTTTACGATTGCAAAATCGCGACTCAAGAAAAAAGGAATTGATTTGAAATTTGTAATAGTAGGAGGTTTAGGGTGGAAATATGATCGAATATTAAAAGAGTTGCAGCCTCTCATAACAAGAGGTGATGTTGTACTAATGGAGAATATGCACCCTAGAGAACTTAAATATCTTTTCAGTCACGCTGATGCGTTTCTCTTTCCAACTCTAAAAGAGGGTTTTGGACTACCACCTGTAGAGGCGATGCTGTGTGAGACGCCAGTAATTTCTTCAGATATTAAAGTGCACAGGTGGGTTCAGGGTGAAGCTGCTCATTATGTAAATCCTTATGATTTCGAGGATATTGCAGATAAGATTGAATATGTTGTGGCTAACAAGAGTAAGAAGGATGTTCAGGATAAGATTGCGAAAGGGAAGGTGCGTGCGAGGAGGTATTCTTCTTCCGAAAATGAAAAAAGATGGGATGAATTTTTTGATGATTACAAAGCAGGAAGATACGATAAGCCTCTCAATTAGCTTCTCGAATAGTAGGCAAGGACTTCTTTAGGTTTACCTTCTTTGATTATCTCTCCGTCTTCGATTAGAATTGCTCTGTCACAAAAGCTTTCCACTAGGTCAGGGGCATGAGATACAAAGATGAATGTTTTCCCCTCTGCTTTGAGTTTGGCGAAAACGGCACGGCATTTCTGTTGAAAGTGAATGTCTCCTACAGCAAATACTTCATCTAAGACATAGATGTCTGCAGACGACATGAATGCAATCGAAAATGCAAGTCGGACTTGCATCCCTGAGGAGAAGTTCTTCAATGGTAAATTTAGAAACTCTCTGATTTCAGCAAAGTCTACAATTTCATCAAACTTCTTTTTTATGAATTCTTTTGTCATTCCAAGGATAATGCCGTTTAGAAAAATGTTTTCATATGCTGTCAGTTCAGGATGGAACCCTACTCCTAGCTCTAAGAAAGGTACAAGTACACCATGAATAGAGACTGTTCCTTTGTCAGGCTGATAGATTCCTGCAAGTACTTTTAGTAGAGTTGATTTACCCGAGCCATTATTTCCTAGTATTGCTAGGTTTTCCCCTTCATTAACCTTTAAATTTATGTTCTTTAATGCCCGGAACTTTTTTGTCCTTGTAGCATCAAGTGGATTACGTAAATACTCTATTAAAGTATTCCTTTTCTCTGTTGGAATTTTGAAGGTTTTTTCTAACCCTTTTACTTCGACAGCAAGTTTTCTTTCCATGATTAAATGTATTCGGCTATCTTACGTATCTTATTATTAAAAAAGAGATGTCCAATGAAAGTCAAAAGTAGGGAGGCAAAGAGTAGTATTATTGCTTTTTCCCACATCTCAGGTGTGATGTGTGAAGCATTGAGGATACCTGTACGAAGCAAGGAAAGGACATGGGTTAAAGGGTTTAGCAGTACAAGGTTTCTCATTGTTTCGGGAAGTACTTCAAGTTGATAAATTACCGGACTAGACCAGAATACAAGCTGAAGTAGTAACTCTACTAAATGCCGAATGTCGTGGAACTTTACAGCCTGGATGCTTAAAAAAAGTGAAATACCTAATATAATGAGTAATAACGAAAGTAGGCTTACAAATGCTAGTAACAAACCTTCGAAGTTAGTATGCAAGGACCCAAATGCTGCAAATACGGTGAAGATTCCTAGGTTAATTATGAAGTTTATAACGGCGATCGATACGGAGCTAAATACGACTACCTCCCTCGGAAAGTTAATCTTCATTATGATATGTGCTTTGTTAAATAATGCCTGCAATCCGAAATTAATTCCCTCGTTAAAGAAGTTAATTGTAATCACACCTAAAAGCAGATAGAGGGCAAACTCGGGCCCAGTTTTGAATAATGAAGACCATACAAAGTAGAGTACGGTAAACAGAGCCAAAGGTTTGAAAATCACCCAGAGTAAACCTAAGGTAGAATGTTTGTAACGTAGTTTGAAGTCAGTGACAAAAAACTCTTTCCAAAGATCAATATTGTTTCCGTGTCGATTCATCAAACCAAATCCTTAAATAATTTCTTGTTGGCCTTAATCCATTCAAAGAGTTTACCAACCCCTTCTTTAACACCGATTTCAGGTTTCCATCCAAAGCTTTGATGTGCTTTAGTAATATCGCACACAAAAACTTTCTGGTCACCAGGTCTCCACTCGCCAAAATTATACCTTATCTTCTTGTTAAAGAAGCCTTCTAAGAAGGAAATCAATTCAAGGAGAGACATCTGATTTTGCGATCCCCCTCCTACGTTGTAAATCTGACCGTTAGTACTATTACTTTCGAAGGCCATCTCATACGCTCGGACCAAGTCATCGATAAAAAGAACATCTCGTGTTTGTTTACCATCACCATAGATAGTAATTGCCTTGTTATGCATGGTAGCAATTGTAAACCAAGCTACCCAGCCTTGATCTTCCACTCCGAATTGTCGATAACCGTAAATGCATGATTGTCTGAAAACTACTGTTTTCAATCCATAAATTCGACTATAATCCCTTACATATTGATCTCCTGCACCTTTTGAGCATCCGTACGGAGAGTGAAAGTCCAAAAAACGATTCTCAGGAATACCTAAAGGCAAATTTTTGTACTCGTATCTACCGTTAGTTTCAAACTCTTCTACATCTTCCATCCCTCCGTAGACCTTATTGGTTGAGGCATAGATTAATTTGGCATCTTTAGCAAAGTTTCTCATAGCCTCGAGCACGTTGAAAGTACCTTGAGCATTAATTTCAAAATCGTTACGAGGATCAGTAACAGAGAGAGTCACCGTGGTTTGCGCTGCAAGGTGAAGTATATGAGTGATAGGGTTTGGTTTGAAAGCTTTTTCTAAATCAGAGTATTTACGAATATCCCCTTTTACAAATTTAATATCGTAATTGTCTTGTAACCACTTTAGGTTATCTTTTGAGCCTTTACGTGAAAGATTATCGAAAACAACTACGTTCCAGCCTTTATCTTTGAAATATCTAGCGCTGTTGCTACCTATAAAACCCGCTCCGCCAGTGATTAAGAGTGTATTCATTTACTGTGCTGTGTGATTAAGAATTAATAAACAGTTTCCATTATAAACATAATTAACTAAGACTGTAAATTATAGGTTTGGAAATACTGTTACCATTTAATTGGTTTAATCCCGTTAGCTTGAAGGTAATAATTAGTTTTACTAAACGGCTTACTTCCGAAAAAACCTTTATCAGCGGAAAAGGGTGATGGATGAGGTGACTGAATAATATGGTGTTTGAAAGGATCAATTATTTCACCTTTTCTTTGAGCATATGATCCCCAAAGTATGAAAACTAAGTTTTCTTTCTCTTCCGATAGGACTCGAATTACGCTGTCTGTGAATTCCTCCCATCCTTTGTTTTGGTGACTGCCTGGATTGTTAGCTTCAACCGTGAGTGTTGCATTTAGTAGAAGCACTCCTTGTTGAGCCCATCTCTCAAGATTACCAGTTTTAGGAGGTTGTGTACCAAGATCTGATTTTAGCTCTTTATAAATGTTAGTAAGGGAAGGAGGAATAGTTACTTCATCACTTACTGAAAAAGCTAATCCGTTGGCTTGATTGTAGCCATGATAAGGATCCTGGCCAATGATAACTACTTTTACACTGCCAAAAGGGCATAGTGCAAAAGCGCTAAATATTTTGCTTGGTGGTGGGTAGACATTGTGTGTTTGATATTGCTGTTTTGCGAAAGCCACCAGTTGTTTAAAATATTCTTTCTCGAACTCACCTTGTAACTTTTCTTTCCACGATTGTTCGATTTTGACATCCATTTTTTAGATTTTGCCTAATTTCTTAGCAAGCGCTTCTAATTGGGTAAGTTTCTTTGAAATCTCACTTAATCCGTCGCTCCAGAAGCTTGGGTCAGTAATATCAATTCCTAGATCAGCAAAGATAACCTTTGGTGATTTAGATGAGCCAGCACTCAAAAATAGTTTAACGTCGTTAATGAAGCTTGGGTTAGCCTTAATTTTACTTTGCAATGCTTTGGAAATAAGCAAACCACTCGCATATGAGTATACGTAAAAAGAGTTTCGGATGTGCGACCAGTAAACCCACCAGTTTTCGTGTCCTGGCTGAAACTTCACTGTTGGACCTAGGTATGCTGACATGTGTTTTACGAACATCTCGCCAATCTCTTTTTTACTCAGATATCCTTTGGTTTTGGCCTGTTCGTGGAGTTCAAGTTCGAAGTTGTAGCATGCTACTTGTCGAAATATAGTTGATACATCGTCTTGGATTTTCTTTAGAAGTAGAGCAAATCGTTCTTCTTCACTACATTGTGCTAGTAGCTCTTCAGATACGAAGTCTTCAAAAAATGTTGATGCTACTTCAGCTGTTGATAAAGGTGTGTCGGAATTTATCGGGAGTTGTTTTTGTGCGATTAGCTTAGAGTTGATTCCATGGCCTAACTCGTGAGCCAGGGTCATGGTGTCTTGTAGTTTGTCATTATGATTTAAAAGAATGTAGATAGGAAGGTCAATTCCTTCGTGAATGCAGAATGCTCCTCCTCGTTTGCC
The DNA here is from genome assembly GCA_021463465.1 of bacterium. Lineage (GTDB taxonomy): Bacteria > Patescibacteriota > Dojkabacteria > SC72 > SC72 > JAJTYH01. The sequence continues at coordinate 371,575 of JAJTYH010000003.1, forward strand.
TTTTCTGGGTAACACATCAATTAAGCCTTGAGAATTAAACTCCTCCACAATTTTTCCAAGACTGGGGTCTAGTTTTGTATATACTTGGTTTACTAACGCTAGCGCATCAGAGAAAGGGAACTTCTTATTTCTGGCCTCATAATCTATTGCCCTCTCGTGATAACCTAAAGTGTCTTGGTTAACAAGCTTAGCTAAGAGGTTGTAAAATCTAGCTGGGATTTGGAAATTCTTCGTTACAGTACGAATCATAGAGTACACAACATCTTTGTCGAGGTCATCCGAGAGCAACCTGGCTTGATCTGGCTCCTTAATCCCTCTCACTTTACGTAAGTTCCTTCCGACCTCAAGTATAGAGTTAATTTCGTGTTCGGAGACATCTACCCACTTATTTAGAATCTGATTTATGGCTTGCCCTGCTTGATTTCTGGTAGATGTGTCTAGACTGTGTGTATCTGACATTAACTGCTCAAATGTTCGTATTTGCTTTTTTACTACACCTACTTCTTTTGAAACAAATTCTGATATCATTGTGGCCCAGTTGCCAGAACTAGTTTTGCCCATGAGGTTCACAATATTTTCTTCTTTTTCACTTAGTTGATATTTAGCCAGCTCAAATTTCTTTTCGAGGAAATGTTTGTACTCTTTTAGTTGAGATGAGCGTAGAAATTTAGGTTGATTTATTTTTGATATCTTTCCTATGTTCAGACCAAAAAACTGAAGCTTATTAGCTAGTTCTGTCTCTTTCTCATTAATCAGGTTCATCCGAGCTTTAAGTTTGGCGTTATCTTGCTCAAGAGCAAGTCGTAGGTAAAAGTAGTATAGGGGTTTGGCGAGAATATCAATGCCTTTGGAAATCTCATCAGATTCGGTTAAAGCTTCAAGCAGGATCCTGGGGTCTACCATGTACCTATTGTTGTTGCGCCATTTTTTTTCAAATGCTAAGACTTTTTTTGTGATTTGGTTGATATCTTTCTCTATTTGTGGGTCTTCATCCGAAGTGTAAAGATGATTAAGATTCCAGCTCTGATTTGTTTGAATTTTCACCTTAAAATCATACATCAGAGGGTGTTTTCTTACAATATTTCTGGTGGTATAATTGGCGTATATAAACTTGCTATGAGACATATGCGAAAGGCAGATAGTTCTAGGAAGGAGATTGAGTTAAAAGTGCCCGAAGAGTATATAGGTACCTTGGGGGTTTCAATGTTTGTTATAAATCCTGAAGTTCCTCCAATTGTCATACAGCCAAATCGCTTAAAAGACAATGTTTTAACTGATAGCGATCTTCAAGAGTATAGTGCAATATTTCGAGGTCTTAAACCAGATGGTTTTTATTCTAAAACAGGTGTTGCTGTTAATATTCACGGGCTGGATGATTCTTCAGTTACTCGCGTCACCTCTCAAGCTATAAGTGATTTTCAGGAAAGTGGATACGATGTCGAAGTTGTAGATGTCCGTAAAATGAATGATATTTCAGAAGGGCAATTAGAGGCTGTTGGAAAATTCACTGATGCAGAAAATAAGGGAAGAATGAAAGCGACTGTTATCCTTAGCGATGGAGAATTAGGATTCGAGGGCAGTGGGGCTTTTAAACTTAGAAATTCTTGTAAGCAAATACGAGTTAAAGAGTATCATGATGATGATATGGAACGGCTTTTTCATGCGTTTTAGAGAAATTTACAATGAACGAGCAAAGGTTACTTGAGGCCGCAGTTATTGCATCAGTTGTCCCATCGTACTGGACAGGTTGGTCGGTGGATGAGATTAGAAAGATAATTCATGGCGATATTGCACCAGATGGAGGGCATAGCGGTATTGAATATTTCCATGATGAAGGACATTTGGCTGCAAAGGGAATTTCAGGTTATATGCCTATTGGAGGCTCAAGGATTTATCCAGAAGTTGCTGCAATTTTAAGATTGTACGCAGATCGAGAGATGCCTGAGTTAATTAGAGGAGCCGAATCTGTGGTTGAATTCGTTAAACGAAAGTTTATGAGGGACATGTCTATTGCCAGGTTCTCTCCTGCATTTAGTGGTCACAGCTACAACACACGAGACCCTTGGTTTGTTGATATTTATAACCTCTTGATGTGTAAGCCTGAGGTGGATACTGGTGAGAAATCCATTGTAACAGATTTTCTTGAAGGTTACTTTGCCTATATGAAGTTGCAAGGGGCTCATTATCCGTATAACTCAGAAATAAAAAATTATGCATTAGTACGCTGTCTAATGAATAGGTATGGTAGTAAAGTAAGGGTTTTGGGTAAAGATCGTTTAGATCGTCCAATTAAGGTAAGAATTGGGAATGGTAAAGCCTTTAATGTTGTTGAAAAAGATGTTAACTATCTTGAGACAGCTTTTTATGGGGCAGTTTTTTTAGCAGGGTATTTGGGAGGTGATAACTCCTCAGAGCTGGAGAATCTAACTGAGGAGAAACAAAGGTTTGCGTTTGAATTAGGTTTGAAGTTGACGGAGATGATGGCAGATAACTATAGAGGGAATGAGCGACAAAGGAGACCTGATATTTATGCTTTAGGAAAGTATATTCGAGAGCGTTTATCGAGGAGCTCTGGGTATGAAGTTGATTGGAATGGTATGAATAGATATGCCCGTATTCACATGAACTTGTTAGAGAACAAGTAACATTAGATTTAATTACATCGTAGTGGTGTGATATAATGTCTGGCAATACTTTGACCCAGCTATCACTGGTGAGTATCAGGAAGAAATCTAAAAGAGAGTAAAACCTGACGGAGAGCTTCCGAAACCACAAGCGAAAACCATACAAATGTGTGGTTAAGTGAAAAGTGAGGGTGGTACCGTGTACTACTTCAATGAATTTGAAATTACACCCCTCCATACTGTATAGATTTAGTATCTATGCAATACGGAGGGGTTTTGTTTTAACTTTACAATTACAAATATGTCCAAATTACAAAATGTAGATCCAAAGCATGATTTTGTAGCTATGGAAAATCGTCTACTTAAATGGTGGGAGGAGCAAGGGATACTGACTCAGTACATGGAAAAGAATCGAAAATCGAAAAAGAAGTTCGGTTTTATTGATGGACCAATCACCGCTAATAATGAGATGGGACTTCACCACGCTTGGGGTAGAACCTACAAAGACTTAGTAAGTCGTTATAAAAACATGCAGGGCTTCGAGCAGCGTTTCCAGATGGGTTTTGACTGTCAGGGACTTTGGGTTGAGGTAGAAGTTGAGAAAGCACTTGGGTTTAACAGTAAGAAAGACATTTTCGATTACGGTATGGATAAGTTTGTGAATGCTTGTAAAGACAGAGTATACAAATATTCAAAAATACAGACAGACCAATCAGTTAGATTGGGAATGTTCATGGATTGGGAGAACTCATACTACACAATGTCAGAGGAAAACAATCTTTACATCTGGAACTTCTTAAAGGTATGTCAACAAAAAGGATTGTTGTATAAGAGCCACTCATCGACCACTTGGTGTCCACGTTGTGAGACAGGTTTGTCTGAGCATGAAAAAGCTGATGGATACGCTGATATTGTTGATACTTCGGTCTACGTGAAATTCAAGGTAAAAGGTAAGGAGAATGAGTACCTTTTAGCTTGGACTACCACACCTTGGACTCTATCAGCAAATGTGTTGTTAGCTGTACATCCTGAACTTGAGTATGTCAAAGCCAAAGATGGAAATAGTACATACTATCTTGCGGCTAAACCTGCGGGAAAATTAGGTTTTAAAGATGTAGAGAGTGTAGATGTCAAAACCTTGGTTGGTATGAAATTTGAATCCCTTTATGATATCCCAGCACAGGAAGGCGTTGACCACTATGTAGTTGAGTGGGATTTAGTATCTGAGAATGATGGGTCAGGAATTGTTCATATCGCACCAGGGTGTGGTCAGGAAGATTATGAGTTGGGTATGGAATTAAAAGTCCCTGCATTGTCACCGTTGGATGAAACTGGTCACTATATGAATGGGTATGGTGATTTAACAGGTAAGTACGCCCATGACGTGAAAGATGAAGTCATATCCTATCTTAAGTCCGAAGGTTTATTGTTTAAGACCGAGGATTACAAGCATACCTACCCTCACTGTTGGAGGTGCAAGACAAAGTGTTTGTTCCGGTTAGAAAACAATTGGTTTATTAATATTAGTAAGATAAGAGAAGATTTAAAGAAAGCCGCTAATGAAGCTAAATGGACCCCAGAATTTGGAGGAAAACGAATGCAAGATTGGCTGAGGAATATGGGTGATTGGATGATAAGTAGAAAGCGTTTTTACGGCCTTGCCCTTCCATTTTATGAGTGTGAATGCGGTGAGGTTACAGTAGTTAGCGGTAAGGAAGAATTGAAGCAATTAGCAACAGATCCAGGAAAGGTTGATAAGTTGGAAAGCATACATCGACCTTGGATTGATGAGGTCACTATCAAATGCCCGAAGTGCAGCAAAGAAGTTAAGCGTGTTGCAGATGTAGGTGACTGTTGGCTAGATGCCGGAGTGGTCCCATTTTCGACCTTAAAGTATCTTGAAGATAAGAAATATTGGAAGAAATGGTTCCCAGGCGATTTCATAACTGAAATGGTTGAGCAGGTACGTTTATGGTTCTACTCAATGTTGGTTTTTGGTGTAGTTATGGAAGATAAGGTTCCTTATAGAGTGGTGGTAACCTACGCTGAAATGAGGGATGAGAATAACAATAAAATGAGCAAGACAAAGAAGAACTATGTGCCGTTTAATGAAGCTGCGGACAAGGTTGGGGCAGATTTAATCCGTTGGAACTTCTGTCTTTCACCGTTTGGTAAGAATGTAAGATTTGGTTGGAATGTAGTTGAAGATGCTAGGCGTCAATTCTTATTGCCATTCTGGAACAGCTATTCATATTTTGTGACTTATGCAAATATGCACAGTTGGAAGTTTGATCCTAAATTTGATGCTAGCAAACTGACGAATATAATGGATCGATGGATTGTAGCCAGATTAGGTAAACTAGTAGAAGAAGTCACCAATGACATGGACCAATACAGTTTCTACGGTAGCGCAAATAAGATGCAAGCGTTTGTTGTGGACCTTTCCACTTGGTATATTCGACGTAGTCGAGATCGATTTAAAGTAGGCAATAAGGATGCCCTTAATACTCTCTATTTTGTTCTTGTAGAGCTTAACAAGATGCTTGCGCCTTTTGTTCCATTTGTGACCGAGGAGATGTATCAAAATCTAGTGGTCAATGGTGGAAATAAGGATGCTAAGATGTCTGTACATTTGGAAAGTTTTCCTGAGGTAAAGGAAGTTGATGAGAAGGTGCTTGAAGATATGGAGGTGGCAAGGGGAGTGGCATCACTTGGTCTTAAGGTTCGAGATGAGAAGCGATTAAAATTACGACAACCTTTGGCTAAAGCTTATGTTAATCTTAATTCAGAAGAGCTTAAAGAACTTGTAAGATTGGAGCTGAATGTGAAAGAAGTGGAGAGTAGCGAGAAAGCTCAGCAAGGAGAAGGAATGGTGATGATGGAAGGCAATGGATACTTTGTCACTCTGGATACTAATTTGACTGAAGAGCTAAAACAGGAGGGTTTGTACCGTGAATTGGTAAGGCAACTACAGGATTTGAGAAAACGTAATGGATTACAGGTAGGACAGCAGGTAGCAGCATTAATGTACAGTGAAAGTAAGGAAGTCGAGAATTTGGTAGGTAAATTTGATTCAGAATTAAGGCAGGATGTAAGCCTTTCTGATATAAAATTTGCCAAAAACGATGGTGAAAGTGTAAACTTTGACTCGTTTGATGTTAATGTTACTTTTGAAAAATAAATGCTTCGAGGTCTAGTACAACTTAGTAAATCACAGGTATTACAGCTTTTTGCCAGCCTAAATCAATCTCTTCTTGGTGATACCCCACTGTGGGCAAAGATGCAGGCTGCTGTTAGTCAGACAAATGATTTAGTATCGGTTGAATTATCAGAAGACGAAATTGAAACCCTTTTGGATCAACTTGATGCTAGTTACAATGATGTGAGGCAAGTATTAAGTGACGCAGTGCTTAGCTGGCGGTCTTGATACCCATTAGACTTTGAACGTCAAGAAGCGCTTTCGAAAAATCAATTCCTGCGGATACAGCTAGTTCACCAGCAATCTGTTCAATTGCATTTTTTTGACTCTTTTCTATGCTGCTAGGAACAAGTCTTCCATCTTTTTCTCTCTCGCGTTTAACGAAATTACAATACTGAATGATTTCAAGGAAGGCTTCAATTCCTCCCAAACCTTCTAAATCACGAATGATATTTGAAAGAGAGTTGAAGTCTGTGAACTTTGGTTTTTTAATCTTGTTTTTCTTTAAGGCTGATACCGTCTTCTTGATAACCTGAGGCTTTATCACTTCACGAATAGAAAGCATATCGACATTTTCAATAGGAACTGAGACTGTAAGAGGATTATTAACAAATTCAAACTCGAAATACTGCTTCTTAACTCCGCCAAATTCTATCTCTTTTTGAGCTTTAACCCAGCCAGCGCCATGCGAAGGATAAAAAATCTTTGAGTTGATTTTTAATGTGATAGATTTTGAGGAGGGATTGTTCTTTATACTTTAATTATAACATAATTACCTGCATTAAGATATCGTGTAAAAGGGTTGTAGGGTGAGCTATATAGGTTTAGAATTAAAAAGAAATTCTTAATATTTATCCTTTTGAAAATGTTACCAAAAAGTATTCCTGGAGTAGATAAAACCTTAGTTATGATTGATTATGCAAACCTTAGAAGTTCAGCAAGGTTTTTGGGTAAATCAACTAATCTACGGATTTTGTACGAGTATTTGAAAGCGTTGAGCTATGTTGAAAATATTTCAATTTATTACGGCACTGATCCAGAAAATCCTAAATCTGCTGGATTTATATCGTGGCTAAGAAAAGAAGGCTTTATTGTTGTCACAAAAGACGTGAAATACATCAAGGTAAAGCTCTCTGAATTACTGAAAAGTAAGAATAATCAGGCTATGTTAGAGGCTATGGAAGGTAAGTTTGCAAAACAGATCCTGAATAAAGCTGAGGAATTAGAGTCAAAAGGGCATTTCATTAGGTCTCCGAAATGTAATATGGATGTTGAAATGGCAATTGATATGTATAAATCTTTTGATAAATATGATGGTTATATCCTATTTACTGGAGATGGCGATTTTAGCTATGCCGCTCAACTCGCTCGATCTGAAGGTAAAAAGATTATCACAGTTTCCTTGAGAAAGTATTTGGCGGGTGAGTTATTTAAGAGTAGTGATATTTTTGTGAATTTGGATGGGTTTCTAAAACTAGAAGGTTTTCTTTATGATCAAGAAACCCAAGGTGAGTAAAAAACAAGAACCCCCCGTTAGGAGAGTTCTTGAAGAAATATACAAAATTATACTTCTGTGTCCCCATTGTGTCAAGTTCGTTTAGCTAAGAAAAGCCTGTAAATAAGGATAAACTAGTGAAAGGATAGAGTAGATTACTTATCCCACTTGAACATTCTGGATGTGACTACGTATACCACTATTGCCCAAATGAGAAGTACAAGTAAGTGAGTCCCTACTTCACTGAAACTTGCCCCTTCGAAGGCAATCTTTCTCATAGCTTCATTGAGATGTGTGAGAGGCATTAGGTGACCAATTGGTTGTAACCAGGTTGGGAATACATCTACTGGAAAGAAAACTCCACCAAGAAGAAATTGGGGAAGTGTAAATAGGTTGGCGATTGGTGCGACCGAATTTTCATCTCTGGATATGCTTGAAATCATTAAACCCATTCCCAAGAATACGATTAATCCAGCCATTGCAATAATTATCATTTCTATTGCTGTCCAGACACCGTGCACCAGTGTGAAATCAAAGAAGAAGTAGCCTATCGCAATTATTAGTATAGCTTGGAATGTTGAGAAGATAAGTCGTGATAATCCTTCGGCCAGAAGGATGTTAATTCTTTTGATAGGGGTTGCAAAGAAACGTTTCAATACTAAAGTTTCTTTGAGGGATAGTAACACGAAGGCACTCCCGAAAATTCCTGAGTTTAGTAGTGCGAAACCTAGCTGTCCTGGGAGTATGAAATCAATTTGTTTGTACTCTCTACCTGCAATTGACGTGGTTTGTAATGTTGCACTTTCTGTTATTTCATTTGTGGCCAGGTTTACATCTGTTACCAGACTTTTGAGAATTGAGGTGACGATTGAACCATTAGTCACGGAAGCTTCAGATGTAGTGAGGTCTATTTCAGATTTGCCATTAGTTTGTGTGATTTTCACTATCGCATCTATCTGTCCACTCTCCAAAGCTTCGTATGCCTCGTTATAGTTTTCGTAATCAACTTGTTTAAGTGGTTTGATTTGTTCGAATAGAGAATAAATGGGTGCGGATTTATTGGTTGAAGAATCTAGATAGATATCATAGGTACTTCCTCCGTTGCCAAGTAGTCCGAAAATGGCGATGAAGATAACTGGAAATATAATGCTGAATACCACTGCAGAAGGGTTGTGGATTAATGAGATAAGACTGGCTTTAGTGATTGCAAGCATAGCTTTTATTTGGCTGTACCTTTTACTCATCTCTTAGTTCCCGACCTGTTAACTTAATAAATACATCTTCGAGGTTCGCCTCACGTACTTTTATTTCCTTTTTAAATCCAGATTTAATGAGTTTATCGATCAGTTTGTCAGGTGTATCGAGCGCAATAATCTTTCCTTCGTCCATGATTCCAACGCGGTCGCACAAATATTGTGCTTCATCCATGTAATGAGTTGTAAGAACTATTGTAATACCTGAATCTCTAAGCTCTTTGACAAGCTCCCATAGATTTCGTCTAGCTTGAGGATCAAGACCAGTAGTTGGTTCGTCTAAGAAAATAATCAATGGTTTGTTGACCAGAGTAGTGGCAATTGAGAATCTTTGCTTCTGACCACCTGAGAGTTTTTTATAAACTGAAGTAGCTTTGTCACCTAATCCGACTTTTTTAAGTAGTTTGAGAGGGTCTGATGTTACGTCGTAAAGCCCGTTAAATAGTTCAATGATTTGTTTCAGATTCAAGTTGGGGTAAAAGCCCGATTCTTGGAGCTGAATACCAATAATCTCTTTGATTTTCTCTGGCTCCTTATTGATTGAAAAACCTTTAACTATAACATCTCCCTCGGTTTCATCTCGAAGTGTCTCAATAATCTCAAGGGTTGTTGTTTTTCCGGCTCCGTTTGGACCTAACAATCCAAAAATTTCTCCTTCGTAAACTTGGAATGAAACACCTTTTACCGCGGTAAAATCGTTGTATTTCTTGATTATATTTTTAACTTCAATGATAGTTTTCCTTGCCATGCGCCTGGGAATGTTAGCTCAAAATCCGCCCACTGGCAATCGGTATTCTGTATAATTGTGTATGGATTTGAAATTTACACAGAACTTTCTGACAAATGAGCCTTTAGTTAAAAGGTTGGTTGAAACTTCAAATATTGCGCAAGGGGATATTGTTGTGGAGATTGGAGGTGGGAAAGGTGCCATAACCAAGCATTTGGTTGAAAAGGTTGGTGGCACTGGGAAAGTTATTGTTGTGGAATTAGATGCTCAATTGGCTAAGCAACTGCGTGAAAAGTTCAACAATGTTGAAATATTACAACAAGATGTTAGGGACTTTGAGTGGCCAAATAAATACTTCAAGGTATTTTCAAATATTCCTTTTAATATTACTTCGAACATCTTCAATTCATTGTTAAACCCTGAATTAGAACTTCATACCGCTTATTTAATTATGCAAGAAGAAGCTGCTTTGATGTATGGAGGTAGGGCAATTGGATCTTCAGTAGAAACTCTGAAGTCTTTCTTAGGTGCGCCTTTCTATGACTTTACAGTCGTTCATAAGTTTATTGCATCTGATTTCTCTCCCAGACCCAACGTTGATGTTGTTTGTTTAAAAGTTGAACGAAAGACTTCACCGCTTGTTTCTTTAGAGAGATTTGAAAAATATTGTGACTTTTTAGCTTTTGTGATCTCAAGCCCTTACGGTAGAGGTAATTGGGAGAAACTTTTTACTTCTAAACAACTGCAATACATGTCAAAGCTGTATAAACTTAAGTTTGGTGTAGGCATGAGTGGACAACCTCAGGATGCAGTAATAGGGTCCTTTCTGTCTTTTTTGGAGAAGGTGTCAGAGTTAAATAAGAAAAAAGTTGATGGAGCATTTTCTACTCTTCAATATCAACAAATGAAACTGTCAAAGATTAATAGGACTCGCGCTACAGGATATTGAAGTTTCTTGCCAGTTGGTATACGCTGTATACTAGTAATATATCCGATTTAAATATGGCTAAACCCTCAGTCAACTTTCTACGATCAGAAAACCTCGAATTTAATACTGGAATTGACCTGAATCGTGAATTGGTGAATCATCCTCTCTCTACATTTTTTCTCAGAGTCGCTGATGAAATCCCTGGAGAAGATTCAATTATAAGAGGTGATGTATTGGTAGTTGACCGTTCTGAAGTCTTAGTTGAGGGTAAAAACTTAGTTTATTCTGACGGTGATAGATTGCTTTGGGGGCAAGTAATCAAAAAGGTCGACGGTTTTTGGATTAGGAGAGGTGAACAGTATTTCAAATTGAATGAAGAAACTGAAGTGTGGGGTAATATAACTTATATTATTCGCAAAGTATGAAAAAAGTCTTTATGTTAGTTGATTGCAATAATTTTTTTGTGTCATGTGAGCGGGTTTTCAATCCGAAATTGCGAAGTGTCCCCACAGTAGTACTTTCAAATAATGAAGCCTGTGTTATTGCCAGATCTAATGAAGCGAAGGATATAGGGATAAAGATGGCTGAGCCAGTCTTTAAGTGCCGCGATATCCTGAATTTCTTTGATGTGAAATGTTTTTCTACTAATTTCGCTCTTTATGGAGATTTATCTTCTAGGGTTATGAGGATTTTGGAAAGTTTTTCACCTAAAGTTGAAAGCTACTCTGTCGACGAAGCCTTCTTAGATATCACGGATTTAGAAGAGGCTAACTACTTCGATTTTGGTAAAGCTGTAGGGGATCGGGTTTACAAATATGTCGGCATACCCGTTTCCGTAGGTATTGCGCCTACTAAAACCCTAGCCAAGATTGCATCCAAACAAGCCAAAAGAAGTGGAGGAGTTTGTGTCCTTTTAGAAGGGGTCAATACAGTTTTGAAAGCTACACCTGTAGGGGAAGTGTGGGGTATTGGTTGGGCTTCAACCAAGAAGCTAAGGCAAAATAGCGTTCATACCGCTTATGATTTCGTCAATCAAAAACCTTCATGGATTGTAAATCGGTTTGGTGTGGGAGGAGCTCGGACTTACTGGGAACTTAAAGGCAAGAGTGTCTCTGAAGTAAATAATGCTAAAGCTTTGCCTAAATCTATGGCTCACACGCGCTCTTTTAAGAATCCAATTACCGAGAAATCTGAAATGCGCAAACGTCTAGTTAATTTTGCGAGTAGCGTAGCTGCGGCCTTGAGGGCAGACAATCTTTTATGCCATGAGGTTATTGTTTTTCTTAAAGGAGATAAAAACCGTGACGTCTACTATTCTAACGGCGTCACCTTGCCGTTGGAAAATTACAGTAACCTGCGAACTGACATTGTGAAGTTGGTTGGGAAAGGATTGGATCGTTTGTTCAAATCCGGTGAAAGGTATAAAAGAGCTGGGATTGTAGCGATTAATATCATCTCATCTAAAGATAATAATTCGCTCTTTGAGAACAATACAAAACGAAAGGAAGTTGCAGAACGTGCGGTCGATCTCTTAAATGCTAAATGGGGGCGAACAATTACGGTGGCTTCAGATATGTTGGTGAAACCAGAGAAAACGTTTAGCAGGAGTCCTGAGTTCACTACTAAGTGGCAGGAGTTGGCTTTAGTTTTTTGAACGATCGAAAAACAAATAGACCAAGTAGTGCTGGTAACCATAAAGTCATTATTCGATATGAAAGAATTGCGACCACAGCATGTTCTGAGGGTACCCCTATTGATACGGCTGTAATCTGAGCTAATCCTTCGACTATACCAACACCTTGGGGAGTTGGTGAGACTGAAGAGAATAAGACAATAGTCCCATAAATAGCTATTACAATCTCGATTGCTGGTGAATCCCCATAAGCCTTGAAAGCGATAGCTAGGATTAGGATATTGAGTAAGTGATAGAGCAAAGACAAAGGAAGTGAACCTAAGAACTTTGAAAGTGAGTGACTGAAGTTTCCTGAAGCCTTTTGTACCTCATGAATGTATCCGGATAGTTTGGTTGTATTGATAAGTGATTTCCGAAGTACTGGTTTGAAAAGAATGTTTGAAAAGTTACCTGCAAAAGTTGCGGCTTTAATGCTGAATTGCGGAAGAAGAAGTATAAAAGAAATTACCCCGATTATTACCAGATTGATGATTAAAAGCACTTGAGAGGCTATTATTTGATAGTCATTTAAGTGATTGGTTAAGTTAAGATACCAGAGTGTTGTTCCAAGCACTGGGGAAAATGCAATACTGATTGAAAGCTGTGCTGCAAAGATAGAGAAGATACTACGCATGTAATTGTTGCCTTGATCGACAAGGCGTTTGACCATATAGGCTGTAGCTCCCGTTGCTCCTAAAGGGTTAGATATTGTTACAAAAGAGTTGATAATGATTTCTGGTAGTAATTTCCCCAGGTTCACTGTTTGTGCAAAAATCGCGAAGTTTGATCTAAAAATCATTGTTGTAACACTGAGGTTTCCCATCGCTAATAGGACTCCCCAACCTAACAGGACATAATCCGCCTCCCTTATCGTATTTAAAATCTTCTGGTAATCACCTGCACTGCGATAAAGTAACCAGAGGAAGAATAGTATGACTCCCCATGAAATAGCAGTTTTTAATACCTTTTTGATTAAAACGGAAATTTTCATTTTTTCAGTATAGCGATAAAAGAGAGGTGAGTAAAAGTTAGCGGGTACCTCGGATTACAAGTAATTTTTTGGTGTCAGGATTTAAAACCGGCTTGCCGTCTTGAATATAATTTAGTTTGAAACCCGATGTTTTAAGTAGGCGCTCAAGTTTTGTGAAATTAGTTCCGGGGTGATACTCCACGGCAATATTTTTGATTAAAGAGAGTTTCGAAGAAACTTCGTTGAGCACATTTAATTCATTGCCCTCTATATCAAGCTTCAGAATATCGAATTCTGTTTCAATGTATTTTGATAAGGGCTCCGTCACAATTTTTATCGGAGATGTTAATGTGTTCGCATTCCACCCTCCGTGTTTGAGGCCACCTGTTGAGAGCCAAGCGTCTTCTGTCGGATCAGTATGAAAGTCTTTTTCGCCTGGGGTGCTGTCGACTCCAATATTTAATAGGGTAACGCCTTCAATCTTGTTTACGAATATGTTCTCTTCAAGGATGGAAAAGAGTTTTGGATTGGGTTCAAAGGCTGTTATTTGTGAATCGGGAAATTCTCGTTTGAAAAAGAGTGTAGCCAAACCTACATGTGCACCGACGTCCAAAATTTTCGGTGTTGAACTTTGGATTGGAAAATCATAGATACGATTATTAAAAATTTCGTTCTTTAAGATATGATACTCCTGTGAGTTGGTCGATGTGATGTGATATTTATATAGGTTCGTTGTGAACATACCGTATTTTATTGTATTGTTCTAGATATGTAAAAAAGAAATTATGCGGATTAGTTACACGGATACAACCAAACCAGAAGAAAAACCAAAGAGTCAAGTCAAGCTTAGGCACTTTCTTGTGGTCTTTGCTTCTGCGTTTTTAATAACTTTCCTTTGGTTAGGAGGAAGCGAAGCTTTAAAAACTCCTAGATTTGTTAAACCTTATGAGACTTTCTCTTTGGAACTTCCGTCTGACTTACCAGCAGAAATTAAAACAAAATTGGAGGAAGATCTGAGTAAGATTGCACTTGAGGGTAAACCTAGGTTCAGTTTTAGCAAGGAGGGTGAATTTGAATTAGGATTCTCTGCTGGGTCAGGCATTTTGAATTATTATGTTGTGCCAGTGGCACATTTGTACGCAATTGTTGATGATTTTAATCCTGCAAAGCAAAAGATGGTGTTTAGCTCATCTTTACCGACTCAAGTAAAGCACTTGCTCTTAGAAGACTATCCTCAAGCTAAAGAAGTCGAAGATATAGATAAGGTTTTAGATGAAGCTGGGAAGACCGTGGCTTTAGTGGAAGTTAAGACACTCAAGGCTACAAACAAATTGCTTAAATTTGAGGGTAAGTATTTTTTGGATGATAACAACGGATCTCTGGTTTACAGCTTAGGTATTAAATCTGGTAACACTTTTGTGTCGGATTTAATTAGGCGTAATGTTGTTGGGCTTAAAGAGTTCGCTTTTGACACAAGTACCATCTCAAAAGTTAATCAAACGGGAGTAACTGCAATTACCAGGGCTTTAGCAAAAAAGATTGATGCAAGCGGAGATTTCGCATATCCGGCTAAAAAGATTTCGGAGTTTTTAAAAGATGTGGATATTACTCATGTGAGTAATGAGATTTCATCGGTACCAGGGTGCGTTCCTACTGATGGGTTAAGGTTTTGTGCCAAACCAGAATATTTGAAGGTTTTAGAAGAGAGTGGTGTGGATGTAGTTGAGCTAACAGGGAATCACAATAACGATTATGGTGCCAGTTTTAACTTATCAACGATAAAGTCCTACGAAAAAATGGGTCTTAAGTATTTTGGTGGTGGAAAAGATAAGGAGGATGCAGCCAAAATTCTCTACCTTGAAAATAAGGGTACTAAATTAGCATTCATTGGTTATAACTATTATGACACTATTTTAGGAACAGGGGCTTTGGCAGGTGAAGATAGAGCGGGGGCAAATATATACTCTGACAGGAAAATGGAGAAAGATATCCAGAAGGCCAGGAGCGAAGCAGATGTAGTGATTGTCGACTTCCAATTCCAAGAATGTTACTCGTACCCATCTTCGGATGTGATTTACCCTATCTGTTACAAGCCATTGGCTTCACCAGATCAGAAAGGTTTGTTTCGTAAAGCAGTTGATTATGGTGCTGATATTGTAGTAGGCACCCAGGCGCACCAGCCACAAACCTTTGAAGCATACAAAGGTAAATTGATATTTTACGGTTTAGGGAATCTGTTCTTCGATCAGATTAATTGGATTGGCACCCGACACGGTTTGATTCTCACCCATTATTTTTCAAAAGGTAAGTTGATACAAACCAAGTTAACAACTACCAATTACGACGGTGATATGCAGACATATGTTACAAAGGGGGCTCAAAGGGTTCAACTACTTAATCTTATAAAAGTAGCTAGGGATTGATACTGATATCCTGGATTGTGCCTTCACTTTCCCATGATTTTGTTGTAAAATCGTCGACTTCCCTAATTTGTTATTAATACATTAATTGGTTGAGTTCTTACAAGGATTAAATCTAGATATTGCTCCGATGTATAAGTATTTAATCACGCTTTACTCTGGATTTTTGATTCTTGTTGTATTAACGAATATAACTGCTTTTTCTATGTACTATATATATAAATTTATTCCAATTCGACCTACGGTAAGAAGAAATGGTAAAAAAGTCCCAAATCAAAAAAAGTATTAGTATTAGCTTTGAAACAGTTATATTAATTATAATTGGCCTGTTCTCGCTGCTGTTTACAATTTATATCATTCTGAATGCCTATGAGCAGGTGTTTTTTCAAGATATAAGATACCTGCAGACCCTTAGGCGATTCAGAAACAACTTTGTATTGGAATTGATTGAACAGAAGATTTTTACAGCGGGTAGTGATGTGAGTTTGCATGAAATAACCAAGGACAATTTCAGGTATATAAGTTTTCCATCTATCAATAGTAGTATTGAGGTTACTGCTTCTTTAAAAAAAGGTGATCAGTATTACATCAGGGGGAATAAAGCCCATGTGATTAGGAGGGAAAATAGTAATGACACACTTGTATATTTTGATGAGAAATGGAGAACAACATTAAGCATGGATGAGCTTGATATAAATAGCCTTATTTTTCTATCATCAAATGATGTAAATTACCTCTTTAAAATTTCTAATATCGCAATTAAGACAGATGAATTTAAAACTGATAGTGAGGAAAATCTAGTCCCTAAGCTTTTTATTGTTTGCGAGAATAGTAATAGGGTAAAAATAATTACTGCTGAATTAGTAAATGCAACAAGAAAATAACTATGACAGGCGAATGGTTCGGAATATTTAGGAATTTAGCTCTCATCTTCGCAAATTTAATGCTTGTTAAGTACTTTATTTTCTTACTACTTGCACCAATCTATAGAATACAAGAATTGATTAGGAGAAGGAGAACAGAATCCAACGCTCCCTCAAAACCTTACCTAGTATCAGTAGTTATACCTGCCTGGAATGAAGAAGTTGGAGTTTTAAAAACTGTTAGGACTGTTTTAAACAATACTTACGAAAATGTTGAGATTGTAATTATAAATGATGGATCAACTGATGACACCTCGGGAAAAGTTCGCGCATTTATTAAGCTTTTTAGGAGACTTAAAGTATTCCATCCATGGAGGAGAAAAAGAATCAAGTTCATAGATTACAAGCGCAACGGTGGAAAAGGAAAGGCATTAAATAAAGGAATAGAAAACTCAACTGGTGAAATTGTGCTGACTATTGATGCGGACTCAGTTTTAGAAAGAAATGCAATTGAAAATTTAGTAAGGTATTACTACGATGATAAGATTGATGGAGTTGTTGGTAATGTAGTAGTCGCCAATTCCAGGTCAATTATCGGTATAACACAGAAGCTTGAGTACATGTTTGGGTTCTACTTTAAAAGATCTCATGCTGTCATGGGTGCGGAGTATATTTTTGGTGGAGCTTGTGCATCTTTTAGGCGTAAGGTATTTAAAAAAATCGGATTATATGATGAGAAAAATAAAACTGAAGATATTGAGATGACAATGAGATTTCGTTTCCATGGGTATAATTGTACATATGCAGAGGATGTGGTTTGTTTTACTGAAGGTGCTTCAGATGTAGTTGGTCTCATAAGACAAAGAGAAAGGTGGAAAAAAGGACGAATGGATACTTTTATAAAATATAGAAATATGTTCTTTAGCACTGACAAAAAACATAATAAACCTCTAACCTTCTTTGTTCTCCCGTTTGCATTATTGTCTGAATTTCAACTGTTACTTGAACCAATATCTATTGCACTGTTAATAACTTATTCTTTTGTGGCGCTAGACTTTCTTTCTTTAGCCTTCGGGATTCTGTTTACTTTTGTACTTTACTTAGTGAATGGCATTTTTAGTGGCAAGGGAATAAATTTAAAGTTACTGATACTATTCCCTTTTACATGGCCTTTCTTTTATTTTCTTATATGGATAGAATTTGTAGCGCTGATTGGAAGCGTTACTATGGTCTTAAAGGGACAAGAGATTGTGTGGCAAAAGTGGGATAGAAAAGGGATTTAAAAATGAATCAACATACCAAAAAAATTAAAAATAGTTCGATAATATTTATCTTACTTATAACCATAGGCGTTTTTGTTACATTAGGAAGCCTAAGTGGTAATTACGGCTATTTAACTAATGTTCAAAAAACATTTAGCTCAACTACTTTGAGCCTACTACATCGTCTATTACCTTTTTTAAATAAACAGGCAAATGACCCTAGTATTTTAGAGCCTATTGCTTCAACGCCAGAAGTGAAATGTAGTAGCAAAAAGCCTATCTTAGGACTAAATGAATCCAAAGACTCAACTTTAAAACGACTTGGAGAGCTCCAGCAAATTTGTGAATCGTTCGCGACAGACACACAGATGATATTTACAAATATGCCCAATAGTGAAATTAATGCGAGTCGACTTGGGTTAGCCGTTGCAACTAAACTCAAAGAGTTTAGTAAGTTTGGTGTCCGGCCCCTGGTAATAGTCGAACCAGTGACCGAATGGGGGCCAATTGATTTTGAAGAGTTTAATAGTGGATTTTATAATAAATGGATAGAGTCATTCTTTGTTAAGCTTAAGAATGAAGGGGTTGGTCAGGGCGATATGGGTATATGGGTACCTTTTCCTGAAGCTAACCTCCCTTATTGGAATAGAGGGTCATCAAAACCAGAGTTGTTTGGAGAGAATGTGATGATATATTTTAAACTCTTAAGAAAGTACTATCCAACTACTGAAAGGTCTATCCTTCTAAATTCAGTTTCTTATGCTGCGGATGACGAAAATTGGGAGGATGGTCGTTATACTAGTCTTCTTCCGTATGTCAAAACGTTAAAGCCTGGTAGTGTTGATAGTTTCGGTATACAGGGATTCCCGTGGAGATCTCCAAAGAGTGAGAAAAATCCCGTCTATATTTATGATCCGCTTGAGTTTATCAACCCTAGTTTAGCTGTAGAGGCGGCAAAGTTCTTACATGTTAAAAAAATATGGATAAATACTGGAACATTTAGGGCAAAGTTTACAAATGACCCTGGTGAGTTGGTAACTGAGCCTCCAAATTTGCGTGCGGAGATATTAAATGAGATTCTAAACCAAGCTGACATTTTGAAAAAAGATGGGTTTGATGTTGCAATCAATATCTTTGCTGAAAATAAAACTGAAACAAATGAAGCCACTGACTGGTCGTATTGGGGCAAAAAAGTAACGGAAGCAGATAAACATTCGGAGATATTCAAAGATTTTATCAGCAAATTAAGTGAAAAAGAAATAGGCTTTTGGTTTTTTGATAGATAACCTTCTACTGCGATTTGAACCTATAATAATTGTTATAGGTCTTTTAGTAGGCCCTTATAAGTATTAAAATTCATTAACAATTTAAATTTTAGCAACCGGTCAATGCTAAGAAAGTTATTTAAACTCCCCAAGAGATATTTTTCTCGATTTATTTCTATTTATCTTGCACTTTATCTTACAGTAAGTCCTGCATTAGCCTTCGCAACTACGGAAGGGCTTTTGGTGGATGAAGGCGCTCAAAGTACACCTGTAGTAGCGGAAGAAGAGACGGTGCAGACTCCTGAGCCCACAGTCGAAGAAGAATCATCAGAAGTTACGCCTGAACCAGAAGTTGAACCTGAGGTTGTACCGGAGCCAAAGGTAGATGAACCTGAAAATGATGAGGTTGATGTAGACGTAGTTAAGTCAGCGGATGGCGAACTTGAAGTTGGTGTGATTGAAACTACACAGTGTTTGGAAAACTCTCTCAACCCTTGTATTGGAACAGATAAGGAAGATTACGCACCGCATGAGGTAGTTACGTTGAGAGGCCATGGTTACTTACCAGAAAGTCGATACCTACTCATTATTACTTCAGCTAATCAACCTCCTGTACGTTTTGAAGCTGAAATTATTACAAACAGCATTGGTGGTTTTAATTACAGTTATCAATTGGATGGTAGATATCGTCCTGATTACGCAGTAGAGGTTAGGAGTTTGCTCGGTGATATTATTGCAACAGATACATTTACTGATAGTCGTACTATCAATTCTGCTACAGTGAACGGCGTTGCGAGTATAACCGTCGCTCAGGGTACAACAATATTAGGTGGGGTTAACGTTTCTACAAATGGAAGTGGAAATAATGATGATTGGGCAAGTACGGGATGGAGAATCTCTACAAGTGCTCCTGGTGGAGTTAGTTGTGATAATTTCGAGCCCGACATTACCGACGATGTAATGGGTGCTACTAAAGCCTTTAATATGACAGCTCCTAATACACCAGGTATTTATAATGCATACTTTATTGCTTACAACAACGATAGTTGTAGCGGTGGAGCAAGTGCAGTCTACGTTCTTGAAAATGCTGTTACAGTGACAGGACCTGATCTTACAATTTCAAAAAGCAATGATGTAGGAGGTGTTGTAAATGTTGGAGGCTCATTTAACTGGATTATTACGGTTAAAAATGAAGGGACTTCATCTGCCATCTTTAACAATGAAGATATTTTGTCGGACTCATTACCAAATGATGGGGTATCGTTTGTTGATACAAGTGATTTGGTAGTAACAACTGCGGGGGGAGTAACTGGTTCTATTGATTGCGATATTAACAGTAGTACACTTGTTTGCGACGATAACAGCGGTGGCTCTACAGTTGTAATTCCTGCTGGCGGTTCGTTTACTGTTACAGTCGAAGTGATTGCAAATGAAATTAGAACTTTATCTAACCCAAGAAAAGGTGGAAAGTGTGAAGTTGACCCAAATGAAGAAGTCGCTGAACAAAATGAGCATAATAATAAGTGTAATGACTCAGTGAAAGTTAACCCAGATACTGGAGTTACTAATCCACCGTTAGGACAATTTTGTGGCTTAGACATTGCTCTTGTTCTTGATAATTCTACAAGTATAAGCTCAGGAGAGTTGACTCAGATGAAAGCTGCAATGACTGCGTTTACATCCGCATTCAATGGTACACCTAC
The DNA here is from genome assembly GCA_021463465.1 of bacterium. Classification (GTDB taxonomy): domain Bacteria; phylum Patescibacteriota; class Dojkabacteria; order SC72; family SC72; genus JAJTYH01. The sequence continues at coordinate 391,956 of JAJTYH010000003.1, forward strand.
CGAGTTTTCCGTCTCAAGATTCGCCACTACTGCATCGGTCGTTCAATCATTTACTTCCAATATAACTGCAGTTAACGCTGCAATTAATGGAATTCCTTCAGGCGGAGGGTATACAAACTGGGAAGATGGTTTATTTAAAGGTCAAAGTACTTTGACAAATAGACCTACATACCCTGATTTGATGATTTTTGCTTCCGATGGTAATCCAAATAGGGTTGATAACGGTACAGATGCAAGTGAGTCGCAAGCAGTAAGCGAAGCTAAAATCATTGCAAATAACATAAAAACTGCAGGGGTGAGGATACTTGCACTTGGGATAGGTGATGAGCTGGATACACCTAATCTACAGACTATCTCTGGTAATAATGTTAATACTGGTATTAGTTCTGATGTTATAACTTCGGACTTCGCGACCCTTGCTGCCGATTTAGCTGATTACGCTATTCAACTTTGTGGAGGAACTATTAATGTAAAAAAATTGGTTGACGGTAATCCTGCTGCTAACTGGGTATTTACTATTGATGGTGATCAGCATATTACAGGAGCTGATGGCTTTATCCCTTCAGTTGAAGTAGATAATGGTACTTACAGTGTAGTTGAGACTCCAAAGAATGGATTTACATTCCAATCTGCCGTTTGTACGATCAACAATCAGTCAGTAGGTTCACCGATTACTAATGGCGTAGGAGCAATCTCAGTAGATTCAAACGATATTGTGACCTGTACATTTAACAATATTACGAACGCATTCTGTGGCGATGGAGTTGTGAACCAGCAGTCCGAGCAGTGTGACAGTGGAGCTTCCAATGGTATTGCTTGTACTCCAACTTATGCTAACAGCTGTAATTACTGTAGTAACACCTGTCAAACCGTGAATATTCATGGGCCATACTGTGGTGATGGAATCAAGAATGGTCCTGAGCAGTGTGATGGCTCAGATGGTGTATCTGGGTCTGATTTCGCATGTACACAGAGTTGTGAGTTGGATTTGGTTGAAAAGAAAGTAATGATCTGTCATGCGACAAGTAGTAATACTAATCCTTATGTCTCTAATGAACCTGCTAAATCAGCTGATGTAGCGGGTCATGATGGCCATAATGGACCAGTTTGGTCTGCAGGAATTGATGGCGATTGGGGAGATATTATACCTCCGTTTAATTATGTAGGAGGTTCATATCCAGGCAAGAACTGGACAGCTGAGGGTCAAGCGATTTGGAATAATCAATGCGAAATTGAAAAGGGAACTATTGTTGTACAAAAGACCACTGTACCAGCAGGCAATCAAACCAACTTTGATGTTTCTATAACTGGGGATGGATATATTTTTGAAAATGATAAAGGTACTGTAAGTGATTCACAGGATCACTCATTTATCGTTGAACCAGGAACTTATTCAGTTGAAGAGGATGCGGTTTCAGGCTGGGAAATTACGGGCAATACCTGTGATGATGTTACAGTTGCAAACGGAGAGACTAAGTATTGCCAGATTACTAACACTAAAGTAACTGATGTGTCAATCACAAAATCGGACACACCTGATCCAGTATTAACTGGTGGTTTGTTGACTTATATTGTGACGATTGAGAATGAAAGTGATACTAATGCAGAGAATGTTGTAGTAACCGATAACCTTCCTGCCGCATTTATGGCCATTTTCTCGGTAATACCAAGTCAGGGTTCATGTTCAGATACAACCCTTCCTTCTCCTGTGGTTTGTGAACTTGGAACTTTAGCTGCAGATGCCAGTGCCACAATTGAAATTAAAGGCTTAGCTTTTGGCATAGGAAGTATTGAGAATAATGCTTCAGTTACAACTTCGACTTACGAGATTGATTTGAAAGATAACACTACCGTTGAGGATACGACTATTGTAGATCAACCATCAGCGTGTGTTGAAGGCCAGAGATGGGCTAGTAGTGTAGTGAGTGCTTCGCAAGGTTTGCAAAAAGATGGATCGACCGTACTTTTGTCCCGCAGTGTACCTGCGAGTGCGATTGGTTTACCTGATGCTGCCACTAATCCTGATACAGGCTTTTATAGTTTAGGTAAGGGTGGTTCTATCGTGGTGGCGTTCACCTCACCAGTTGTTAACGGTGAAGGTACAGACATTTCAATTCATGAAGTGACTAATGGAAGAGAGAATTACCCTGAAGAAACCGCAAGTGTAGAGGTCAGTACGGACAATGGAGGAAGCTGGCACAATGTAGGTAGTGCATCAAGTTTGTCCACTAATGGTGTGACTTTGATTGATATAGCACCTTACACAGGTGTAACGCATGTTAGAGTGACTGATACTACTAACTTTAACCTCAATCCAAATTCGAATGCTGATGGATTTGATTTGGACGCAGTTGATGTCGACTGTAAGGCTTCTATAACCGTGATTAAAGATGTTGATATCAATGGTGATGGACAAGTTGATAAGACTAATTCTACTGATTGGGCTTGGGATATCAATGGAAGTGGTAATTATGAGACTGGAAGCAAAGTAGATGTCCAACCTGGATCATATGTGATTTCTGAAAGCCAGAAGCCTTCATACCATGTAGTTTCCTTAGTTTGTGGTCAGACTAACTACGGTGCAGTTGAGAGTCAGCAGATAAGCGTCTCGGAAGGTGAAGAACTTACTTGTACTTTTACTAACAGTGTCGATACTGGTTCTGTGAAAGTTAACAAGAGAGTTGATCTAAATGGTGATGGAGTGTGGGGAGGTGGAAATGAGAATAGTAAGGCATATATCAGCTCCCTTGGATTTAGCTGGACTTTAGATGCAGTTGGTTCAATTAACTTCGGCGATACCGTTACTCCTGTAATCACAGGTGCTCATCAAGTGAATGAGAATAGTCTCGAAGGCTACCACTTTGTTGCATGGTATGTAACGGGTGAAGAGGGACGTTCATGCACAAATCCTAATGGAACAACCGTACCTGTTGATATTAATGTCGTGAAGAACTCAACAGCTGAAATCACTTTGTGTAATGCAAGGGATATGGGTCAAATTACTATTGTTAAGGATTCAGTTAACAATGATGGAAAAGACTTTAACTTTTCAACTAGTACTTTGGGGTCATTTATATTAGATGATGATGGTAATAATGGAAATCAGCACTCAAATACCAAAGTGTTCAATGTACCTTCGGGAGCATATTGGGTACGTGAGAATAGTGCCTCGGGCTGGAAACTGACTGATTTGGTTTGTATCGGAGATGACAATTCTGTTGTTGATATCGAAAATCGAAGAGCTGATTTAGACCTAGATTTGAATGAAAATATTACCTGTACCTTTACCAATACTAAGTTAGCAGAGATCAAGGGAACGAAGTTCAACGATCGAAACGGTGATAATCACCAAAGCTTACTCTCAGGAGAGACTTGGATGAACGGCTGGAAGATTTTTATTGATGAAAATCACAATAGCAGTTATGACACTGGAGAACTTACAGATACAACCAGTGGTTGGTTCTTTATGGATTTAGGAAAGTATGATTTCGAGGGTTTGTTACCGGGAACTTATACGGTTTGTGAACAAATGCAAGAAGGTTGGTATGCCTCAGGTCCAGTCTGTCGTGAGATATTACTTGAGCCAGGTGATAGGAAAGAGGTGAATTTCGGTAATCACCAATCGCTAAGAATTATCGCTTCAAAGATTGTCTGTAACAGTGAAGATGACTTACCTAACTGGGGAAGTGGAGCAGGTAATATCAATTCAAATACTGCAACCAATTTCGTTGCGAATAACCCAGATTGTCAGTTAGTTTCTGACTGGCAGTTCCAGTGGGGATATGATGGTGAAGTAGATAAGTACGGTAATGGAGACCAGTTAGGTTTGGCTCCGGAACCATGGCAGATTCTTGGATCGACGGATGCTAGTGGTGTAGCTGACATTGAGATTATGACAACTCCTGAAGGAAAAGGACTTAGTAACTTGTGGGTACGTGAGAGTTTAATGCCAGGGTATGTGGCATTCAGTTATCCACCAGCACAACCTGAAGAAAATCCATACTCGGCTGAAATGTATTGTCACAAAGATGTCCTTTATTATGACAATTTTGATCGAATTGAAGAGGTAAAGTTTGGTGAGACCTATTACTGTGTAGCCTTCAATGCTCTAAAGACTGGTGATATCACCGTTACTAAAGAGGTTGTAGATCCAGATGGTAATCCAGTTGAAGATACATCTACTCTCTTTACAGTGAATCTTAATGAAAGCAATCCACAACAGCTTACTGATGGTCAGTCAGTGGTTTACGGTGACTTGCCAATCGGTACATATACCGTGACTGAGGATCCATCCGGAAACTATACTTTTGATAGTTTCGAAGGGGATGAAAATAGCGAAATAGAAGGAGCGCAGGTTACGGTTACTGAGGAAGGTAATACTAATGTGAAGGTAATCAATAAGCAGATTAAGGGTAAAGTCATTGTGCACAAAGATGTAGTAGATGCTAACTTTGACTCCGAAGCTACTAGCGACGATCTTTTTGAAGTAGTACTTGGTGGTGAAGGGTTAGAAGGCGCAGTGAAGTTTATTTCTGATGCACAGAGTGAACCAGTGGTTGCCGAATATGAGCTTAATCCCGGTGAATATAGCTTTACTGAGAATAATCTTCCCGGTTATAACTTCTTGGGTTGTTACATTGAAGAAGTTGAAGCAAGACAAGTTGGAATCGAAGAAAATGTCGCGATTTATGATACGCAGGTCGAAGTAGAACTTGGTAGCAATCAAACCAAGGAATATACCTGCGTCAACCAGGCAGTGGGGGCACAGTTGCAACTGGAAAAAACTAACAATGTCCTTGGAGTTGATCAAATTGCAGGTAATGTTGTTCAGTATACTTTGACAGTAACTGCACCAACTGATGACGAAGTTCCAGAGGATGTGGTATTAACAGGATTAAGTGATAACCCTTATGTCTTAGAAGATGTGAAGGTGGTAGATTTGACTCCAGAGGGTTTCACCTACGTTAACGGTACCTGGACAGCAAGTTCCGATATTAGAGGTGATATCAAAGCTTCAAATGTAACTACAGAGCCTACTTACGCTTCACCTGGTACATGGAACTTAGGTGATATGGTGGAAGGTGAGGTAGTAACACTTACGTACCTTGCTACGATTTCTAACGCTCAAGATGCAGGTTTATACAAAGACTTAGCATGGACTCAAGGAACTAATGTATTGGGAAATAGCATTTATGGCACTGCAGCCTTCGGCCTCTTTGCTGGTACACAAGTTAATGTGATTGATGATTTGGAAGAGGGTCAAGCTGAGGTGCTTGGTGTGTCATTGCCAAACACAGGTGCTAATATAATCTGGGCAATATTTGCTTTGGCTTCCTTCTCATTGGGTGTAATCCTAGTTGGATATGGACTTGGTAAGAAGAGTCGCAAGATTTCCATCTTGGTGGCCGTCTTGATACTGTTGGGATTGGTTGGATTTTCACGACCTGAAGATGTATACGCGGCTTCTAGCCTTGCCGTACGAATCGAACAGCCAGAAGCTTTGTCAAATGACAATACAATTAAGGTAGGGTTTGTAGCACTTGATTTAGAAGGTAGGGATGTGAGCGTACAATGTCTTAAGAAAGGACCTGGAGACGGTAGTTTCGTAGACTTTGGGACAACTATCAACTTAGGAAGTGGTGGAAATAGCGGTGATTGTAACGTAGGCAGCGCTATACTAAATGCAGATGGTACTTACGAATTCAAAGTTGAGGCCACAGCAGAAGAGGAAGTAATTGAGTCAGAAGCAGCGTCAATGACATTGGACACAGTAGGTCCTGATATGATTACTGGGTATGAGAAGAGTAAGAATGCTTGTGAATATACTTTGAACTTAACAACAGCAAGTGACGGACAGACCTCAGCAGTACAGATTTTCAGATCGACTGAGCGAACCTTTGTAGCTAACAGTTCAACACTTGTGGTTGAGCTTCCTGCCACACCTGGCCAGGTAATTGAATATGTTGATAATGTATCTAATTGTAATCTTGAGTATTTCTATGCCATTAGAGCTTTGGATAATGCTGACAATAGCTCAGACTTTGTAGCTGACTCACTTGTTGAGGTCACTCCAGGAGTTGTCGATGAAGATAGACAAGAAGGAGAAGATGGAGAAGTTGCTGGTAGTGAGACTGAATCAGACGACGGTGCGGTAAAGGGTGAAGCAGATAACGAAGAGGATGAAAATCAAGGAAATACCCCGGGAGAAGAGACCAAAGTGACTTCAACTGGAGGAGACAATAATGTAATGTGGATTGTAGGAATTATTTTAGGCGGAGCAGTTGTATGGCTATTGACCCGACTCGGGATTATACAATCAATCTTCCAGTGGATAATGATGAAGCTAAGAAAGTAATGCCTTGGTCTTTGAAAGCAGGGATTGCTCTGATAGTTATTGGAGCAGTCCTAGCCTTTCTGAACTTTCACACGATTCTATTTAATGAAGTTAATTATCTGGTGAATCAGCCTCAACCTGATTATGCTGATGTCGAAATTAGTGAAAGTGACAATACAGAGGTTAAAGACAATATCGCATTCTTAAGTCCAAACTTTGGAATTGCAATCCCTAAGATTGGAGCTAATGCTAATGTAATTTTAGACGTTGACCCTTTTAGTTATAATCAGTACACAGAGGCATTAAAAGGAGGCGTAGCACATGCTAAAGGTACCCCCGTGCCAGGTCAGAGTGGAAATATTTTTATGTTTGCCCATTCTGCAGTAAATTTTTACGAATCGGGGAAGTATAATGTTAATTTCTATCTGCTACCTAAGCTGATAGAGGGTGATAAGATTTATGTCTCTTATCGAAAAAAGATTTATACATACGAGGTTGAAAAGGTAAAGATTGTTAGTCGGACAGATGTACACTATTTATCTAAACTTGAAGAGTACAACACCTTAACACTTATGACATGCTGGCCAGCTGGTTTGAATATAAACAGGGTTATAGTTATTGCAAAACAACTCAACCTTTAGTTATACGTTGAAATGCTTTGGTTTTTTCCACTACAGCTTTTACCTTGTTGATTTCTAAATTAGTATCTATCCAAAGCATATAAGAGTCTTTGAAAGTATTTGCGGCCAAAGCTTTTCGCAATGTGTCGATTGTTAAGTCTTTTACAAAAGTTCTAGCTTTTTCAAAGTGGTAAAGTTCAAAACCTCTGAGAATCGCTGTAGCTTTTGAGTCGGTATAGTCAGGGTCAAAAGCAGCGGTGTGAGGAAAGAGATAGTTGCTAATTTCATTTTCTAGCCAGCGGTGACCATCTTTACTCTCTAGGAACTCTTCGACTTTAAAGTTAATTGAATCATCAATGCTATTAATAACTTTGCGTAAGTTTTTAAAGTCCGAGGTTACTTTAAACGCCTTCTCATCGTAAAACCACGTAGCGTTTGAATTAACATAGCTCACGCTTCCATAAATCAAACCTTTATTTTGTCTTAACTCCCGATTTACATAAAAGTTTATAATCCATCTTATGAAGTTGTTAACGATCTCATACGAGTAGTCATATTCAGGTCCTCTGATTTTCTCAAATCTTAATAAGTGAGTTGTGATCGCCTGGCTTTCGGTATTATGGAAGTAACCTGCTTGAACTTTCGTATTAATACTTTCGTCAAAAAGATGAGCTTTTTGATTATTATTTTTACTAAGAGATGAATCGATTGTTTTGATATATTTAATGGTTCTTGGACTGAGTTCGTTAGGAGATTGGATTGCAATAATAGTATTTTTAGGTGTGTAGGTGTTTGTGTAAAAGTCAATTAAGTTTTCTGTTGTAATTGCCTTTATGTTTGATTCTTTCTCACCCAAAATAGAAAAATTGGTGTTATATACTTCTCCATTACCAAGTGCGAAGCGTCGGAAAAGCAGATTTTGATTTTTTTCAGGCTTGAGATCTGTACCAAGTTCAGCTAATATTACTTTCCGTTGTTTTTCAACATTTGCTTCGAATTGATCCAATGGTTTGAATGATGTCTGGGAGAGAACTTTTATTAAGTCTTCTTCTCTGTTTGCATGACAGTATCCCCAATATGAACAATACTTGAATGATGTTGATGCATTCATAACAAGTTCGGGGGTGTTTCTACCTCCAAAAGAGTATCGTGTAAAGGCCTTTTCAGTCTTGAATAGCTTATTAGGGGGCGTAGAAATAGTATGTTCTAAAAAATGAGCAGTGCCATTCGGAACATTAAATGCCTTTTCGAAGTATGTTCCCGCCATTAAAATTATTGATGCGTAAGAGTCCAATGATTGCTTGTTAAGGGTATGAAGAATTTGTAAGCCTGAATCCAATATGTAGTGTCGATTTCTAACGTTGTATCTGGTATCAAACCATTCATTTAGAAGTTTCATCGGCCTATTTTATTAGATTTCTTGAAATAAAGCTATTTAAAGGTCTTTAATAGAGCTTTTAGTTGATTAGAAGGAAATCAATGTCATTAACAATAAATAAATTTATGATAGTGAAAGTTGCTATCTCAATGCCAATAAACCTCTTTAAGAAAGTTTTCATTACTCTGTAACTGCAACGCCAATCTCTTCTTCTTCAAGAATTGTGTTTGAAGAGTGATTGTAATGTACAACTATCTTTGGGTTAAAAAATGCTCCACAAAGAAACTTCAAGATCAACTCTGTTTGGGGTCTTAAATTTTATCCCTTCTTGTTTTAATTTTTCTATCTTGGTTTTAATGCCTTCGCCTGCTGAGTAACCGTGCATACTTCCATCGCTTCCTACTACTCTGTGACAGGGTATAGATGTTATGTCTGGGTTTTGAGCCATAGCACTTCCAACTGCTCTGTACGCACCAGGACTGCCTGCCAATTTAGCAAGTAATTTATATGTTATTACTTTACCTTTCGGTATGTCTTTAGCAACAGCGTAAACCTTTTGAAAAAAATAGTTTTTCATTTCTCAAGTCCCAAAAGCTTATTTAAGAGAAGATATCGGAGCTTTTCGCCCCAACTGTAACTTACAGTATAGCTCTTGAAGTGAATCCAGTACTCTTGGCAGAACTTTCCAATCACTAAAGGTACTAATATATACATTGAGTACACGTCAATTTTGAGACTGAACTTTTCAATTGTAAAATATATTAATGCTACATACTCTCCAAAATTTGGGAAAAAGAGATATGTTTTAGTTGTACGAAGTTTCAATGAAAGAAGATACCCTATTGTTCGCCATCCAAGTAGGAGTAGGTATACCTTGAAAATAGGGGTGTGGAAAAGTATTGGTATAAGAAAGACGTATTGAAGGTAATCAAGAGGTTTATCTATTTCGTGATACTTTTTAAGTGGTAATTTACCAAAACTTAGTATAAACCAGTCAAGAATGTCAAAAAGTATGGAAATCAGCATCCCCTCGAAAGGACGGTACAGCATGTATATGTATCCAGACACACGTAGGATTACTACAACAACAACATATTTATTTGTCCAAAGTTTTCTGTTAATGCTCCTCATCGAACTAATTTTTCATCTATAAGAGACTGTTTACACAAGATCAAATGTCTTTGCAAAGGTTTTGAATAAAGGTTTTTGAAATATGTTCCGATTTAAACAATGATTTCAAATTATTTTGCATGTTGACATCAAAGTATTGGAAAGGACATACCGCGAACTGATATTTGTCTGAAGTTTTTACAATAGGGTCATTTTTGTACTTGGGGTGAGTAACCAAATCGGTTTTTGGGGCTGTTGTGTTAATTACGCCCATGTCAAAACGCCCCCTTCCTGCTCGGTTGGTGTATCCAACCAGTTCACCTGCCTTCACACTTATTCGATCGACTTTAATGCTCTTAGTATCATTTTGAGCCTTCGGGGGAAATGCGTTCATAATTTTATCAGGCACATTAATTATGTGATCTAACCAGTATCCAACTTCGCAACTTGCTTCAAAATGAAGAATGTATTGAACTTCTTCAACTGGATCCTCTCCCATGCGTTCTATGTAGTTCGCTCCGCTTACTAATGTAGAATCAACAGGTGCATACACTGGAGAACTTTTTTCTACCTCAATAAAAGCATGAGTTTTAATATCCTGGCCGCTCAGTATTCTAATCGGATTTTCAATGACAGTAATACTACTGATATCAGTGGGATAGTGTGTAAATACTGGTGCTGGATTTGAAACGCATAAGGAATTAGGATTGTTTTGATTTGAAGGTGGTTGAAAGTTTGTTTCAATGTCTTGAGATTGATTTGAAGTAATGATTACGCTATTTTTACCGTTATTTCTAAGGATTGTCGCAAAGGCTACAAAAACAATTAAAAGTAGGGCAACAATAACAGCGGATTTAAACTTTCCCATGTTGAATAATTTACATGTAATGGGACAAGAGTTCAATGACAAAAAATGGAGCCATTTAGCTTCTTAGGAATGGACGGGAGAGAGGGTTACCCCAAACTCCAGTACTCGCAGAACGCATCCTATGTTAACCTGCGAGGTTGCCCGCTAACTGACTCCATTTATGATGATACTCTCCATATAGGGTAATGTCAACACTTTTACAAAGAATTATTTAACAGGGTATTATCTTGCCGTGATAAGGTTTGTGATATATTTATTTACTGCAGATAAAATAAATACACAATATTTTGGGAGTGGAAATAAGTAAGATAGTTGAAAGAGATATTGAATCTACTGCTAAAGTAATGGTAGAAGCTTTTAATTTTGTTAATCAGGGATGGACTGAAGAGGACGGTTTGAAAAATATTGAGATGATCTTGAATTATGATTATTCCATTAAAGCAACTGTTGAGGGAAAGATTGTTGGTTTTCTGGCTTCATATATTAAAGATGACCACTTGTACATTGATGAGATTGCAGTTTTACCTAAACATATGGGTAAAGGTATAGGTAAAGAACTGTGGAAAAACGCATTGGAATTTGCTAGAGAAATGAAATTGGATTACGTTAAGTTGATAGCAGATCCTAAATCAGATGCTTATAAATGGTATTCACAAATAGGTTTTAAGGAAACAGGATGGGTTGAGATGAGTTTGGAAGCCTAATGTATGTTTCCTAGGATTTCAACTGCCAAAAATGTCAGATAGAGTAAGAGAAGTATGAAACCTTCTAATCTTGATATCGTGTTTTTTGTCCTTGCAAAATAGTAGAAAAGCAGGAGCCCAACAGTTAGAAACAGTAAACTAATGGAATAGTTATTGCTTAAAAGTATTGGTTTACCATAGTAGAAAGTTAAGGCTCCAAGCAAAAAAGTATTGAAGGCTGCTGAACCGACATAATCTCCGAAAGCAATTTGATGATTTCGCATAAATGCTGATCTCACAACAAGCGAAAGCTCAGGTACATTAGTTCCTACGCTAATTAAGAGTAAGCTAATTAGAAATGGTGATATTTGTAAGAGATTTGAGAAGTAAAGAGTCTCTTCTACAACAAAGTGGCTCGCTGTAAATATAACGGCTATTCCAAATAGAATTTTCAAAAGTTCCTTTCCAGTTTTAATTCTATTCCTCTGTATATTTTGAAATTTTTCAATCAAACCTTTTTTAGATTGGATGCATATTACAAGAAATCCAAAGAGAGCTAGAGAAATGAGGCTATCTTGGGCTGTAACAATCCCATCCATGACCAGAATTACTGGTGAGGCAATAACTACAAGTGAAGCGGGTAAATTGAAACCTTGAAATTCGGGAGTTATTCGAATTGAGTTACCCACGAGTGCTAGCAAAGGAACTATTAGCATACAAAGGACAATAGATGCTCCTATAACGTTACCAACAAAAATTTCTGGATCGTTCTCTATAATAGAATTATATCCTACTGAAAGTTCTGTGATAGAAGTAAAAAAACCCAAGACTAAAAAAGAAATGAGGAAAGAGGACACTTTGAGTGATTTAGCAATGTTTTCAACTGATTTAACGGCAAGTCCCGATCCAATCCAAATTCCTACAAACGAAAATAGAAATATTGAGAGATGTATAATTAAGGGCATTTAACTCAAAAGTGTAATTTTAAAGTAAACAATTCATTTAAGATACCTTTTTTGAGTAGAAATAATCAAGGCAATACAGGTTCAACCCGTCATCGGATAACCCTCGAAAGGTAGAGAACAATAATGGTTAAGGGGAAAATTGCAAAGATAAGGATTGTGGTCACAAAAAGAGTAAGTGCTTCTTCCTTTTTTCCGTCCAAATACAGTCTTAATGGTTGAAGACAAAATATGTATCCCATTACAGCCGCTGAAAGCGTGAAGAGGGATAGAAATAAGATTGGCATTAATAGGGAGGTCTCCAAAATTTCAATATTTGATATCGAATGAATCACAATAACAATGATGATAATGTAACTTAGTGCTGCCAGCGCATTGTAGAAAGGATTTTTACTCACACCTAACTTTACTTTTGGTTTCAAAGTAAGTCAAGGTAAGATTCTAATCAGACTTTGAACTACTTTTAGAATGAATTCGTCTGCTCTAGTTACAAATGAGTGGCTAAGAAAATTCAAAGAATAATTTGGCAACTTAGTAAAAGAGATGAACTACCGGTCTTACACTAGATGAGTAAAAGTTAGACTATAACTTGATAAAGCCATTTAACATAATACTTAAATCAGAGGATAATCATAACTTGCTCCGCAGAGGTAATTTTGCTCTAACTTGTTAAAGATATAAATGATAGCGATAGTTGATAAGCTTAGATGTATATTCAGATATTAAAATACATAAGTTTGTTACACGCTAAATAGTGAGTTTAATAACAGTCGAGGTACTTAGAATACAGCTCTGTATAGGATTGGGACTTAGTTGTATAATATAGGATATAAAGTAAGGGCAATTACTATGATTATTATAACTAATACAAGTACAGATCAAACCGTTGTTTTGGGAAAAGATAAAACTTTGGATACCCTTTTAATTATATCACTGTTTGATATCTCTGAAGGTATTGATATAACAAGACTAGAAGATGGAGCAATTGACGCTGATTCTCTATTAAAACTTTGTGAAGCTGGTATTGTTAAATCTGGTAGATTAAGTAATAAAATCTATTGTGAAGAGCCAGATTCTACAAGGTATTTCATTAACCCATTGATTGCTTACTTTCTACATCAAGAATTCTCTCCAGATAAAGAGTTTATTACTCGGGAATTAAGTGTAGAAGCAACTATGCATCCTCTAACTTTTTACAATGAAAGCTATAGGCAATTCTGGGAACTTGATGACTTGAGATTACCAGAAATCCATAGCAGTGGAGTAGAAGAGTATAATAGTGGTATTGAAGCCGTGTCAGTGCAAATTAATGAGTACCTCAGAAAAAACCAAAGATTCCACATTGAAAGTATTGAGGAATATTAACGTGAATTATTTTAGTCGACCTCAACCGTTTGAGGTGGAAAACTCTGGAGCATAATGCTTATATTATCCTCATATTTACAAAGATCTTTAGCAGATTTATATAAAGCTATAGCAATTAGTTTTCTAGAAATTGAACTTTCAGTTTCCAAATTTTCCCATTGATAACCCTCTGTTCCAATCAATGCTACAGACCCAAACTTAGGTGATCCTTTACCTGTATATTTTCTTACTTTAAAGCCAGGATCGAGTTGCATAAATGTATCGCCAGATTTCGCGAAGAATACCTGGAATGTTGCTTCGTCAGTACTTACTTCACACCAAAATTCTTCAAGTTCGGGAACATCATTGTGAGATCCTGTTACAAGTTTTGTTATTTTTGTACTGTAACGTTCTAGTTCTTGATTTTTAATTGCGGGATAAGTATCTTCAATATCTTTTCTTGATTTGATAATTCTTTGCGCCCAATTCTTTAGAGTTTGGATTGTTAAAGCAAGCTCATGATTGAGTTCGCTTGTAAATATCTTTGCGGATTCGCCAGTAATTCCTAGATCTTCAAGTTTTAAATCTGTTTTTATAGGTTTCTTGTTCACTTAAGTTTTACTAAAGTAATATCGACATTATAGCGGAGTACTACGGGATAGCAAGGTTTGAGATATACGTAAGTAGTTAGATTGTGGAAGAATCTCCTTACTTACAGAACTATACTCTTAGGTATTCAATTTACTTGATTAGTTAATGATAGTTTTATACATACGAGCATAAAGCCACGAGTGTAAGGTTATGGAAGTTTTCATTACTAATTGAATCTCTAGAAAAGAAGATATCAGATAACCTCCCCGTATATGACATATTCCTGAACCTGAAGTTTAACTTCAACTTGGATATGTTCAAAATCAATAATCTGCTGAAACTAGAAATTTAGACCTTAATTATTCGGTCTTCCGATGGAATTAACCCCTCAAGATACTCCTTTACCTTTGGGAATAAGGTTGGCATATAGGTCGGCAATTCTTTAATGTCAACCCAAACTAGAGTATCAATGTCATTATTTTCACTTGATGCCGTTGTTTCTACCCCTGAAATCCTTTTGCAATGGAAGTATTCTATTTCTTTTAGTGTTTTAGGATGAACTCTCTCTCCAATCTTCTCAACAATAACAGTGTCTAGTCCAGATTCTTCTTTAATTTCTCTAATAACTGCATTTGTGCTTGTTTCTCCATCTTCTATTTTGCCACCAGGAAAAACATACTCAATTCCCCCAAATGCCTCCAACTGCTCCTTTTTCAGTTTACCAATTAGTATCTTATTGTTATCAGTTATTATTCCTAAAACGGTTTTCATTTTTTTATTTGGTTATGTATTGGAATTATTGTATCTCAATAAGAGGAAATTGACTCCTCCGCGACCAGGATTCGAACCTGGAACCAACCGGTTAACAGCCGGTCGCTCTACCGTTGAGCTATCGCGGAATATCAGCAATCATTATACTTATCGCCTCCCATTTACGCAATATTTACATATCTGGTAATATATATGTAGATTCTAATTTCAAATCAATATTCAATTGAAAAAACTACTTTTAGCCTTGCTTATGTCCCTTCTTTTCCCTATGTTTGTGAATGCCCAAGAAGTTGGTGATAAACCAATACTTTTTGTCCGTAAAGGTTGTCCGCATTGTGCAAAAGTGGAAGCTTTTTTGGATAAATATAACTTGAGGGAAACTGTTGAATTTAAAGAAACATTTAATAACGAAGCCAATACAAAAGAGATGGGTGATTGGTTTACTAAATTAAATGTGACCGATCCTAATCAGCGCGGAGTTCCTTTTTGGTAGTTGATGACAAGACTTATTATGTTGGAGATATCCCTATTATCGAGTATTTGGCAGAAAAAAATAATATTGAAGTTGACGTTTCTGAATACCAATCTTCAATGGCAGATACTATCTTCCTTGTTGTAGGAGGTTTAGTACTTTTTGGAGTTGTTGGTTATGGATTATATTCCTCGTTCGCAAAGAAAAAATAAATTTATTCTTTACTACGATGAAGGTACAAACCTCCTTTAACGGCATGGCTGTTTCAGAAGCCTTGCGTAATTATCTCGAAGAGAAACTTAATAGGCATGAGAGTATCTTAAATCATGCAACATCTATCTCTGGAGAATTTAATGACCATGTTGCTTCCAGAGGCGTTAAAGCAGATTTCCGTTTGGATTTGAATGTTGTATTACCTAAGGCGGTTGTTAGGGTAGAGGAAGAGGGAGAGGATATGTACAGTGTTGTTGATAAGGCGGTAGATACACTTATCAGAAGGGTAAAAAGATATAACGACAAGAAAGTTAATTGGGATGGAGTGACTCCTTGGAAAGACATCGAAGCAATGTCCGAGACGGAAGAAGTAGCTGAAGAAGCCATTGATAATTACATCAATTATGTTCCCAAGATTAAGCACAGAATCAAACTTGAGAACATAGCACCAATGGGTGAAGCTGAAGCAATTGAGAGAATGGAGCTACAAGGTCAGGATCAAATCTTGTTTAAAAATGTTCAAACCGGTGAATTCTCAATGATATACCGAAATGGCAGAGGTGAATACTGCCTTGTCATACCTAAAAATTCCGTTTAGTTGGATTTCAACTGGTTTGAAATCTCGGTATAAAGGTTTTTAACTATGGTTGTGCTGGTTTTCAAGAAACCATACTTAGGTACATTTGCGACGTTGTTTTGAACCTTAGCAGCAGCTTCCAATTCGGCTAACCAACCTTCCTTGAGATCTTGGACACTTTTGTTTACATAATACTCAACAATTTCAGCCTTCTTGTCTTCAAACTTCACCTTTTCAGTACCGTATAACACATCCTTATATTGTTTAAAGAAATCCTCAAGCTCCTTGTCCGTGTAGGACACTCTCTTGGCAAGAACCTTCTCCATCAAAAGACCTATTTTAATCTGCTCTCTGACATCTTGCTCTGTAAAATTGTTGGCTTTTAGCGTGGCAAGTACTGCGTCTCGTCCTCCATTTTCATTGTAATAGTCGTTTAGACGTTTCTGTATATCATCTTCAGTAACTGCGACGCCTTCTTTTGCGGCTCCTTGTGTTACGAGCTCTTCTTGTATCAAGCTTTTGGTAGTGCTAAGCCCGTAAGTCTTCTCAAGTCGATTGTAGAAGTCACCTCTGGTGATTCTTACACCATTAACAATAGCCACACTGTAGGAGTTATTTAGGTATTGCACAAGTAAATCAACAAGTGCAAATGAAAAAACAAGAATTAAAGCCAGGACAATCGTCTTAACAACTTTGTCTGTATTGAATTTCTCTCTTAGCTTATTCAAATCAATCTTTGGAAGTGTTAACTTCTTAGGAATTGCAATTTTAGCAGGTGTAGCAACTTTCTTTTCGGTCTTAGCCATATTTAAGAATGTACAAGTTATATTTACGTACAAGAATAGCAGAAATTACCCCTATCAGCAAAATAATTAACAATGGGAACAATGAGTCACCTGTCTGTGGCAGACCTTCTTGAGCAATTCCACCAATATTCTCAGCGCCAGGGGTAGGGGTAGCGTAGACTAGAAAGTCTGTATAAGAGTTGTTGGTATCTGTGAACTCATGGCGTCCAAGGCTTTCACCAGATGCACCGACTATTGCAGTCTGATTGTCTGGCACCATATTGTTGCCGAAGTCCCAAAGAGAGTTAGAATTAGGTTGATCGTAAAAGATCTGGTCCACGTGCACTCCTTCTGTTGTCACAATAGAAATTGCGTCGGTAGCGGTCCCACCGTTTTGTAATCCGAGCCTAGGTGTAGGCATATTGCAATTGGGGACGCCTACATCGCAGATTAAAAAGTATGAATGTGCCGGGATAGTTGCTGAAAAGGTTAACTGCTCTTGGAAGGTTGTACCAGCAATGAGAATCTTCCAATTGTTTAATACAACAGTGTTGGCAGAAACATTGAATAATTCAATCCATTCCTTGCCAGTATCTTCTCCTTCAGGGTCAAAAAGTACTTCATTGATAATCACAGGGTTAGGAGTCTCGCCAGCCAGGACACTTTGGTCTAGCCAAATAAGGCTAAACAAAAGTAGAAGTAAAATAAAAATAGGTTTAAAAGGTTTTAAAAAGTTTTTCATACTCAATTATCAAACGTGAGTATGAAAAGAGTCTGAATTTAACGCAGGTGGAGATACATAGAGGTTAAACCATTGCCGTAATCGACTATAACAGCCTTACCGCCGCAAGCATCTGTGAACACCTTACTGACTTTACCGTTACGAATAGCTCTAAGAGGGGCTCCTTCTCCGTTAAGATTGTAATAGCCTGCGGGAACTCTATAACCGTAGCAACTAACTCCTTTAGTGTAATATTTATCTCCTCGTTGATACAAATAGTCGCTACCACTTACCATATCGATGGCCGAGTATCCGCTGTGAGGGAATTGAGTGATGATGGCATTGTCTTCAGGAAATCGGGATGAACCGCTGCCATTTGACCAGACAAAATGTCCTGAAGAATAAGGATTGATTACAGCACCGTTCTTTCGAAGTTCAAAGTGTAGGTGTGAACCGAAAGCTAAACCTGTGTGACCCTGAAACCCAACGATATCACCTTTATTAACAGGTGTATTTGTAGGTAGTTGACCCTTACTATACAGATTGAAGATAAGGTTGCTGATTTGCGCCGTGATCTTGTCTTCCTGCTTTTTGAGGGTAGCTAATTTAGCGTTGTAGTCAGCCTCTTTTTGTTGTGATAATGAGAGAAGGTATGATTTCTCGTCTCGTTGTTTAGTAAGACTCTCTTTTTCGGCAAAAAGTTCCGTCTTATCCTCTTCTACCTCATTTCGTTTCATTTCAACTGAAACTTTTTTTTCTGCTAAAACGGTCTCCTCCTGTTTCAAAATCTCTGCCTTTTGTGAAAGTTCTTCTAGTAGTTCTTTATCCTTCTTTCGAGTTTCAACAAGATATTTGAACCTTCGTAGCAGCGATTCGAAATTAGAAGATTCTAAGAAGATTTCAAGGGGCGTAATGAAAGAGTATTTATAAGTTAGGGACATTCGCTTTTGGATGGCGCTATCGAGTTTATGCACCTCTTGCGAAACCGTATCAATATTATTTTGAAGCTCTACTATATATCTTCCTAAGATTCTGATTTCCACGTTCTTGGTTTCGATTTCGAGCTCGAGTTTTTTGATTTGGGCTTCAGAAGATGCAATTTGTGAATCGATGTAATTGATTTTCTCATGAAGTGAGAGCTGATTGTACTGTTCAATACCTATCTTACTGTTTAAATTTGATTTCTGATTCTGTAGAGCTTGTGACTGCTGTTGTAGGTATGCTAGGCACTGTGCATCGGACATATGTGACGGGCATGTAGTATCCACAGCCATTACAGGAAAAACTAGCAAGTTGGTTAACACTACAATTAATGTTGTAAAGACATTTATGAAGATTTTCATCTATTTCTGCTTAAGTTCTAAATATCGCAGTACCGCTATGTAACTACTTATGACTCCAAAAATGAGTCCAGAAGCCATTAGGACGGCGTAAAAGATTAAAGTAAATTTCAAATCGAACGAGGAGAGGAAGCCAAGCGACAGCTCATTTAAAAGTGACGAAATCCAGAAGTGGAAGTCACTGCCTGATGAAACATGCATTACGGTATACCATGGGAAGAGAATTAATGACGAGGCTAAAAAAGAACCGGTAAGACCGTAAATAGCTCCCTCTATCAGAAATGGTACTTTTATGAACGGTGCTGGACTTCCAACAAGATCCATAATCTCTATTTCATCTTTGTGAGCCAAGATATTAAATCCAATTCCAATCATAATGAGTGCAAAAGTGATACCTCCAAGTCCCAAAATCAAGGCCGCAACCCCAATATTAAACCCTTTTGAGAGAGCTGAAAGTATTGAAAGTACATCCCTGAAGTACATCACATCATCAATATAGGCATTTTTCTCACGTTCTTCGTTTATGGTCTTAACCACCGTTTCCAAATCTTGTGCAGACTTAGCACGAATTCCAAGGCTTGGTGGAAGAGTATCTGTAGAGAGTGTGTCTACCAAATCGGGATCATTTATGAAATCAGCTTTATACTGTTCTAAAGCCTTTTCTTTTGAAATGTATTCAATGTTATCAACAGTACTGGTATCGTTGATTTTATCCCTGAATTTGAAGATTTCCTCTTCAGGAGTTTCTTGCTTGAAGAACACAATCACTTGAGCTTTCTTTTCATAGTATTTAACTGCCTTTTGCGCAATTATTCCGGTGCCAATAAAAAAGGCAGAGAGTGTGAAGACAATCGATACCACAAGAATCGTGGAGATTGAAAGCCATCGGTTTCGTGTGATGTTATCTTTAGTTGTTTTAAGTAATCTTGAAAATGTTTCCATTATTTATGGGCAATTAAATAATTCTGAATTTTCTCATTTAGCATCTTCAGTTGATGATCGGTAAGGCCTACCTTCTCCAAACTGTCTTCAGATTGTGAGAGTAATTCTTCTAAGCTATCTATACCATGCATTCTCAGTTTCTTGCGTACGGGTCTTTCAATCTGCGCAAACAATGAATTGTGGGCACTTTTAGATTTCTCTTTCTTGCCTTCATCCTTGAGAATTTTACCTTCTTTCAATGTAATTGTTCGAGTCTTAAGGTTGCTGGTTAAGGTAGGGTCATGGGTAATAACAATAACGGTAGTTCCCCAGTTATTGATGGCCTTAAGTATTTCTAATATCTCAAAAGAGGTGTCAGTATCCAAGTTACCTGTGGGTTCGTCTGCAACTACCAGTTTGGGGTCATTAGCTAAGGCTCTGGCGATTGCCACTTTCTGACGCTCACCTCCTGATAGCTCATGTGGAAATAGGTGAGAACGGCCTTTAAGGTTCACCACGTCCATCAAATATTGAGTGGTTTCTGAGACCTCTTTTTCAGACTTACCTGCAATTTCCAAAGCGAACTCGATGTTTTCGAGTACTGTTTTGGTGGGGATTAGTTTCAAGTCTTGAAAAACGATTCCCAGCTTCTGGCGGTAAATCGAAAGTAGTTTATTTGGAATTGTAGGTACTTCTACGTCTTCAAAAAAGATTGTCCCATTACTTGGTAATTCTTGTCTGACCAAGAGTCTGATTAAAGTTGACTTACCGGCTCCTGATGGACCAATGATAAAAGTAAACTCACCCTCATCAATCTGAAAGGATATGTTACTCAACGCCACGATATTTCCAGGATATACTTTTTTTACGTCAATGTATCTAATCATGACAGTCCTTATATACTACCCGATTCTGATCTGGGCGTCTATAAATGGTTCGAGGTTACCATCAAGGACCTCAGTGGGGTTGCTAGATTCCACATCTGTTCTTAAGTCTTTAACAAGTTTGTAGGGGTGGAGAACATAATTGCGGATTTGATTGCCCCAACCAGCAATTTTATGTTCGCCTTTGATGCTTTTAAGCTCCTGTTCACGTTTGGCTTCTTCGATCTGCCACAATTTTGCCTTTAAAATCTGCATTGCGGCTTGCCGGTTCTGAAATTGGTCTCTGCGCTCCGTCGAATGGACAGTTATGCCTGTAGGCAAATGTTTAATCTGTACAGCTGATGAGGTTTTATTCACTTTTTGTCCTCCGGCACCACCAGCTCTGACAGCCTTAAATTCTATATCTTCATCTTTAATTAAAATGTCACTATCTTGATCGGTTATAAGTGGTATGACTTCCACGCCAGCAAAAGAAGTCTGGCGCAAATTCTGAGCATTAAAAGGGGAGATTCTAACTAGTCTGTGTGTACCAGCTTCGCGTTTAAGCCTGCCAAATGCGTATGGTCCTTCAATTTCTAATGTAGCACTGCTGATACCAGTTTCAGTACCAGAGACCATATGTATGATTTCTGCCTTAAAGCCTTCTCGTTCTGCAAATCGGGTGTACATACGAAGTAGCATTGAAGTCCAATCATTAGCTTCAGTTCCTCCTTGTCCCGCGTGAAGGGTGAGAATCGCTCCGGCTTTATCGTATTTCCCTGACATGAATTTTAATGTTTGAAATCCTAATAATTTCTGTTCAATGTTTCCTATATCTTCACGTAGACTCTCGTACTGGTCTTCATCGCTTTGGTTGAAAAGTTCTAGTATAGCTTGGATATCTGATTGTAGTGAATTAGCCGTTTCGATTTCATTCTTAAGTTGTTCAATATCGCTCATTATCTGTTTGGCGACGTTTTGATCTTGCCAGAAATCCGGTTCCAAAGCTTTGGTTTCCAGCTCTCCTAATCGTTGTTGCTTGTTCTTAAGATCTAAAGTTTCAACCGTCTGCTCGATTTCAGCTTGAAGGCTTTCAAGGTTGCTTTTACTTATAATTTCCATATTCTGGTATTATACTTATATTGTATGAATTGTAAAAATACTCTCGGTGTCTATCTTTGATTTCTTTTTTGAGAAAAATCAGAAAACCCCTGTATCTCAGACGCCTTATGACTTAAAGTCTCGTTTGGTTACATTAATTATTTTGGATGGTTTTGGAGTACATCCTGACCCATTGGGAAACTCAGTGCTTCAAGCCAAAACACCGTTTCTGGATAAAGCATGGACTTATGGAACCTCTACATTACTGCACGCCTCGGGAACGCATGTTGGTCTACCACCTGAAGAACCTGGGAATTCGGAGGTAGGGCATCTTAATATTGGAACAGGTCAGGTAGTCTACCAATCTTTGCCTCGAATTAACGATGCTATCGCGTCAGGTGATTTTGCCGAGATTGAAGAGGTGAGACTGGCCTTTGAAGAGGCGCAGAATCGTAAGGTAAATGTCCATCTCATGGGTATTTTGACTACAGCTGGTGTTCACGGTCATATTGATCACCTTTATGCTTTGATGGATGTAGCGAAGAGCTACGGAATAAGCCCTTTTTTACATTTGATGATGGATGGGCGGGATACTCCAGCTACTGATGGTTATTTCTTCCTTTCCAAGCTTGTACAAAAGATTAAAGAAACCCATTCGGGAAAGATTGCAAGTGTTATGGGAAGAATTTACGGTATGGATCGGGATAATCGTTCTGAAAGAACCGAAAAAGCATATAACGCTATGGTTGGTTTGGGTGAGCGCAAATCTAACGATGTGTTTGCGCTAATCCAAGAGTGTTACAAGAATAATGAGACCGATCAGTTCATAATCCCTACAACTATAGTTGATGCAGAAAATAATGCGGTTGGTCCTATTAAAGATAACGATATTGTAATTTTTTTTAACTTTCGAGAAGATCGTGCGCGACAAATTACTAAAGCTTTTGTAATACAAGATTTCGATAGTTTTAAAAGGTTGAATTATCCTCAAAATCTCTACTTTGTAACAATGACCGGTTATTCAGAAGATCTTCAGACACACGTTATTTTCCCACCTAAGAAGGTTTATGACACACTGTCATCCACAATTTCGAGCGCTGGGCTACGACAGCTGCATATCTCGGAGACAGAAAAGTTTATGCACATCAGCTATTTCTTTAATGGTGGAATTGAAAAACCACATCCAGGAGAGGATTTCTTTAATGTGCCTTCTCCTAAAGTATTTGATTACGCACAGGTACCTGAGATGAGTTCTTACATCATTCGTGATGAGGTGTTGTATCGACTTGATCATATCAATGAGAAACCTTACTCTTTTATTGTCATCAATTTTGCTAACCCAGATATGATTGGTCATACTGGAAATCTTGATGCTGCTGTTCGAGCATGCGAGGTTGCAGATGAGTGTGCAAGAGATATTGTTAAAAAAACCGTAGAAAAAAATGGGGTGGCTATAATCATTGCTGATCATGGTAATTGTGAGACAATGATTGATCGTATCACTAAAAAGCCTGATACGATGCACACTAATAACCCCATTCCTTTTATTTTAGTATCTGATTTACGCCAAATAAGTGAGAGTAAGGTGGAAGCGATCAAGATAGGGACGGGTAAGCGTGCAACTTCAACAGGTATTTTGGCAGATGTCGCACCTACAATCCTATCTATTCTTGGTTTGAAGGCTGGCAATGATATGACAGGTGTTAATTTGTTGGAAGTAATTTAAGGATATTCATAATGAAAGGCTTTTATCCAGCCACAACGCCATTAATCATGCATAAAGGGAATGCGGAAAATGTTTACCGACTTGATTGTCTTGATCATTGTATTAGATTTATGAAAAGATGGAAGTCCAACTTTGAAGTTGTCGATATCAAATATAATGGAAGGAGTCGGAGTGAATCCATCGAATTGGTCAAGACTGTTCATAATGCTAATTTCATTTCATGCTTTCAATCTGGTACCCCAAAGGAGTTCTTTGATTCAATGGGTATTCAGTGGCAGCCTAAACTCTTTGACTTCGTTATGGAACAATCGATAACCTCTAAGGAAGTTGTCGATGAAGTTATGTTATATGACAGGGCAGTTGCAATCACTGGTGGGGGACATCACTCTGAAACGGATAAACCTTATGGGTTCGGTCCCATTAACACTATGTCTATCTCAGCGATTGAAGCATTGAAGCGTAAACTTAAGGTTGCCGTTATTGATTTAGATACTCATTACAGCAATGGGTGTATGGAGATTTTGAAGGGTAGGGATGGAGTAAAATTTTATAGCTTGTGGAATCAGAAATTGGATAAATGGTCAGTAACCGAATCGGGTGGAAATATTTGGCACAGAAGGGTTAAGGATGTAGATGACTATTTCGTAAAACTTGAAGAGTTAGTAACAGATGTAAAATGTTTTCAACCGGATTTTGTAATTTATCATCTTGGGCTTGATGTTTTAGAAACTGATCGAATGGGAGGTGTTCATGGTCTTGATGAAAAGAAGTTGCTGGAACGAGAGATGATTGTTAAGGATATGGTTTTAGGATATTTGAAATCTAAGATTGCTGTTTTCCTTGGAGGTGCGTACATTGATAGGTCTAAAGGCGAGCCATATGCTCAGCAGATGAAGGAGATAACGACAAAGCTTTATTATCAGGCTCTGACGAGTTATTCAGACTGTAACGCTTTAAACTAGGGTTATAAAAATTAATATTGCGAGGATAATTCGGTAAACACCGAAAAATGCAAGAAACTTTTCTTTCGAAAACCTCTTTAATACTAAAATGGAAAAATAACCAACAACAAAAGAGATCAACACACCAATAAAGTTAGGAACGTTGAGAACCTCGTACATTTGGTCTCTAAATTTATACATTTCATAGGCGAATGAACCAAGCAACAAAGGGAGTCCAAGCAAGAAGCTAAATTGGATGGCTGCGTATCGCTCAATCCCAGTCATAATCCCTACTACTGTTGTTGAACCTGAGCGTGAAGTTCCAGGAATAATGGCAAAAGCTTGTGCCAGTCCTACTAAAAATGATTGCAATCCACTAACTTCGGTTAGACTTTTTGCCTGTATTTTTGGATTACGAGCTTTATCAACAAGTATCATAACGATACCCAAAGACAACAAGCTGATGGCAATAACCTCAGCTTTATACAGATACTTTGTAATACTTTCTTCAAATATCAATGCTGCAAGCACCGCAGGAACGGTAGCGAGTGCAATTTTAAAGTATAGTCTGAATTTACTTTTGTTAAAGACATCTTTAAAGAGAAAATCTTTAAAGGCAATCAAGATAGCCATTGTGGTACCGAATTGAAGAATCGTGAGAAGAAGAATACTGGGTTGAGCATTGAAAAGATATTTTGAAACAAGCAGCATGTGGCCAGTACTTGAAATCGGGAGTAATTCGGTTATCCCTTGAACTACTGCCAAAATTGCAATCTGTATACTATCCATGCTATTTGGTATCCTTAAATAATGAAGCGAACACTTCAAAGAACAATATATCTGGTTATTTTTCTCTTGTACATATTTGCACTTTATGCGTCTCCATTGGGGGTATTACAGGACTACTCTGAAGAATTTGCTGAGAATAATTTAAGCGAGGTACGATACGATTCAAGGTTTAATATTGGTAAGCTGGATGAAGTATTAGGAATTACACAAACCTTTTCATTTAAACCAGAGTTAGGAAGTATTCATCAGTATGATGATTCAAAGCATAATCAGGAGAGTTTTGAGTTTGAAGAGAGTGGTAAAGGAGTTGCGAGTAGTTTACCTGCTGCATATTCACGTCATGAAAATACAAGTAATGACCGTGAAGTGCTAGGGTTTCTTCCCTACTGGGAGTTAAACGAATATGAAGATATTGATTATGCAAAGTTTTCTACCATTGCATATTTTGCACTGACATCAGACAGCGGAGGATCGTGGGTAAGTAGTGATCCTGGTTATGCAGGATTTCATTCGACAGCTTTTACCAATATGGTTACCAAAGCCCATGCCAAGAACGTAAAGGTTATTTTGGTGGCTAAAAACTTTGATCCTTTCAGTATTAGACAGATTATTAATAATGTCGATGGTGCTGGAAATCGTTTAATTAACCGCATTGTTACTGCCATTAGAGACAAGAGCTTAGATGGTGTAAATGTGGACTTTGAGTATGTTAGTAGCAATGTTACGAATGAATTAAGAGCTACATTTGCTAACTGGCATCATCAGCTAGCCGACCGAATTCACTCCGAATTCCCTAATGCACATGTGAGTACGGATGTATTCGGATCATCAGCCAACCCTGGAACGATTTATGATATGGCGGCTTTGGGGAACACCTCTTTGGATTACATTTTGATGATGACCTACGATTACATAACAACTTCATGTTATGCGGGAAAGCGAATAACTCCTATGTCGCCTCTGTACGGTAATGACGGATGGAATACCTCCACTCATCTGACCTTGGGTGCAAATCAGGCGGGTTCACAGAAGATTTTGATGGGTATACCGTATTACGGTATAGATTTCCAAGTTAAAGGTGCGGACTCAAATGAGTACAACGCTCGAGTGGATTATCCAGATTGTAACGGAGCTATTGAAACATATGCTAGCATTGTAGACCCTAAGGAAGATGCATATCATAATCCTGCTTCCTTAAGATGGAACGGTTCCGAAAAAGCCAGGTGGTATAGGTATCAATATGAAGGGGAATGGAGGCATGGATATTACGATGATCCGTTAAGTTTAAGTGCTAAATACGATTTTGTGCGTAGCAAGAACCTAGGTGGTATAGGAATATGGGTGATTGGATATGATAATAACGCCAAAGAACTGTATGATGTAATTCGTGAGAAATTCCAGATAGTACCGTTTTATGTAGCTTTTCAGTATGGTCTGAGCGATGTAAGGATTAATCAAATACTGAGTTCTAATGGTGTAGAAATTGAGGGATCGCTTGGAAGTTATACCTATTTAGTAAAACCCTTGTCTCAGGTTTCTAGCAATATAATGAAAAACTTGAGAGTATATGATGAAGTTGTAAACGTAACTTTTGAAGTAGATGGGTTTAGTAGGGGAATAAATTGATATTCATGTCATGAATCGCATTATTACAAAAACATTATTGTTAGTATTACTCCTCCAACAACTGGTTGTGCCGTTCCAGGTTTTTGCTGACACAAATCATAATAATGAACTGAAAAAAAGACTTGAGCAGGTTGAACTGATAACGGAGGGCAAGAAGGTTGATATTGATGAAACGGTTGAAATTTCGGATATGGCTTCGGATCGTTTTGTAGCATTTGTGAAAAGTAATAAGCTTGAGCAAAGCAAAAAGATGGTTTCAGATTTAGGTGGAGTGTTTAGTTTCGAAGATGAAAATAGATATGGAAAGGTAAACGCCATACCCTTGGAGTTATCGCATATGAACTCAACTGAAAAAAAAGAGTTTTTAGAGACTTTAAATAAGAACGCATCTGTTATTGCTGTAGCGCCAGTTCAGAAACGCCAGTTATCTTCTGTTCCTGATTTTGACGACCCCCTGTTCCCTGATGGAAACAGTTATGCAAATGACCGACAGTGGTTTTTATCTCAGCCATCGGGAAGTAATCTGGGGATTGATGCACTTAGAGCTTGGCAGCATATTGATAGCCTATCCAAGCCATACGGTGGTGATCCTAATTTATTAGTTGCAGTGATTGATACTGGAGCTGCATATGAATCGTACAGCAAGTATAACCAATTTAGCCAAATGAGTAGCCCAGTGCCCTGGGTATTTGGTAAGGCGAGTGACTTTACCGACAACATATTTGTAAATACGGGTGAAATTGCTGGGAATCAGTTAGATGATGATGGGTATTTTGACCCTGAGTTTTGTCTGGACATTAATGCCAATGGTGTGTGTGATACAGGAGAACTCTCCTCTGTTTTTGATGATCTGAACGGCTTTAATGTAGTAGATTGGGGGCGGTATTGGTCTAGAGTGACATACTCGGAATTAATAAATTCACCAGTATGTAGTAATGCTCCGTATAGTACGGATGGAGTAAGGTGTGTGAGTGAAACGGCA
Organism: bacterium; assembly: GCA_021463465.1. GTDB lineage: Bacteria > Patescibacteriota > Dojkabacteria > SC72 > SC72 > JAJTYH01. The sequence continues at coordinate 419,674 of JAJTYH010000003.1, forward strand.
AACGACTCAGTCTGTAATATTACTGGTCAGACAAATGATATGTATCACGGTTGCTTTGAAAGCGATATGGGCCATCCTAATGATTCACACGGTCACGGAACCTTTGTTTCAAATATTATCGCTTCAAAACCAAATAATAGTATTGGAGGTGTTGGTATTGCTTCAAATATAAAGTTATTGAACATAAAGATTTTCGGAGAACACTATAATTCTTTTAGGTCTAAATGGATGTATGATTCAGCTTTTGGAGATCAAATTGCAAGTGCTATCAACTATGCTGTTGATATGGGAGCAAAGATAATCAATATGAGTTTTTCAGGAGACAGTGTGGATTTATATGAGAAAATGGCTATGGATAGAGCATACTATGAATATGGTGTACTCTTAATTGCGGCCTCAGGGAATAGCGCGAGTTCCACGCCCTGGTATCCGGCTGGATATGATAGTGTTCTTTCAGTTGGCGCCTCGACAAAAACTGGGACTCGAGTCTCCTATTCAAACTATGGTAATACATTGGGATTAGTTGCTCCTGTGGAAAACGGAATTATGACACAGGGCATGTGGGATACCAATAGCAATAAATCGATTACAGCTGGATGTTCGTGGGACACCTCTCTGTCGTGCATGAATGTGGATCCATTGGGATCTCCTTCACCTTTTTTGACTACCGCAAACCTTACCGGGAGTGGTACATCTTTTGCTGCCCCTCAAGTGACTGCTGTCGCAGCGCTCTTAAAGTCTGTTTACCCAAATTTGACTGCAAGGGAGATGCGTTACATTCTAACTATGAGTAGCATGCCTTCGGGCAGTGCAGTGTACAGTAATTCAGTAGGCTACGGAGTACTCAGTGCGTATAACGCAGTTAGGATTGTGGATTATCGTGGTAAGGACTTCGAAGGCATCTTTCGTATGTATCAGTCAATTGTTAGCTCTTCCGGAGCTCTTCAAACCCGCTACAGCGATACTCATGGAGCTAGATGGTCATCCTGGATTAATGGTGGCAGTGTGACTGCTAAGGATAGTGTTAAAACCTTCAACTTAGCTTCTCCTAATGGTAGGACTGTGCAAGTTATGCGAGGTAGTAATAATGTGGTTTATACGCGTTACGCCAATGATTTTGGATACATCGGTGATAACGATGCTTCTTGGTCAGCTTGGACCTCGCTTGGTACATCCGCGATTTCATTAGCATCTACATTGGCCGGAGATAGGATCATAGTGAGCTGGAAAGGTCATGATAATAAGATATATACCCGAAATACCACTGATGGTGTTAATTGGGGAAGCAGTTCTTTATCCTCAAAGACAGTACTGGGCGGAATCTCAATGATTTATGATCCAAATAGTAATGTAGTTGTACAAGCGATAAGGTCATCTGGATACTACGTTTATATTCGGAGAAGTATCGATAGAGGTCAAACATGGAGTTCATGGATTAAAAGTTTTGATTATGCAAACGGTGATCCTAGTCTGTACCAGGTAACAGATAAAATTGTTCGAGTTGTAAGAGGAAGCGGTAATGTTATTGTGACCAGATACACTATGGATGGTGGTCTTAATTGGTCTGCTGCTAATGTAACTACTGGTACTTCAGGTATGACGATTAGTACGGTATCCGTAATTGCTGTGCCAGAGGCAGGGATTCTTCTCCAATCATATAGGGGCATAAATAATAAGGTATATACAAGAAAATCAATGGATAATGGAGGAAGTTGGGGAGGGCCCAGTTATGTCAGTAATTTACTTGGTGGGGCGAAGGCTGCTTCAAGCCCATCTACTGTAAATGCAGGAGGCACTGTTGTCCAAGCTGTAAAAGGTAGTGATACATATCTATATTACAGAAGGAGTACAAACGGAGGAGTTACATGGGGAGGTTGGAGGAATAAAGGAAGTATCAAGATAGCTGGTAACATAAGCCTATGGTATCAGGATGACTTAGATAGGGTATTCATGATTGCAAGAGGGACTGATAATCAGATTCAAACAAGGTTTACAGATGATAAGGGTGGTAGTTGGAAAGCCTGGGTTAAAAGCGGTTCTACTAAGTCCGGGGTTAGTTCAAGCGCTGCCGAGATGGACGCATTTGCTTTGTAATTGCATCAAGACTGCGATGAGTATATAATCCAGCGAATTATTCTTAGCCCGAGTCCGTCCATATGAAAACTTTTTTAAAAGGTAAGGATGTCATTCTTGTTGCATCTTCTAATTTTGAGTCTCACACCAAATCTAAGTTAAATGTTCATTTCATATCTGAGGAGTTTTCACGCAGAGGTACGAGAGTATTATTTGTGGAAAGTTTGGGAGTTAGAGACTTGCCAATATATGGCAAACACGACCTTTACAAGGTATTACAGCGACTCATTAACTTCGTAAAACTACTCTTGCTTGGTCCACGAAATGTGAGCGAAAATGTCTACGTTGTTTCCCTTATTAAGTTTCCTTTTGACCGCATTCGTTTTATCCGTAGAATTAATCAATTTATCGTTTCATACTTTGTACGCATTTATGCTAAAAGGTGTTTGAGACCTAAGCCATTGTTGTGGATTTTTTTACCAAATCAGTGGCATTTAGCTAGGCGAATTCCTAATAGCGGAGTGATATATCACTGCGTGGATGATTACAGCTCGATACCGCTAGTAGATAAGAGTTATGCAGTATACTCTGAGAGGAAGATGGTAAGAATAGCCGATATTGTACTTGTCGTCTCAACTAAAAAGGCAAAAGAGTTTGCGGAGTTTACTGACGCCCCAATAGTTCATATGAATAATGTTGCTAACTTTGCACAGTTTAATCGAGCAGTAACTGAAAAATTGGAACCTCCACATGATTTGGAAAAAGTGATGAAAATGGGACGACCAATAGTAGGGTACGTTGGTAACTTAGCAGCTTATAAAGAGGACTTCGGGCTTTTTCACGATACAGCCAAAGAATGCCCTAACTATTCATTTGTCATTATCGGCGCAGTAGGCGAAGGTGAGTTTATTACTAACACTTTGCGCTTAAGAAGCCTACATAATGTGTACTTCTTAGGGCCTAAAGACTATGAGAGTCTTTACAAATATATTAAGTTTTTTGATATTGCTTTCATCCCGCGCAAGAAAGGAAAAGTAGGTGAAGGCGGTTTTCCAATGAAATATTTTGAGTTTTTGAGTGCAGGATTACCAACTGTAGTTACTGGAGTAGGGACTTTAAGTAAGTTTAGTAAGATACAGGAATTGGGAGGTGTTGCGATGTCCCCGATTCAATTTAAAAAGTTATTTGATTATTGGATTAAGTTAAAAAAAGAAGATCCTAAGGCTTATAAGTTTTCTATAGAAAAAAGGATAAAATTAGCAAAAATAAATAGTTGGGAGAAACGAATAGACCAACTCAACGCTTTGGTTTTAAAAATAATCAAAGATTAGGTCGCTACGCATACACATTACGATATGTTAATATCTTCCTATGAAAATACTAACTGCTGTAGGACTGCTAATAATAATGCTTTTGACTCCATATTATGCTTTTGCAGCTGCTCCTGAGTATTCAATTCGTCCAAGTAATGGAAAGGTACAGATTAATAAGAACTTTACTATAGATTTGTTAATTGATTCAAATAATAATGATGTGTCATATGCTAGGGCAACTTTAGAATTTGATCCTACAATTTTGCAGGTAGTGTCTGCTAAACGCAATGCATCGCTTTTTTGTGATTACCCAGAGGCAGAGCAGTCAGTCGATAATACTGGAGGACTTTTAATGGTTACAGGATTTTGCCAGTCAGGTGTAGATGAACCGTATAGGACTAGTGGCAGTGCGGATGTATTTGCAAGGGTAGTATTTAAGGCAATATCTATCGGAGATGCGAAAATAAGTTGGAACTGGTCTGGTGAGGATGTTCCTTTTGAAAGTGTGATAATGAAAGACGGTAGTCCTCCTAGGAACCTATTAATAAGCAAGCCAGGAAATGTAACGTTTGATGTCGTGAGAAACCTTTCTTCAGGCTCCAATAATCCTCCTACCTCAGGAGAGACTCCTTCAACAGGTTTAGGTTTGAGTTTTGGATTGTTGGCAGGTGGATTTGTATTGGTATCCTTGGGTTTTGCGTATGTAAAATTGAGTGAGAGGCAGTTAAGGAGTAAGCTGAAGACGGTTGTGTTAAATGGAAAGCAGAAATGATTCTCATAAAATTGCCCTGGTAATCGATTGGTTGTTTCGGGTGAGAGGGGCAGAACGTGTACTGGATTCTCTTTTAGAGGTTTATCCTGGGAGTGATGTATTCGCTTTGTTTGGTGATACTAAGAATTTAGGAGAAATGAAGCAACTTAATCCTGAGAAAGTTAAATTCTCTTTTCTTCAAAAGTTCCCTTTTATTAAAAAATATTATCGTTATACTTACCCACTTTGGCCTCTAGCTATTGAAAGTTTTGATTTCAAAGGCTATGACTTAGTAATTTCGGTTTCATCCAGTGCCGCTAAAGGAGTTGTTACACCTTTGGGTACCCCACATATCTCCTATTTGAACACTCCAATGCGTTATGCCTGGGATATGACCTTTGAATATTTTACTCCAAAGAATTTCTCTTGGTTCAAAAGGTTGTTGATACCTTTCTTCCTTAACTACTTGAGGATTTGGGATGTTGCGAGTACAGATAGAATTTCATATTTGGTTGCAAATTCCAACTTTATTGCAGATAGGGTAATGAAATATTACAAGAGAAAAGTGGATACAGTGATTTATCCTCCTGTGGAACCTTTGGAAGGAAAAAAAGGAGGCAAGAAAGCTGATTACTACCTATATTTTGGTGCCTTGGAACCAAATAAGGGAGTAAAGGAATGTGTGGAGGCAGCTGTGAAATACGGGTTTAAGCTGAAAGTGTGTGGGAATGGGTCTTTGGGCAATGGGTTAAGAAAACTTGCAAAAGGCAAATCAAATGTTCAGTTTATTGAAAATATTAAAGATAATGAGCGAAAAGGTTTAATGGCTGGAGCAAAAGCCTTACTTTTCCCAAGCGTGGAAGATTTTGGAATTGTTGCCATAGAGGCAATGAGTGTGGGGACACCGGTTTTGGGTTTGGATTTTGGGGGGACAAGTGAAACGATTGTTCCGGGCGTAACTGGAGTTTTGATTAGGGAACAATCATCTGAGGCAATTTGGGAAGGTGTAAGGACTTTGGGAAAAATACGATTTGATAAAGATGAAATGATCAAGCATGTAAGGCAGTTATCGAAAAAGAAGTTTCAGAGTAGTATGAAGAAGGTTATTGAAGGTTTTCTTGAACGTAAAGAGGCTTTTTGATATCATTCCTTTTGATATGCCGAGATAGCTCAGTTGGTAGAGCATTTGTCTGAAGAACAAAGGGTCCCCAGTTCGAGCCTGGGTCTCGGCATATTTGCGGGAGTAGTTCAGTTGGCTAGAACGACACATTGCCAATGTGTAGGTCGCGGGTTCGAACCCCGTCTCCCGCTCCAATCTCCGAACTAGTTGCATAATATGAATATACCTATTCCTAAGACAAGTTCACCGGCACAAAGAGCTTTTGATGAAGTTGGGATTTAATATCTGGAGGATTTTTGTAAGTTCACAATTAAGGAACTTTTGGTACTTCATGGAGTTGGTCCTAAGGCTATACGTATACTAAATGCCGAGCTTAAGAAATATGGCTTGGATTTCAAGAAAGCGAAATCTTAGAGCCTCTCTAAAACACCTCTTCTCTTAACGATGTTTTTGTAATCCCACTGTATTTCTGCAGCCTTTTTAAGCCATCGCTTTAAATCTTCTTTACTTATCTGATCAGCAGACGTATATCTTATCTCCGCAGCTTTGAAACTACCTTCTTTTTGTAACCCCCCTTCTTCAAAAGATTGTCCACTCCAAAATAGAAGCCTCACAGAATCTTTTAGCTTGTCGTATCCAACAATAGGGTTGCCTTCTAAAAACCATACGGGATGAGCATGCCAAACTTTGTTCTCGGAATTAGGTAAATTTTCAGAAATTTCCTTGTATAGAGTTTCACAAATCTTCTTATCTTCTACAGCCTGCCTATCATTATATGCTTTTACATATTTGTTCATTTTTGATTTCATCTAAACCTTATTCCCTATGATACAATAATTTAAGCACAAAAGCTTTGATTTAACCATGAAGAAAGACCATCTTAAACAGTTTGCAGTCTCAAATTCTCTCTTTGCACCAACTACTTTAGGGGAGGCTTTTTCTCGTCTTCGTTTTGTGCAGATAGACCCAATTCGCTCACCAGCTAGAGCTCAAGACCTAATTCTTAGACATAGAGTTTTAAATTACAAAAAAGATGATATTGAAAAGCAAGCTACCGCAGTAAATCTTGAAGAAGATTATCTTTATGCCCATGGTTTTATGCTAAATGATATCTGGCAACTTTTACATCCCAGGGAAAAAATTAAGCTGAGTGGGTATGACAAAAAAGTTTTTGAGCACATTCAGAAGACCCAGAAAGTAGACAAATCTGAGTTAGAGAAAGAACTGGGGAGTAAAAGGGAACGTAATTGGTGGGGTGGAATGTCGCAAGCTTCTCGGATGGCCTTAGAACGACTTCATTACTACGGTTTTATTAAAATTGTTAAACGAGAGAAAGGAGCGAGAATGTACGCGCCATTTGAAATGCCTAAATTAAATTTATCCAAAGGGGAAAGACTTGAAAAACTTATTATGGCCGTAGTTCAAATTCTTCAACCCGTAACACCGCCTACTCTTAGGCAATCACTTTTTAGGTTGCGAAGGTTCTTAGGACCAAGCCAAGAGGCTATTAAGAGCCTTCTGGATAAGGGCGTTCTCATCAAGCAAGCTGTAGATGGTGCTGATTATCTGTTTGTTAAAGATAGCTTTGTGCCTTCAGAAGTTGACGAGAAGGTTAGGTTTCTGGCTCCCTTTGATCCTGTGGTTTGGGATCGAGTTAGATTTGAACAGCTTTGGGGCTGGCCATATCGTTTTGAGGCTTATGTGCCAAAAAACAAGAGAGTAAGGGGCTATTACGCTATGCCTCTTCTGTGGCGAAATGAGGTAATTGGTTGGGCAAACGTTTCTAAGGAGGGTGAGGTTGATTTAGGGTTTGTGAATAATAGGCCAAAGGAGAAAAGTTTTGATATTGCCTTGGATCAAGAGATTACTGATATGAAAGACTTTTTAAAGGTTTGATTCCTAAAAGTTTGATTATCTGCTATAATGAACTCATATATTTGCTTGTGTTTTAAAATACAAGCAGTTTGTACTGTCTAGAGTACGTAGGGTAGTTGTAAATTTTTCCCCTCAAGTTATTTTATTCGGTACTATTTAATTATTACCGAATTTATTATGTTCAAACGCTCAACGCGCTTTCAGCGCAGCTCGGGACCAGGTAGGTCCAATTCAAGACCTAGCTACCGATCTTCTTACAATAGAAATCGATCATACTACTCCTCAAATAGTAATAGGGGAGGAAGTTATCGAAGATTCAAAAAGACCCAAAGTCAGATTGATCCTTCAAAATATATTTTCAAACCAAAAGAAGAGGTTGAAAATCTGTCAAATGCTCAGCCAGCTCATGTTGGTAAGAAATTCTCTGATTTGAACCTACATCAATCACTTTTAGAGAATTTGGGTGAGAAAGGTTACGTTACTACTACCAAAATCCAGACCGATGCTATTCCTATGATTATGAGAGGTGAAGATTTTTTGGGGATTTCTGAGACAGGCTCAGGTAAAACTGGTGCCTTTCTTATTCCTTTAGTTAACAAACTGCTACAATCAAAGGAGCAGAAAGCTCTGATTATTGCTCCAACGCGAGAATTAGCGGAACAGATTCATAAAGAGGCAATTTCGCTTGTTAAGTATACCCCTATATGGACAGTTAAGGTTGTAGGTGGTGAGAGCATGTTCCGACAAGGACAGGAACTTCGGAAGCGACCTCAAATTCTCATCGGGACTCCGGGTCGATTAAAAGATCTTTCAAATAGGAGATTAGTGCGTTACGAGGAGTACAACAACCTTGTACTAGACGAGGTGGATAGAATGTTGGATATGGGTTTTGTTAATGAAATTAAGGAGATATTTGCCCAACTCCACCCAGTTAAGCAGTCTCTGTTTTTCTCAGCCACAATTGACAACAATATTGAAAGGATTATCAATGGAATGAGTAAGGGTTATAAGAGCATCAAATTTGGTCTTAATAGCGCAGGAAAAAATGTGGAACAAGATGTAATTCATTATGCACGACCTGAAGAGAAGTTTTCCAAACTTCACGACTTGTTACAAAGCGGTGAGGTAGAGAAAGCCATCATCTTCATTTCAACCAAGCGCCACACTGAACGAATCACTGAAATGCTTTATGCTAAAGGTATTAAAGCGGAGTCACTCCACGGAGATAAACCTCAAAACAAACGTAGAAATGTTATCAAAATGTACAAAGAAAATAGGTTCAATATTTTAGTTGCAACCGAAGTTGCTGCTCGTGGTCTTGATATCACGGATGTAACTCATGTTATCAACTATGATGAGCCTCAAACTTTCGATCAATACACACATCAAATCGGTAGAACCGGTCGGAATGGTAAAAGGGGTAAAGCTTATACCTTTGTCCAGAAATATTCTACTTTTTAAGATATTTCCAATTCTTGGATTTACCTTCTGAAACCCATTTAATCATTTGGGAGATTCTTTTCTCTCTGGTGGTTTCAGTTTTGGCGTCAACTATCCATTCTACATATTCGCGTTTGTGACTTGGACTTAAAGCGTTGAAGTTACTTTTAGCTGCCTTTTCGTTCTCTAGTGCATCAAAAACGTATTGAGGAATAACTAATTCCTTTTTAGGCTTAATAACCCTATGTATCTTTACACCTTCATCCTTTACTGCCATAGCGGCTTTTATACTTTCTTCTACGAGTTCCGGCTTTATGTCTTCGACAGACTTCATAAATCCCCAAGGCACTTTGGCATTCAATGTAGGTTTTGAGACGCGTTGAGGAGTAAAGATGAGTGAATCATTCCAAAAACCAAAGGTAACCCGTTCTTTTAATGCACTGGTAAAGCACATTCCTCCTTTGTAATCGAAATGAGGATGTTGCCACTTTATTCTCTCTTCAACTTCTGGGCAGGTCTTGTGTATTATCTCTCGTAGTTTTTTGAGTATAGGTTTGGCAAAATGAGCTACATCCCCGATGTATTTTGTAACTTCTGGATTGTAATTTTTCATGATATTATCATAACAATTAAGGTACTGACTCACAAATTGCGGTGAAAGATAATAAAGCAGAGCTCTTAGCTAGGATTTTTAACTATATAAACTTTTTCATGAAGGAATGATTCCAGTCTTATCAAACCACGGAGTACATCCAGTGTTTTGGAATTGGTGTAGAAATAATTTTTTGCCAAAGGTATAATTTCATATGGTTGAATTTCAGATTTTAGTTGAAGGTTATGCGCATCCCGGGAAGAATGGAGAGTATGAGGCATCACCTACATCCCTTCTTCTTGTTTCCAATGGTCAGAGGATTGTGGTTGATCCTGGAACAAATAAAAAGCTGTTGCTTGCGGGACTTGAAAAGGCTGGGATTAATGCTGATGATGTAAAATCAGTTTTCATTACTCATTATCACCCAGATCATTTTTTGAATTACAAACTATTTCCGAACGCTGATCTAATAGATGGCCAGATCATTTGGAGCGACGAGCGTGAGATTTTCTATTCTGACACTATTTCTGGAACTGAAATCAAGGTAGTCGCTACTCCAGGTCATACTGAAGAAAATACCTCGTTACTTTTTGAGACTAAAGAATTTGGCACAGTAGCTCATGCAGCTGATGTATTTTGGTGGGAAGATGGGCAGCAAAAAACAGATGATTACGAAAAACTGTTGTCGCATATTGATCCATTTGTCACTGATGTTGAGAAATTGAAAGCTTCTCGTATAAGTATTTTAAAAATGGCTGATTATATAATCCCTGGTCACGGGAAAATGTTTAAGAACAATTTCAAAGGTTAGCAACTTTGTTTTTCTTAGTGTGGTGAAAATTTCCAAGCTCATGTACCATGTAAAGTATGGGAAGTAGGTATATGAAATGGCTGAAAGGATTCTCTCCATTCATCGTCTTGATTTTTGTTCTTCTTCTTGGCTTTCTACTTTATAGCAAAACAAACCTTTTTGTTATGAATCGAATCTTCTTTAAATTCACGAATGGTGAAAAACTTTTATATGTAAGTGAAAGTGCTCTCTCTGAAGGGGAGTATTTGCAAAGTAGGCCGAAATTCTTCTCTTTTGAAAGTGCAAAAGTTATCCAACAAGTTAAAGCAACCTCTAATTTTATCGAAAGTGTTTATCTGGTAAAAGAATTCCCTAATACATTAAATGTCTACATTCTAGAGCGGAAGCCTTTCGCAACTCTTCAGATAGGCACAACTAGATGTATTTTGTTGGACGAAAAAAGCTTTGTACTTGAAATTGACGAATCGGATTGCAAAGATTTAGCAAGTAAATACTCAACGATAACAATTTTTAGCGAAGACCCAAAGGTTAGTTTTATGGCTAATGCTAGTTCTAACTATCATCAACTTGAGTTAATTGAACAGGTGATAAAGGTATTAAATGAATACAAAGTGGGGGTAGCTTCAGTTTCATTAGATGAGAATGTCGCTGTATTTGAAATTGATAAAAAACGTAAGTTAGTCTTCTCCTTTAACCAAGATATTTTGGTACAACTTGAACGTTTCCTTGCTGTTTCGAAGGAACTTGAAAAAAAAGAGTACAAATTTAAGTCGATTGATTTTAGGTTCAAACGCCCAGTGCTAAGTACAAAGTAATGATTTTTAGCCAAGAAAACAACGTGGAGTTTCGCTAAACTAGCTTGCGAAAGTCATTTTTTTCTAATATATTAGAAACGAAAGCTATGAATTTGGCTCAATAAATAATATACTGCCTTTTATACATATTATGGCACGAAAAATAATTACAGCTATTGATGTAGGTTCCAGCAAAGTCACCACAGTTATTTCTGCTGTAGACGATTCAGATCAGGCCACAGTTATCGGAGTCTGTTCTCATCCCAGTAAAGGAATTAAAAAGGGAGTTGTAGTAAATATAGAAGAAGCTATGAATTCAGTTTCTGAGAGCGTAACCGCAGCAGAACGTATGGCTGGCGTGACGGCCTCAGATGTTTATGTTTCTATTAATGGTGAACAGATTGCTAGCCTTAACAATAAGGGCGTAGTTGCTGTATCAAGCAGCGAAATCACAATTGATGACACTTATCGCGCCATTGAGAATGCAAGAACTTTATCCCTCCCTGATACACTTAATCCTATCCATATCATTCCTAGAGAGTTTGTAGTGGATAATCAGGGTGGTATTAAGTATCCGATTGGAATGACAGGTAATCGTTTAGAAGTCGAAACTCACATAATCACAGCACCTAACTCATATTGGAGAAATATCAAAAAATGTGTAGAACAGTTAGGTTTTAATGTCTATGACGTAGTTTTTACGGGATGGGCATCCTCTCTTGCAGTCCTAACTGAAACCGAAAAAGAGCTCGGTGTAGCGCTACTTGATATAGGTGCAGGTACAACCTCAATCACTATCTTTGAAGAGGGTTCAATCTCATATAGTGGTTGTGTACCACTTGGTGGTTGGCATATTACCAGTGATTTAGCTATTGGGCTTCAAGTAACCCTTGAAGAAGCAGAGAAGATCAAAGTAAATATGGAGAATCTTATGAATGATAAGGTGCCAATGAATACTTCTGAAGATAAAACTCCAGCCTTGTTGAGAAAATCACAGAATGAGGAGACCGAGAAGAAAAAAGATAAAGTGGATGATTTGGTTGATGTAACTGGGTTGGGAGTAAAGAGTCAGCAAGGTGTTTCTAAGTCTTTCATGAAGCAGATTGTCGAAGCTAGACTCGAAGAGGGTTTTGAAATGGTAAAAGAATCAGTATCTAAATCAGGATACAACATCGGTATGCCCGCAGGAGTAGTTGTGACTGGTGGCACAGCTTTACTTAAAGAAGTAACTAAAATTGGTCAACAGGTTTTTGATGTGCCTTGTAGGGTAGGTTACCCATCAGGACTTTCAGGTATGGTGGAGGAGATTTCCGACCCATCTTACAGTGCGGCTCAAGGACTTGTTAAATACGCAATGGATGATGAAAGCGATGCAGCTTCTTCTCCCAAGGGTGCTGCAATAGGGAATTTGGGAGGGGTTGTAACCAAAGTTGTTACTTGGGTAAAGTCACTACTGCCATAAGTTAAATTGTGAGGTAAGTAAGTAAATGCTTGTTACTACTAACGTTAATCCGGTAGCTAAAATTAAGGTAATTGGTATTGGCGGTGCCGGTGGAAATACGATTAATACCATGATTACGGATTACAACATTCAGGGTGTTGAGTTCATGGCGTTTAACACTGATCAACAGGCTCTTAAAAATTCTCAAGCTCCGGTCACAATGCAATTGGGTGAGGAGTTAACTCGTGGGCTTGGTGTTGGTGGTGACCATCATGTTGGTGCAAAAGCTGCAGAGGAGAGCTTGGATCAAATACATGAACTTTTGGCTGGTGCCGATATGGTTTTCATTACAGCAGGAATGGGCGGTGGAACTGGTACGGGTGCTGCTCCTGTTATTGCTGGTGTTGCAAGGAATTTAGGCGCTTTGACGATTGCTGTAGTTACTAAGCCCTTCTCTTTTGAAGGTCGACATAGAGCCGAAGTTGCTGAAGAAGGGATTGCTGAGCTAAGAGATAAGGTAGATACTTTAATCGTTGTTCCCAACCAGAGACTTTTGGATATCATTACTGAGAAAATTAGTTTCCTTGAGGCAATGAAGCGAGTAGATAGTATTCTGTCTGAAGGTGTAAAGGGCATTTCAGGTTTGGTTACAGGTACAGGACTTATCAATGTAGACTTTGCCGACGTGAAATCAATTATGCTAAATGCCGGTTCTGCACTTATGGGTATTGGTAAAGCTACAGGAGATGACCGAGCTGAACAAGCGGCTCGTCAAGCTACAACCAACCCTTTGCTTGAGATTTCGATTGAAGGTGCCACAGGTGTACTATACAACATCGCTGGTGGACCGGATCTTTCAATGCAAGAGGTTGAATTGGCTGCCAAACTGATTGAAGAAGCTATTGATCCTTCTGCCAATGTCATCTTTGGTGTTCAGATTGATGAATCTTTGGGAGAAGAACTAAGTATTACTATTGTCGCAACAGGCTTTGATAGTAACCGCCAAGTTTACAGTAAAAAGGCTTTCGTAAAGTCGGATAGGGTAGTTAATGATAATGCAGTTATTGATGATGATGATTTCGAAGCCGATCAAGTAGAGATGATGAAAGATGACGATGTGCCATCTAGAGTCGAAGAGAAAACAAGTTCGGTTGAAGAGTTCCAGCTAGATAGCACTGATGAGCTCGATGATGTTCCGGCTTTCATGCGAAAACGCAAATAATTTAGCGACTCGCAAATGGAAAGATTTAAAGGTTTTTTAAAAGATAACTGGTTGTTAATTTTTGGGATTTTGTACTTAATAATGCCTGCCGATATTTTGCCTGATTTCATCCCTTTATTGGGAAAAGCTGACGATTCTGCCGTATTGCTTTTGGATTTGATTAAACGCTACGTAGAGAGTAAACCAGCTAAATGAATAGAGTCAATCCAGTAATCTTCTTAATTTCCCTTGTAATATCTTTGCTGGGATTAGTCACACTACTCTCAACAATTTTGGGAAATAGTTTCACCTTTGGGTGGGACAATATCTTTGTTAAACAAGCTGTTTTTGTCCTGATAGGAGTGGTTATATGTTTAGGTGCTGTGAACTTTGATTTCAGCTTACTCAATTATCGCCCGTTGGTATTGGGTTTATACCTGTTCACCCTTTTACTACTTATAATTACTTTACTGTTTGGTCAGGAAGTAAATGGTGCTCGTCGATGGATGTCATTTTTAGGCGTACAGCTTCAACCTTCTGAAATTGCAAAATTAACAGTTATCATAGTTACCGCCCACATCTTTTACGTAGAACGGAAGTTTACCGAATGGTTTAAACTTGTTGCCTCACTGTTGGTAGTACTGCCTATTGTCTTGCTTATTTATCTCGAGCCTCACGGTAGTATGGCCGCTATTACATTGATTTTGTGGTTTGTGACGGTCTTTCTTTCCATGAAGGATCAACTACGCAATATTCTATTAATGTTGATAATGTTTTTGGTTTTTGCTGGCTTATTTGCACTTACAGCCTTTGCTCAACCTGCGTACTTAGTTGTTACTTTAGTAGGCTTCATTGTTGCGATTTTTGTTTACAATACACGCGAGAATTGGCAGATTCCGGTAATTGTAGCGGTTGTTATCTCAATTATATTAGGAGGTGTTGGTTCGATTTTGTGGAATAATGTTCTAAGCGATTATCAGAAACAACGTATTGTGGCGTTTCAGAACCCTGAGGCTAACGCGAACAGTGCATTTAACGTTGAACAGTCGAAAATAGCGATTGGTTCTGGTGGGATATGGGGAAAAGGGTTTGCCAATGGAACTCAATCTCGTTTACAGTTTTTGCCCTTCCATCAGACCGATTTTATCTTTGCTACCTACGCCGAAGAGTTTGGATTAGTAGGATCAATACTTCTGCTTATAGGGTACTTTGCACTCTTTTGGGCTATATTTAGTATTGCTCTTCAGTTTCCGATTCACGATTTTGCTACGGTTGTACTTGTGGCTGTGGGTTTAAAGATTCTTTTAGAGCTCTTTATTAATCTGGGCACTAACCTTGGAATTACGCCTGCCACAGGTATTCCTTTACCTTTAATGAGCGCAGGTGGAACTATAACAATTGTGACGTTTTTTTCTTTAGGACTGATTCAGTCCATAATCGCAAATGTAAAGAATAGTCAAATGTATAAGCCTAAAAGTTGACATATGTGAGCATATATTTTAATATATCCCGCTATGGCAAAGAAAAATACTAATGAAAATAAACTAGAATTTGCAGTCGTTGAAGTTTCAGGTAACCAATATTTGGTAGCCCCTGATAAGACATATACTGTTAAAAAGGTCAGTGGTAACAAAGGTGAAAAGTTTGTTGTAGATAAGGTTTTACTACTTGTAAGAGATGATAATGTTAAGGTCGGAAAACCTTATATAACTGGTGCCAAAGTAGAATTTGAAATTGCTTCACAGACTAAAGGTGAAAAGGTTGATACATTTAAATACACAGCCAAAAGCCGATATCACAAACGATCAGGCAGTCGGGCATTGTTGACCAAGCTTTTAGTTAAGAAAATTCTGGCTAAAGAAAAGTAATGACCTACTATTTCCTGCCCGGAAGACTTTTCACGCTTTCCAAAGCTGAGCTACTATCTGTTCTCCCTTTATATGTAAAAGATTTTACCCTGGAGTATGCTGCTCCTTCGGTAATTTTTGTTAAAACCAATTCTTTAGAAGCTGATTTAAAACAAGTATTTGAACGCCTTGGTGGTTTTTTGGGTTTTGGGAAAGTCATCGATGAGAATGGTCAGTTCCTTGCACCGTTTATGGACAAAGAGAAAGTTACTTTTGGTGTAAATGTTTACGGTAAAGTTGACGGATTTGATTACAGCAGCGGTAAGAAGTTCTGTGAAGAGATTAAGAAGAACTTAAAAGCGAATAATGTAGCATCTAAATATCTGTTTGCTACCTCTATGGTACTAAGCGCAATTGTTGTTGAAAAGGAGAAGATTTTGGAGAGAGGTTTCCTTATGGAGATATTCAAAGCTAACGGTAAGCTCAATTACGGAATGAGTTTGGGAGTTCAAGATATTGAAAGTTTTGCTAGTTTGGAATACGACAAACCTTATACTGATAAACGTATGGGGGTACTTCCTGCTAAATTAGCTAGAATGATGGTGAATCTAGCAGGTTTAAAGCCCAACCAAACTCTGTGGGATCCGTTCTGTGGCTCAGGAACTATTCTTTTAGAAGCTTTTAAACAAGGCATCCATGTGATCGGATCAGATATTGATAGTAAGGCCGTTAGAATGTCAGAGGCCAACATTGAGTGGTTAGCAGCAAAAGAGGGGAATAAAAGCACGAAATATAAGGTTTTTAAGATGGATATCTTAAAGCCAGACAGCCATATATTAGGGTTACTACGTAAGACTGATTTTGACGGATTGGTATGTGAACCGTATATGGGTCCTCCCGCACTTGAGACAATCGGGGAAAAACGAGCTCGTGCATTACTCGAAGGCGTTAAGTCCCTTTATGTCGCGCTTTTCGAGATTTTAGAACATTCTAAGCTCTCAAACTTTAATGCAGTAATAATTGTGCCTTCATATCGAACTCCCCGTGGATGGATGACCCTTTCGGTATCGGATTTTGTAGGTAAAAGATGGACGATTCTTAACAAAAAATGGGGAGAGCCCTTGCAATGGAGCAGGTCAGATAGTATCATTAGACGCAATATTTTTGTGCTTTCTAAGCGAAACTAGCTTATTTGATTAGATGTTAATATGTCAAAGGTAAAAGGCGCTGGTGCAGTCTCCATGACGAAAAACATGGAAGGCAAGCGACTAGGAGTCAAGAAGTTTGGTGGGGAAACCGTAGTTATAGGCAATATAATCGTTAAACAGCGTGGTACCGTGTATCATGTAGGTAAAAACGTTAAAATCGGTCGTGACCACACAATTTACGCTGTGGCTGATGGTGTAGTCGCTTTTCGCCGAATGTCAGGTTATAAGCGATCTAGGTATTATGTTGACGTAGTGACCAAGTAAAAATGCCCAGGCAAAAATTTATCCAAATCGAGAGTAAGAATGCGATTTTAGAGCTGCTCAAAGACGGCAAGCCAATTGACCGTATATATATTGCACAAAATGCCTACAAGGACCCTAAAACACGTGAAATAGTTGAGATGGCTCACAAACAGAAGGTACAGGTAATTGATATCAACAGACGAAGTTTAAACCGTATAACGAAAGCAGGCAGTGTAGAGAGTGTAGTGGCTATGACCCAAGCTGAAAACCAGTGGGGATTGCGTGAATTGTTGGATAAGCTTTATTCACAGAATATGACGCCGTTTTTCCTTTTACTCGATCATTTGAAATATGAACAGAACATTTCTGCAGTGCTTAGAACTGCTTTTGCCGCCGGCGTTAACGGCGTTGTTACTCCAATTAGTCGTGATAACTTCATTACAGGTGAATCAGTGAGAATATCTATGGGTGCGGCGCTTCGAATTCCTATTGTTGAAATCGGTATTTTCGAAGCCATAAAGATACTCCAAAAAAATGGAGTAAGGATTATGGCTTTGACAATGGAGGGTAAAAGCTTTTATGAAACTGATTTAAAGGGAGGAGTGGCATTCGTATTAGGTGCTGAGGACGTAGGAATCTCGTCTAAAGTACTTGAAAAAGTGGATCAACAAATCTCTATTCCCATGCGTGAAGGTATCGGTTCACTAAATGTCAGCGCCAGTGCTGCGGTTGTCTGTTATGAAAAACTTCGTCAAGAAGTCAGCGCTTAGCTAAGCATTCTTTTAGTAATCTCCTCTAATTCTTTATCGGTGTTATAACGAATGCTTATTTTTCCACCAGTAGTCTGTTTACTTATCTCAACGGTATACCCAAGTTTTTTGGACAGAGCTTTACTAAAGTCAATCATCTGTTGAGTTAGGTTTCGCACGTTCTTTCGTGTAGATGCCTTACCGAAATTGATTTTCCGAACCATAAGTTCTGTGTCGCGCACGTTCATCTCTTTTCTAAGCACAATATTCATTGCGGCGACTAGTGAAGCACTGTCGGTTAAACCCATTAGAGCTCGTGCATGGCCTTCTGATATCTTTTCATTAAGTACCGCCTCTTTAACAACATCGGGAAGTGTCAGGAGACGCATTTTATTAGTGACTGCCACTCGGCTGAGACCTACCTTACGAGCGATTACATCGTGAGTAAGGTGGAACTGTTCACTTAACTGCTTGAATGCTACAGCTTGTTCTAAAGGATTAAGGTCTTCTCGTTGTATATTTTCGATAAGTGCAAGCTCAAGCATTTCCTGTGGCGAGCTTTCCTTCAATACAACGGGCACTTTCTTAAGTCCTGCTAGTTGAGCGGCTCTGAATCTGCGTTCACCAGCGATTAGAAAGTAGTTTCCTGTCTTTTCATCCCGAGTGATGATTAATGGTTGGATAATTCCGTGTTCTCTAATGGAATCTGCGAGCTGAATTAGGTCTTCTGGCTCAATATGCATTCGGGGCTGATAGGGGTTGGGGGAGATAAAGGCAATATCAAAAGCTTCGTTATATGCTCCTGATTCGTTAGAAATCTCTTGTGAACTAATAAGGGCAGCCAGACCTTTACCTAATCTTTGCATGTTTTAATTGTAGTTATTTAAATTAAGCAAAACGTTTAATAAATTCTTGGGCCAATTTTCTATATGCAATCGCACCGGTTGATTTGGGATCGTAATCGGCAATTGATTTGCCGTGTGAAGGTGCTTCAGAAAGTCTTACGTTTCTAGGGATGATTGATTGAAAGACAATATCTCCAAAAAAATCTTTTACATCGTTTACCACACTCTCAGAAAGCTTCGTACGGCTGTCGTACATTGTTAGTACTGCACCTCCGATTGAAAGGTTAGGGTTAATTCCCTTGATTAACTTGGTTGTTTCAAGGAGTTGACCTAAACCCTCAAGAGCAAAATATTCGCATTGTACTGGGATAATTACTTTGTCAGCTGCTGTTAATGCATTGATTGTAAGTAGTCCGAGCGAAGGCGGACAATCAATGATTGCATAATCTATGGATTCTTTTAACTGGGATATAGCTTTTTTAAGGAGCTGTTCTCGTGTAAGCATGTTCACCATCTCAATCTCGGCTCCAGCCAACGAAAGATGTGATGGAACTAAAAATAGGTTAGGAATTGAGGTGGACACAAAAACTGAAGACATTGAAGCTCCTTCTACAAGAACGTTATAAATACTTTTGTACGGAGGTTCACTTTTGTTATCCCAGCTTTGTTTGTCGTACTGTTGAGAAAAGCCTATTCCAGAACTCAGATTCGCTTGAGGATCTAAATCAATTAGAAGAACTTTTTTGCCTAAAAGCGCTAGATTGGCTCCAAGATTGATAGCTGTTGTGGTTTTACCAACGCCACCTTTCTGATTTGCTATAACAAAAGTCTTCATTGATTTTCAGTATAGATTGTTTCACACGAGGTGTAAAGCTATTCCTCGTATTTTACATGTTCCGCGAAGCGGAAGCGCTCAAGCGGGTAGTAGATAAGCCAAACCTTGCCTTTAATACTTTGTTCTTCTATAGGTCCGAATGCGCGAGAATCTGAACTGTGTGGTCGGTTATCACCACTACCAAAGTACATACCTAAGGGTATTTCGACCTCTTCTCCCTCATGAAGAAATTCTCCGCCACTAGTGTAAACTGTACTGTCTAAATACTTGCTTTCATCAAGGAGTATTCCGTTGATATAGTAGCGTCCGTCTCTGAGAGATACAGTATCTCCTGGCATGCCTATTATACGTTTGATGAAGTCTTGTTCGTTTGAATATTTAAAAATGACTACATCGCCTCGCACAGGCTTTGTGAGTCTGTATATCACCTTGTTGGCAATTAAGTGCTCTCCATTATGATAGGTAGGAAACATAGAGGTTCCAACTACCTCATGTGGTGTCATGAAGAACAGATATAAAACTACTGAAATAGCCAAAGCCACAACGATGGCTTCAATACTTGAGAAAATGAATGATCCGATGCCAGCTAGTATGGAAGTTAATGTTTCGAGAGGGGTTTTTTGTTCCTGTACTTGTTCGTACATTTACGGCAGTTTTTATTTAAAATATCTGCCGCTACAGGGAATCGAACCCTGGTTTACAGGATGAAAACCTGTCGTCCTAACCACTAGACGATAGCGGCAACCCTGCATTCTACTGTTTTTTATTCATAAAGAAAAGTTTTTCTTCATCAAAAGAAGCCCTTCTGAAGCTGTTAAGTTCAAGATCGTAAATGTAACGGCGCTTGCATCTGCACTCAATAACTTCTTTAGTTGTAGAAAGGCTTCCCAGTTTCTTGGCCTTATCTAAAGGTTGAGTACAACCCACGCATAGACGTCTACCTAAAAGCACTTTTTGAAAAGGTGAGATTAGATTTTTAATCATTATGTTTGTTTTTAAGTAAGTGCCGGGGACAGGGATTGAACCTGCAAAGGATTTTACTCCCACATGGTCCTAAGCCATGCGCGTCTGCCAGTTTCGCCACCCCGGCAAAATAGCAGATAATTCTATATGAAACCAACGTTTATTGCAAAATCAGGCTTTCTCGAAGTTGCGTGCAAATTGGTAGAGAAGCTCTTCACTGAAATGGTTTCCAATGAGCTGCATTCCGATAGGTAAACCTGATTCACTCTTTCCGCATGGGACTGATAGAGCAGGTACTCCTACTGGGTTTATGGTCACAGTGAAAGCATCTAGAAGCCACATCTTAAGTGGATCACTGCTATTTTCTCCGAACTTGAAAGGTAATATTGGCATAGTTGGCGTTAAGAGTATGTCGACATTTTCAAAAGCTTTAACCATATCAGCTTTAAGGAGGGCTCTTACCTGTTGAGCCTTATGATAGTATTTGTCTGCATATCCCTCTGATAACGCATAAGTTCCTAGTATAATTCTACGTTTCTCTTCGGCTCCAAAATTTTCGCCCCTGGTATTCATATATCTCTCTTGCCAGTCACTTCCTTCGGAAATAGGTCCAAAACGGATGCCATCCATTCTGGCAAGATTTGAGCTTGCTTCAGAGATACCTATCAGATAGTAAGCGGCAATAGCATATTCTGTATAAGGCAAAGAAACTTCTGCAATCTCACATCCAAGTCCTTTAAACTTCTCGATTGCCTGATCAATTGCTTGTTTTACCTGAGTATCAACACCTTGATTCATATACTCTTTGACTATCCCGATTCTTTTACCCTTCAAAGTGTTTTCCATTTCTAATGTATAATCTGGTACTGGAAGGGGTGAAGAAGTAGCGTCCTTTGAATCTTTACCAGCAATTACGCTTAGGATTAAAGCATTGTCATATACATCCTTAGTCATTGGGCCAACACTATCGTACGAAGAGGCGTAAGCAATGGCTCCAAACCTGGAAACTCTGCCGTAGGTTGGTTTGAGACCAACTATTCCACAAAATGATGCTGGGCATCGGATTGAACCTCCCGTATCTTCTCCTATCGAAAATAATCCTCCACCATAAGATACAGCTGCACCACTGCCTCCACTTGAACCACCAGGTACTCTTTCAGTATCGTGGGGATTACGTGTAACACCGTAAGCAGAATTTTCAGTAGATGATCCAAAACCGAAAGCATCGCAATTGGTTTTTCCAATGAGGATAGCGTCTTGTCCATCAAGTTTTTCAATGATAGTTGCATTGTAAGGGGAAATGTAACCTTCTAAAATTTTGGATCCAGCAGTTGTTTGGATACCTTCTGTGTTGTAGACATCTTTGACTGTGTAAGGAATACCTGCGAGTCTTCCTAGAATTTCACCTTTTTTTCGAGCCTCATCAATTTGAGATGCTTTTCTCAAAGCACTGTCTTCGCAAATTGTGATAAAAGCATTTATTTCAGGTTCCATATCTCTGACACGATTTAAGCAACTGGTAACCAACTCCTTAGCAGTGAGCTCGCCTTTCTCCATCAATTCAAGTGCCTCTTTTACTGTTAGTTCAAATGGTCTTTTCATTTATTTAAAACGCTTTTGATTGCAATATACCCTTTTTTAGATGATTTCGGACGGTTTTGAGTAGCTTTATCGCTACTGAGTGACTCTTCAACAATATCTTCTCTAAAAATATTTGATAAATCAGTTTGAGATTTAAACACAGCACCTTTGGTATCTAACTGAGAAAGTTTGTCTACGTAAGCCAGGATATCCCCAATTTGTGCCGTAAAGGTCTCCAATTCTTCTGGTGAAAGATTGATATTGGCTAAACGAGCAATCCGTTTTATATCTTCAGTTGTTATCTGTTTAGCCATTTGATTTAAGTTTGGATTTAACTATTTCAGTAACTATTTTTACATCAGCCTTTCCACCCATTGCTTTCATGACCTGTCCGACTAAGAACATTAGCACATTAGGATTCTTTTGGTAATCTGATACTGCTTTGGGATTTCCCTCCAGAACTCTTTGAGCTTCCGATTCCAGCTCATTACTATCACTTATTACTCTTAGCCCTTTTTCTTCAATGATTTTATCTGGCATCACGCCAGTGGTAAATGAAGCGAGTAGTACCTCTTTGCCTGAAGTTCGGGTAATTTCTCTCTGTTCAACTTTCTTAATAATTTCAGTGAGCCATTCCAATTTAAAGTCATTATGTTTTTGTGCTTGATCAAGCGAGAAATATTCTACTGCGTACCATTTAGCAAATAGAGGCACAATCGTATTATCTATTTTTGATATAGCTTGTTCGAATGCTTGATATGTTTCTGGGTCGGAAATTATATTTTCTGCAATATCACGATCAATATTTAACTTATTGATATATCGAGCAAGTTTTTCATTAGGAAGTTCGATTATTTCAGCCTTAATCCGTTCAACATATGCTTTATTCAGTTCGATTAGTGGGATATCGGGTTCAGGGAAGTATCTATAACCAGCTTCTGCTTCTTTGGTTCTTTGTGAAGCGGTTTTCCCTGACATATCAATTAATCCTCGGGTTTCCTGAATTGGAGTTTGTCCACTCTCCAATATTTCAGACTGACGTTCAATTTCTAACTCAATAACTTTTTCCAAAACGGAAATAGAACCAATGTTTTTTACCTCAACTTTATAATTCGGTAATTCTTTCGTGCTACTGGATTTAACTGAGATATTAAGCTCAAATCGCATCTCACCCTTTTCCATATCCGCATTTGAAATATCTAGATATCTGACAATCTGTCTTAAACGTTTTGCAAATGTGGTTACGTCCTCTTTGTTATTAAAGTCAGGTTCGGTTACCACTTCAATCAAAGGTACTCCAGATTTATTGTAGTCCAGATAAGTTTCACCATTCTCATGTATTGATTTGCCTGTATCTTCTTCTTGATGCACTCGTGTAATACGTACTGTTTTATTGCCTGATGGGGACGGAATCTCCATGTTACCAGTGTGGCCGATTGGTGAGTCATACTGGGAAATCTGAAATCCTTTAGGCAAGTCAGGATAGAAGTAGTTTTTGCGGTCAAACTTAGTGTTTTCGTTGATTTTACAGTTTAGAGCAATCGCTAGCTTAACACAGTAATTAATCGCAGCCTTGTTGGGCACAGGAAGTGCTCCAGGTAGTCCTAAACATACTGGACAAGTGTGGGTATTGGGGTCGCTCTGAAAGTATCGTGCATCGCACCCGCAGAACATTTTAGAAAGGGTTTTAGATTGTATATGGATTTCAAGACCGATTACGGGCTCGTAAAGACCTGTCTGCATGCGGGTATATTATCACAGCTATTTTATTATTTGAATATTATCTTCTGCTTGTACTGCTTTGGTTTGTGGGAGGGTGTAGTGAGTGCCACGGCCGTTCCCTTTTTGTACTATATATCCTTTGTCCATTAATTCTTGTAAGTCTCTGAAAGCTGTCATAAAGGATATTCCCATCAATTTACTGTACTCGCGGCGAGTAATCTTCCCTTCAACTTCTAAGAACTCAATTGTTTTGAGCTGTCTTTGATTAAATAACTGCTGCATCTGACCTACATTGGTAGCTTTGTTCTCATATACATCCTTGTAGAGGTTGGAAACAGCTGTGGTTGTAAGAGAAAGTGTGTATAGATATGCCTCAATGAAAGCCGTTAAGTCACGTTTATTCTTACTTATCTTGTATGCGGCGATTAAATCTTCAGAAATGAAGTATATAGATTTAGCTAATGGGAGGAGATTTTTAGGGTTGTAACCATATGCTTTTAATGTGCATGCCAGTGAGAGTAGGGCAGTGATTTGGTTACCTGAATAAAAAGGTGCTTTATCTATGTATTCATAGAGAAGGGTTGCTGTTTGAATAAGCTTGTTTACCTTTATTTTAGGATTATCAATCCAAGCATAAACCTCACTGAAGTGTTTTTTGGGATCAAGATTAGGAAAGAAATCACGATATTTATACCAAGTATCCAGAGTTTCATTTGGTTTATCAGAAAACCCTCTTAATTTTGAAATATCCCAATCATCCACAATACCCTTCATTACAAGTTTATTGATATGGACGGAAAGATCAAAAGAGGGTTTAATGAAATTAGCAGGAGTATATGAGTCAATGAAGTCGTGGGTGCTACGATAGTTGGTAAATATTCTTAGTTTAGGTTTAAGTGAAGGCATAATTCTACCTCTTTGTACATCCAAAGATTTACTGTATCCGATTGGGTATGCAATTAATTCGCCAAGTTTGTCTATATCCTCTGCGTGCAATTTCTCGTAAACATGTTGAAAATTGGTATTTGGCAAATGTACGGAATTGACATGAGCAACTGCCAGCTCAATTTTAACTATGTAATTGAGTATAAGATGGGTTATGGTATATGAAGGTGAATACATTGTTATTACTAATAAAAGCTGGTGGACAGGATTGAACTGTCGACCTACTCTTTACGAAAGAGTTGCTCTACCAACTGAGCTACACCAGCATGGTAGTTATTGTAACATAGATGTTATGATTTTCAATTGATTAGAAGCTTTTAGGCCAGTCCAAAATTGACTCACCTCCGCGTCGCCCTGTAAGGTTTTTATTTCGTAACCCTTTAATTTTATTTCAAGCTAATACGTTGCTTTCTTGGAACTACTATTACCATCCCGGCATTCCAAACCTGATTTTTTGGGCAAACACTATACTTATCCAAAAGTAGCTCATCTGATAAATAGCAGTACCGTACCTGCTCATATCCTTTATGGCCGATTGCTGAATAACCCCACGGATTAGCGTCTTTCTCCCATTGATTGTCAATGGTGGCAAACAACTTCTTTCCTTTATGTGTGAAAGATTGTGTAAAAAGTACATAGTGAGCCCCTTCCCACATGTTAGTGTCATCGTAATAGTCGCGAATTGTCTTTCCATAATTAGCCCAGATTGAAGCAATTACTAAATTGTCTTTAAGTAGTTTTTCAATTTGATGGCTGCTTTTAATGTTTTTGTTGTAGGACTTAATACCAAATTCGTTTAGTGTCGCCATCGACTCTTCGTCACCTAAGCCGTCATACCCGTACCCGTATTTAATTGCAACTTTTTCTATATCAGCTACCTCGTAATTCTTTTTGGTAACAGCCTTAACGACATAAGTCATAACAGCTAATGAGCAGCCTGATGTGACATATAGGGAGGGACGATAAAAAGTTTTTGAAGGTAAATTTTCTGTTAGTCTTCTCTTATTTAATGCGAGCAAGTCAGGAATATGTTGCCCTCGTCTCATATATATGTTCTTAGTTAAGACCTCGTCGGTAATGAGAAAGTCGCCAGCTTTACCTTTTAGTTTTGTGTGAAGGTTGGTAATCATATGCGGGAATTGAGTAGTATTCCTTTTATTATAACACTTTTATCAAAAGAAAAAGAACAGGGGGCAAAAAAGCGAAAGACGGGACTCGAACCCGCAACCTTCTCCTTGGGAAGGAGACATTCTAACCAATTGAACTACTCTCGCACTGTTTTTAGTCTATCACAAAGGGATTTTAATTAGTAGTACACGCTATAGACCGAAGCTGATTTAAAATCAACTCGGAATAGAGTGGAAATGAGAAAAAAGCTAATGATGTGAGAGATATTGCGGAATAACCATGATATGCCCTCAAGCATTTATATGGTGCTAGGGTGAAGGTGGATTAATCCCTAATGACATGAGTGGATTAAAATCAGTAGCTTTTTGGGAAGAGTGAGAAAGTGAGTATTTATATGCAACCCTGGCATCGCTAGATGAAAGACTATCTAACCTTTTATTCTATGAGTATGTTTGGATCGTAAATCAAAAAAACAAACATGAAATCAACACAATGCTAACCAATCCGTTTTACCCTTATCATAGATTACTAGGTCAAATCGAAGATTCGCTCCATTTAAGCTACTTCGCCTGCCCAAGCTTTCTTGACTTTATTCCAATCTCGTTTAAGTTGTGATGTAAGTCGTGTAGCGACTTCTCCAGCTACCTTACCATCATTCTTAAGCTCATCCACAACTTCTTTTACCATCTCTAGGTACTTTTTCTCGTCTAAACGTTTTCCAACGGTTTTAAGGGCTAATGCCTTCTCGTAAACCATATCCATAGCATCCTCGTACATATCAGCGGCTTTCTCTGCCCATTGCTTCGCTAACCTATGAAGATCCTTTCGAGTCTCTTCGCCAGCTTTAGGTGCAAGTAAAACACCCGCTACAGCTCCCACCAATGCTCCAACTAAAGCACCTTTAACAAATGATCCAAAATTATCTGTCATATTTATGAAAGATTAACTTAATATATTTCATACTACACATTGTAAATGATATTATCAAGCATGGTTTTTCCAACAATAGCATTAGAAAAGAAACTGTGGAGTAGTGGTTTTTTAAATGTTGCGGGGTTGGATGAAGCAGGAAGAGGTCCTTTTGCAGGACCAGTAGTTGCTGCTGCCGTCGTAATTCATAAACCTGAACAGATAGTTGATGGCGTTACGGATAGCAAAATGATGAGTAAAAAGGCTAGGGAAAGGGCATTTAATCTGATAAAAACTAATTCTAGTGGATATGGAATTGGTGTAGTGGAAAGCTATGAAATTGATGCGCTAGGCTTACAACGTGCAGTGAAAAAAGCTATGATTTTAGCGTTAAACCAGACAAAGTTGAAATTGAATGCCCTTCATTATTTAATTGTTGATGGAAAAAATGTTTCAAACATTGAAGGTTATAAAATGTATAAGGTGGACAAAGGTGATAGCCTTCACTACAGTATTGCTGCAGCATCAGTTATTGCAAAAGTTACAAGAGACAAAATTATGCGTGAATACGCTGTTAAATACCCCTGCTACGGCTTTGAACTTCATGTTGGTTATGGCACTAAGGCTCATATTGAGGCAATAAATAAATACGGAATTTGTGAAATTCATCGAAAATCATTTGCTCCTATTAAGAAATTTGTAATATAATACGAAGTTTGATGTGGGGCGCTAGCTCATCCGGTAGAGCAAATGGCTTTTAACCATTTGGTGCGGGGTTCGAGTCCCCGGCGCCTCACCAATTATGATTTTTAGCCTGTAACTTTTCTTCTGTTGATAGTGTTGTGAGTCAGTAATATATCGAATTAAAAGGTACTTTCATCTCAAACTTAAACACATTTGGAATCATGTGTACTCCTTACCTCAAAAAATACTATCTTAATGGCCTCAAGTTCATTCTGTTTTTTATTACGAATTAGTAAATATGAGGCGAATTGCTCAATAGAGTGGAGCCAACACCGTTGGGTATTAAGTAAAGATACTTCGATTAAAATCCTAAAAGCTCTTGCTAAAGCATTATTAAATCAATTATGATAGTAAATCAAAAGAAAGCTTATGAAAACTACCAGGAATAACATAACTACCCCACTGAGTTTTTGTGTAATAGGCTGTGGAAATGTGTTCAAGAAATACTGGTTCAAAGCTCTAGCAGCAAATCAGGTGAAGGTTGACAGAGTGATTAGTCTTGAAGAGCCTGAACAATTTGAGTCAAGCTTCCCCTCGCTTAGGCATGCATATTTGAAGTCAAATGATATAGAGCACACCTTCAGCTCGATACCGTTGGAAGGTGATTTCGATGCAATAGCGCTGTTAATACCCTCGCATCTAAAGTGTCAGCTGGTTAAGAAAGTTTTGGATACGAGAGCTTTTGATAATAAAAAAGTTTTTATTGAAAAACCTTATTATATTGACGAAGCTGACCTCCAGGTCTATAAAAATCTCATAGAATCTTATGGTAATCGTTTGTACTTCTCCTCAAAATATGCATTCAGTAGGGCTGATATTTTCATCAGTTCACTTGTTAAAGAAGAAGGCCTACCTCATAAATTTATTATTAGGATGTTTGAAGGCCACAAGTACTATGGTTCTGTTATGGAACAGTTGAAAATCTTTAAACGGCACTTATATTTGCAAGAAGGACCTGAATTAGATTTAGGGTTCCATATGATTAACATCGTACTCAA
This sequence comes from bacterium, assembly GCA_021463465.1. Taxonomy (GTDB): domain Bacteria; phylum Patescibacteriota; class Dojkabacteria; order SC72; family SC72; genus JAJTYH01. The sequence continues at coordinate 447,802 of JAJTYH010000003.1, forward strand.
ATTTATTAGTGCCCTTCCAGATGTTGAGTTGAAAAGTTGTGCCATTGAATCATGTAGTGATTTATCCACCAAATTTAAATTTTTCAATCAGGGTTTTGGTTTTGGGGCCAAACTCACGATACACCTAGACAAGAATAGAGCTATTCCAGTTGAGCTTGAAGTAGGAAAGGCTTCATGTGACGACGAAAGATACATTATTGCTGACTACGGAACTCACCAAGTTAAGCAATTGTATACTACGAGTAATGCTAGTGACCCAGTTGAGCGAATAAAAAACGGTAAGTCCCAGGTTATAGCTACACACGCCCCTGATTATTTGTACTACTCAAACGAACTACTACCTCAAAACTTTGGTAAACAATCAAAAAACGAGCAATTCTTGCAACTGCACACTAACAAGATATGTTTAGACTTAAAAGAAACTCGTTTGAGAACTGGGTCCTAAGCTTATAATTATTGTCAACTAAGCATAGATTTCTTTGCTATCTACTTTTTATGCGATACAAATATCATCATGATATGGCATTGTTAAGTCATGAAAAACATTACTTAATTGGTAAAAGACAAATCTCCTTCAGGTGACTATTTAAACCAACGTTGCTTAGTAATTTCCTTTGAAGGTTTAAAAGATACTGTGAAGTCTTAGGAAAAGTTTTTTTGATGTACTCTGAGTACTCTTTTGAATCGTAAAATGATTTTAAATCGCTATTTTTAAGAGCATTACTTGGCCATTCTCCAAATTCATTTGAAAGTCCTAAAAATAAGTTCGCTGCACCGCTTTCTGAATCTTCAAGAATTCCTAAAAAATCATTTTTAATTTGATGTGCCTTTTTTGCTTGGATATACGCTTTTCTAGCTTTTGCAAATCCTACCGTTTTAATTAATGATACACTAGACATATCAAACATAAGACCTCCGTGTGATGCATGTATTCCCAGCTTTGCCGATTTAACAAGTTTTATGTTTCGGTTAACATTCTTGCTTGGTAGGTTTAAACTAATGTTAATGGTATAAGTCATTAATCGGTTTAAACTTTTAGACAATTGATTCCTCTCTTCGATGGTTTTATAAATCCCGGGATCATTTATAATTTGCCTTAACAAATTAGTGAGTTGAGCAATTGTATATTCGTTTTCAAAGTTATCAACATTTGGAATAATTATATGTGATTCATAAATTTTTTCGATAAAGTCTTTATTGCTGAGTTCGTTACGATCAAACTCAGCCATATTCATGTCATAGATATGATCAATTGCTGCGTACCACCTCCGCATAAAGTCTTGCATTATTCGATGTACAGGGTTTAGAGAGTTAAAAGTCCCTGGTCCGAAGTCTCTTTCTATTACACATTTATTTACTTGTTCCATAAACAAAGGGAACTCTGTATTTGGTCGACGAGCTGCGACATTTAAGATTGTTTCAATATCACTGTGTGTGTAGTTTGTCGCAAATGGTTTTAATGCTTCGGAATAATTTATAGCTTCAGGAACCAGCCCAACATCTATACCCTGAGGGGCCTGAATCTCTGAAAATCTTAGGGTAGGGGTAGAATATTTTTTCATAACTCTAAATTTACCTTTTCTTCTTAAATAAACAAGTTAAATAAATTCTAGAAAATTCTCCGCTGAAAGCCTTTGTCACAGTTTGATACTCTTCAAACTCGATTAACTCTAAAGGTGCAAAAGACATCTTTAATTCTTCCAAAGTAAAAGCTTTCTCAGTGATAACATCTCCTGCATATTCAAAACGATATGAGTTTGGCTCTACTCCAGGGTTTTTCCTTTTAAGCTCAATTACAGCTGGACTGTTTGCCATAAGAGTAAATATTAGGTAGTGTCCATTAGGTTTAAGTAACCTTTTAATATGAGAGATGGTTTTAATTCTAGTATCCAGGGTAAGTGAATGTAGTACTGTCATATCTATTATTAAGTCAAACTTTTGGTCTACTGAGTCCAAAGCATCAGCTATGTCCTTGGCAATGTATTCTATAGCACCTTGCTTGGGATTGTTTCTTTGCTCTTTCTTAGCGATGCCAATTGCGGTTTCAGAGAGGTCAATTGCAAGAACTTTTTTGTAACCATGCTGTAGCAGATATACTGAATTTCTGCCGTTACCGCAACCTAAATCTAACGCACTATCCTTGACTAAATTTGGGTATTTCTCTATGAAACGCCTCAAAGATGAAGAAGGATTTAAAGTATTGGAAGAAGGTAATGCTTTTCTTTCTTGATACTCCTTTTCCCAAATTTTTTTACGGTATTCAAGCGAATCGTAGTCCGCATTATTCATTGTCGTAGTTTACCTTGTACAACGCTACTTTAAAAGGACAACTGTGACATACTTTGATATATACTTAGTACAACTAAGCTAGCCCAGTGTACATCCGTGCAAAATTCGCTCGTTAAAAGATACTTGAAAGGTAAAAGAAAAGAGGATTTCGCCTTGGTTTATCGTAAATATATTAATGGAGTATATCGATTTGTCTACTCCAGGACTTACGACCGGGAGATTACAGAAGAAGTGGTGAGTGATACCTTTTTCGCACTAATTGAGGCAATTGAAAAGTATAATTTCAGATCAAAATTCGAAACTTTTCTTTTCGGGATAGCACAAAATAAGTTGAGGCAGGTTTGGAGAAAAAACTCTCAAATCAAGACAGTTGTTTTGGATGAGGAATATCATCAAGAGACCCCTCAAAAATCCTCTAATCGGCGCAAACTGTATCTGAAAACTGTGAAAGCGCTAGAAGTACTGCCTAAAAGATACATTGAGATTGTAACCTTAAGGTTCTTGCAAATGGAAAGTATTAAATCAGTAGCAAAAAAGTTAAATCTGAGCGCAAGTAATGTGACCACAATACAAAACCGAGCAATAACAAGATTAAAGACGCTTTTAAATGAGAAAAAAAGTTGATAACAAAAAAATAATTGAAAGTATGGTTATGGAAGGCGGCCAAGTCCGCCAAGAGTTTAGGCAGGGACTTGAACAGGAATTGTTGCAGAAGCTGGATTCAAAACCAGCGTATATAAATTTATTTTTACTTAATATGTCCAGTTTAATTAAAGTTTTAGGCCTCGCACTGTTATTTGGTGTTGCAGGTATTTTTACGTACAATTATTTATATCCACAAGGCAAGGTGGTTCAAATAAGTAGCTATGATCAAGTAGTTGCGCAGATGCCAGTTAATCCCAACGCAGATGCCTCAATGTCCAAGATTGCCGTAGATGAACACAATTCAATTTCAACTGCGGCCTTAGCATTGAGTTTTACTCCACTTAAGCCGATAAAGGTCTTTGGAGGTGAATTGGCTTCGGTGCAAACCTCTAAGTCTTTTGATGGTAGTAAATCGGACAGCATGTACTTAACCTTTGTTAAAAACGGAGATATTTTCTTCCGGCTTTCTGAAATGAAGCAAGACGTTGCGGATTTCTATGTGCCTGAGGAGGGAACTAAAGTTCCTTTGACTTTTGGTGGGGATTCAGTTGATGGCTATATAGTTAAATATGATAAGAATGATATTGATCCAATCTCCGAGCAAGCTCTCTACGGTGAAGTTTTACCAGCGAGCACTTCAATTGTATTGCATCATGATGGACTATTTATTGAAGTCACTCATTTTGGTGGTCTTACCGATGGTGAACTTAAGGAATTGGTTGAGTCTTTTGGTAGATAATTGGAAGTTCCCTCAAGGGCCTGTAAGTCCTAGTTATTCGTTAAAGGAGTAGCAGGGGAATTAGCAAGCCTAAGAGGGCGCCAACGATAACCTGGGCCACTGTATGCCTTTTAAGTTGTACTCTCGACCATGCAACAATTACAAGTATTACTCCCCAGAACACGATTAAGTATGCAGAAGGGTAGAGTGCGATGCTGGTAAACACCAGGCAAGCCAGATAAAGCATATGTCCACTTACTTTCCATAATATAGAAATAACCCCTTGTGTGAAATTGATTGCGAATATAGCCAAGGCTACGGAAAGTAGAAGTGATGAATTAGTACCAGAGGCTACCACAATCATTACTAGGTTCACTATGGATGCAGCTAGTGTAAATCGGGGTCTCTGTTTACGATCAGAAATTTCCCAATCTGAAATGAGGCCAAATTTTTTGAAGATCAGAAGGTTTGCAATGTTTAAAACCAAGAGCAATAACATAATTCCGCCCGGAGAAGCGATATTATCCTTGTCGGCTAAAATTATCAGCGCATAGGTGAGAAAGTAGGTCAAATAGGCATTAAAAAGTTTGGAAAACAGCTGGGCTACTCTATCCTTGGTTGTCATTTTTCAAAATATATAATCTATGCAAGGCCCGGGTTGATGCTACATAAAACAGTCTTGCATCCAAAGCCTCTTCCAGATTATAGCGATTTTTATCAACAAGTATAACTGTATCAAACTCTAGGCCTTTCGCTTTATTTACAGGAATCAAATGTATTCCTGTTTGATAGTTTGATTGAGAAAAATCAAAGATAGGCTTCTTTAATTTGATGTGATTTAATTCAAGCTTCGTTCGAGTCTCCATACAGTGAGCTTCATCTTTGCAAATTAATGCCACACTTGCCACGCCTTTTTCAAATTCGGAATTGATTAATTGGGTTAGACCCTTGAATCCTAAGACTTCCTCAACTTCCTCGCCATGCCTTAGAACAGCTTCAGGCAAAGTATAGTCTGTAGGAAAATACCCTTTAAGAATGGCGTTGGCATAACTAATTATTTCAATTGTGCTTCGATAAGAGCGATTAAGTTGAAAGTACAAGCCTTTTTCAGAAAATATTTTTTGCACATCGTTCCAGGAGGCGATGGCAAATGGCGGATTGATGGCTTGTGCCAAGTCTCCTGCCAAAAGCAAGTTACCTTTTCGAGAAGCCAAGAATAGGGTATAGATTTCGAACGGATTCATGTCCTGCGCTTCGTCAACTACCGTGTAATCGTTTAATGAATCTCCAGTACCATTCAGTTGAAAGTGTAACCAGACCAAAGGAGCTAGATCTTCTTGCTTAAACTCAAAACGCCTGAAAGTCTTTTGAGTATACTTTTGAACCTTGGCGCTGTTGAACCTCGCATCATTTATAAATTTGAAATAGATTTCTCGGATATCAGTTGCCTCTTTTAAAAATTGAGCAATTCGTTGCTTGGTTGCATCTGATACTTGCAATGAGGTATTCTTAAGCTTCCGATTTACCTGCTGGGAGA